>MGUG01000048.1 GCA_001799845.1 Elusimicrobia bacterium GWC2_64_44 | reverse complement strand
GTCACCCGCCACACCACCAACTCCACCGTGGCCGCCCGCTACGGCAACTACGCCCTCACGACCAACGTGCCCAACGCGCCGGCCGTGAAGATGGCCAACCCGTCCGTGGTTCTCAACGAACTGCTGGACTAACCGGCCCGCGAGCAAATAAAAAACCCCGCTTCTGCGGGGTTTTTTATTTGGCTCAGGGAGCGCTACTCCTTTACGAGCTCGCCTTTCCCTGACTCGAACACTACTCCCAGGCCGTCCCGGGCGAACCACAGCCGGCCTTCGCGCCAGGAGAAAGCGGACAGGGGATAGCCGGTGCGGGCGGTCTTGAGCGTGTAGACCCCGTCGAGCGTCAGGCTGCCGTCGAGCTTGTGGCGGTAGAGCTTGCCGGTGGAAGAGACGGCGGTCCAGAGGTAGCCTTTGTCCTTGAAGATCTGGTCCGGCTTCTCCGGCAGCTTGAAAGAGACCGAGGGCGTCAGTTCCGAATCGGGGCGGCGCAGGACGGCGTTGCCCTCGCTGTCGCAGGTCCAGAGATACTCCCCGTCGTAATACAGCGCGCTGACCTTGCCGGGCGCGGGGAAGCTCCGGATGAGGGGCAGGCCGGGCTCGATGCGGCGGGCCTCTATGGTCTTCTTCCACGAATCGGCCACGTAGAGCGTGTCGCCGGCCGCGGCCAGGCCGCTGATATGGGTCTTCTCCAGCGGGAAAGTGGACTCCAGGCGCAGGCCGTCCTTGCCCGTAGCGTAAACATAAACCGCCTGCGTCAGCCAGTCGCCGGCGAAAAGTTTCCCCTCCGTCCAGACCAGCGCGGAAATGTTGGCGGCCACGCCAGGGTATTCCTTGTAGTAGGCGGCGCCCGCGGAGGCCTGCCGGTAGAGCAGGAACCCCGCCAGCAGGGCGGCCAGGGCCAGCGCGGGGACCAGCAGCGGGCTGCGGCGGCGCGGCGCTGCCGCCGGGGCAGGGGCCGGGGCGGCCGCTGCGGGCGCTAATTCAGGAACCTGCTGAGCGGGCGGAGCGGCGGGTTCGGGCCTGGCCGGGATGGGAACAGGCTGGGTCACCGCCCGGGGGGCCTGAGGCGAATGCGCGAACCGCTTGACCGTCTCCACCAGCTGCGCGTTCTCAAAAGGTTTCTGCAGATACTCGCTGGCCCCCATTTTCATCACGTCCACTGCGGACTGTATGTGTCCATAGCCGGTTATCATGACCACGGGCACCGTGCTGTCTATCTTCTTGAGCCCCGACAAAACCTCTATGCCGTCCATGCCGGGCAGGCGCATGTCCAGCAGCACCAGGTCGGGGCGGCTGGCCTTGACCAGTTCCAGCGCGGTAGGGCCGTCGCCGGCCTCGGCGATCTCGTAGCCGCGCAGTTTAAGCACGTTGCGCACCGCCAGGCGCATATCGGGCTCGTCGTCAACGATCAATATTCGTGGCATAGTCCTCTCAGCTTTCCGGCAATTCCAGCACGGCGCGCGTCCCCTTGCCCGGCTCGGAGAAAAGTTCCAGCGCGCCGCCGTGCGCCCTGGCCACGTTGCGGGCCAGCGTGAGCCCCAGCCCCATCTTGCCGGGTTTAGTGGTGAAGAACGGGTGGAAGGCGGAAGCGAGGTTCTTCCTCTCTATCCCCGCACCGGTGTCGCAGATCTCTATACGCTGCCGGCCGCCCGCGGCGGAAACGGAGACCGAAAGTTCGCCGCCGGAGGGCAGGGCCTCTGCCGCGTTCAGCAACAGCTGTTCTACTGCGGAAGCGAAGCGCACCCGGTCCAGGCCCACCGGCTTTAATTTCTCGCCGCCCTTGACCGAAACAACTATCTTTTCCAGTTTGCCGGCGGCGCGCAGGCCCTGCAGCACCTCGGCGACCACGGCCGCCAGGCGCTCGGGCGAGCGCTGCGGGATCACCGGCCTGGAAAAGTTCATGATGATGTCTATCTTCTTCTGCAGGTTCACGATATTGCGCACTATCACGTCCAGCGATTCGCGCGCGCCCTCGGAATCCGGCGCCTCGGAACAGAATTCGGCGTGGCTGCGGATGATGCTGATGGAGTTGGCCACCTGGTGCGCCACCCCGGCCACCAGCTCTTCGAACTCCGGCAGGTAGCCGGGCGCGCCGGCGCTCTGGCCGCGGGCCTTCAGCTCCTCGAAGTCGTGCCCGATGCGCTTCATGCGGGCGCCCAGGTCGGCTAGCATCTTCTCCTTGATCAGGAGCTTCTCCTCGGACTCGCGCAGCATGGCGCGGTAGGGCCTGGCCTTGAGCTCCTCGCGCAGTTCCTTTTCCCGTCCCTGGAGCTCGGCCTTCTCGGCCCGGGTGTTCTCCAGCTCGGCGCGGAGTTTTTCCAGGCGGCTTTCTTTTTCCTTCAGCAGGCGTTCCGCCTCGGAGACCTTGGCGGAATGCGCCCCGCCGGCGGCCTTCTTGCGCACCAGCGCGAGCAGGCCCTGCCGCTCGCGCTTGAGGGCTTCGGCCTCGCCCTTTATGGCCTCCTCCGCCGTAGAGAGGCGCGAGATGACGGAATCCCTTTCGAGGATCTTCGCCTGCGCCTCCTTTAAAAGTTCGTTCTCGGCCTGGATCTCGCGCGCGTACTTCTCGCCCAGAGAGGCGCGGCTGCTGCGCAGCAGGGAGCATTCCTGCTCCAGGCCGGACAGGGACCCGCGGGCCTCCTCCAGCTCGAATTCCTTCTTCTTAAGCAGCGCGTCGGCGTTATGCACCCGCTCCGACAGAGCGGCGTAGCGGACCTTTTCGGCCTCGGCCTCTCCGGCGGCGGAAGTTTCCGCCTCGTCCAGGCTGGCACGCAGTTCCTCCGCTTCCAGCTCCGCAGCGGAGGCCTCGGCGCGCGCAGCCTCCAGTTCGAAATCCTTCTTTTTCAGCTGCGCCTCGGCGGCGCGCAGTCTTTCCGCCAGGCTGGACTGCACCCCCCGCTTTTCTCCCGCCTCGGCGTCTGCGGAAGCCTGGGCCGCGGTAAGCGCCCCGCGAAGAGAGTCGGCCTCGGCCTTCAGGCCGGCCTTTTCGCGGGCCAGCGTCTCGTTAAGCAGGGCTACGTCGTCGTACTTGCGCAGGAGGTCGGTATATTTAGCGGCCTGCTCTTCGAGGGCGGCCATCAGGCCGGCGGCCTCGCCGTCGCGGGCCTTGGATTCGCGCGCGGCCATGCCGGCGGCGGCGGTCTCGGCCTTTATCGCGGCGGCGCGGAACTTATCGCGTTCCTCCTCGAGCGAGCGGAGGCGCCCGGAAAGTATCTCCAGCTCGTTCTCGGAGTTGCGGAGCTTGGAGGCGGAGTTATGCAGCTGCGCGGACGCGAATTTCCATTTTTCCTCGGCGTCGCCCAGCTCCTTCGAAATAGTGTCTTCGCGCGCGCGGAGCGCGGCGTTCTCTTCTTCCCGGGAGCGGATCTCGGCCCGGGCACCGCTCAGCTCGGCCTGCACGGAGCGGTACTTCTCGAGGTGGCGCTCGGCGGCCTGTGCGAGGGTATTCTCCAGCTCCTCTACGCGGGCGGCCATGGATGCCGCCAGCTGCCTGGCGCGCTCGGCGTTCTCATGGCCGCTGCCGTCCTTGAGCTTGGCGTAGTCGGAGGCCAGAGCGCTGAGCTTGGCGCCGGCCTCTTTGAGCTGGGCGTCCTTGGCGGTCAGCGCGGCGGAGAGTTCAGAAAGCAGTTTCTCTTTCTTGGCGGCCTCTTCCAGCGCGTCGTCCAGGCGCGCGCCGGCCGCGGCCAGCTTGCGCTCCAGCTCCTCGGCGCGCTTTGCCTGCTCGCGCAGCTCCTTCTTTACGAGTTCCAACTTGAGGAGGTAGCCCTCTTCGGAGCGGGAATTTTCCTGCGCCGACAGCTCCAATTTTTTCTCCAGGCCTTCGCGCAGCCTGGCGGCTTTCTGCAGCTGCGCCTCGCGGTCCTTCACGTTGGCCCGCTCCAGGGTAAGGTCAGCCCGGAGGTCTTCCAGGCCGCGCAGCGTCCTGCCCAGTTCTTCGTCCTTGCCCTTCAAGGCGGCTGAAAATTCGGAATTTTTATTCTTGGCGGCCTCGCGGACCTCCGCCAGAGCCTCGTCTTTTTTAGCGGAATCTTTTTTTTCTTCCTGCAGCAGGTCGGCAGAATCGGCCAGCTGCCTGAGCAGGGCGTCGCGCACGGAGGCCAGCTCGGCCGCCTTGGCGCTCTCTTCGCGCAGGGCCGCGCGCACCTGCTCCAACCCCGCTGTCAGTTCCGCGGCCTTGTCTTTGGCGGCGGCGCGGGCTTCTTTGAGCTGCGCTTCTTTTTTTGCGGAACCGTTCTTCTCCTCTTCCAGGCCGGCGGCCAGCGCCTCCAGGCGGCGGAGCAGCACGTCCCGCTCCGACAACAGCCCGGAGACCTTCGCTGCCTCGTCGTGGAGGGCGGAGTTGGCCTTATCCAGGGCGGAGGCAAGCTCGGCGGCCTTCTCGCGGGCCGCGGTGCGGGTTTCCTTGAGCAGGGCGTCTTTTTCGGCCAGGGCGGTCCGGGCCTCGTTGAGGATCTCGTTGGCTGCTTCCGCGCGGCGCGCGAAATCGTCCCGGTCCAGCACTGCGGCGGAAAATTTGGCGCTCTCTTTGGCCAGCGCGGCGCGGGCCTCCTCGGCGGCGGCGGAAAGTTTGGCGGCCTCTTCTTTGGACGAGGCTCTGGCCTCTTTGACGGCGGCGGAGAGCTCCGCTTCGCGGGCCTTCATGGCTTCGCGGGTCTCCTGCAGGGAGGCTTCCTTGGCGGCCAGGACGGACCTGGCCTCGGCGAGCTGGCGGGAAGCGACGTCGAGCCGGCGCAGCAGCTCGTCCCGCTCGGAGGCGAGCGACACCGCCGCGGAGCTCTCGCGGGCCAGCGTGGTGCGCAGGTCTTCCATGGCGGAAGAGAGGGCGGCTTCCTTCTGCGCCAGGCGGCCCAGCTCCGCGCCGGCCGAGGCGCGGGCGCCCTTCAGCTCTTCTTCGAGCGTCTTGACGCGCGCGGCCAGGGTCTCCTCGCGGCCGTGCAGGTCGGCGAGGAAACCATCCAGTTCGGAGTTAAGACCTTCCAGGTCGCTTATGTGGCTTACTTGCTCTTCCATAGCCGGAGCTTATCCTTAAGTTGTTCTACAAGTTTCTGGGTGCGCAGGAACTCTTCCTGTTTCTCGCGCAGGGCGGAATGGGCGGTCTGCGCCAGCAGCTCGCTCTCGACGCGCTTGGCGCGCTCCTCTTCGAAGGCGTGCTTGAGCCGCTCGATGGCGTGCCGCAGGGCGTCTATGTCGGCGCGGCGGCCGTTGAGGTCTTCGGCTTTTTCGTGGAGTTCGGAACGGGCGGTGGTGGCGGCCAGTTCGGCTTCCGCGCGGCGACGCTTCTCCTCGTCGAGGTTCGCCTTCAGGCGTTCCGCTGACGTGCGGAGCCCTTCGGACTCGGACCTGCGGTTCTCCAGCAGGTCGCCTTTCTCGCGCAGCGCGGCCTGGGCAGTTTCTGCCTGCAGCTCGGCGTCGGCGCGCTTCTTGCGTTCCTCGGTAAAGGCGGTCTTCAGGCGCCCGATGGCGCCGATCAGAGATTCTGTTTCGGCCTTACGGGTGTCGGCCTCGGAGGCTTTCTCGCGCAGCGCGGAGCTGGCGGAGAGGGCCGCAGCCTCGGCTTCGGCGCGCTTGGCCTTTTCTACCTCGAAAGCAGCGGCCAAGCGCTCCAGGGTGACGCGCTGAACCTCGGAGTTGGACTTGCCCGACATGGCCTCCGCCGTTATATCCGACAGCGTTTTCTTCAGCGCCAGGATCTCGCCGGACAGCGCTTTCTCACGCTCGGCCGTGGCGGCCAGGCGTTCGTCGTATTCCTCGTACCGGAGGGAGCGGTCTGCCTCAGCCTCGGTCTGGCGGGCCCGCTCTTCTTCCAGGGCGGCCTTCAGGCGCTCGGCGCTGTTGCGGGCTTCCTCGAACTGGACCTTCTGCTTCTCCAGCATGACGTCCTTGGCGTTGGCGATGTCGCGCAGCGCGGAGATCTCGGAGAGCAGGGACTTTTCCTTCTGGGCGTACTCGTGCGCGCGGCGCTCGCCGGAGGCGTGCATCTCGCGGCGCTCGGTCTCCACCTGCTTGGAAACTGAGGCTTTCAGCTCGGCCGCCTCGTGCTCGCGGCGCTGGTTCTCGGCGCGCAGCAGGTCGCCGTCGCGCTTGAAGGCCTCTATCTGCTTGTCGCGGGCGGCCTTCTGCTCCTCGGCCGCTCGCAGCTTCAGCAGGGCGTCGTTGTAGCGGCGCTCGGCGGTCTTCACTTCCTCTTCGAAGGCCTCCTTGAGGTCGTCGTGCTGCAGGCGGAGGTCGCGGTAAAGTTTTTCCTTCTCGGAGAGGCGCGCGGAGAGCGAAGACCCCAGCTCGCCGGCCTGCTTCTTCTCCTGGGCCAGTTCTACCTGCAGGGCCATCAGCTGCGCCTGCCGCTCTTCGGCGGTGGCCTTCAGCGCTTCGAACTTGCCAAGCGCTTCGGACAAGTTGGAGCGGAAATCGGCCAGCGTTTTGCGGTAGGCGTCTTCCTGCGACTGGCGCACCTGCGCCGCCGCCTCCAGCTCCTTGTTCTTGCGGTCTATGATCTCGGCGTAGCGGTCCGCTTCGCGGCGCAGCGCGGCGTCCAGCTTCACCCCGGCCGCGGCTTCCTCTTCGGTCAGCCGCACGGTGAGGGCGGTAAGCTTTTCTTCCAGGTTGCGGCGGTCCGCGGCGAAGGCGTGCGCCGCGGCGTCCTTCTCGGCGCCGGCGCGGGCTGCGGCCTCGCGGGCCCGCAGCAGTTCGGCGTCGCGGGCGGCCAGCTCCTCGTCTATAGCTTTTTCTTTCTCGGCGTAGATGCGCTGCAGGCGCTCGCGCTCCAGCAGCATCAGCTCCTCGCGCTCTATCCTGGCCGCCTCGAGGGCGGAGGTGAGCTCGGAGATCTTGTCGTCGCGCAGCTTGATGGTGGCGGCCAGGCGCGAGGCCCGGTCCTCCAGCTCGGCGGCGGCGCGGGCTTTTTCTTCCTGCACGGCGGCCTTCAGCTCTTCGCCGGCCTTCTGGCGCAGCATGCGCTGCTCCTCGCCGGCCTTCTGGACCGACAGGCGCAGGGCCATGATCTCGTCGTCCTTGCGGGCGACCTCGGCCTTGAACTCGCCGGCGCGGCCGTCGAGCTCGTCGGCGAATTTCTGCTTCTCGGCGGCGCGTGTCCGCTCGGCGTGCGCGGCGGCCTCGGCCAGCCGCTGCTCGCTCTCGGCTTTCAGCCTGGCCCGCAGCGCGTCCTGCTCGGAGACGCCGCGCTCGGCGGCGGCCTCGAGCTGGCGGCGCAGCTCGGCCTGCTGGTCCTTGGCAGCGGTCTTTTCCTTGGAAATCTCGTCGATGTCGCGGCGCAGGTGGGAGATCTCCTCCACCTTCAGGCGGAGGCTGTCCTCGTAGATGCGGCCGGCGGTCTCTATCTCGGAGCGCAGCGCGGCGGTGTGCTTCTCCATCTCCACCTTGAGGCGCACGTCGTACTCGGACTGCAGCTGCTTCTCGCGGAAGGAGAATTCCTCCTGCCGCACGTTATACTGCGTCTGCAGCTGGTCGGCCTTGTGCGCCATGGTCTCGCGCTCGGCCTGCAGGGTCTTTATGGTCTCCTCGAAAGTGTGCAGGTTGCGCTGCAGATAGTCCACCTCGTCCTGGCGCTTGCCCAGGTCGTCGCGGTAGCCGCGCTCGATCTCCTGCAGCTTCTCGGAAAAACGGTTGCGCTCGTGCTCTACGGCGATCTTCAGACGCCGCGGGATCTCGGCCTCCATCTCGCGGAAGCGGGAGCGTTCGTGCTCTACCGCCTCGCCCGCCTTGGAGAGGCGGCCCTCGTAGTCGGCCTGCTGGTTCTTCTTCTCGTTCTCCAAGGTGCGGATGACGCTTTCCAGGCTGCCGATCGCGTCCTTGTAGCGGTTCAGGTCCTCGTCGCGGCGCCTGACCGCCTCGGGCAGGTCCTTGAGCTGCTTCTCGAGCAGCGAAAGTTTGACCTTGTAATCGTCGATCTCCTGGTTCTTCTCCAGGATCTTTTTGTCTATCTCCAGGTCTTTCTGCTTCAGGACGCGCTCGCGCTCCTCGGTGTCCTTCTGCCAGCTGTCCTTGGCCCACTTCAGCACGGCCTCCTGCTTCTTGAGCTCGTCGCTGACGGAGCGCTCGCGCTTCTCGAGCTCCTCCACGCGGTTGCGGTAGGTCTCCTCCAGCATGGACTTCTGCTGGGCGGCTTCCTCTGAAAATCTTTTCTTCTCTTCTTCCAGGCGGGCGCCGTAGACGCGCTCGAACTCCTGCTGCTTGGCCAGCTGCTCCTGGCGCAGCTGCCACAGTTCCCCCTCCACGCTGGCCCAGCGGCCGCGGAGGTCTTCCGCCTTCTTCTGGTAATCGGAGTCGAGGCGGAGCTCCTTCTGCTTGAGCACCTCCTCGTTCTTGGAGATCTTGTCTTCCAGCTCTTTCTCGCGCTCGGTCAGGCGCTCCAGGCGCGCGCGGAACTGGTATTCCATCGACGACTGGCGGGACTTCATCTCCTCCTCGTGCACGCGGGTGGAGCGGTCTATCTCGGTGTTCTTGGACTTCAGCTGGTTCTCGAGGAAAGCCACCTGGCTGTTCTTTTCCTGCAGGTTCTGGCGGGTCTTGAGGTCTTCCTCGTGCAGGGCGCGGATCTTGTCCAGCGACCAGCGCAGGGCCAGGCGGGCCGTTTCCACGTCGTTAATGGCGGCCTCGTTGAGGGAGGATTCGTCGAAATTCTCGTTCATATTAGTATCTCTCTAAAACTTCCGCGCCGGGTTAAGGCAGCGACAGCACCTGCCCCGGTTTAACTTCGCCCCCGCGGCCCACCGAGGCGCTGTTGGCGCGGTAGATCTCCGGCCAGCGGTCGGCGTCGCCGTAGACGGAGGCCGCGATGCTTCCCAGCGTGTCGCCGTCTTTAACCACGTAGGTGCGGCGCGCGGGCTGCTGGGCGGGCTTGGGCTGCTGAGCCGCGGCCGGCCTGGCCTTCAGCGTCTCCATCTCGGCGCGGGACTTCTCCAGCTCCAGTTTCAAATTCTCTATCTGGCGGCTTATTTCCGCCTGCGCCTTCGCGTCCGACTGGGAAGGCTGTATTATGACCACGGGCTGCTGCGCGGGCTGCGCCGCCTGCGCGGGAACGGCAGCGGGCTGTGCAGCGGGCTGCTGCGCGAGGCCCACGCTCTGGCGCACTACGGCGTCCAGCCGCTCCTGCAGCACGCGTATCTTCTCCTCCTGCAGCACGGCGCGCTCCTGCGCCCGCTTCAGGTCGGCCGCGGCGGCCAGGTCTTCGGCCAGGGCCGCGTCGGCGCCGAACTTGAAAGAGAAAGCCAGGCGGTGGGAACCGATGGTGCCGGCTATGCCGCTGATGGGAAGGCTGAAGGCGTAGTCGAAGGAGGCCAGCCCGAAGCGGCTGCCGAAGCCCAGGTTCACGCTGCGGCGGGAATCGTTGCCGGTGGCCAGGCCCATGCGCAGCAGGAAGCGGCGCTGGAACAGGTGCTCTACGCCGGCGGAAAGATTGTAGTCGGGGCCCGCGAACGCCGCGTCCACGTCGAGCAGGGTGGAGCGGGTCAGGTAGGAGAAGCCCGCGCGGGTCTCCAGGGGCAGCGGGTCGGAGGAGGCCAGGCCCAGGTCGGGCTTGTTGAGGTTGCGGAACGAAAGGCCGAAAGCGTAGTTGGTCCGGGGCCGGTAGAAGAAGCCCAGGTCGGCGCCGAGCGCGCCTTTGGAATAGCCGCTGTTGAAAACCGGGTCCAGCGCGGTATAGGCGTCGGAGGTATAGGCGCGGCGCAGGTACTTGAGCGTGAGGCCCGCGCCGATGCCGCGGTAGACGGAAGTGGCGTAGCTGAGGGAGTAGGCGCTCTCGGAGTAGGCCTCGCTCAGGCGGGTGTCGCTCCAGGAGAAGGCGGCGTTGCCCTGCAGGTATTTCTTGATCGGCGCGGCGAAGCCGAAGTAGCCCTGGCCGATAGAGGAATCGTCGGAGAGGCCGGAGTAGAGGCGGCCGTAGACCGCGGTGAGCTCGGGCGAGCCGAGCTCGGTCAGCGTGGCGGGATTGGAGCAGGCGGCCTCGGCGCCGCCGGGCACCGCGGTAAAAGCGCCGGCCATCGCGGAGGCGCGCGCCCCGCAGGCTGAGTCGGCAGAAAAGGAAGCTTCGGCGTTCATAGTGACCGTGGCAAAGGCCAAAAATAGAATAAATGCTTTCGCCACAGTTACAATTCTACATTTTAACTGTTTCATAAATATTACCTGAATGTAA
This sequence comes from Elusimicrobia bacterium GWC2_64_44, assembly GCA_001799845.1. Lineage (GTDB taxonomy): Bacteria > Elusimicrobiota > Elusimicrobia > Elusimicrobiales > UBA9959 > UBA9959. The sequence goes on along the minus strand of MGUG01000048.1, from coordinate 133,553 downwards.
CGGCCGTGCGGCGGGTTCCCCCGCCGCCAGCCGCCACCCTCGCCCGCTAAACTCGCCCGGGCCTTAGTTTACCGCGCCACCACCATGGTGCCGTTATAGAACTTGCTGCCGGCCTTGAACTGGTAGATGTAGATACCGGACACGGCCTTGTCGCCGTTGGACCTGCGGCCGTCCCAGGCCAGCGAGGCCTGCGCGCCGTAGGTGCCCGACCGCAGGCTGGCGATCTCGGCGCCTGACAGGTCGTAGACCTTGGCGTCGGTGATGGCCAGGCCCTCCGGGTTGTCGTAGACGATGTTGAACTGGTCCCAGACGCCGTCGCCGTTGGGCGTGAAGACCTTGCGCGGCTCGGTCTGGATGACGCTGAAGCTCTGCGCGCGGATGACCTGCTTGACCTTGTAGAGGCCGGGCCGCCGCGTCAGGATGGACACCGAGCCGTCGGACGGGTTCACGGTGCCGCCTATCTTGACGTCCTCCACGCCGTTGTAGAAGTAGGCGGAGTAGTCGTAGACGCTGTAATTCACTGCGGGCGAGACGGCGCTGACGGTGAACGCTCCGGTGCGGGAGAGCGGCAGGATCAGCGTGACGTCCTCGGCCAGGTGCTGCGTTACCTCGTTGTTGGCCGCGTCGCGGAAGTAGAACCTGTAGGACACCACCGTGGAGCCGGATTCGAACTGGGGCTCATGCTGCAGGACGGGCTGCAGGCCGGAGGTGGCGAGGAAGTCCTCGACGTAGGGGCTCATGTCCACCACGGCGCGGGAGTCGTCGGCCACGGTGCGGGAGACCTCGTCGGAGTTGTTCAGCCAGACGGAAGCGTCGCTGCGGAAGCCGTCGCCGTCGAGGGCCTTGAGGAAGTACCACCGCAGCGGGCTGGTGGCCACGCTGTACGACAGCGTGGAGTTGGGAAGCGTAACGGGGCCGGAGATAGCGCCGCTGAGCGCGGTGCTGTAGTAGACCTCGTAGTTCTGCACGGTGATGGTGCTGCCTGCCACGTTGGAGGTGACGGCGCCCCAGGAAATGGTGAAGTTGCCGCCGGCCACCACGCCGGACACTACGGGCGCGCGGGGCCTGACGGGGGCGGTGCCGAAGGTGGCGTTGGCCGAGAGGCGGCCGTACATGTTGGCGCCGTCGCGCACGCGCACAGCGGTGTAATAGGTCTTGCCGGCCGTGAGCCCGCCGTAAAGTTCCTGTTCTACGCTGCCCGGTGCCAGCGACGCCAGTGTAAAGGAAGAATTAATAGTGGAATAATTGGCGTAGGTGATGGGATAAGTTGCGATCTTGACCTCTACGTAGGCCGCCTGCCCGGAAAGGCCGTCAGCGCCAACGCTGGTCCACTGGAAGAGGGCCTGGCCGGAGGCGTTGGTGGAAGCGGTGAGGTCGTAGACCACGCCGGGGCTGTGGCTGGTGCCGGAATGGCCGCTGCGCAGGCCCTTGCCCGAAGCGGCCATGGTGGAGCCGGAGATCTCTCCGACGGTGGACTCCAGCGTCTTGCCGCCGCTATTGGAGACGGAGAACCCCGTGGTAAGGGCCCGCGTCTCCTGGCTATTGGCCGCGTACGAGCACAGCGCGCCAAAGCACAACGCCGCCGCCGCAAACCCCGCGTATTTATATCTCATAAAAAGCCATCCGACCGATATTTACAGTGACTCTGCCATTCCAACCTTACTCGGGCCGTATGATACTTACCGGCCCGAGAACAGCTTCCCTGCTATTGATGTCAGTTCACGAACTCAACAATAAGACCTTCAGCCACTACATCTCCTGCGGCAGTTGCTGTATCGCCGGTAACTGCGACTGAAACTGCGCCAGTTTCGTCCTGAGCGGGAGTGTTTTTAGCTACCGGCACTACGAATTCGCCGACATAGCCCCTTGCGATTGACTCCTGCGTGCCGACACCGGTACGTACTACCGTCGCTTCAAGGTCCCAGGCTTGAGCATTAGCGAATGTAGTAGTGGTCAGAACGACGTCTCCGGCAAGACCGCCGAAGCGTATCTTTATGGTCTTACTGTTCGCATTAGCGGCTGTCGTGCCCCACGCCTTGATTTTTACGGCTTTACCATTCCCGTTAAAGGAATCCGCCGGGACGGAAAAGCTCATAAGAACTTCTTCTCCTGCGGTATCAAGTGTAGCCTGCGTACCAGTATTAACACTGAGAGTTCCGATCGGAGCAGCCTCGCCAGTCCCAGCGCCGGCCTTATGCGTAACAGCCGCTCCAAGCGAACCGGTAGTCGCCAATTTAGACAGCACTATAGCCGCACCGGCAGCGATATCTGCGTCCACAATCTCTCCGTTCGTTATCATCGCAGAGGTGACGGAATCAGCCTCGGCCGCGTTCACGTAAGTCGCAGCGTAGCCGTCGGCAGGCAGCTCGCCCGCGTCGATAGTCGCGCCCAGCAGCGTCACGTTGGCGGACAGCGCGGTGTCGGATACCTTGCCCGCGGTAGCTATCGTAGCCAGCTTGGTGTCAGGGATAGCGGCGTTAGCGGCTATGTGCGTAGAAACTATGGTGCCGCCGATGAACTCGGTGCCCAGCGTGCCCGCACTGAACTTGCCCAGGTCGAAGCCGCTCGCCGACAGGTCGGCGTTGAGGATAGTGCCGTTGGTGATCATGCCCGTAGTTACGGAATCACCCTCGGCCGCGTTCACGTACGTCGCAGCGTAACCGTCGGCAGGCAGCTCGCCCGCGTCTATCGTAGCACCCAGCAGCGTCACGTTGGCGGAGAGGCGCGCATCGTCCACGGTGCCAGAACCGAGATTTGCAGCATTAAGCGCCGTCAGCCCGGAGCCGTTGCCGCTCACGTTGGCGGCGACTACGTTGCCGGTCACGTTGATGTTGCCGGTCACGTCGAGGGCCTGGCCGGGAGTCGTGTCATTTATACCCAGGTAAGAATTAGTGTCGTCCCAGAAAATGTTCGCGTTGGAACCGATGGCGGCGGCCCCGGTCCAGAAGGCCACGCGGCCGGCGGCACCGGTACCGGCGACAGAACCGCCGGCGCCGGCGTCGTCGTCGCAGGTCCACGCGCCGCCGGCAAGCTTGAGGATCTTGCCGTCAGCGCAGCCTTCCACGGCGAGCTTGGCCTTGGTGACAGCGCCTGCGGTCAGGTCGCCGGCCACGATGCTGTTGGAAAGGTCGAGTTTGGAATACACGATGCCGGCGGCCGCCGCGACCTCGGCATTAGTTATGTCGCTGCCCAGGTAGGACACAGTGGCGGGCAGGTTGGCGGCGGGGATGAGGCCCGCGCCGGCGGGCAGGTTGGCCAGGCCGGTCACGGCAGAACCGTCCACTTTGCCGGCCGTGGTGATGGCGCTCAGCTTGCTGTCGGCGATAGAACCGGCCAGGTCGGCGTTCAGGATGGCGCCGGTCAGGCTCAGCTTGCTGTAGGCGATGGAGCCCGCCAGGTCGGCGTCCAGGATGGCGCCGGTAAGCGCCAGCTTGTTGTAAGCGATAGAGCCCGCCAGGTCCGCGTTGGCGATGCTGCCGTCCGCTATATGAGTAGACACTATAGTCGCGGGTATAAGGTCGGTACTGATCTGTCCCACGGTGAACTTGGCCAGGTCGAAACCGGAAGCGGCCAGGTCGCCGTTGGCGATGGTGCCGTCGGCGATCTCCGCGCTGCTGATGTCGCTGCCCAGGTACGACACGGTGGCGGGCAGATTGGCCGCGGGGATGAGGCCCGCGCCGGCGGGCAGGTTGGCCAGGCCGGTCACGGCAGAGCCGTCCACTTTGCCGGCCGTAGTGATGGCGCTCAGTTTGCTGTCGGCTATGGAGCCAGCCAGGTCGGCGTTCAGTATCGCGCCGGTCAGGGCGAGCTTGTTGTAGGCGATGGAGCCGGCGAGGTCGGCGTTGAGGACGGCTCCGGTCAGAGCCAGCTTGTTATAAGCTATGGAACCCGCGAGGTCGGCGTTGGCTATGCTGCCGTCGGCGATGTGGGTGGACACAAGGGTGCCCGCCACGAGGTCGGTATTGATCTGGCCGACGGTGAACTTCGAAAGATTGAAACCGCTGGCGGCCAGGTCGCCGTCGGCGATGGTGCCGTCGGCGATCTCGGCGCTGCTTATGTCGCTGCCCAGGTACGACACGGTAGCGGGCAGATTGGCGGCGGGGATAAGGCCCGCGCCGGCGGGCAGGCTGGCCAGGCCGGTCACGGCCGCGCCGTCAACTTTACCCGCAGTCGTGATGGTGTTCAGCTTGCTGTCGGCGATGGAACCGGCCAGGTCGGCGTTCAGTATTGCGCCGGTCAGGGCAAGCTTGTTGTAGGCGATGGAGCCAGCCAGGTCGGCGTTCAGTATCGCGCCGGTCAGGGTGAGCTTGTTGTAGGCGATGGAGCCAGCAAGGTCGGCGTTGGCAATGCTGCCGTCGGCGATGTGGGTGGAAACGATGGGGAGCACTATGGAGCTCCCGCCGGCGCTGATGCCGGTAAGGCCCGAGCCGTCGCCGATGAACCGTGTGGCGCTGATATAGTCGTTGACCTGCACGAAGGTGGAAATAATGACGCCCTGGCCGGGAGTGCCCACGCTGGCGGCGCTGGCGGCGTAGATGGCGTAGGGGACGGAGAGCAGCTGCACGCGCGGGGTCATCTCGGCGTCGGCTCCGACGGTCACGCCGAGGTAGCGGGTGTCAGCGGAGAACACGGAGGGCGGCAGGTTGGCGACAGAGCCAAGTTTGGCGCTGAAGATGCCGTTATCCACGGTGAGCGTCTGCGGTTCGGTCCAGAGCGTGGTTCCGGCCGAGGCGGCGTCGTAGATCCGGAAAGTCAGCGTGTAGCTCCCGCTCAGCGGATTGCCGGTTGCGTCTACCAGGCGGCCCTGGTAGTTGATCTGGCTCGGGGCCGCGGCGGCTATTGCCGGCAGCAGCAGCAGCGCCATCAGGATTTTAGTTATGCGGGCTTTGAACGTTTTCATAGTGCCTCCGACTGTCTGGAACCAAATCTGGAATAGTTATCCCCTCGTTTTTTAACTATAGCAACGACTTTGCCAAAAGCATTATACCCCTAAATGGGTAGATATTTGCTGATAGTTTTAAGGATTATCCCCCAAAAGAGAGCGGGCAAGCCCGACTGCGGCGCTGCCGTTTTCATAGGCGCAATTGCCTTTTGCATGTTTTAATTATACAGGATGGGACAGTGCCGAAATGCGGCGAAAAAGTGAAATAGTTGTTAAAAGTCACTGTGGAATATTATCCACACTGTGGAATATATTCCACAGCATAACTGTGGAAAAGTTTCCCCACTACTCTAGTGAGTACTCTTTGATCTTTGTGTAAAGTGCTTTGCGGTCGATGGACAGAAGCTTGGCAGCTTTCAGCTTATTTCCGCCGGTTTCGGCCAGCGCAGCACGTATCAGTCGGCGTTCGGTTTCCGAGCGGGCGAGACGGAGGTTTTCTTTCAGATCGAAACTTTCGGGCGCTGCGGCGCGCGGCGTCTCCGGGCACGCGGGTTCGCCGCCCAGGCCCAGGTGTACCGGCAGTATTTCCCCCCCGCTCAGCAGGGCGGCGCGGATAATGACGTTCTTGAGCTCGCGCACGTTGCCCGGCCAGGCGTAGGCCGCCAGCGCGGCCATGGCGGAGTCGGAAATGGAGTCTATCTTTTTATTCACCAGCTTCTCGGCCTCGCGCAGGAAGAAGGCCGCCAGCGCGGGGATGTCCTCTTTGCGCTCGGCCAGCGAAGGCACGCGCAGGGTGAACTGGTTGAGGCGGTGATAGAGGTCCTCGCGGAACTCTTCCGCCTTGATGCAGGCTGGCAGGTCCCGGTTGGCGGCTACTATCACGCGCGTGTCGATGGGAATGTCCTTTTTTCCGCCGAGGTGGCGGATCCTGCGCTCTTCCAGTACGCGCAGGAGCTTGGCCTGCGTGCCCGGAGTCAGGTTGGCTATCTCGTCGAGAAAAAGGGTGCCGCCGTAGGCCGCCTCGAACAGGCCGGGCTTGCGGCGGTCCGCGCCGGTAAAAGCGCCGCGCTCGTAGCCGAACAGCTCGCTCTCGACGAGGTTCTCGGGCAGCGCGCCGCAGTCCAGCGCCACGAAGGGGCTGCCGGCGCGGGAGGAAAGCCTGTGTATCTCGCGCGCCCACACTTCCTTGCCGGCGCCCGACGGGCCGGACAGGATGACGGTGAGGTCGGTGGCTGCCACCTGGCGGGCCAGCGCGGCGGTATTTTTGATCTCTTTGCTGGGGCCGAACACCGGCTCGGCGCCCTGGGCGCGCTTAACGTGGCTGCGCAGGGCGTCAAACTCGCGCTTGAGGCGGCGCTCCTTCACGGCCTTTTCCATGATCAGCAGCAGCTCCTCGTTGCCGAAAGGCTTTATCAGGTAATCCAGCGCGCCCAGCTTCATGGCCTTCACGGCGGTCTGCACGTTGGCGTGCCCGGTGAGGATGACGACGGGCAGGCCGGGATCCTCGCTCTTCAGTTTTTTCAGTATCTCCAGCCCGTCGGCGTCGCCCAGCACCATATCCAGCACCACGGCGTCGAAGGTGAGCGCCTCGGCCAGCGCCAGGGCCTCGGCGCCGGAGGCGGCCGCCGCGCAGGCGTGCCGGCCGCTCTCTAGCGCGGCCTTCAGCACGTAGCGCGTGTCGGCGTCGTCTTCGGCGATGAGGATATTGCCCATTAAACGATCTTCTTGAAGCGCAGGCTCACCATGGCCCCGCCCTCGGGCGAGGAGGCCACTATGATGCGGCCGCCGTGCTCGTCCATGATCTGGCGGGCCAGGTAGAGGCCGAGGCCCGTGCCGTTCTCCTTGGTGGTGAAGAAAGGCTGGAAGAGATTGTCGGCCATGGCGGACTCGAAGCCGGGCCCGTTGTCGGCGATGGTCAGGAACACCTCGCCCTCCTTCTCCAGCCAGCCCGACGTGACGGAGATGCGCCCGTCGGGGGCGCCATCCAGGGCCTGGGCCGCGTTGTTAAGGAGGTTGTAGATGACGCTGTGCAGGTAATGCGGGTCCAGGAACACCTTGGGCGCGCGGTCGAATTTTTTCTCTACACGCACCTTGGCGGTCTTGAGCGAGCTGTCTATCAGCTCCAGCGCGTTGTCGGCGGCTGTCTCCAGGGAGTAGGGCTCCAGGCGGCACATGCCGCTGCGGGAGAAATCCAGCAGCGTTTTGACTATCTTTGAGGCCCGTCGGGCGTTGCGCTCGATGAGCTCGGCCCCGGTCTTCACGCCCTCGGGCGGGTTCTCCAGCGCGCCGAGCAGCTCCGACGTGGAGAGGATCACGTGCAGCGGGTTCTTGATGTCGTGCGCGAACATGGCGGTGAGCTGGCCCATGGAAGTGAGACGGTTGAGCTTGCGCGCAGCGTTCTTGAACACGTGCGGGTCCTTCAGCGCGGACCATTCGTCGGGCGAGACCGGCGAGAAAGACAGGCAGTAGCCGTTCACCACGCCGGCCTCGTCCTTGAGCGCCTGCACGGTGAGAAAGAGGCGCACTATGCTCTTGGAGGCGGTCAGCATATAGAAGCGGTAGTTGCGCACCACGCCGTTGCGCGAGGCCAGCTCCAGGAGTTCGAGGAAATCTTTCAGGTCCTTGCCCAGCACCAGCTCGGAGACCGGCTTGTCGTTGATGTCCTGCCCCGACCAGCCCAGCAGCTTCAGCGCGCTGTTGTTCACCACCAGCACGGCGAGCCCGCGGTCCAGCACCAGCATGGGTTCCTGCGCCTTGAAGAAGACCGCGTCGAAGAGGCTTTTGTAGATGGGATTGGCGGCCGCGCCTATTTTTTTGCTCATCATAACTTTGACCTGTACAGGTTCACGCTGCGGCGTGATACCCGTATACCGTGTTTAGTTCTGAGGACCGCGGTCAGTTCGGTGTCGGTCAAGCGTTGGTCGGCAGCCCCCAGTATGGCCTTTATTTTATCAATTATAAACGCGTTTTTAGCGAGAAAAAGGTCTTTCAGCTTTATCTCGTCTCCCCACGGGGCGAGCAAGGTCCTGGAGGCTATGAGGCGCGAGACCGTGGCGGGGTCCAGGCCGGAGCGCGCGGCCAGCTCCCGCTGCGTCAGCGGGGCCAGTCCCGAGCGCCGCAGCAGGAAGCCCGACTGCGCCTCTACCAGCGCCAAGATCACGCGGTGAAAGCCGGCCCGGCGCCAGGCCAGTCGCTGGGCGCGCGCGGCCAGCCCGGCGGCGCGCGCGGCGTCGGCGGGGGTGAGCCCGCCGCTCTTTACCAGGCTGGCCAGGGCCCGGTGGTCCACGGTGCAGGCGCCGCGCAGGTAGGACGGGTGCGTGTACGCAATGGAAAGTTTCCCGCCTTCGGCGCCTACGGACGCGGCGCAGCGCAGGTAAAGCCTGGGCAGCGCGGCCGGGGCGATATGCTCGTGCGCGAGCAGGAAGGCGGCGGCGAAAGTTTTAAGGGCGGCGGCCTCGGCTGGAGTGCAGCCGCAGGCCCGCGCGGCTGCGGCGGGGCTGAAGGCGGAGTCCGACAGGAAAAATTTCTCGAAATTCTCCAGCCCGACGCGGCGCGCGAGCGCCAGCATCTCCGGCCTGGCGGCCAGCCACTCGCCGGCGGTGCCGCCGGGGCCGGCGGCCGCGGCCAGGGCGTCGTCCCCGCAGGCCAGGGAGAAGGCGTAGGAAGCTCCGGGCAGGCGCCGGCGCAGCACCGGGGCGCTCCCGTCCGGGCCGGGGGCGCAGAGCCGCGCGAAGAGCGGGTCGGCTTCCAGCTCCGCCGACTGGCGCAGGAAATCCTCCTCCGAAGAGGCCAGCACGGCGAAGAGTCGCAGGTCCTGCCGCTGCACCTGCGCCTGCGCCAATTCCTGCGACGGTTTTCTGGGCTTTTTCATTGGAGCTTTCCCCTCCCGGAATTATAACAGTTTTGGCCGTTCCGGGAGGCTTTTTAAGGCCGCCGTCGGCAGATTTGACATCCCTCCGGCACTATTGTAGATTAAACTTATTCCAAAAGCTTTTTGGTGCAGGGTTAACGACAAAACCCGGCCCACAGCCGCCGCGGCGGCCCGGGCGGTGCGCAGCCGGAACGGAGGCCTGATAGGCCCGGCCGTCTTAAGGAGCGCTCCTTACGGCACCTACGCAGGTTGGGAAATGAAGCGGTCAAGGACGTAAGAATGAAGACCATCACGGCAGTCAGAAAAGAGATCCACATCAGCGAGAACCAGGCCAAGGTGATCAAGGACAAGTACCTCCGCGAAGAGAACTCCGCCGAGCAGCTTTTCGAGCGCGTAGCGCATAACATCTCCCTTTCCGAACTTATCTTCCATCCCGAAGCCAAAAAGTGGGGCGTCTTCGAAGGCGTCAGCTGCCGCGTCACCGAAACCGCCACCGACGGCACCATTTCCCCCACGCTGCTCTTCCACGACGGCCTGGCCGAGTCCTCCGAGCGCGAAGCCAACTTCATGCGCTTCATCTCCAACCTGGAGAAGGCCTACCACGAGCAGCCCGCCGCGCGCGAGGCCGCCGACCTCCGGCAGAACGAGTTCTACAACCTGATGGCGGGCTTCGACTTCCTGCCCAACTCCCCCACGCTGATGAACGCCGGGCGCGACCTGCAGCAGCTCTCCGCCTGCTACGTGCTGCCCGTGCCGGACTCCATGGAGGGCATCGCCAAGGCGCTGACCGCGCAGAGCCTCATCCAGAAATCCGGCGGCGGCACCGGCTTCTCCTTCTGCCGCGTGCGCCCCAAGGGCGACCTGGTGAAGAAGACCAACGGCGTGGCCTCCGGGGCCGTGTCGTTCATGAAGCTCTTCGACAAGCTGACCGACGTGGTCAAGCAGGGCGGCACGCGCCGCGGCGCCAACATGGGCATCATCCCCTACTGGCATCCCGAGGTCAAGGATTTCATCACCATCAAGTCGCAGCAGGGCGCGCTGGAGAACTTCAACATCTCCATCGCCCTCGACGACAAGTTCATGAAGGCCGTGGAGGCCAACGCCAGCTACGACCTCATCAACCCCCGCACCAAGGAGCCGGCCGGCGCGCTGAAAGCCCGCGAGGTCTTCAACAGCATGGTGGACTCCGCGTGGGCCAGCGGCGACCCGGGCATCGTCTTCATCGACCGCATCAACGACACCAATTCCAACCCCACGCCGGAGCTGGGCCAGATAGAAAGCACCAACCCCTGCGGCGAGCAGCCGCTGCTGCCGTGGGAGTCCTGCAACCTGGGCTCCATCAACCTCGCCAACTACGTCACCGGCGAGGTCACGCGCGGCGCCCTGGACTGGGAGCGCCTCGGAGCCACCGTGACCAGCGCCATCCGCTTCCTCGACAACGTCATAGAGATCAACAATTACCCGCTGACGGAGATAGAGAAGATCGCCAAGGGCAACCGCAAGATAGGCCTGGGCGTGATGGGCTGGGCCGAGACCGCCGTAAAGCTCGGCGTGGCCTACGACAGCCCCGAAGGCCTGAAGAAGGCCGAAGAGGTGATGAAGTTCATCAACGAGAGGTCGCTCGAGGCCTCCGAAGAGCTGGCCCGCGAGCGCGGCGTGTTCCAGAACTGGAAGGGCTCCATCTACGACGCCGAGAGCAAACATTTCCGCGGCGTGGCCGCGCGGCCCCGCAACGCCTGCCGCACCACCATCGCCCCCACCGGCACCATCGCCATAGCGGCCGGCCTGCAGGGCTCGGGCATCGAGCCGTTCTTCGCCATCGCCTACACGCGCTACAACGCCAGGGCGCTGGAGGCCATAAAGAACAAGCGCGACCCCGAGGCGAAGGACACCTTCTTCGAGGTGAACGCGCTCTTCAAGCAGCTCGCGAAGGAGCAGCATTTCTTCGGCCTCGACGAGAAAGCCCTCTGGAAGAAGATAGAGGCCAACCACAAGGCCGTGCGCGGCATCCCGGAGATCCCCAGGCAGGTGCAGGCCCTGTTCCCCACCGCGCACGACGTGAGCGTGGAGAGCCACATCCGCATCCAGGCGGCCTTCCAGCGGCACGTCGACAACGCCGTCTCCAAGACCATCAACATGCCCAACTCCGCCAAGGCGGAGGACGTGAAGAACTGCTACCTGCTCGCGCACAAGCTGGGCTGCAAGGGCCTCACCGTCTACCGCGACGGCTGCAAGGCACAGCAGGTGCTCAACATCGGCGGCGACGCCCAGGCGCTGGCCAAGACCAAGAAGAAGAAAGCGCCGCTGCAGTCTTTCGGCGTGTCGTCGGAATATTTCCAGCTGAAGACCGGCTACGGCCCGCTGCACGTGCACATCAACTACAACGAGCACGGCCCGTACCAGGTGTTCACCAACATGCCGCCGCTGGGCACCGAGATCAGCGGCCTGACCTCGCTCATCGGCATCCTGCTCTCCAAGTACCTCGAGGAAGGCGGCGACCCGGTGAAGGTGATCAAGCACCTCAACTCGGTGAAGGGCGACCGGCCCGTCGGCCTGGGCGAGAACCGCATCAACTCGGTGGCGCACGGCATCGCCGTGGCGCTGCGCAGCCACCTGAAGCGCTCCGGCGTGATAGCCAGCGACGCCGAGATCAACGGCCAGGAAAAGCTGGAGCTGTGGGACGCCTCGCACACGCAGTACTGCCCCAAGTGCTACTCGTCCAACGTCAGCTACGAGTCCGGCTGCTCTGGCCCCACCTGCCACGACTGCGGCTATTCAGAGTGCTCCTGAGCAAGCAGCTAATAACAAGAAAGGCCCCGGAACTCCGGGGCCTTTTCTTTTGTCCATTTACGGGTGAGGCGTTACAGGCGGGCGAGATAAGCCAGGTTCCGCTCCGCTTCGGCGAAGCCCGGCGAAGCGGCCAGGGCGGCGCGGAAATCAGCCCCCGCGGCGGCACGGTTCCCGGCAAGCAGGCGGCACATGCCCCTGTCGTTGAGGAGCTTCGGGTCGCCGGGCTTGCCGGCCAGCAATTTATCAAACCTCTCTATAGCCGCCGGGTACGCGCCGGCCTGCTGCAAGGACAGCGCAAGGTTGTGAGCGTAGCCTCCCAGCTCGCGCGGATGCGCGTCCAGATACGCGCCAAGTGTTTTCAACGCTGCGGCGTCCTTAGCCTCGCCGGCCAGCCGCGCGGCCAGTTCGAAGAGTGCCGGCCTGCGGAGGGCGGCCCAGCCGGCAGGCGCCGCTCCGCCGTTCCGGCAGACCGCGAGTATGCCTAGCGCCGGCTGCCCGCCCGGCGGCGCCGCAGCGCTTTTTTCAGGGGCTGCGGCGGCGGCCAGCAGGGCCGAGCGCTCCGACTGTGAAAAGCGTATGTCCCTGCCGCTGAGGGCCAGCCAGAGCGCCGTCCACGGGGCGGCGGAGGCGCGGTACCGGCCATAGGCGTATTCCAGCGGGAAATCCCCAGACGCCGCCGCTCCAGCGCAGTCTTTTGCGATCAGCTCGCGGGCCAGGTCCTCGCCGTCCAGCTCGTATTCCGCCGGGACGCTGAGCGGAAGCACTCCGTGCGGCACGGCGAACCACGGGGCCGCGGCAGAAAGCCGGCGCAGCAGAACTCCCCGGCGTTCGCTGGGCCAGAAGCGCAGGGCCTGCGACACGAAGTGCCAGGGGATATTGCCCGCGCCGCGGAGCTCCGCCAGGAGCCGCTCCGCCCGGGCGCCGCCGGGGCCGCGCACCTTTATATGGTTCTCGGAAACGAAGCCGGCCAGGGCGCCCAACCCGTACGCGGCCTCGGAACTGCGCCCGGCGTCCAGGTCCTCCAGCGCCGCCCGGGCCAGGGCTTCTCCGGAGCGCCCTCCCTGTTCTCCGCGGGGAGCCAGCGGGAAGCCGAGGGCCGAGACTTCGGCCGCTGCGCCCAGGGCGGCAAGACCGGCCTCCGTATTATCGTTCCACAGCAGGAGGTCGGCCCGCTTTTCAAGCAGCCACAGGTCGCCCGGGTGCCGCGACAGGGCCGCGGTCACTGCGGAATAGATGTTCTTCGCGCTGAAAGCGTGAGATAGCAGCAGCGCCGCCAGGACCAGCCCGGCACCCAACCCGGCCCCTGAAACGGCAAGCCCCGGGGCCGCGTAAGGCTCGGTGGCGGCCGGCTTCAGGCCCGGCAGCCCGCACAGCCAGGCCGCGCCAGGCAGAGCCAGCAAATAGGCGAGCGGCTCGGCGTACCTGGGCTCGAAAGAAAAGGCCGAATAAAAAAGCCCGAGGCCCAGGGCGCAGGCCCCGCTGAGCCGCCCGGAGTAGGTTTGCCCCAGCGCCAGCCCGGCCAGGGCCAGCAGCCAGAGCAGCGGGTGCGCGAGGAAAAGCCTGAAGAAGCGCTTCGCTCCGTCGAAGACATAGGGCCAGGGGGCGGGGAGCACCCTGGCCGCGGCCCAGCGAAGGGCGCTTTCGCCCGGAGCAAGGCCCGCCAGCGCGCGGCAGTCACCCTCGACGGTAGAATCGCTGCGCAGTACCGTGCTGATGATATTGCAGTCCGCCCGGCCGCGCTCGAAGACCACCAGCTTCTTGTCCAGTTGGTAATTCACCAGCGTCCACGGCGCGAGCGCCGCGCAGGCGGCGGCCGCGAAAGCCAGCGCGCGCAGCGGCCGCGCGTTGCGCTTGCCGGCCAGCCACGGCAGCAGCAGCAGCGGCGCCAGCGGGAAGAGCGCCGGCCGCACCAGCAGCGTCAGGCCGAAGCCGAAGCCGGCCGCCGCGTTGGCCGCGGCCCCGCCGGCGGCGCGCGCCGCCGCGAGGTTCAGGAAGGCCAGCAGCGAGAAAGCGTAGAGCAGCTGTTCGAAATTGCCGCCGGCAAAAGGCAGCGCGGCCAGCAGGGCGGCCAGGCCGGCCAACGGGACCCCCGCCCCGGCCGCGAGGGCGAAGACGAGGAAGAGGGTTGCCGCTTTCAGGCCGATGAAAACCGCGGCGTAAGCCCCTGGCCCTGCGTGGTAGACCAGCAGCGCCGACAGTACGGACGGCGCCGGCATGGACCAGGCCAGGGCGGAGCTCCTGACGGCGTGCAGCAGCGGCTCGCCCTTGTCGGCCATGAAAGCCAGAGAAGGGCTCTGGGCGGCGGCCAGGCGCGCGTCGTACTGCAGCCAGGCCGCCAGCAGGGCGACGCAGGCCGCAAAGACGGCGGTCAGCGCGCGGCGCCTGTTCAGGAGTTTGGTCAGGGCTGAGAGCGCCCCGGTCAGTTTTTGCATAGTTCCCGCGCTGTCTTCCGTCGGTGTATAGATTTTGATATATCCGGGCCACCGACAGCAAGCCTTAAGTCCCCGCCCCGGCCCGCCGTCCGCGGGTTCTGGCCCCCCGGCCCCGGGCTTTGCTATCATATAGTTATGAAACGCGGTATTTTCATAGTTCTAGAGGGGCCGGACCGCTCCGGCAAGTCCACGCAGGCCGGGCTGCTGAAGGCCTGGCTGGAGAAGCGCGGCCTGGAAGTCATGGTCACGCGCGAGCCCGGCGGCACCTATCTGTCCGAGAAGATCCGGGAGATCCTGCTGGACCCGAAAAGCGACATAGAGCCGCTGACCGAATTGTTCCTCTACGAGACCTCTCGGGTCAAGCACACCCTCGAAAAAATACTCCCGGCGCTGAAAGCCGGCAAAGTCATCATCTCCGACCGCTACACTCTTTCCACCACGGCCTACCAGGGCTACGGGCGAGGGCTCGACCTGAAGACCGTGGAAACGCTCAACCGCATAGCCACGCTGAACCTGAAGCCCGACCTGACCATAGTTTTCGACATCCCCGACAAGGTCTTCACCCAGAGGGAGAAGACGCGGCCCGGCCGGGACCGCATAGAGCGCGCGCCCGACGCTTTCCGCCGCCGGGTCAACCGCGCCTACAAGCTGCTGGCGCGCCGCCCCGGAGTGACGCGCGTGGACGGCGGCCGCTCCGTAGGCGAGATACAGGCGGACATCCGGACGCGGGTAGAAAAGCTGCTGCGGAAATAAGCACATGTCATTCTCCTCACTCCTCGGCCAGGACAAGACCGCCCAGCGGCTGCGCGCCATGATCGAGTCCGGCCGCGTGCCGCCGGCCCTGATCTTCCACGGCCCGCCCGGCGTGGGCAAATTCCTGGCCGCGCTGGAATTCGCCAAGGCGCTGAACTGCTCCCACACCGAGCACCGGGAGACCCGCCCCGCGCCGCCACCGCCCGATCCCGACGACCTTTTCGCCGCGGCCGCGCCGCCGCCCCCTCCCGGGCCGGAACTGCCGCCCCTCAAGGTGCACGCCGACAAGTCGGACTCCTGCGGCGTCTGCCTGAGCTGCCGGCAGGCCACCAGCGGCGCGCACCCGGACATCCGCGTGATAGACACCGAAACGCAGGCGGCTTTCCTCAAAGAAGAGGAAACCTCCAATCTGAAGATAGAGATCATGCGCGAGATGACGCGGTGGACGCAGCAGAAGTCCATGCTCTCGCCCTGGAAGGTCTTCATCGTGCGCGACGCCGAGGCCATGCTGGGCAACGCGCAGAACGCTATCCTGAAGACGCTGGAAGAGCCGCCCCCCGGCACCACGGTGATAATGACCATCTCGCGCAAGACCGCGCTGCTGTCCACCATCCTGTCGCGCTCCTGCATAATAGATTTCGCGCCGCTGCCCAAAGCCGCCCTCAAGGCCATCCTGGAGGCGCAGGGCACCGACCCCGCCCAGGCCGCCGCGCTGGCGGCGCTGGGCGTGGGCTCCCTGGAGAAGGCCGGCGAGGCCGCGGCCTTCCTCAAGAGGATCTCGGCGCTGCGCCCCGGCGACCCGGCGCGGGCCTTCAAGTTCGCCTCCGGCCTTCCTCGCGACAGCCACAAGGCCCGCGACGAGGTGAAGACCCTGCTGGACCTGGTGCTGGCCAAGACGCGGCTGGCCTGGCGCGGCGCCGAAGGCCCGGCCAAGGCCCGCTACACCGCCCTGCTGCGCCGCACGCTGGACCTGCGCCGCATGGCCGACCGCAACGTTTCCTACATGCTGCTGCTGGAGACCGCGCTGCTCGAGAGCGAGCGCGCCGGAGTAAAGCTGGAAGACCTGGTAAGACCGGACTGAAACAAATGAAAAACAAAAAATATTACATCACCACGCCCCTCTACTACGTCAACGACAAGCCGCACATAGGCCACGCCTATACCACGCTGGCCGCCGACGTCCTGGCCCGCCATCTGCGCAACAAGGACATCCCGGTGCATTTCCAGACCGGCACGGACGAGCACGGCTCCAACATCGAGAAGATCGCCAAAGAAAAAGGCGTAGAGCCCAAGGTCTGGTGCGACGGCATCTCGGCCGCCTTCCGCGAGCTGTGGAAGACGCTCAACGTGAAATACGACTACTTCATCCGTACCACCGACCCGGCGCACGAGGCCGGCGTGCAGGCCGTGTTCGAGCAGCTGCTCAAGACCGGCGACGTCTACCTGGGCTCCTACGAGGGGCTTTACTGCCGCTCCTGCGAGGCCTTCTACGACGAGGGAGAGCTGAAGGAGAAGAACTGCCCCGTGCACGGCAAGCCGGTGGAGCACGTCAGCGAGGAGACCTATTTCTTCAGGCTGTCCAAGTACGAGGGCGCGCTGCTGGAGTATTACGAGAAGCACCCCGACTTCCTCTCCCCCCGCTACCGCGCGCAGGAGCTGATCAATTTCGTGAAGTCGGGCCTGAAGGATATCTCGATATCGCGCACCAAGGTGGCCTGGGGCGTGCCGGTAAAGTCCAATCCCAAGCACACCGTCTACGTCTGGTTCGACGCGCTGCTGAACTACGCCACCGGGCCCGGCTATAACCCGGCCGGCTCCTCGCCGGAGTTCCCGACGCTCTGGCCCGCCGATGTGCACCTGGTGGGAAAGGAGATCTTCCGCTTCCACGGCGTGATCTGGCCCGCCATGCTGATGGCGCTGGGCGTAGAGCTGCCGCGCAAGGTGTACGCGCACGGCTGGTGGACCATCAACGGCGACAAGATGTCCAAGTCCAAGGGCAACTTCATAAAGGCCGAGGACGTGGTGCAGGAGTACGGCGTGGACGCGCTGCGCTATTTCATCTTCCGGGAAGTCTCGTTCGGCCAGGACGGGGACTTCTCGATGGAGGCGTTCAAGCGCCGCTACAACGCCGACCTGGCCAACGACCTGGGCAACCTGTTCTCCCGCCTGATGAACATGGCCGCCAAGTACCTTGACCACCAGCTGCCGGAAAAGCCGGAAGGCTCGGTCATCTTCGGCGAGTTCCAGACCTGGACGCCCGAGATACACCGCTCCATAGAGGAGCTGCAGTTCAGCGACGCGCTGGAAAAGATCTGGAAGGCCGTGAGCCGCCTCAACCACCTGGTCAACGAGAAGAAGCCCTGGGAGATGGCCAAGAAAGACCCGGCCGCCCTGAAGCTCTTCCTCGACGAGATGGTCTGGTGCCTGCGCCTGATAGCCGGCTGGATAGACCCGTTCATGCCCGACACCGCGAGCCGGATGCACCTGCAGCTCGGCGTGGGCAGGACCGCCGACGGTACCGAACCGAAGAAAGTGCCCCCGCTCTTCCCCCGCAAGGTAGACGAGAAGACCGGCGACGTCAAGACCAACTGAACCGGCGGACGCCAAAGAAAAAGCCCGGGAACTTTCCCGGGCTTTTTCTTTGCGCGGCCAGGTTCAGGCCGTGGCGGGTTTGCCCCTCACGGCGTTGTAGACGCCGCCTATCAGCCCCGACAAGGCGTAGATGGAGAAGAACACGAACATCGCGTCCTGCGGGTAGGCTACCACCAGCGACAGCACGGCGGTGACCAGCAGTATGCCCTTGATGGAGCTCAGCTTCACCTTGTCGCCCTTGAAGGCGGCGTACGGCGCGTTGGACACCATCAGCAGCGCCAGCGTCACGACGATGAACGGGATGGCCGCGTAGACGTACGGCATCAGCGCCATCACCTGGGGGATGCTGCGCGTGCCGCCCTCCCCCTCGAGCATGCTGTAGGCCAGCACGAAGGAGATCATCACGCCCGCGGCGCCGGGGATGGGCAGGCCCTGGAAGTAATCCTTGTCGCTGCCGCCGAAATGGGACTTGACGTTGTAGCGCGCCAGCCGCAGCGCGCCGCAGAGCACGTAGAGGAAGGCCACCGGGTAGCCCCACATGCCGTAATCCTTCAGCGCGAGCTTGTAGATCATGTAGGCGGGCGCGATGCCGAACGAGATCCAGTCGGAGAGGGAGTCTATCTCCACGCCGAAGGAGCTCTCGCCGTGCACCAGGCGCGCCACGCGCCCGTCGAGCATGTCCATGGCGTAGGATACGACGATGAACCAGGCCGCCTGCACGAACCGGCCCTCGGAGGCCAGCAGGATCGCGAAGAAGCCGAAGGCCATGTTGGCGATGGTGAAGATGGACGGCAGCACGATGGCGCCTGTCTTCTTCAGCTTGACCATGTCTATGCGCTTTTTTTCGTGTATCTCTTCCATGATTTAAACCTTACCAGAGGGCCAGCACGGTCTCGGCGCCTTCCACCTTGTCGCCGGGATTCACCAGCACACGCACGGTGTCCGGCAGGTAGACGGCCACCTGCGAACCGAAGTAGATCATGCCCACGCGCTCGCCCTGCCGCACGGCCTGGCCTTCCTTGACGTAGCAGGCGATGCGGCGCGCTATCGAGCCGGTGATCTGCTCTATCTCCACGAAGCGGCCGTACTCGCCGGCGATGCGGATCAGGTTGCGCTCGTTATCGGCGGCCTCTGGCTTGTAGGCGATGGCGAACTTGCCCTTGGTATAAAGGGTCTTTTCGACTTTACCTTCCATCGGGGCGCGCTGCACGTGGACGTTGAGCACGGAGAGGAAGATGCGCACGACGGTGATGCCGGGCTTGCCCTCGTTCCTGACGGTCATCACGGTGCCGTCGGCCGGGCAGGCGATCTCGCCGGGGGCGAAGACCTTGTCGCGCTCGGGGTCGCGGAAGAAATAGGCGGAGAAGGCGGCGAAGACCAGGCCCAGGCCCAGGATGGTCATGCCGGTGACCCGGCACCAGACTATCACCACGCCGCCTATGGCCGCGGCCAGCACGCCGCCGACTATCAGTTTAATACCCGCAGGAGCGAATCCCATGTTAGCCTCCAGAAAATATCCGCAAATCTGCTTGGGCAAGGCGGGACTCGAACCCGCACGGCCTTGCGGCCAACTGATTTTAAGTCAGTCGCGTCTACCAGTTCCGCCACAAGCCCTGAAGCCGATACAACCTTACTATTCTACAAATTTAGCCTAAAAGTTGCTGTTGCAACTTTCCGCCCGCATAGCGGGCGCCCTTCGGGAGGCATACACCTCGTCGGGCCTGGCGCGCATAGCGCTTGGCCCTCCGCCCGCTGCGCGGGGAATCCTGCTGGATTCAGGTTACCGGGTTTCCTTGCGGAGCTCGGCGGTGACCAGGCGCTGGAAGGTCTCGCAGTCCAGCGTCTTCACCCCTTCGGCGCGGGCGCGGTCGCGCAGGCCGTTGTCCGACGTGACTATGAAGGCGCGGATGCCTTCCGTCTGCATGAAGTAGCCGCGCTCCGCCAGCATCTCGTCGGCCGGTTCGCCCTCGCTGTAATAAACGGTGATGGACGGCCCCGAGGCCCCGGGCTTGCGCCAGGGCCCGTCGAAGACCACCCGGAAGCAGGAGGCGCGCAGCGCCTCGGTGCGGGCGGCCTCCGCCAGCCAGGCGAGGAACTCCCGCTCCAGCTCGTCGGGTTTGGCGCCGCCGGCCTTCTCCCAGAAGCGCATGGAGAAGTTGGAGCCGTCTATCAGGTAGACGGTGGGCTTGGAGGACAGTCTTTTCATTTCGCGGCGGGCTTTGAGATCTCGACTACCGTCAGCTTCCGGAGCTGGCGCGCCAGCTTGAGCCCCAGCTGCCGCTGCAGCAGCGCGTCTATGGCCTTCGGGTCCGCGCTGTCCAGCTCGAATTCGTATTCGTAGGGGCCGGGTTCTTTGGTTTCGTCCAGCACCGGCTCCCGCAGTACCTCTTTCAGCCGCGAGGCCAGCACGCCGAAACCGGAACCCTTCACTTCCAGCACGGCGCCGTTAAGTTCGGCGCCGCCGTATTCCCGGCGTTCCTTGACGTTTATCGGCCCGCCGGGCATTTTCTTAAGGACATAAACTTCCCCCTCCCGTTCGGTCCTGCTCACCCTCAGCCCCAGCGAGGACTCCAGCCCCTTCAGGAAAAATTCTTTCTTCTGGCCGGCGCGGGAGACCGGCAGGCGGAAGCGGATGTCGTAGGAGGAGCTAAGCTCGCCCGCGGCGGAGGGCTTGATATCGAACCTGTCCACCTCGCCGTAAAGCCATTCCAGCGCGTACTCGAGCGACATCCCGGAGGCGGTGAGCGAGGCCGGGCCGTACTGCGCGGTGCCGGAATGCGCTTCTGAGCGGGCGAGGTAGAACTCGGCCAGCGCGGCGCCGGTGGAAAGTACCGGTTCCCTGGTTTCTTTCCGGGTATACTGCCCGGCCAGCAGCTCCATCACCGTCTCGGCATCCAGGTCGCCGTGCGGGAAGCCCGCCACGGAGCCGTCGCGGCCGATCAGCACGGTGTGCGGCCGCCCGTAGACCCTGAAGGCCTTGAAGACCTCAGCCGCGGCCTCGGGCGCTATCCAGCCGTCTATGCGGTTGAGTTTCAGGAATTCGCGCACGTCCTCTTCGCTCTCGTCGGTGACGTGCAGGAAGACCACAGGCTTGCCGCGGAAGCGCTCGGCCAGCAGGTTGAGCTTTGGGATATAGTCGACGCAGGGCTCGCACCAGGTGGCCCAGAACTCCAGCACCACCACCTTGCCCTCGAGCGCGTCCCAGTTCCGCAGCTCTTTGACCGGGGCGTTGAGCAATTTAGGCAGGGTTATCTGCGGGGCCGGCTGGCCTTTCTTGGCCAGCGCCGGGCGCTCGGCCGGCTGGCCGGAGCAGGCGGAGAGCAGCAGGAGCGCCGCGGGCAGCAGCAGCTTCCTCATCCTTTTATGCCCAGCGCCAGGCCTTCCCCCGTCGGGATGAGGGAAGCGGAAACGAAGCGGTCCGCGTCGAAGAGCACGTGGAAGAACTCGCGCATAGCGCGGGCGCCGGCGTTGTCGGCCGCGTCGTCGCCCTCGTAGCAGATCTTGCCCTTGAAGAAAGCGCCGGCGGCCAGCACCAGGCCGCCCGGCCGCAAGTTGGCGGCCGCCCAGCGCAGGTAGGCCGGATAATTCACGACGTCGGCGTCGATGTAGCAAAGGTCGTGGGGGCCGAGCTTGGCCAGCGTCTTGAGGTTCTCCAGCGCCGGGCCCTCCATCACGGTGACCTTGCGGGAGAGAGAGGAGGCCTCGACGCCGTCCTTGGCCGCGTTCACGCAGGCGGGGTCCGACTCCAGCGAGTAGAGGCGCGCGCCTTCGGGCAGGCCCCGGGCCAGCCAGTGGGCGGAGTAGCCGTAGAGCGTGCCGATCTCCACGGCCTTTTTAGCGCCGGACAGGCGCGCCAGCGTTTCGAGCAGCTTGCCCTCGAGCGCCGTGACGGCGGAGCCGCGTACGCCGGCCTTCTCCATGGCTTCTATGACATGGGCGGCGTAGCCTTCGTCGGCGGCGGTCAGACTGGAGAAGTAGGCGGCGAGCTCAGGCGTGTGATAATGCCCGGAGAAGAGGTTTATTTTTTCTTTAGCCATAGGTCAGAGGGGCTGGCGGTGCAGGGTGACGCCGTAGCGAAGGCCGGCCTGGCCGGGGCCGGCGCACATCAGGACGGGAAAAGGGGCGAAGTCGTCAGCGTTGAGGGCGGCGGCGCAGAAGGCGCCGGCCGGGCCGGACAGGGAGACCTGCGCCTGGAAATAGCGCCCGGCGCAGGGCGCGGGGGCGGCGGCCTTGCCGGCATAGGGGCAGACGGCGTAAAAATCCAGGTCCACTTCCAGCTCTCCGCCTCCTGGCAGCAGCAGCTTCTCCGATGCGTGGGCGGCCGCGGCCTCTCCGGGAGCCGAAGGCAGGGCCAGCCGCAGGGCGACGGGCCGGCTGCGCTCCCCGGGTTTGGGCAGCTGGCAGGAAGCGCCGGCGCAAGCCTGCGTCCACGCGGAAAGGTAGCCCCTGAGCTCCAGCTCCGCGGCGCCGTCCGCGGCGGCGAGCGGCTGGGCCAGCAGCGCGCAGATTATAAGTATATATTTCATTCGGGTTTATATTTTACAAAAATATCGGCCGGGCCGGCCGCCTCTTTGCTTTTTTTGCTCTCTTATGCTATATTTCCTACATCTATGGCGACCCCTAATATCAAGTTCGGCACCTCTGGCTGGAGAGCCGTGATCGGCGAAGAGTTCAACCTTGCTACCCTGCGCCGCGTGGCCCATGCCGCCGCCGAGCATGTAAAGGAAAACCGGGAATACGGCTACAAGGGCGAGGAATTCCTGCTCAGCCTCCGCAAAGCCGGCAAGCCCGCGCCGAAAACGGCGAAGATCGTCATCGGGTACGACACCCGCTACATGTCCGAGGATTTCGCGAAGAACGCCGCCGAGGCCATCGCCTCGGAGGGCATCACCGCCATAATCTCCCATTCCGACACCCCGACGCCGGTGGTGGCTTTCGAGGTCATGAAGAACGACGCCTCCGGCGGGCTGATGCTCACGGCGAGCCAGAACCAGCCCTACTACAGCGGCGTCAAGTGGACCCCCTACTGGGGCGGCCCGGCCATGCCGGAGATCACGGCGGACCTCGAAGCCCGCGTGCAGGCGCTGACCATCGCCGAGGTGGAGAAGATCATCCCCTTCGACCACGGCGTGACGGCCGGCATCATCATGGTGAAGGATTTCCGCGAGGACTATTTCAAGCAGCTCTCTTCCCTGCTGGACCTGGGCGCCATCAAGAAGGCCGGCCTGAAGATAGCGACCGATTCCGTCAACGGCGCGGCCCGCGGCTACCTGCGGCCCATGCTGGAGCGGGCCGGCGCCAAAGTGACCGGCCTGCGCGAGGAGCGCGACGTGCTGTTCGGCGGGCGCGCCCCCGACACCGGCGAGGAGAACCTCAAGGGCCTCCGGGAAGCCGTGGTGAAGGGCAAGCTGAACCTGGGCCTGGCCTGCGACGGCGACGCCGACCGCTTCGGCGTGATAGATTCCGACGGGACCTGGATCTCCCCCAACCTGGTGCTGGGGCTGGTCCTCGAGCACCTGGCCAAGAACCGCGGCCTCAAGGGCAAGGTCGCCCGCTCGGTGATGACCTCCCATTTCACGGACGCCATAGCCAAGTCGCACGGCCTCGAAGTGCGCGAGACGGCCGTCGGCTTCAAGCACGTCGGCAACCTGATGCGCACCGGGCAGTACCTGCTGGGCGGCGAAGAGTCCGGCGGCCTGACCATCATGAACCACGTCCCCGAGAAGGACGGCATCCTCGCCTGCCTGCTGATGGCGGAGATGGTGGCCTACGAGCGCAAGCCGATAAAGAAGATCATAGCGGACCTGGCCAAGAAGGTGGGCACCTTCACCAACACGCGGCTCACCCTGCAGCTCGACAAGAACGTGCACATGGAAGGGCTGGTGGAGAAGCTCAAGCTCAACCCGCCGCTGAGCCTGGCCGGCGCCCCGGTCTGGCGCATCGACCAGACCGACGGCTTCAAGTTCATCATGAAGGACGGCAGCTGGCTGGGCCTGCGCCCCGCCGGCAGCGCCGAGCCTACCGTGCGCCTCTACGCCGAGGCCGCGGACCAGAAGAAAATAGCCGCCCTCTGCGAGGCCGGCAGGAAGATAGTGGCAGGTAAATTTTAGGGCCCGGGGCGCAGTTCAAGGCGCCGGTCCCCAGGAGAAAAAATACATGGACGCTAAAATCAAAAAAATCACCGCCAGGGAAATACTGGACTCCCGCGGCTTTCCCACCGTGGAAGCCGACGTAATGCTGACCGACGGCTCTTTCGGCCGCGCGGCCGTGCCGAGCGGCGCCTCCACCGGCACGCACGAAGCGCTGGAAATGCGCGACGGCGGCAAGCGCTACCTGGGCAAGGGCGTGGCCAAGGCCGTGGAGAACGTCAACAAAGCCATCGCCAACGAGATCACCGGGCTCAAGGCCGACCAGATCAAGATAGACGAGATGATGATAAAGCTCGACGACACCCAGACCAAGAGCAAACTGGGCGCCAATGCCATCCTCTCCGTCTCCATGGCGCTGGCCCGCGCCGGCGCGGCCTCGGCCAAGCTCCCGCTCTACGCCTATATCCGCAAGGCCTACGGCCTCAAGCACAAAGACTTCATCATCCCGGCCCCGATGATGAACATCATCAACGGCGGCAAGCACGCTGACTCCGGCATCAATATCCAGGAGTTCATGATCGTCCCGACGGGCGCGCCGCACTTCACCGACGCCATCCGCATGGGCTGCGAGGTCTACCACACCCTCAAGAAGATCCTGGTCAAGGCCGGCTACACCACCGCGGTGGGCGACGAGGGCGGTTTCGCCCCGAAGATCTTCACGCACGAGGCCGTGCTGGAGACCATCTGCAACGCCATCAAGGAGACCGGCTACACCTTCAAGGAGGTCCAGATAGCGCTGGACTCCGCCGCCAGCGAGTTCTTCCAGAACGACCGCTACGTCTTCGAGGGTTCCAACCTGACCGCCAACGAGATGACGACCAAGTACGCCGAGTGGCGCAAACACTTCCCGATAGTCTCCTACGAGGACCCGCTCGCCGAGGACGACTGGGAAGGCTGGGACCACCTCTCCAAGAGCCTGGCCAAGAAGGCCCGCGTGGTGGGCGACGACCTGTTCGTCACCAACCCCGAGCGCCTCAAGCGCGGCATCGAGGAGCAGATCGGCAACGCCATCCTCATCAAGCTCAACCAGATCGGCTCCCTGACCGAGACCATCCGCGTCATCGAGATGGCCCACAAGGCCGGCTACGCCACCGTGATCAGCCACCGCTCGGGCGAGACCGAAGACGCCTTCATAGCCGACCTCGCCGTCGCGACGAACGCCGGCGCCATCAAGACCGGCGCGCCGTGCCGCTCCGAGCGCCTGTGCAAGTACAACCAGCTCATCCGCATCGAGGAGGAACTGGGCAAGAAGGCCAAGTACGCCAAGGACATGGTCTTCAAGTTCAAGTAAGCGGCCCCGACGAAAAGCCCCGCCCGCTAAACCCGGACGGGGCTTTTTTACAGACTCGCCATGAAACCACTGCGCTTCAGGTTCAACCTCAAATACGTCCTGCTGGCGGCCGTCGCCGCTGTGCTTCTGGGCAACAGCGGCTTCCGCTCGCTGGTGAAGAATTACCGCGAGTACCGCCGCCTCGGCGCCGAGAAGGCGCGGCTGGAGGCGCAGCACCGCGAATTGCGGCTGCAGCGCACGGAAGTGAGCGCGAAGCCCGCCATAGAGCAGGCCGCCCGCAGGGAGCTCAGCATGCTGCGCCCCGGCGAGACCGAATACCGCTTCCCCGCGCCCAAGGAGTCCGACCGATGAAGGTGAAGCAGCTCAAGCTGGGCCCGATGGACAATTTCTCCTACCTCGTCTGGGACGAGGAGACCAGGGACGCCGCCGTGCTGGACCCGGCCTGGCAGCCCGAGAAGCTGCTGGCGGCAGTCAAGGCCGAAGGCCTTAAACTGCATTGCGTGCTGCTCACCCACGGGCATCCCGACCACATCAACGCCGTGGCGGCCGTCTCCGGCGACGGGCTGCCGGTATACCTCCACGAGGCGGACTATTTCATGCTGGAGGCCAGACCGGCCGGCCTCAGGACGGTGGCCGACGGCGAACAGGTGCAGGCCGGCTCGCTGAAGCTGGGTGTGCTGCACACCCCAGGCCACACTCCCGGTTCCGTCTGCTACACGGCTCCCGGCGCGGTCTTCACCGGGGACACGCTCTTTATAGGCGAGTGCGGGCGCGTGGACCTGCCGGGCTCCAGCGCGGAGGCCCTCTACGACAGCTTCGTCAGGCTGGCGGCGCTGCCCGGGGAAGCCGCGGTCTACCCCGGCCACTCCTACAACGGCGACACCTCCACGATAGGCGTGCAGAAAGAATACAACCTCTACCTCAAGCTGGCGCTGCAGGGCCGGCGCGAGGACTTCCTCAAGGCGGTGCTGTGAAGAAGGGCTGGGCCGCGGTCTCTGATTTCGACGGCACCGTCACCCTGCGCGACGTGGGCGACCACCTGCTGCTGCATTACGGCTTCGCCGACAAGAAGACCATAGAGGAATCCTACTCCCTGAAGGTGAAGGTGGAGGACTTCATGAAGAGGGCCTTCGCCGGCGCGGCGCTCTCCGAGAAGACCATAGCCGACTTCGTGCGCAAAGAGGTCCGCACCCGCCCGGGCTTCCGGCAGTTCATCCTTTTTTGCGAAGCCTCCGGCGTGCCCTTCGAGATAGCCAGCGGCGGCGTGGACCTCTACGCGGACCCTTTCTTTAAAAAACACGGCGTGAAGGTAAAGTCCTTTTTCGGCCGCGCCAGGGTGGTAAAGGGCGGCATCAGGATCACCTATCCCTTCCTGCGCCGCACCAACCTCAGCGACTTCAAAGCTTCGCGCGTGGCGCGTTTCCAGCGCGCCGGCCGCAGGGTGGTCTTCTTCGGCGACGGCCCCAACGATTTCAAGGCGGCTTGCCTGGCCGACAAGGTCTACGCGGCCGGCCGCCTGCTGCGCCTGTGCCGCGAGCGCGGCGTGCCCGCCGAGCAGCTGCGCAGCTACGCGCGGGCCGCGGACTTCATAAAGAAAAACAGCTGAGCGCGGCCCGGTCCTGTCTACCTATGCATCCAGTAATCTTCCAGCTCGGTTCCTTCAAACTGCCCGCCTACGGCCTGCTGGTGGCTTGCGGCTACCTGGCCGGCATCCTTTATCTCTTCCGCAAGGCCGCCCCGGCCGGCTTCAGCAGGGACGACCTGTCGGACCTGGTGTTCTACACGGTGCTCAGCGGCATGCTGGGCGCCAAGCTGTTCTACGCCGTCACCTATTGGGACGGCTTCGGCCCCGATCTCCTCTCGCGCGTTCTTTACCTGCTGCGCAGCTTCCAGTACGGCTTCGTCTTCTACGGCGGGCTGCTGGCCGGCGGCGCGGCCTTCTTCCTGACCGCGCGCCTCAGGAAGCTGAACGCGCTGAAAGCCGCCGACCTCGCGGCCCCGGCGCTGGCGCTGGGGCACGCCTTCGGGCGCGTGGGCTGCTTCCTGGCCGGCTGCTGCCACGGCCGCGCGGCCTCGGGCGCGCTCGCCGTCACCTTCACGGACCCGGCCTCCGAGGTCAGCCCCCTCTGCCTCGGCGTGCCGCTGCACCCGGTGCAGCTCTACGAGGCCGCCGGCGACTTTTTGATCTTCCTGGCGCTGAACGCGGCGCTGCCCCGCGCGCTCACCGGCCGGTTCAGGCCCGGCACGCTCGCCGCGGTCTACGCCGCGCTCTACGCCCTGCTCCGCTTTTCGCTCGAGTTCCTGCGCGGCGACGACCGCGGGGCGGCGCGTCTGGGTCTTTCCCCGGCGCAGCTGATCTCGGCGGCGGTATTCTTGGGTGCGCTGGCCGCGATAGCCGCGCTAAAGGCAAAAAAATGAAAAAGACTAAACTGGTTTATTCCGGCATACCGTGCCGCCTGGACGTGTTCCTGACGGA
Organism: Elusimicrobia bacterium GWC2_64_44; assembly: GCA_001799845.1. GTDB lineage: Bacteria > Elusimicrobiota > Elusimicrobia > Elusimicrobiales > UBA9959 > UBA9959. The sequence continues at coordinate 106,317 of MGUG01000048.1, read as the reverse complement.
GAAAGGCGAGAACTACTCCCGCTCCTTCGCCCGCAAGCTCGCCGAGGACGGCCTGGCCACAGTGAACGGGGCGAAGAAGAAGCCGGGCTTCGTGCTTAACGACGGCGACGTGGTGGAAGTCGCCTCGCTGGACCCGGCCAAGACCCTGTCCGCGGGCTTCGAGGACATCATCCTCTTCGAGGACAAGTCGCTGATAGCGGTAAAAAAACCGGCCGGCCTGGCTGTCCATCCCAACGCCCCCGGCTGGGAGACCAACCCCGCCGCCACGCTGATCGGAGAGCCCACGCTGGTCTCGATGATCTTCTCGGGGCGGCCGGAACTGGCCAAGGGCGGCATAGAACGCCTGGGCCTGGTGCACCGCCTGGACCGCGACACCAGCGGCCTGATGCTGCTGGCCAAGACCGCGGAGGTGCAGGAAGCGCTCAAGGAAGGTTTCCGCGAGCGGCTGATGGAGAAGACCTATATCGGCGCCGTGGCCGGCATCCCCGAAAAACGGCGGGGCCTGATAGACGCGCCGATAGGCCGCGCCAGCGGCTTCAAGAAGATCAAGGTCTGGGAATACGGCCGCGAGGCCGTGACCGAGTACCGGGTGAAGGAGACAGGCAAGAACTGCGCCCTGCTGCATATCCACCCCATGACCGGCCGCACCAACCAGATCCGCATCCACCTGGAATATATCGGCCACCCCATCATAGGCGACAAGCTCTACGGCGGGCCCGACGCGGCGCGCATGCTGCTGCATTCCTTCAGCCTGGTCTTCAGCCATCCCTCCACCGGGAAAGAAACCCGGCTGGAAGCCCCCCTCCCCGAAGATTTCAAGCGGGTCTGGAAGGCCTTGAAGAAGTAGCGCAACCAGAACGGGGCCCGGCGCGTATTACTAACGATGGGCGAAACTGAAAAAGAGCTGCTGGGCCGCTGCCTGGCCGGTGACACCGCCGCTTTTGGCGGCGTCGTCGACGCCTATCAGGACCGCCTCTACAGCTTCGCCCTGCGCCTGCTCAAGGACCCCGCCGCCGCCGAGGAAGCCGCCCAGGCCGCCTTCGTGAAGGCTTTCGGCGCCCTCCACTCCTACGATACCGTCCAGCCCTTCGCGCCCTGGCTTTTCCGCATAGCCCACAACGCCTGCATGGACGCCCTGCGCGCCGGGGGCCGTACCGTCTCGCTGGACGCGGAGGAATTCCCCGACCTGCCCGATTGCGCGCGGGCCGTGGACGAAACCGTCTCCGACTCGTTGGACTCCGAGCGCATAGAGACGCTGCTGGCCTCGCTGCCGGCCATCTACAGCGAGGCCCTGCTGCTGCAATATAAGGAAGACCTGGGCCCGGCCGACATAGCCCGTGTGATGGGCGTGCCGGAAGGCACGGTGAAGGCCCGCCTCTTCAGGGGCCGGGAACTGATCAGGGCAAAGTTAAAACAGGCGCAACCGTTCTAGGAGGCCGCGCGTATTATGGATATGGGAACCGGACAGCGTGACAGATTAGCGGCGGCCATAGCGGCCCTGCCCTACAGGACCCCGACGACCGGGTTCAGGGCGCGGGTCATGGCGGCCGTGGCAGCGGAAGCGGCGGCTAAAGAGCGCCTGGGCTGGGCCATAAAGGGCCTGGCCGGGCTGACGGCTTCCTGGGCGGGGCTGGTCGGGCTGGTTTCGGCCGGCCCGCTGTGGCGGCTCGCGGCGGATTACGCGCCGCTGGCCGCTGAACCTGGCGGGGTTTCTCAACTGGCCCGGTTGCTGGGCGCGCGCGCCGCGCTGCTGGCCGGCAAACTAGCCGCGGGAGCCGCTTTCGCCCGCGACCTGGCCGGTATCGCCCTGGCTTACCTGCCGCCGGCGCACGAGATAGCCCTGGCGGCGCTTATCAGCGCCGCGGTCATCGGAATAGCGGCCGGCCGCAGAACCGCCGCGCAGAGGATCTAACGGAGGAACTATGAAAAAGCATATAAAAAAATTAGCGCTCGCTTACCTGGCGTCGCTGCTGGTGCTGGGGAGTACCGCCTGGGCCCGCCAGCCAGAAGTGAAACACGAGGACATCATGGTGGCCAAGGGCCAGACCCTCAACGGCGATATCGCCACCGACAAGTCGGTCACGGTGGAAGGCACGCTCGACGGCGACGCGATGTCCCTGGGGGGCGGCACGGTGACCATCTCCGGCGAGCTGACCGGCGACCTGGTCTCCATGGGCGGCCCGGTAGCCATCCCCGGCAGGGTGCGCGGCGACGTGTCCAGCATCGGCGGGCCGGTGGAGATCAGCGGCCAGGTGAACGGCAACGTCTCCGCCGTGGGCGGCAAGGTGACGCTCTCCGGAGAAGGCCGGGTGGACGGCGAGATCTCGGCCCTGGGCGGCGGCGTGGAAAAGGGGCCTAAAGCGGTGCACCGCGGTACGGTAAACTCCTTCAGCGCCGACGCGCTCAAGGGCACGCTCTCGAGCGCGCTGCGCACGGCCCGCTCGGCGGCCCGCATCCACCCCGGACCCGGCGATCCCCGCAACTTCAGGACCGTGTCCACTACCTGGAGCACCAGCCTGAGCAACATCCACGCCGACGACTTCCGGACCCTGGCGTGGCTGGTCCTGGTGTGGTTCGTCGTACTCCTGACCGTGCTGGCCGGGGCCGTCCTGGTGATAGCGCTGATCGCCGTGTTCTTCCCGGACAACGTGCAGAGGGCGCAGGCGGCCATGAACGCGGATATCTGGCGGGCCTGCGGCATAGGCGCGCTGATCCTGGTGGGCCTCTTCCCCGGCCTGCTGCTGATGGTGGTCTCCATACTCGGCATCCCGCTGGTGCCCTTCGCGCTGATCCTGTTCGCCGCGGCGGCCGCGCTGGGCCTGACCGCCTTCTGCGTGATAGTGCAGGGGCGCTTCTTCGACGGGATAAAGAAGACCGGCCCTGCCGGGCTCCCCGGCAAAGCGGCCGCCGGCGCGGCGCTGATAGCGGCGCTGCTCTTCCTGGGCAAGCTGGTCCCGCTGCTGGGCGGCGTGCTGGTCCTCGTCGGCATGATGCTGCTGGCCTTCGGGGTCATGACCGGCCTGGGCGCGGCCTGGCTGACCCGCATGGGCACGCGGTCCTGCGTTCCCGCGGCCCAGCCTCCAGCCGCGGCCGTGCCGGCGGTGACCCCGCCCCCCGCGCAGTAGCCGCGGCGATAAAAAAGAAAGAGCCTCCCGCAGGGGAGGCTCTTTCTTTTACGCGCGTCGTCAGAACTTGGAGACGGAAGCGAAGACGCGGAAATCCAGGCGCGGGAAAAGATTGTTCTGCCGCTCCAGCGCCGCGAGCGCGCCCTCGTCGAGCCTTTTTTCTATGACCTCGCCGAGCAGGCGCACGGCGTTAGCCGCGTGGTCCTCCAGCCGCCCCTTGGCGTAAGCGGCGTGGGAGCCGATGTAGAGCAGGAAGGCCCAGTCCGAAGACTGCGCCAGCAGCGTCTCGCGGGCGGCTTGGTTCAGCGCGCGCTGGGCGAGGTTGCCCAGGTCCTGGTTGCGGAAGCGGTTGGCCGTCTCTATCATCTTGTCGGTGGCGGCGTAGACGGCGGGGTAGATAAAATCGTTGGTCTCGTTCACCCACGGGTCGAAGTAGCCGTTCTCGCCCCAGGAGGACATGCCGGGCGAAAGCTCGGGCGGCTCCTGGCAGGAGTTGAGATACTCCGTAGGCGTTACGAACTGCAGCGGCAGGCGGTCGACCCTGATCTTGCGGATGACGGCCTCCAGGAAGGCGGGGCCCTCGAACCACCAGTGGCCGAACAGCTCGGCATCGTAGCAGCTCACGATCAGCGGCCGCGCGCCGCGGGCGGCGTAAAAGTCGTCGGTCTGCTTGAGGCGGCGTTCCAGGAAGTCGGCGGCGTGCGCCTCCACGCGGGCCAGAGCGGCGTCAGGGTCGTAATACTGCTTGGCGGACAGGTCGGCGCCTGAGTCGGTGATGCGGTGGTATTTCAGGCCAAGCGGCCGGCGGATGCCGTCGGAGCCCAGGTAGGGGCGGACGTATTCGTAGTCCCCGTCGTAGCCCAGGTCGCGGTAGAATTCGCGGTAGGCCGGGTCGCCGGGATAGCCGAAGCGCGAGCTCCAGACCTCGCGCGAGCTGGCCGCGTCGCGCGCGAACAGCCCCAGGCCGTTGGAGGTGCGGTAGGGCGAGTAAACCCCGTTGGGGGCCTGCGCGGCCGCGGACTCCACGGCGTGCGACTCGGCGAAGGTATAGCCGAAGCCGGACAGCTTCAGGTAAGAGTTCAGGCGCGGCTCGTAGGCGCACTCGGGCAGCCAGAAGCCGGCGGGCTTGCAGTTGAACCGGTCGGTGTAATCTTCGGCGGCCACGGCGAGCTGCGCGCGCACGGCCTCGGGGCGCGCCAGCAGGGGCAGCACGGCGTGCGTGGCGGAAGTGGTGAGGATCTCTATCTGCCCGGCGTGCTGCAGGGCCTTCAGCGGGGTGATCAGGTCGCCGCTGTACTTGTGCAGGAGCCCGGCGGCCTCGGAGTATAGTTCGTGGTAGAGCTGCACGGTCCGCAGCAGCGCCGGGTCGTCCTTGGCGCGCTCCAGCTCTCGGCCCAGCAGCTCCAGGCGTGACTCGACGTAGAGGCCCAGCTTGGCCTCGAGCGCCTCGTTCTCCAGCATCGCGCCGAGCGTCGGGGAAATGGAGACGGCCACGCCGGGCCTGATGCCCTCGCCGGCCAGGCGCTCCAGCACCGAGATCAGCGGCACGTAGGTCTCGACGACGGCCTCGAAGAACCAGCTCTCCTCGAGGAAAGAGGAATCCTGCGGGTGGTTCACGTACGGCAGGTGCGCGTGCAGGAGGAACATCAGGGAGCCGCGGGAGGCCATCAGACGGTCCCTCCCTGCACCCGCTTGTGGAACTCCATGCTGGCGTAAGCGCGGTCCGCCTCGGCGCCGGCGCGTACCGGGGCCGCGGCCTGGTTGGATTCAAGCAGTTTTTCCCACACGCCGTTGCGCAGCGCGTAGAGGGCGACCTCGCAGTTGCCGCCGCGCTCCGGCACCGGCAGGTAGGCCCGGCCGGACTGCCAGGCCGCTTTGTGCGCCGCGGCGTGGGACTTATCGTCGGAGTAGGCGATGCGGAGCTCGACCTCCGGGGCGAAAGAGGCGGTCAGGAAAGCCTCGGAGCGGCCGGCCGAGAATTGCCAGAAAACGAAAAAAGTCCCCGGGTTTTTCGGGAGTAGCACCAGCTTGTCTTCTGGCGGCAGGGGTTTGGAGAGCTCCGGCATATTGCCCCTATAATTTACTAAATTTACCGCGCGTTTTAAGAATATTTTTTCAGCCGCTTTTATTTTATATGATAGTGATTGGCGGGCGCCGCCCGCCGGACAAGTTTTTTTAAGGAGCCCTACGATGAAAGCGATAGTAAAGACTTCCTGCGCCCGCGGCGCCAGCTACCGCGACGCCGCCGTACCGGAAATTTCCAAAGACGACCTGCTGATCCGCGTTACCGCGGCCTCTATCAGTCCCGGCGACGTCGCGATCTACAACTCCGCCGGCCCCGACTGCGCCGCCCCGGCCCTGCCCTTCGTCTTCGGGCAGGAGTTCTGCGGCGAGGTGGTGGAGATCGGCACGCAGGCCAAGGGCTTCGCGAAAGGCGACTTCGTCTCCGTGGAATCCCACATTTTCTGCGGCGTCTGCGGCCAGTGCCGCAACGACCAGCGCCACATCTGCCAGAATCTCAAGGTCATAGGCCGCGACGTGCCCGGCGGCTTCGCCGAATACGCCGTGGTGCCGGCCCGCTGCGCGTGGAAGCACACCGACGACTCCCTCAAGGACGTAGGCGCCATCATGCAGCCCTTCGGCAGCGCGGTGCACGCCGTGCTGAACGAGGACCTGGTAGGCCGCTCGCTTATAGTCTCCGGCTGCACCCCGCACGGACTGTTCGCGGCCGGCATCGCCAAGGCCGCCGGGGCCAAGCGCGTCATCGCGCTGGACCCCTCCCCCTACCGCCGGAAGCTCGCGGTAAAGATGGGCGCCTGCACGGCCATAGACCCGGCGTCGGGCGCGGACTGCCTGGCCAAGATCGCCAAGCTCTGCCCCGAGGGCGCCGACGCCGTGATCGAGATGAGCGGCGGCGCCAAGGCCGTAGCCCTCGGCCTGAAGGCCCTGCGCCCCGGCGGGCGCTTCGTGGCGTTCGGCCTCCCGTCGGCGGACCTGAGCCTGGACTACGCCGGCGACATCGTGAAGCGCGGCATCCGCCTGGAAGGCGTGGCCGGCCGCGAGATCTTCCGCAGCTGGTACAAGATGGAGAGCCTGCTGAAGTCCGGGGCGGTGAACCCGCGCCCCGCAGTGACGCACACCTTCGCCTTCAAGGATTTCAAGAAAGCCTTCGACCTCATCAACTCGAAGGACACGAAGTGCGGCAAGATAATCCTGACCCCTTAAAAAGGAGAACCACAATGTCCTTCGATACGCTGAAATTCGCCTCCGAAGAGGTCGCCAAGCTGAAGGCCGAGAACCGCCTGCTCAAACCCCGCGTGCTGCAGTCGGCCCAGGCCCCCGTCTCGATCATAGACGGCAAGGAAGTCATCAACCTCACCTCCAACAACTACCTGGCCCTCGCCGACAACCCCAAGGTGAAGGCCGCGGCGATAGCCGCGATAGAGAAATACGGCATCGGCTCAGCCGCCGTGCGCACGATCATTGGCACGATGTCGCTGCACACGGAGCTGGAGGAGAAGTTCGCGGCCTTCAAGCACTCCGAGGCCTCGATCCTGTTCCAGTCCGGCTTCACCTCCAACGTGGCCGTCTGCCAGTCGCTGATGTCCTCCGAGGAGGACCTGCTGATCTCCGACGAGCTGAACCACGCCTCCATCATCGACGGCGCGCGGCTGGCTAAATCCCCACGCAAGATCTACCGCCACAAGGACATAAAGCACCTGACCGAGATCCTGGAAAGCCCCGAGGCCCGCAAGGCCCGCCGCAAGATGGTCGTCACCGACGGCGTCTTCTCGATGGACGGCGATATCGCCAACCTCGACGAGGTCGTAGCCACCGCCCACAAGTACGGGGCGTTCGTCATGGTGGACGACGCGCACGCCTCCGGCGTGATAGGCAAAGAAGGGCGCGGCACGGTGAGCCACTTCAACCTGGACGGCCAGGTGGAGATCCAGATCGGCACGCTGTCCAAGGCCTTCGCGGCCGTCGGCGGCTACGCCGCCACCACGCAGGACCTGCGCGACTACCTGGGCTCGGTAGCCCGGCCGTTCCTTTTCTCCAGCTCGCAGCCGCCGTCGGTGGCGGCCTCCTGCCTGGCCGTGCTGGACATCCTGCTCACCGAGCCGGCCTACCTCAAGCGGCTCTGGGACAACACGAACTTCTTCAAAGAAGAGATGAAAAAGGCCGGCTTCAACACCGGAGAGTCCGTCACCCCCATCACCCCCGTGATGATAGGCGACCCGGTCAAGGCCAAGGCGCTGTCGCAGCGCCTGTTCGAGGAAGGCGTGTTCGCGCTGCCGCTGGGCTTCCCGACGGTGCCGAAGGGCAAGGAGCGCCTGCGCACCATAGTTACCGCCGGCCACACCCTCGAGAACCTGAAGGTCGCCGTGGAGAAGTTCCGCAAGTGCGGCAAAGAGCTGGGCATCATCTAGCCGGCAGGGACGTTGTTGAGTTGTTGAGTTTTCCAAGAACTGCAGAAGCGCAACAAGTCAACAACTCAACAACGTCCCCTAAATAGAAAGGCCGTCCGCCTGAAAAGCGGACGGCCTTTTTATTTAGCTCCGCGCTATTGCGCCTGGACCTGCTCCTTGGTGATGTTGTAGCGGCCGGAGAGCCAGTCCACGATCTCCCGTGCGGCCTGCCCGGTATCGTTCTCGCGCTCCTCGATGAAAGGAGAGTAGTCTTCCTTCAGCGTCAGTTTTTCCGCTTCGGTCAGCCCCTCGAGGCCTTTGTCCATGAAGGCGGGCAGGTCGCGGACCAGCAGGTCGGCCATGTCGCGGCAGGTCACCATGTCGGCGGCCTTCCTGAAGGCCTTGTCCGGATCGTAGGCGGCGCCCTTTTCGTAAGAGGCCTTCAGCGTCAACAGCACGATCTTGGAAAGCGTGGCCTGGTTCATCGGATTCACGGCGTGCGCCGCCAGGTGCTCGCCCAGCGCGCCTGGCCGCCCGGTGACCGCCCGCAGGTGAAGGAACTTGCACATGCGCGCCCCGTCGTTGACCGGGTAATTATCCCACAGGAAAGGCTTGCGCCCCAGCCGTTCGGCTGCGCCCTTCAGATGCTCCGGCGTGTAGGCTTTAGAGCACACCAGCTCCCCGGTCCAGAACATGCTGACCTTGGGGTCCAGCGCCTTGCCCAGCTTGCCCAGGTAGCCCTCCGGCATCTTGCCGAACAACTTCTCCAGTACGGGGTCGTCGGAATAGTACGTCGGGCAGAAGACGATCTGCTTGGCGCTGGTGCGGGCGGCCATCCAATTGACTATCTCCACCTGCTTCTCGGCGAGGTTGGGGATATCCCCCTTCATATCGTCCATCAGGATACAGAGCTTGTTCACCCGCAGCCGGTTGAAGAGGTCCAGCCGGGCCTGCAGGAACTTCTTGGTCTCGAGGCTGAAGTCGGAGAGGTAGACCTCGTGAGGGCTGAAGCCCACGCCGAACTCTATGCCGGCGGAATGGCACTGCCCGGCCAGTTTGGCCAGCTTCTCCTCTATCGCCTTGGGGTACGCCTCGCGCCATTTGCGGCGCAGGTACGGGTCGCCCTTGGGCGCGTAAATGTAGAACGAAAAACCGTGCTTGCGGAGGAAGCCGGCGTAGTCGGTCCTCTGGCCCCAGCTCCATGGCTCGCCGTAAAAACCTTCTATCACGCCCAGTTGTGTGTTCATCTTTCTCCTAAGGTTTGCCCGCTATGATGGCCGCGACGCGCTTTTCAGCTTTCTTGGAAAGCGGGTCTTCGGGATACTTCTCCAGGATCTTCTGGTAATATTCTCTGGCCTTGTCCGTGTCCTTGGCCTTGTCGAACAGCTCTCCGGCGGCGTAGAGCGCCTTGGGGGCCTGCGGGTCGGTGTCGTACTCCGCGACTATCCGGTCGTACATGGCCACCTCGCCGGCGGTATCCTTCAGGTCTTTGCGGTAGATCTCGGCGGAGAGCAGCAGCGCGGCTACGCCTTTTTCACCCTTGTACTTGTCGGCCAGGCGGTTCAGCACGGCCACGGCCTCGGAATACTTGTCCATCTCCTCGCGCAGAACGCGGGCTTCGGCCTTGTAGGCGTTGTAGGCCTCTTCGGTGTCCGGGTAGCGGGCGATGATCTCCTCGTAGACGTCGACGGCGAGCTGGTACTTCTTCTGCTTCTCGGCAAGGCCGGGCAGGCGGGAGTAGGCGGCCTTGGCCTGCTCGGTGCCGGCCAGCGCCACGGTGATATCCTGGAACACGGCGATGGACTTGTCGTACTGTTTCAGGTTGTCGGCCAGCACTACGGCCAGCAGCAGCTTGGCCCTGGCGGCCAGCTGGCTGTCGGGGTGCAGCTGTATCATCTTTTCGTAGGCGTGGGCGGCCTTCAGGTATTCCTTCATGTTAAGGTGCAGGTCGGCCACGGCCACGCGCAGGGCGTCGTTGCCGGCGCGGTCGGGAAACCTGTTGAGGAAGGCCCGGTGCTCGGCGATGATCGGCTCGTAGAGGAACGCGCCGGCGGCGGCGGGCGCGGCCTGCAGCAGGGCGTAGAGGCGGGCGGCGGTATCTTCGCCCTCCGGCGCGCCGGCCAGCGCCAGCAGCGCGGGCTTGAGTTTCTTGTCGGCTTTCTTATCGAGCAGCTCCTGGAAGAGCTTGCGGGCGGCGTCCTCAGAGGCGGCCTGGGGATACTCGTAAAAATACCTGAGCAGGTCCATCATGGCGGCCTTGTGGTCGCCCAGCCTGTAGCGGAGGTCCGCCTTCAGCAGCTGGGCGTCGGCCGCGCCGGCGGCGGCCGGGTGGCGGAGCAGCCAGTCTTCCACCTGGGGCAGCACCAGCTCCATTACGTCCTCGTCCTTATCTTTGGCGGCGGCGCTCAGGAAGGCCAGCTCGGCCTCGATCACGTTGACCGGGGCGGCCTGCACCGGGTCCTGGACCGCCTGGGTCTGCGTCTCCGCGGGCTTGTCGAAATCCAGCTGCGCGGCGGCGGGCAGGGCGCAGGCCAGCGCGAGGCTAAAGGTTAAAAACAGTTTGTTCATACTACCTCCAGTAATTGACCGCAAGATCAGACCCTGAGCACATTCACCCCGTCGTAGTCCAGCCAGTCCAGCGAGAGCGGGCTGAGGATGGCGTTGGCTGGCACCGTTACCGCTCGCGCTCCTGGCTTGTAGAGCCGGCGGAGCTCCCAATCGCTGAGAAAGACTTTCTTTTTCAGCTCGGGGACTTTTTTCATGGCGGGCGCCGCCCCCGGCGCGGGCCGGAGGTGCTCCATGATCAGGTCTTCAAGGGCGCCCTTGGTAAGCATAAAACCGCGCGCGGCCCGGCGTCAGACGCAACGGGGCCGCGGGCCGTTTATCAGAGCTTCACCGAGATCTTCGCGAGGTACTTGTCCAGGTCGTCGGAGGGGCGCGGTATGACGTGCATCCCTACGAGCTCCCCCACCTTCTGGGCCGAGGCCGCGCCGGCTTCCACGGCGGCGCGCACGGCGCCCACTTCGCCCACGCACAGGGTGGTCATGTAGCCCGAGCCGATCTTCTCGTAGCCGAGCAGGCGCACCTTGGCGGCCTTGCTCATGGCGTCGGAGGCTTCGATCATGCCGATGAAACCCTTGGTCTCTATCATTCCCAGCGCTTCTTTAGGTTCAGACATATTCTTTCTCCTTGATTCTAAGGAACTCCTCTTTTAAATTCGCCCCAAGGTACGACCGGGGGGATGCCCCGAACGCCCGTTGGGGAGGGGAGGCTCCAGCCGCTTCGGCTGGAGGGGAACCGCGCAACGGTTCCCTGCAGTCCGGGCGGGCGGGGTGTCCCCCCGGCCGGACCGCCCTGCTTAATACTGCCCTTTGGCGGCTTCTCCGCCGGAAACTATGGCGATGCTGGCGCTCGTGCCGAGGCGCGTGGCGCCGGCCTTGATCATGGCCGCGGCCACCTCCGCGTTCTTGATGCCGCCGGAGGCCTTCACGCCCATCTCGGGGCCCACGGTCTCGCGCATCAGCGCTATGTCCTCGGGGGTCGCCCCGCCGGAGCCGAAGCCGGTGGAGGTCTTCACGAAGTCGGCCTGCGCGATCTTGCTCATCTTGCAGGCGCGCACCTTCTCGTCCTTGGTCAGGTACGAGGTCTCGAGGATGACCTTGAGGCACTTGCCGCGGGTGGCCTCGCGCACGGCCTTGATATCGTCCTGCACCAGCTGGTCGTTGCCGGATTTCAGCGCGCCGATATTGATGACCATGTCTATCTCGTCGGCGCCGTTGGCTATGGCGTCGCGGGCCTCTATGGCCTTCACCGTCGGGGTGGTCGAGCCCAGCGGGAAGCCGATGACGGTGCAGACCATCACGGAGGAGCCGCGCAGCAGGCGGCTGGCCATGGCAACGTAGCCGGGGTTCACGCACACGGAGGCGAAGCGGTACTTGCGTGCCTCCTCGCAGAGCTTGCCTATCTCCTCCTGCGTGGCGTTGGCCTTGAGCAGGGTGTGGTCTATCATGCCGGCGATAGAGGAGCTGGACTCGTTGGGGTTGCAGAAGCTCACGCGGTCGGCGCTGGCCTTGATCTGCTGCGGGGTATATTTGTTCAGCGGGTTGCAGCTCTGGCAGGAGGAGCTGCAGGTGTTCTCCTCCAGGCGGCAGTCGCCCTGGCCCGTGCAGGGCTTCTTTTCGGAGGGGGCCGGGGAGTTCACCAGCGGGCGCTGGAAAACTTTTCCGGCTGAGCCGATGCTCACGGAATCGCCCAGGCTCTGGCGGGGAGCGGACTGCCCCCCGGCCTTCATGATCCTGGCCACCTCGGCGGCTATTTTCTTTATATCTTCGTCGTTCATGGTCTTATTCTCCTAAATAGACTTTATCCACGATGCCGGCTATCACGGTGCGCACCGGCGCTTTCGGATTCCGCAGTATCTTGCGGGCGGAGCCGCCCTCGTCCACTATCAGCACGGTATCTCCGGGCCCGGCGCCCTGCCCGCCGTCGAGCGCGAGCTGCGCCTCGCCGGCCGGTTTCCCGTCGGCGCCCAGCGGCTTGACCAGCAGCATGGTGGCTCCCTTCAGCCCCGGATGCTTGCGGGTGGCCCAGACGTTCCCTATGACTTTGGCTACGAACATAAAATTAGCGGATCTGCTTGCCGTCGATTATCCCTACTATCGCGGCGTCCACTGGCGGCGGCGCGGCCTTGGCCGCCGTCTCGCCCTCCCAGCCCTCGAAGGCCTGTATGGCCTCGCGGGAGGCGACAAAGAAGACCGTCTCCCCCGCCCCGGCCCCGACGGTGTCTCCCGCTACCAGCGGGTCGCCCGCGGGCTTGTCGGTCTCCCAGTCGAGCGGCTGGATCAAAAGAAGCGTCTTCGACTCCATGCCGCAGCACTGGCGGGAGCAGAAAACCCTTCCTATGACCTTGGCCTGTTTCATCTCAGTAATTCTTCTGTTCTATCGCGGTGATCTTGTCGAGGCGCTTCTGGTACTTGCCGCCCTCGAAAGGGGTATTGAGCCAGACCTTGATCATTTCCTCGAGGGCCAGCTCGCCGTGCGTCTTGCCGCCAAGGCAGAGCACGTTGCAGTCCTCGTGCGCCGCCGCGAAGCGGGCCGAGATGGTGTCGTAGGCTGCCACGGCGCGGATGCCGTGCACCTTGTTGGCGGCCAGCGGCATGGCGCCGTTGAAGCCGTCCACCAGCACGGCACGGTCGAACTCTTTCCGGCGCACGGCCTCGCTGACGAGCAGGGCTATGTCCGGAAAATCCACCGGCTCCGTAGAGTAGCAGCCGAAGTCGGTGACGTCGTGGCCGAGCTTCTGCAGGAACTTCTTGAGCCGCTCTTTAGCGTCGAAACCCGCGTGGTCAGCGCCTATGACTATTCTCATGGCAATCTCCTATATGGCCGCGCCGAGATGCTCGTGCGCGTTGGGTATCACTATGCGGCTGATCACGGCGTCCTCGCCGATGGCTTTCACGCCGGCGGTGACCGCAGTGCGCACCGCGCCGGGCTCGCCGACCACGGTGAAATAGCCTTTGCCGCCTATGCCACGCCCGGTGTTGACCTCGGCCACGTGCACGAAGGCGGCCTTCGCGGCCGCGTCGGCGGCGAACAGCGCCGGCAGGGCCTCTTTGGTCTCGACAATACCCACGGCCTCTATCTTGGCGGGCTTAACTTTTTTATTAAGCGCGGCCAGCGCGCCGGAGTGGATGTTGCGGATGAGGTGCCGGGCTATCACGGTATTGCCGGCTATCTCCGCGCCCTTGGCCAGGGAAGACTCGACTTCGCCGAGCGGGCCCGAGATCACGATGATATATTTCCCCTTCGAGATCGCCTGGTGCACCTCGGGCTTGACGCCCGCGGCCTTGCACATGGCGTCCAGGGTCTCGATGCCTTTGGCTATCGAGGAGAGTTCGATCAAACCCACGGCTATATTGGCCTGCATATTAAATCTCCTTACGCTATTCTCAGATCGCCGACTACGCTGCACTGCAGCGGGCGCACGAAATGGCTGGTCTTGGTGATGCCGTCGCCCGTAGGCGTCCCGATGGACATGGAGGCGTAGCCCTCGCCGAGGCCCAGGCCATGCAGCGTGCAGCCGTTCTTGACGAAGATGGAACAGGCCATGCGGCGGCCCATCTTGGTCATGTTCTTGACATTGGTGGAATACATCCCGGCGCTGTGGTGGTTATTCCCCTCGGCGCGGCGGGCCAGCTCGATGGCGGCGTCCACGTCGCGGGCCACGGTCACGGGCAGCACCGGCATCAGCTGCTCGGCGTGGACCAACGGGTGGTCGTTAGGCACCTCGGCCCAGAGCACGCGGATGTCGTCGGAGAGGCTCAGGCCTATGGCCCGGGCTATCACCGACGGGTTCTTGCCTATGAAGTCCCGGTTGATCTTGGGCTCCGGCCCGGGTTCCAGGATAATGAGTTTGGTGAGTCCGTCCATCTGTGAGCCGGAGAGTTCGTAGGCGCGGGGGTCTGAGCGCATGGCTTCCAGGAAGCGGGACTTCGCGGCCTCGGTCACTATCACTTCCTTCTCGGCGATGCACAGCACGTTGTTGTCGAAGCCGCAGCCGTAAATTATTTCCCTGGCGCAATCCGGGAACACGGCGGTCTCGTCCACCACCACGGGCGGGTTGCCGGGCCCGGCGGCTATGGTCTTGCAGGGCTTGCCGGCGGTCATGGCCACTTTCACAATTGCCGGGCCGCCGGTCACTATGTTCATGTTGGTCCGGGGGTGGCACAGGAGCTGCTTGGTCGCCTCCTGGGTGGGCTTGGCGATGGTAGTCACCAAATTAGCGGGCCCGCCCGCCGCTACGATAGCTTTATCCAGCACGCGCACGGCGTCGGCCACGCAGCCCTTGGCGGCGGGGTGAGGCGAGAAGACCACGGAGTTGCCGGCGGCGAGGATGCCGATGGCGTTGGAGATGATGGTGGCCACGGCGTTGGTGGAGGGCGTGATGGCGGCCACCACGCCGAAGGGCGCGTATTCCACCAGGGTCAGGCCCTTGTCCCCGGTGTAGGCCATCGCGCGCAGATCTTCCACGCCCGGGGTCCCGTCGATGCAGACCTGGTTCTTCAAAACTTTGTCTTCCACCCGGCCCATGCCGGTCTCGGCCACGGCCAGTTCCGCCCAGCGGCGGGAATTGGCGCGCGAAACTTCGCGCATGGCGGAGATTATCTTTTCCCGCGCCGCCAGCCCCAGCTCCTGGAACACGGGCTGGGCCTGCTCGGCGGCGCTCACGGCGGCGTCGACGGTGTCGAACACCGGGCCGGCAGAGGACTGCGCCGGGGCGGCCGGGGCCGTCTCGAGATTGCGCACCACCTCCGTCACTATCTTCCGCAGGTCTTCTTCGCTTAAAGGCATGGCTTATTCCTGGAATTTTCCGACCGATTTCTTGAAGACTATCTTGCCGTCCTTCTCCACGGTATCCACGATGGCGAAGACCGTGCAGTCCACCGGCGTATTTTCGGTCTTGGAAGTCTGGCGGGCGCTGGAGCCCTGCACCAGCAGCACCAGTTCGCCGGTGCCGGCGCCCACGGCGTCGATGCCGACGAGAGTGTTGCCGCGCGGCTTGTCGTCGAGGCCCACGGGCTGCACCATCAGCAGCTTGGTGCCGACGAGCTTGTCGTCCTTGCGGGTGCAGACCACGTTACCCACTACTCGTGCGAATAGCATGATTCCTCCAAAAGAGTCAGGCGCGGGGGCCGAAGCCCCCTGCGCCCGGAACGGCAGTCTACTTCTTCTTGGCGTCGCTGATCGGCAGCTTGCCTTCCAGGTCGCCGTGCGGCTGCGGGATCACGTGCACGCTCACCAGCTCGCCCACTTTCTGGGCGGCGGCGGCGCCGGCGTCGCAGGCGGCGCGGCAGGCGGCCACTTCGCCGCGGAAAAGGATGGTCACGAGGCCGGAGCCGACCTTCTCGTAGCCGACGATCTTGACGTTGGCGGCTTTCACCGCGGCGTCAGCCGCTTCCACACAGGCCACGAGGCCCTTGGTTTCTATCATTCCGAGTGCGTCCATATTATCCTCCAGTCTGTCGCGCCCCGGGCTTTGCCCGGGGTCGATTGCGACCCGGCCTTCGTCGGCCGGGCGCTCTACAAGGGGAACCTAAGGTTCCCCGTTTCGTCGTCGCTGCGCCTTCGCCCTGCGGCTCAGGCTCCGCTGAACCCCTCCTAAAAGGAGTTCTTTACTTCAAAATCCTTACACTATGTAGGCCGGGTCGCAGTTCTTCAGGCCGGCGGCGTTGGCTTCTTCCACGTCGAGGTGCAGCTCCAGGGAATAGGCGTCCGAAACGCGGCACAGCACCCGCTCGAAGATGGTCTCCCGGTCCGTGCCCCGGCCGCAGAGCACGCGCACTTCCTGCCCGTCCTTCACTTTGTACGCCGCGCCTTCCTTCACGTTAAAATGTATATGCCGCTTGGACAGGATCAGGCCGCTCTTCAAGGTCACGGAACCCTTGGGCCCGACCAGCCTGACGCCCGGGGAGTTGTCCAGCTTGCCGGAGTCGCGTATCGGCGGTTCCGCTCCCAGCCGGCGCGCGTCGCCCAGGGAAACTTCCACCTGGCTGTATTTCCGGTACGGCCCGATCATCCGGACGTCCTTGAGCGCGCCTTTGGGGCCTTCCACCGTCACCCGCTCGTTGCAGGCGTACTGGCCGGGCTGCTTTACCGCCTTGAGCCGCGTGTCGTCAGCGTCCGCGCCGAAGAGGGTCTTGAAATCTTCCTTCGTCAGATGCACGTGGCGGTTGGAAATGCCCACGGGGACGGCCAGGGCGGAACGCGCCTGGCGGAGTTTCAGGTCCTCGAGTATTTCCTTCAGCAGCTGCTCGTTCACGTTTTACCTGCTCAGCGCGGGCTGAAAATGTATGACGCGCAGGAACTTGTCGGCCTTCAGGCTCTCGCCGCCCACCAGCGCGCCGTCTATGTCGCCTTGGGCCATCAGCTCGTCTATATTGTCGGCCTTCACCGAGCCGCCGTAAAGTATGCGCACGGCCTCGGCGTAATCACGCCCGTAAATGCGCTCCATCTGCTTGCGCACAAAAACGTGGGCGTCCTGCGCCTGGTCGGGCGTGGCGGTCTTGCCGGTGCCGATGGCCCACACAGGCTCGTAGGCTATCACGACCTTGGCGGCTTCGGCGGGCGTGATGCCGGCGAAGGCGCCGACGAGCTGGGTCTCCAGCACGCGGTAGGTCTTCTGGCTCTCGCGCTCCTCGAGCGTCTCGCCGATGCAGAGCACGGGCACGAGACCCGCCTTTATGGCGGCCTTCATCTTCTTGTTGACCACCTCGTCGGTCTCGAGGAACACCTTGCGGCGCTCGGAATGGCCGATGATGGCGTGGGTGCAGCCCGCGTCCTTGAGCTGCGACGGGGAGACGGCGCCGGTGAAGGCGCCTTTCTCTTCCCAGCACACGTCCTGGGACGAGAGGAAGATTTTGGAGCCGCCGAGCACGGCGTTGACGGCGTGCAGCGCGGTGAAAGTGGGGGCGAGCAGCACTTCGTGCTTCAGGTCCGGGTCCAGGCCTTTGCGCATGGCGGCGGCCAGGTCGGCGGCCTCCTTGGCGGTCATGTGCATCTTCCAGTTGCCGGCTATCATCGGGGTTCTTTTAGCTGAAGCCATTCTGAGTCTCCTTGAAACGCTCAATCTTCGCAAATTATACTATTAAAGTAAGGCCGGCAATACCGGCCGTCAGAAGACGTAGGCCACGCCGCCCAGGTGGTAGCCGTTGGAGGACGAGCCGTACTCCATGTACTTGTAGCGGTAGCTCAGGCCCCAATGCCTGTTCAGGAAGATATTGGCCATCAGCGAGTACTCGTCCAGTGTGCGGCCATCCTTGAACCGCCCCATCCATTTGCCCTGCAGGTCTATGAAATGCGCTATCGTGGCGTTAAGGTTGAGGCCGGCCAGGGCGTGGCTGTCGGAATCGCCGATATCTATGGTCCTCGCCGGGGAGGGGCCATTCGGGTCCATTCGCAGTTCGCCCGTGATCTTCTCCCGCGCCCAGCCCGCATAAGGCAGCAGGGAAGAGGAGAGCCAGCCCTTCTTGAAATTGAAGTAGCGCCCGGCGCGGCCATAATAAAAGGAGACCGTATTGTCCAGCGCGAAGGCGGTGAGGCCCGGGATATTGCGGCCCGCGTCCAGCTTGATGTCCAGGGTCTCCAGGCCGGCGCCTAGCACCCATTTGCCGGCCGCCGTGGGCTTAAGGTAATAATCGGCGTTCAGGTGCAGGCCGTCCACGTCGCTATAATTCACTACCGGGGCCGTGTAGACGAAGGCGTTGATCTGGAATTTTTCCGTGTTAAGCCATTGGGCGAAGAGGCCGTGCATCTCCCCGGTGTCCCGCAGGTCCAGGCCGTACGCGTCGCTGACGTATTTATTGGTCAGGCTGCCGGTATAAGGCGCGATGATCCTTATGGTCTCGGCGCTCAAGGCGGAGGGCAGGGCGAGCAGCAGGGCTAGAAGATATTTCATGCGGTGCTCCGGTCAGATAATTTCGCGCAGCAGTTCCTGGCGGGGCTGCGGTATCACTACCTTCTCCACCAGCAGGCCTTTCTTGCCTACCACGGCGGCGCCGGCGTTCACGGCGGTCTCCACCGCGGCCACCGTGCCTGTCATGGTGACGAAAGCTTTGCCGCCCAGGGCCATGGCCAGGCGTATTTCAAGAAGTTTCACGGTGCCGGCCTTCACGGCGGCGTCGGCGGCCTCTATCAGGGCGGAAACGGAGAAAGCCTCTATGACGCCCAGGGCCTCGAGCGCCTCCACCACGGCGGTGCCTTCTATGGCCGGAAAAACCTCGGGATGGATGTTGGGCACCACGAAGCTGTCCACCAGCGCGTGCGCGGCCTTGGCGGCGCCCGCCTCCACCGCGGCGTTCACGTCGCCCACGTCCCCGGCTATAAGGGCCACGTACTTGCCCGGGCAGACCGAGCGCGACAGGATCAGCTTGATGTTCGCGGTCTTCAGCATGGCGTCGGCCGCTTCGAGGCCCTTGGCTATGCTGGAGAGTTCAACCCCGCCTATAGCGTTTAGCATAAATTCAGTCCGCCTGTATTTCCACGTATTTTTCGTTCACCTTGACCACCGTGCCGGAGACGCTGGCGTGCACGGGGCAGCCCAGTTTGTCGGCGGAGACGTCCCCCACCACGGCGCCCTTCTCCACGCGCTGCCCTTCCTTTACCGCCGGAGCGCAGGGCGCGCCTATATGCTGGCTCATTAAAATTTTGACCTTGGCCGGCTTGTACGAGAACTCGGTCCAGGGGGCGTCCTTGTTGTAATCCTCGAGCCCCAGCCGTTTCACCAGTTTCGAGACCGGCACCTTGCGGAAATCCCGCACGGGGTGCGCCTGCGGGGCGCGCCCGGTGTTCAGGTCCGAATTTTTGAAGCCTATCTTCCTGGCCCGCAGGTCGCCCTTGGCGGCCACGCAGGCTTCGCGCGGGTTGAGGTTCTCGGGGCAGGCGTAGAGGGAACAGAGCGAGCATTCGCAGCAGAGCAGGCCGTAGGGGCTGTGCACCTTGTGCTCGCCGCCGGCGAACTGCATGGTGCGCATCACGCGGTGCGGCTGCACGTTGTGGCCCAGCAGGTAGCGCGGGCAGAACTCGGTGCAGAAAGAGCACTGGTCGCAGGTGGAGCGCCCGATGCGGGTGAACACGGGCCGGCTCTGCGCTTTCTTGACTATGAGGGGATGGTCCTTGGGCAGGACTATGATGCCGGCGGAGGCTTTCACCACCGGCAGGTCGAAATCGGTCAGTACACGGCCCATCATGGGGCCGCCGTCGATATAGGCGGGGTCCTTGACGGTGAACCCGCCGCACAGTTCCACGCATTCGCGCCAGGTGACGCCCACCGGCACGCGGAAGGTAGCGGGTTTCTTTACGCCGCCGTTGACGGTTATGAAAGTTTCGGTGACCGGGCGCGGGGCGAAGGCGGCGTTATAGAGGGTCTCCACGTTGCTGACCACGCAGCCCACGTCGAGCGGGATGCCGCCGGGCGGCACTATCCGCCCGGTGGCCTCGAAGACCAGGCACTGCTCGTCGCCGGCGGGGTAATAGTCGCCCATCTCGAGGATGGAAATATTCTTGCGGGATCTCGCTATCTCTTTCAGGCGCCCGATGAGTTTCTCGTGCTTCTTCTTGATGCCGACTATACCCCGGGACGCGCCCACGGCCTTCATCAGCAGGTCCAGCCCGTCGAAAACCTTTTCCGGGAAATACTCCAGGATCTTCTGGTCCTTTTTGAGCAGGGGTTCGCACTCGGCCGCGTTCACCAGCGCGTACTCGGCCTTCCCCTGCGCTTTCACGTAGGAAGGAAAACCCGCGCCGCCGGCTCCGACTACGCCGGCGGCACGAAGGTTTCGGCTGAACTCAGGTGAGGTTTCGGCCATTCAGCAAGGTTTATTTTACAGCGACCAGGCGCTTCTTGACCGCCGCGGCAAGGCGCTTTACGCCCTCGTCGATCTGGTCCGGGCTGGCGAAAGAGAAGTTCAGGCGCATCGTGTTCTTGCCGGAGCCGTCGGAATGGAATGCGGAACCTATCACGTAGGCCACGTTCTCTTTCAGCGCGTCCTGGAACATGTCGTCGGCGCTCATGCCCTCGGGCAGGCGCACCCACAGGAACAAACCGCCCTCGGGGTTGGTCCAGGTGACGCCGTCCGGCATGTATTTCCCCAGCGCGGCGACCATCGTGTCCTTCTTGACCTTGTAGTCTTTCTTGACCACCTGGATGTGCTTCTCGAAGAAGCCGGTGCGCAGGAACTCGGCCGCGATGAGCTGGTTGAGGCTCGACGTGCAGAGGTCGAGCGACTGCTTGAGGATCTCCATCTTCTTGATGATCTGCGGGTGGCCGAGGATGATGCCCAGGCGCAGGCCGGGGGCGAAGGTCTTGGAGAAGGTGAACAGCGAGATAATGTTGTCGGTCTTGTGGGTTTCCTTGTCCAGGCGGTAGAGCATCTTGGGCTCCGTGCCCTCGAAGCGTATCTGGCGGTAGGGAGAATCCTCGATGACGGCGACATTGTATTTCTCGGAGAGCTCGATGATCTTCCTGCGCTTCTCTTCGGACAGCGTCACGCCGCTGGGGTTCTGAAAATCCGGGACCAGGTAGAGGAACTTATAATGCTCGTCCTGGGCGTGCAGCCACTCCAGCTTCTCCTGCAGCTCGTCGGTGCTGATGCCGTCGTCCTCGAGCTTGACGCCTATGAACTCGGCGCCGTAGGAGCGGAACACCTGCAGCGCGCCCATATAGCTGGGCTTCTCGACGATGACCGGGTCGGAGGCGTCTATGAAGAGGCGGCCTACCATGTCCAGCGCCTGCTGGCTGGCGGTGGTGATGATGAGGTTCTCGGGCTTGGCGTCGATGTTCTCGTACTTCTTGAGGAACTTGATGAACTCTTCCTTCAGCTCCGGCAGCCCGTCGGTGGGGCCGTACTGCAGGGCGACGCGGCCTTTCTTGGCCATGATCTCCTTGACCGTCTCGGCCACGAAATCGTACGGGAAATGGTCGGGGGCGGGCAGGCCGCCGGCGAAGGAGATGATGCCGGGCTGGTTGGTGGTCTTCAGGAGCTCGCGGATAACGGAAGCTTTGGTGCGCCGCGGGGTGGTGGCGATGTTCTTTGCGATGTCGATCATAAGTTCCTCCGCTGGACTTGTAGCTGGTACGCCTGTAACTAATCTACTTAATTAAACTTTGGGTTTCAAGAAAAAAAGTTTTATCTGCTCTCTACTCACTCCGGCAGGGCCGCCCCGCCCTCTCCCCTGGCGGCGAAGTAGTCGAGGTTTTCCTTGTAATAGTCCTTCCTGGAGGGGTCCGTCTCCGCGGCGTGCTTCCTGGCGTAGTAGGCCATGGCCTCCGGGTAATGCTTCTCCGCCAGCGCGCTCAGGTCCCCGGGAAAGGGGCGCCCCGTGGCGGCGCAGGCTTTTTCCAGGGCCTTCAGATGCTGGCTCAGCACCTCGATGTCCATCTTTTTATGGGAGTCCCGCACGAACGAGGCCGCCTCCAGCACGGCCAGCGCGCCCTTGGTCTTCAGGGAGCTGAGCGCCTCCGGCGCCAGGCCGGCCCCCGCCGAATTGGCATCGGCCACGGCCAGGCAGTCCAGCGCCAGCGGGTAGTTCTTCTCCTTCAGCGCGAGCTCCCCCACGAAGAGCAGCGCGTCGGCGCTGAAGGCGGGCCAGCGCTTATTGTAGAAGTCGTCCAGGAAGCGGGCGTAATCGTTCTTTTCCTTGCGCAGGCGGGCCAGCGCGGTGTTGTCCCGCGCGTAGGTGCCCACTTCACCGGAGGCGTAGGCGAAGATCTTCGAATCGGCCACGCTGTTCTGCTTGCGGACGGCGGCCTTCTCCATGCTGACGTAGCCCCCCAGGCGCTCCTCGTAGTAGCGGCGGATCTTCTCGCGGTACTTGCCCGGGTCCAGCGACAGGGTGAAGTAGCTGCCGAAGATGTTGGCCGTGTAGAGGTCGGTGTAGGTGCCCCGGATGAAGGCGCGCAGCAGCGCCGGGTCGGCCTTCATCAGTTCGTGGACGTACATGTCCTCCGTGAGGTAGGCCTCGTACTCGAACTCCAGCGGGTTGGCGCCGGCGTCCTGGCGGTATTCCGGGTAGAGATAGCACTGCACGGCGTGCACCAGCTCGTGCAGGTAGATGGGGGCGACGTACTTGACCAGCTCCGTGCGCACTTCTTTGTTGCCCCACAGGATCTCCACTATCTTGGCGTCGCGGAAGTCCCTGGCGGCGAAGAATTTAAGGATGAAGCGGGAGTTCAGGTAGACGGCGTTGTCGTCGGGGTCGAACCAGGCCAGGGTCTCCGAGTCGTCCTTGCGGGCCAGCACCTTCAGCCGCGCGTAGGACGGCGTTTTGGCCAGGCGGGCCAGCAGCTCCCTGCCGGTCTGGGCGGCGGAGAGCTTACCCTCGAATTCTTTTTTCAGCTTCGCGCTGAGGCGGGCGTCGTACTGCAGCGCCCCGGCGGACGGGGGCAGCAGCAGCAGGAGGAACAGCAGCAGCCTCATAGCTGGATTATATAAGATTTGGCCCGCCCTGACCGCGTTTGACAAGGCCCCCGCCAATGTATAATACTAGGAGTAGCGGAGAAAAAACGGATTTCACTGGAGGTTCTTATGTCAGAAAACAGAGGCGGAGAAATAATCGGCGCTTTCCTGGTCGGCGGCCTTATAGGCGCGGCCATCGGCATCCTGTTCGCTCCCAAGGCGGGCAAGGACACCCGCGAGCAGCTGGGCGACTGGATGGACGAGACCAAGGAAAAGGCCAAAGAAAAGCTCGAAAAGCTCGAAGAAGAGATAAAGCGCCGCAAAGAGCACCTGCTCAAGCACACGAACTGATAAGGTTCGGCGCTGACAGAACCCCGCGGCCCAAACCGCGGGGTTTTGCTTTACCCGCCGCGGCGGCCCGGCGAGGGCCGTCAGCGGGAGCCGCATTCGTTGTAGACCCGGTTTTCCTCGGCTACCAGGTCATGCACGGCCGCAAGTTTTTCCGGGGATGGCGCCCCGGCGCTGTCGGACCTGTAATAGGCCTCGAGCAGCCTGTAGAACCGGGCCTTTACCCCGGGATCTGTGATCTCAGTGCCGGGATTCCTGGTCAGACCGCGGACGGTGAAGCCGGGCTCCTTCATTTTCGCCGCCCAATACAGCGCCTTGGCCTCCACCAGCTCGGAATTCAGCCCGCTCAGCCGCGATTTCCGGGCGGAACAGGACTCCCGCTCCGGCTCGGCGAGGGCGTCCCTGAGGTCCGCTGGCGGAAGGGGCCAGGCCGGGCTATCCCAGTCCAGCTCCGTGCCCGACGGGTCGGGGAATTGCGGCCACTCGCGCTCCGCTTCCGATTGCTCCGCCAGCAGGACCCGCCCCGTTTTCAGCTCTATCAGCCGCGTCAGGACCTTGAGTTTGCCTCCGGCCGCGAATACCGTGCCGGTGACCACCGCGTCCACAGAGAAGATGTCGGCCAGCCCGGCCGCCTTGCCCTGCGCGTCCGCGCCCGAAGAGGAAAGCCGCGCCTCTTTCAGGACTTTTTCCAGGAGGGCCCGTTCTATAAGGGCCGGCTTCCTGTGGCCGGCCAGGCAGGCGGCCAGTTTTTCCGAGATATAGTCGGCTTCGTTCTTTTCCACCCCGCCCTTGGGCACGAACCCCAGCACCGAGATACGGCCTATGTCGCTGGCTTCGGAGTAGCTTACGACCCGCGCGGAGAAGCCTTTACAGTCCGCGCCGGCCGCGCCGGCTTCCGGCACGCAGAACAGCGGCCCGCGCAAAAGCGCGAGCGCAATGACCATGACCAGACCGCCCCGGCTCTTCATAACCCCTCCCCAAGTTAAGTATACAGCGGGGCGGGGGCGCGGGCAATTGGCGCATTCCCAATTTATCTGACTAGTTTCCACCGGCACGGCGGGCCGGCACGGCGCCGCGGCTATTTTCCGAACTTAGTCTCCAGCGGGGCCAGCAGCCACGCGAGGGAGAAGGTGGAAACGGTACCTATGACTACGATCCAGCTCCAGCCGATGGGGGCCAGGCCTTTTTCGGAAAGGTAAAGCGTCAGCCCGGCGAAACAGGCGCTGGCGAACATGGCCAGCACGTTGACCTTGTTGGAGATGCGCGCGGTCAGCAGCCCGAGCAGGAACACGCCGAGCAGGCTGCCCGCGGTCACGCCGTTGATCTTGAAGGCCAGCCACAGCATGCGCCCAGAGCCCGACGCGCACAGCCAGGCGATGACCGCCAGCAGCAGCCCGAAACAGAGCACGCTCAGCCGCGAGGCGAACAGGTAGTGCTTCTCGTCGCCGTCTTTCTTTATCAGCGGCCTGTAAATGTCCGTAATGAACGACGACGACAGAGAACTCAGCGGCGAGTCTATGCTCGCCAGCACCACCGCCGTCAGCACCAGCCCCTTCAGCCCCGCCGGCAGCACGTGCACCGTGAAATGCGACAGGATCTTATCGGCGTTCTCCGGCAGCGGCAGCCCCGTGTTCTGCCGGTAGAAGACGAACAGCAGCGTACCGAGCCCCAGGTACAGCCAGGTCAGCGGGAAGCTGGTGAAGATGGTGAGGATCAGCGTCTTCTGGCTCTCCCTGCGCGTCTCCAGCGTCAGCAGCCGCTGCATCAGCTCCTGGTCCGTGCCGAACGAGGCCATGGAGCCGAAGACGCCGTTGAGCACGGCCCCCCACAGCACGTTGGGGTCGTTGAGGTTCCAGCCCAGTTTGAAGACGGAAAGCTTGCCCGCCTCCGACGCCAGCTGCCAGGCGCCCGACAGCCCGCCGTCGATATGCAGCAGCAGCCAGCCGGCCACCGCGCCGCCGGCGATATAGAAAACTATGGACTCGAAAGTGCCGGTCCACAGCACCGCCTTGATGCCGCCGAAGCCGATGAACAGGATGCTGATGGCGGTGAAGAACGCTATGGTGGGCAGCAGCTGCCAGCCCATGATGACAGATACGGCCAGCGACGCCGCGTAAAGCCGCACGCCCGAAGCGAACAGCCGGGTCACGAAAAAGAAGGCCGAGCCCGCGTACTGCGTCTCCACGCCGAAGCGGTGCTTCAGGAACTCGTAGATCGTGGTGCAGCTGAACTTGTAGAACGCGGGGATGAAGAAGAACGCGATCAGTATGCGCGCCGCCGCCGAGCCGATGAAGAACTGCAGGTACTGCCAGTTCTCGGTGTAGCCGATGGGCGGGATGCCGACTATGGTCATCGCGCTGATCTCGGTGGCGACGAAGGACAGCGTGGCCACCCAGACCGGCGTCTTGCGGTTGCCGAGGAAGTAGTCCTTGGTGTCGTGCTCGTCGCGGCCCTTGAAGTAGGAGATCACGAACAGGGCCACGAGAGCCGTGCCCAGGATGGCGTAGTCCAGCGGGGCCAGGCCCGTTATCTGCTGAAAAGCGGAGATTTCGTTCATATTTTATTCCTCAGTGAGATTTTGACCGGCATGGAGCCGCCGGCCCTGACCTGCCCGGCCAGCGCTCCGGCCGCGGCGCGCTGGAAGTCCTCCAGCGCGCAGAAAGCGCAGAGCCCCGCCGTCGGGGCGAGGCCGTTGAGCACGAAAGGGCTGCCGAAAGCCAGCAGGACGGAATCGGCGGCGCCGGCGATGGCCGATTCCAGCGCGCGCCACTCTTCGTCCGAGAGGTTTATGCTGCCGGAGCCCGCGCGCGGCCGCGAGAAGCAGCCCGCCGCCAGCCGCATGCCGCAGCCGGGCTGGTAGGGTTCCACGCGCACGCCCAGCCGCGCCAGCTCCGCCGCGAAAGCCGCGCCCTTCCAGTCCTTTTGCGCGGTCACCGGCTCGAAATAGCCCACGGTCTCTCCGGGGTTCAGCCGGAACCGAGCGGGCGAGGCCCAGGCCAGGCAGGCGGGGGCGGCCTCGGCGTTGAAAGCCAGGTGCTCGGGGCAGCGCAGGGTGTCGGGCGGCGGGGCGGAGCGGAAAGGGGCCAGCTTGCGCACCAGCGAGTCCTGGCGCGCCAGCGCCGCGTCCACCGCGGCGGCGGTCAGCAGGCCGTCGTTGGCGGCCCGCGCCAGCTCGGCGTGCAGGGCGAAAGGGTCGTCGGGCACCAGCAGCGCGTCGGCCCCCGCCAGGAAGGCCTTCACGCCGGCCGCGGGGTCGGCGGAGACGGCCTTCATCTCCAGCGCGTCGGTGACGATAAGCCCCGCGTAGCCGAGCCGCCGGCGCAGCAGGCCGGTCAGGATCTCCCTGGAAAGCGAGGCGGGATTGACCGCGTCCAGTTCCGGCAGCAGCAGGTGGGCGGCCATAACGGCGTCGGCCCGGCGGGCCAGCGCTTTGAAAGGCCGCAGCTCCAGCTCCTCCAGCGCGAACAGGTTCTTGCCCACCGAGGGCAGCTCGAGGTGGGAGTCGGCCGAGGTGTCGCCGTGACCGGGGAAATGCTTTACGCAGGCCAGCGCGCCCTGCGAGTTCAGCCCGGAAATAAAAGCCTCCCCCAGCCTGGCGGCGAGCCCGGGGGCGGCGCCGTAGGCGCGTACGTTCACTATGGGGTTATCGGGGCGGGTAGCCAGGTCGAGCACGGGCGCGAAGACCCAGTCCACGCCGAGCGCGCGGGCCTCCAGCGCGGTGATCTCGCCCTTGCGGCGGGCCAGGGCCTCGGAGCCCGAGGCGCCTATGGCCATGCTGGAGGGCAGGTCGGTGGCGCCGCGCGCGCGCTGGCCGGCGCCGTTCTCGTAGTCGGAGGAGATCAGCAGCGGGGTTTCGCTGGCGGCCTTCAGGCGGCGGGAAAGCTCCCTCACCTCGCCCGCCTCGCCGCCGTAAAAGCAGAAGCCGCCAACTCCGAGCCCGGCGAGCTTCACCGCCTGCTCCGGGTCGGAGAGGCCGAACCGGAAGCCGGGATGGATCAGGCGCGCCAGCCTGCGTGAGTTCACTTGCTCGCCTTGCGGGCGGCCCTGGCTTTTTCCGCCTTCTTGATGATCTTCCACTGGCGCAGCACCTGCGCCGGCGTATCCAGCTTGGCCCCCGCGCCGAACACGTGCGGGTGGCGGCGCACCATCTTGGAATTCACGGTCTTTATCACGTCGGCCAGCGAAAAGCGGCCGGCGCGCCTGGCGAGCTCGCTGTGGAACACCACCTGCAGCAGCACGTCGCCCAGCTCTTCCCTGAGATTGTGCCAGTCCTTGCGGCGCACGGCCTGGCTCACCTCGCCGGCTTCCTCGCGCAGGTATTTCAGCAGCGTGGCGTGGGTCTGGCGGCGGTCCCAGGGGCAGCCGCCGGGGTTCAGCAGGACTTTCATGATCTTTTCAAGGGAGCGCAGGCTGCGGCTGCGCGCCAGGCGGGAACCGTCGGCGGTGAGTTTTATTTTCATGGCGGCCTTTTAATAAGACTTTGAAAAGTATATAATTTTATCCGGGTTTCTCAAATTTTTCCGCGGAGGGCTCATGTCAGACACAGGACTTCAAACCGGCCGGGACCTTTCCCGGGTGCTGGACAAGGGTTTCGTTAAACTCATAGATTTCATGGGCGGCGACCAGCGCGCGGTGGACTCGGCCCGCGTTTCCTTCGGCTCCGTGTCCAAGGGCGAGGCGGCCGACCGCAAGCTGCTGGAATACCTGCTCGAGCACGGCCATTTCAGCCCCTTCGAGCATTCGGTCTTCCAG
This sequence comes from Elusimicrobia bacterium GWC2_64_44, assembly GCA_001799845.1. Classification (GTDB taxonomy): domain Bacteria; phylum Elusimicrobiota; class Elusimicrobia; order Elusimicrobiales; family UBA9959; genus UBA9959. The sequence goes on along the minus strand of MGUG01000048.1, from coordinate 78,732 downwards.
TTCCACATCAAGTGCCCCATCTTCGTGGCGCGGCAGTGGATGCGCCACCGCATAGCCTCCTACAACGAGATCTCGGCCCGCTATACCGAGGTGCACGACGAGTTCTACTTCCCCGAAGTTTTCCGGGCGCAGGACCGCAGCAACCGCCAGGGCTCCCTGCCGTCCTCGAACCTGGACCAGAAGAAGATGCTGGAGCTCTACGACAAGGCCGTGAAGGCCTCCTACGCCGCCTACCAGGAGCTGCTGGACGCCGGCGCGGCCCGCGAGATGGCGCGCATGGTGCTGCCCGTGGCGCAGTACACCCAGTTCCACTGGACCATCAACGCGCGCAGCCTGCTGAACTTCATCAGCCTGCGCGCCGACGACCACGCGCAGTGGGAGATCCGCCGCTACGCCGAGGCCATCCAGGAGATGTTCCGCGCCAGGATGCCGTGGACCTGGGAGGCCTGGTCTAAACTCAATGAAAAGAAAGCTCATTAATTCCCTGCTGCTCCTGGCGCTGGCAGCCCAGGCCCACGCCGCCGCCCCGGCGAAGCGCGCCGCCGCGCAGAAAGCCGCGCCGAAGGCCGCCCCGGCGGCCGAAGCGCCGAAGGCCTCCCCGTGGGACCTCGCCCCCAGCCACAACATCCGCACCGGCGAGATAGTGGTCTATACGCCGGTGACCGGCATCAGCACCGCCCAGGAGACCTACGACATTTTCGCCCCCTTCGACGGGCGCGTGGAGGAAGTGCAGACCGAGATGTTCGCCTTCGTCACGCCCAAGCACATCCTGGCCCGCATGGTCTCCACCGAGATGGCGGCCCTGCTGGACTCCAGCTCCGAGGAATCGCGCAAGCAGACCGAGCGCCGCTGGCAGGACGTCTACAGCTTCACCGAGGTCAAGCCCGAGACCGAGGGCGTGGTGACCAACGTCTACATAGAGCCCCGGACCCGCGTCAACAAGGGCGACCGCCTGTTCACCGTGGCCAAGAAAGTGGTGATCATCGGCAAGAACACCGAAACGCTCTACTCCAAGCTGGCGCCGGGCATGACCGCCAAGGTGAAGCACCTGCGCACCGAGGCGGAATTCGACACCACGCTGGTGAATTTCCTGCGCGTCAAGAACTCGCAGGGCCTCAACCGCCTCTGGCTGGAGGTCACCGACCTCAAGAACGGCGTCAAGATAGGCGAGCAGTTCGACGGGCAGCTTTTCATAGGCAAGAGCTCGAACGCCATGCTGGTGCCCCGGGGGCATATCATAGACGCCGGCGGCAGGCGCTTCCTGGTGACCGAGATCACCACCGGCCTGGAGACGGCGGAAGAGACGGAGATACTCGGGCACAGCTCCCTGTACCTGGAGCCCCCGTTCACGGCGGCGCGGAGCCCGGAGGCCAAAGATGGAAAAAGCAAAAAAGACCGCTAACATTTACTCCAGCTTCATGCTGGTCAAGCTGCAGCCCGAGTTCCGCCGGCTGATCTCCAACGAGAAGATCGCCGCCAAGCAGGAATTCGAGAACATGGTGGGCGCCGCGCAGGAGAAGCTGTTCCTGCGGACCTACATGGTCTCGGGCCTGCGCTCCGACGCGGACATCCTGATCTGGCGCATGTCCGACGACCTGCCCTACCTGCAGGAGGTCGGCGCGCGCACCTTCTCCTCCGGCGCGGGCCGGTATTTCACGCCCTCCTACTGTTACCTGGGCGTCCACCCGGGGGCGGACCCGGCCATCCCGAGGAAAGACCTGGAGTTCGGCTTCCTGCCCAAGGACACCTTCGGCCGGCACCGCTTCATGCTGCTGCACCCGGTGGTGAAGGCGCACACCTGGTACGAGCTGTCCGAGGGCGAGCGCGAGAAGCTGATGGGCGAGCGCGCGCAGGTGGTCTCGCGCTACCGCGACATCCAGGAGAACTTCTTCCTGTCCTACGGGCTCGACGAGCCGGACCTGATAGTGGCCCGCGAGGCCAAGTCGCTGGAAGACCTCACCGCGGCCACGCACGAGCTGCGCCTGCAGCGCATCAAGAATTACACCTGCGAAGACAAGCCCGTATTCCTGTGCCTCGGCCGGGACCTGCGGGAGATAATGGACGCGATCAGCTGATCTCAAAGGGGTTACACAAATGAAAACCATAGGCATCATCATGGCGGGCGGCAAGGGGGAACGGCTCTACCCGCTGACCAAGGAGCGGTCAAAGCCGGCGGTCCCGTTCGGCGGGAAGTACCGCATCATCGACTTCGTGCTCTCCAACTTCATCAACTCGGGCATCTACTCCAACTACGTGCTGGTGCAGTACATGTCCCAGTCGCTGATAGAGTACCTGCGCTCGACGTGGAACCTCGGCGGCATCACCAAGGAGCACTTCATCACCGTCGTGCCCCCGCAGATGCGCCTGGGCGAGATGTGGTACCGCGGCACGGCCGACGCGGTGAAGCAGAACCTGAACCTGATCACCGACTACAAGCCGGACCTGGTGGCCATCTTCGGCGCCGACCACATCTACCGCATGGACATCCGCCAGATGATCGACGCCCACGTGGCCAACAAGGCCGACGTCACGGTCTCGGCCATCACGGTCCCCCTCAAGCAGGCCTCGCGCTTCGGCACCGTCGTCGTGGACGCCAAGAACCGCATCACGGGCTTCGAGGAGAAGCCCAAGAACCCCAAGCCGATGCCCGGCAATCCCAACGCCGCGCTGGCCTCGATGGGCAACTACATCTTCAGCTACGACGCGCTGGTCAAGATCCTGCACGAGGAGTCCGGCGAGACCGCGGCGTTGGACTTCGGCAAGACCATCCTGCCCAACATCCTCAAGCGCTACCGCGTCTTCAGCTATAACTTCAACGAGCAGACGCTGCCCGGCATGAAGGCCTACGAGGAGAAGGCGTACTGGCGCGACGTAGGCACGCTGGAATCCTTCTGGCAGACCCACATGGACCTGCTGGGCGCCAAGCCCAAACTGGACCTCCACAACAAGGCCTGGCCCATCCAGGACGCGCGCAACACCACCTCGCCCACCAAGATCATAGAGTCCAACCTGCAGGACTGCCTGGTGGCCGACGGCTGCAACATCCACCAGTCCTCGCTCAAGCGCTGCATCCTCGCCAACGACGTGACCGTGCACGAAAAGTGCCAGCTCGAGGACTGCATCATCATGGACGCCTGCGAGATCAAGCCGGGCTGCCGCCTCAAGAAGGTGATCATGGACCGCCATAATACCATAGAGGCCAAGACCACCATAGGCTACAACTCCGACCAGGACGCGCAGCGTTATTATATCGATCCCGACGGCATTGTGGTTATACCGCGCGGCATCTCTAAGTGGCAGTAGACCGGAGGGGCTGAGCCCCGCCCTGGACATATGGAAGGCCGGAAATTCAAGCTCAAGAACCGGGAGGAGATCCTGCTGCTGCTCGGCGCGCAGGACGAAGGCCTGCGCGAGCTGGAGCGCCTGCACCGCGTGCAGGTCTACGTGCGCCACCACCCCGAGAGCGAGAGCGCCGACCTCACCCTGAAGGGCTCTCCCGCGGCCGTGGAGAAGGCGCTGCGCGCCCTGCGCGGGGCCCTGGAGGATTTCTACAACGCCCGCCTGGCCCCCGAGGACGCGAGGCCACGGGAAGAGGTCCCGCTGCCGGAGGGCGTCCTCTTCAAATCCCATTACGGCGACCTGATCCGCCCCCGCACCGACAACCAGAAGAAATACGTCGAGGCCATCCTCTCCAAAGACCTGGTGTTCGGCGTGGGCCCGGCCGGCACCGGCAAGACCTACCTGGCCGCCGTCTGCGCGCTGCGCGCGCTGCGCGCCGGCGAGGTCAAGCGCATCATCCTCACCCGCCCCATAGTGGAGGCCGGCGAGAAACTGGGCTACCTCCCCGGCGACATCTCCGAGAAGGTCGACCCCTACCTGCGCCCCCTCTACGACGCCTTCCACGCCCTGGCGGGGCCGGACCGGTTCCGCTCGCTGCGCGCCGACCAGGTGGTGGAGATCGTGCCGCTGGCCTACATGCGCGGCCGCACGCTGGAGAACGCCTTCATCATCCTCGACGAGGCGCAGAACACCCTGCCCGAGCAGATGAAGATGTTCCTGACCCGCATGGGACAATTCTCCCGCATGGTCGTCACCGGCGACGTCACGCAGATAGACCTGAAGGAGAAGACCCGCTCCGGCCTGGTGCTCGCCCGCGAGATCCTGAAAAAAGTGCCCGGCGTGAAGGTGGTGAATTTCAACGCGAAGGACGTGGCGCGCCACGCCCTGGTCAAAGACATCCTCGCCGCCTACGACGGGTGGGAGCGGGAGCACCCCGATGCCTGAACTCTTCTTCGAATACGCCGCGCCGCCCGAGGTCAAAGCCGCCGCGCCCGCCCTCAGGAAGGCCGCCGCGCTGGCCCTGGGCCGCCACGCGCGCCGGCAGGTCAATATAATCTACACGGGCGCTCCCGCCATAAAGAAGCTGAACCGACGCTTCCTGGCCAAGGACCGGCTCACCGACGTCATCGCCTTCAACCTCCCCCCCGCGCCGGTCCCCGGCTCTCCGTGGGGCGAGATCTATATCTGCGTTCCCGTGGCGGCCAGGCAGGCGCGCGCCATGGGCCACTCGCTGCTGACCGAGCTGCTGGTGCTGACCGCGCACGGCGCGCTGCACCTGGCCGGCTGGGACGACGCCGCCCCCGCCCAGCGCCGCCGCATGAACGCCCGTACCGCCGCCCTTCTGAAAAAGCTCTGACCGCCCGGCCCGGCATGAAGATACTACTCATCCAGCCCAACACCCGCTACTGCTTCAACGGGCAGGTCAACGCGCTGGTGCCCGTAGGCCTGCTCTACCTGGCGGGCGCGCTGCGGCGCGCCGGCTTTACCGAGGTCGGGCTGGTGGACGCCAGGGTTGAGCGGCTGAACCGCAAGGAGCTGGCCGCGCGCATAAAAGCCTTCGCCCCGGACCTGGCGGGCGTGACCGGCATGAGCCTGGACTCCTCGGAAGTGTTCATGGCCGCGCGCCTGGCCAAGGAGAACGCGCCCGGCTGCCGCGTGGTCCTGGGCGGCCCCTTTCCGACCAGCTCTCCGGCCGAGGCCCTGGCCTGCCCGCACACCGACTTCGCCGTCATCGGCGAGGGCGAACGGGCGCTCTGCGAGCTGGCCGCGGCGCTGGCGAGCGGCGCGGACACTTCCGGCATCGCCGGCTGCCTGGCACGCGGCCCCGCCGGCTCCGCGGCCCCCGTCCCTGCCGCGATCATAGAGGACATAGGCTCCATAGCGCGGCCGGCCTGGGACCTGCCGCTCCTGGACAAATATTTCACCACGTGGACCCGCCACGCCATGAACCCTTTCCCGAGGTCGGAACGGACCCTGCCGCTGGTCACTTCGCGCGGCTGCCCGTACAACTGCGTCTACTGCCACAACATCTTCGGAAAAAAAGCCCGCCTGCGCGCCCCGGAGGACGTGCTCGACGAGCTGGAGCTGCTGGTCCGGAAGTACGGCGCCGAAGAGATAGAGATCATCGACGACATCTTCAATATAGACCTGGACCGCGCCAAGCGCATCTGCGACGGCATCGTCGAGCGCGGCCTGAAAATCAACCTGTGCTTCCCCAACGGGCTGCGCGCCGACCGGATGGACGAGGAGCTGGTCCGCAAGATGAAGGCCGCCGGCACCAACCTGGTCTTCTACGCGGTGGAGTCGGCCTCGCCGAGGCTGCAGCGCCTGATAAAGAAGAACCTGGACCTGGACAAGACCGCCGCGATGGTGCGGTTCACAGCCGCGCAAGGCATCACGGTCGGCGGCTTCTTCATGCTGGGCTTCCCGGGCGAGACCGCGCGGGAGCTGCTGGCCACGGCCGGGTACGCGCGCAAGCTGCCCTTCCATTTCGCCTCTTTCTTTTACGTTTCGCCGCGCCCCGGGACTGAACTTTTCGACCTGACCGCCAAGCGGATAACCACCGGGGGCAAGGCAAATTATTTCAAGTTCTCCGACAACTTCTCCGCCGTGCCGGCCTGGCTCTTCCCGCTGCTGGCGGACTGGGCCGATTACAGCTTCTACCTGCGCCCGCTCCAGCTGGTGCGCATGTTCAGGGCCATTCCCAACAAACTCTACGTCCTGAAAGTGCTGCTGCGCTACAAGCTGCTGGGCGGCTGGTCTTAGCCGCCGCCCCGCTCCCCGCATTTTTGATAGAATTATATAGATACGCGCGTTAACGCGCGCCATAGCCGCGCAGCCAGGGCCGTACGGAGGCTTCAAGTGAGAACAGAGATCAACGCCCGCAGTTTCCAGGAAATAGACGCCCGCCAGCAGAAGCGCTGGAAGGAGACTAACGCCTTCAAGACCGCCCGCCTGCCCGGCAAGCCAAAGTTCTACTGCCTCGACATGTTCCCCTACCCGTCGGGCGACGGCCTTCACGTGGGCCACCCCGAGGGCTACACGGCCACCGACATCGTCTGCCGCTACAAGCGCATGAAGGGCTTCGAGGTGCTGCACCCGATGGGCTGGGACGCCTTCGGCCTGCCCGCCGAGAACTACGCCATCTCCACCGGCGTGCATCCGCGCATTACCACGGAGAAGAACTGCTCCACTTTCAAGCGCCAGATAGACTCGCTCGGCTTCAGCTACGACTGGGAGCGGGAGCTCAACACCACCGACCCGGCCTACTACAAGTGGACGCAGTGGGTCTTCCTGCAGCTTTTCAAGAAGGGCCTGGCCTACGAGGACACCAGGCCGATAAACTGGTGCCCCAAGTGCAAGACCGGCCTGGCCAACGAGGAGGTCTTCCAGGGCAAATGCGACCGCTGCGAAACGCCCATAGAGAAGAAGAACCTCAAGCAGTGGATGCTGAAGATCACCGCCTATGGCGACCGCCTGCTGGCCGACCTGTCAGGCACGGACTGGCCGCAGTCCACCCGGCTGATGCAGGAGAACTGGATAGGCCGCTCCGAGGGCGCTGAAGTGGACTTCGCGCTCCCAGACGGGAGCAAGCTGACCGTCTTCACCACCCGGCCCGACACCCTCTACGGCGCCACCTACATGGTGCTCGCCCCGGAGCACCCGCTGACGCTCAAGCTGGCCTCGCCCGAACAGAAAGCCGCGGTGCAGGCCTACGTGGCCGCCGCCGGCAACAAGAGCGACCTGGAGCGCACAGAGCTCGCCAAGGACAAGACCGGCGTCTTCACCGGCGCCTACGCCGTGAACCCCGTCAACGGCGAGAAACTGCCCATCTGGACGGCCGACTACGTGCTGACCACCTACGGCACCGGCGCCATCATGGCCGTGCCCGCCCACGACGACCGCGACCACGAGTTCGCGGTGAAGTTCGGCCTGAAGATAATCGAAGTGCTGAAAGCCCCGGCGGACTGGAAAGGCGAGGGCGCCTTCTGCGGCGACGGCACCGCCATAAATTCCGGCATCATCGACGGCCTGGCCACCCCCGAGGCCAAGAAAAAGATCACCGCGTGGCTCGCCGAGAAAGGCATAGGCCGCGCCAAGGTGAACTTCAAACTGCGCGACTGGGTCTTCTCGCGCCAGCGCTACTGGGGCGAGCCCATACCCCTGGTGCATTGCCCCAAGTGCGGCATAGTGCCCGTGCCGGAAGGTGACCTGCCCGTCGTTCTGCCGGAGGTGGAGAAGTACGAGCCCACCGGCACCGGGGAATCCCCCCTGGCCGCGATAGATTCCTGGGTGAACACGGCGTGTCCCTCCTGCGGCGGCCCCGGCAAGCGCGAGACCAACACCATGCCGCAATGGGGCGGCTCCTGCTGGTATTACCTGCGCTTCATAGACCCGAAAAATCCCTCCGCTTTCGTGGACAAGGAGCTGGAGAAGGCCTGGATGCCGGTGGACCTCTACATCGGCGGCGCCGAGCACGCCGTGCTGCATCTGCTTTACGCGCGCTTCTGGCACAAGGTGCTCTTCGACCTGGGCTTCGTCTCCACCCAGGAGCCTTTCAGAAAACTGGTGCACCAGGGCATGATACTCGCCTACGCTTACCGCGACGGCAAGGGCGTCTACCGCGGCTACGGCGAGCTGGACATCGCCGAAGACGGAGCGGCGGTCACCGCCGACGGCGAGAAGCTCAAGCCGGTGGTGGAGAAGATGTCCAAGTCCAAGAAGAACGTGATCAACCCCGACGAAGTGGTGCAGCGCTACGGGGCCGACGCGTTCCGCCTCTACGAGATGTTCATGGGCCCGCTCGAGGATTCGAAGCCGTGGAACATCCGCGGCATAGAGGGCGTGTTCCGCTTCCTGCGGCGCGCCTACACCTGGGGCCTGGAGCGCGCGGATTCGCTGAGTAACGCCGCGGCGGCCGGGCCGGACCTGATCCTGCGCCACCAGACCATTGAGAAAGTGGGCGCGGACATTGAGGCCCTCAAGTTCAACACGGCCATCTCCGCGCTGATGATCTACCTGAACCGCCTGACCGAGCAGAAGGAGACCTCGCGCGAGGATTACGAGGCCTTCATCACGCTGCTGCACCCGTTCGCGCCGCATATCGCCGACGAGATGTGGGAGCTGGCCGGCGGCGAGGGCACGCTGATGGCGCGCCCGTGGCCCGAGGCGGACAAGTCCGTGATAGCCTCGCGCGACATAGAGATACCGGTACAGGTGAACGGCAAGCTCAAGGAAAAGCTGCGCGTGAAGGAAACCACGCCGCAGGAAGAGATCAAGCGCCTGGCCCTCGAGGCCGCGGCGCCGCATACGGCGGGCAAGACGGTGGTCAAGGTCATACTTGTGCCGGGGCGCCTTGTCAGCATAGTGGTAAAGTGACGGAAACGGGGGTCAAGGACTTATGAGAAAACTGGCATTTCTTGCGGCGGCGATAGCGCTGGCCGGCTGCGCGGGCAGCTCGGACATAGTCTACCGGCCGGCGGACCAGAAGCTGCCGCTGCACATCAAGCGCATAGCGGTACGGCCGTTCGCCAACAAGACGCAGCAGTTCGGCCTGGAGGAGAAGATCACCCTCAAGGTCATAGACGAGTTCCTGAAGAACGGGGAATACACGGTCTCGCCCGAGAGCGCGGCGCAGGGCGTGGTGGTGGGCGAGATCAGCCACTACATCCTGACCCCGATACAGTACGACGTGAACCTGGTGCCCACCGTCTACAAGCTCAACGTCATTGCCGGCGTGCGCCTGCTCGACCGCGAGCAGAACCGCTACCTCTGGGAGGAGCCGGCGCTGCAGGTGACCAAGATGTACTCGGCGGCCACCCTGCCCGGCGGCCTTACCGAGGAGCAGGCCCGCGAGGCCCTCTGGGAGATCCTGGCCAAGGACGTGATGCTGCGCACGGTCTCCGGCTTCGGCTCCGTCTCCAGCACCTCGCAGAAGCGGCTGCCCGGCAACCAGGACAGGCTGCCGGCGGGCGCGGTTAACCCCAACCCCTGACCCATGCAGACCCTCACCCCGCGCGCCCTCGCCGAAGAATGGGCTAAGAAGAAGACCCGGCCGGTCTATTACCTCTGCGGCGAGGAAACCGCCATGAAGGAGGCCGCCCTCAAGAAGCTGGAGGCCGCCTTCAAGCCGGAGTCCTTTAACTTCTCCGTGCGCGACGCGGAGACAGCCGAGATGGACGAGGCGCTGGACGAGGCCTGCACCGCGCCGATGCTGGCCGAAGTGCGCTTCGTGGTCCTCAAGCGCGCGGAAAAGCTCAAGAAAGAGCCGCTCAAGAAGCTGCTGGCCTACCTGGAGAATCCCTGCCCCAGCGCAACCCTTGTGCTGCTGGCGGATTGGCCGCGAGAAAAGACCGACCCGCTGCCCGCCGCTCTGGCGAGCGACTGCGCGCTGGCGGATTTCGCGCCGATGAAGCCCGCGGAGGCGGTCAACCACGTCAATTCCGGGCTGCTGGCGCGCGGCGTAAAGGCCGACGGCGCGGCGCTGGAGCTGCTGGTAGAGCTGCTAGGGACCGATTCGGTCACGTTGGACGGGGAAACGGAAAAGATAGCCCTTTACATGCACGGCCAGGACCGCTTTTTCAGCCCCGAGGACGCGCTGGCCCTGGCGGGCTTCTCACGCGTCAAGAACCCTTTCGAACTGGCCAACGCCGTAGGCGCCCGCAGGGCGGCCCAGGCCGCCGAGGCCCTCAACGGCATGCTGGCCTCCGGGGCCGAGCCCCTGGCCCTGCTCTCGCAGCTGTCGAGAACGGTGGAGAAGCTGCTGAAAGTGAAGCGGCTGGCCAACGAGGGCGCGGCGGCCTCCTACCAGGCGGGCCTGTCCCCGTGGCAGTTCAACAACGCGCTGCGCGACGCCGCCGCCTGGTCCGACGACAAGCTTATCCGCTCGCTGCGCCGCTGCCTCGAGGTGGAGGAACTGCTGAAGTCCTCCTCCAAGCGCGACCCCGCCATCCTGCTGCGCCAGCTGGCGCAGGAGCTCACGGCGGGGAAATAGCGAAACCCCGGCCGACTGCTCCGGGGTTCGTTCTTTCTTTTAAGGGAAAGTTATTTTACGGAAGGGTTCTGCGCTATCGTCTTGATGCGCGCGGCCAGGCGGGACTTCTTGCGCGCGGCGGTCTTCCAGTGCAGCGTTCCGCTTTTCGCGGCTTTGTCGAGCAGCGAGTAAGCTTTGGGCAGCATCTTCTGCGCGTTCTCCATGTCCTTCTTCGCGACGAGCGCGGAGAAGTCCTTGGAGGTGTCGTGGATCCTGGTCTTCATGCCGCGGTTCTTGGCGGCCAGCTTTTCAGATTTGCGCCAGGCTTTGATAGCGCTGGTATGTCTTCCGGTCTTGAGTTTTGCCATAGTATATACAGTCTATCATTCTATGTCGGAAAAAGCAAATGCGGGCAATGAAACCGGCTTCGCCAGGGGCATGGCCGGCCTGACGGCCGCCAACCTGGTGAACAAGGTGCTGGGCTATGTCCGCGACGCCCTGCTGGTGGCCGTGTTCGGCGCAGGCTCCCTGGCCGACGCCTATTACGCCGCCTTCCGGCTGATGAACGTCTTCCGGCGCACGGCCGGGGAAGGCGCGCTGAACGCCGTCTTCATCCCGCGGCTGGAGGCCGAGAAGCTCCGCGGGCCCGAAAGCCGGCGGGCTTTCTTCGCCTCGGCCTGGACCGTGATCTTCGCGCTGTCGGCGCTGCTCGCGGCCGCCGGCATCCTCTTCCGGGACCAGTTCGCGCTGCTGACGGCCTGGGGGTTCCGCTCCGACCCGGAAAAGTTCGCGCTTACCTCCCTGCTGGCGGCTGTGATGATGCCGCAGCTAGTGTTCGTGAACGTCTCCGCGCTTTTTACCGCGGCTCTGAACTCGGCCAGGAAGTTCTTCCTGCCGGCGCTGGCCCCGGCGGTCTTCTCGCTGGCCCTGATCGCGCTGCTGCTGGCGTTCAAGGCCGGCTTCCTGTACCGCCAGGACGAGCTCAGCAGGATAATAGCGCTGGCGGCGGCGGCCTCGGCGTCAGGCCTGCTGCAGGCGCTGCTGCTGCTGCCCCTGCTGTTCAAAGCGGGCTACGGGCTCAGGTTCACAAACCCCTTTAAAGACCTTTCCGCCGGGGCCGCGCTGCTGGCGGCGGCCCCCGCGGCGGTCACCCTCGGGCAGGACCAGATCTCCCTGCTGATCAATACCGTCTACGCCAGCTTCCTGCCGGCCGGCTCCATCACGGCCATCTACAACGCAGCGCGCCTGGCGCAGTTCCCGGTCTCGCTCTTCGCCGCGGCCGCCGCTACCGCTTCCCTGCCCGAGCTCGCCGGCCGCAGCGCCGCCGGGGACATGGAAGGTTTCCGGCGGCACCTGAAGGACGCCATGGCCGCCTCCTGGCTGATCCTGCTGCCGGCCGCCGCCGGGATAATGGCGACGGCCCTGCCGGTCTGCCGGGCCCTGTTCGAGCACGGGCGCTTCACGCCGGAGGCCAGCGCGGTCACAGCGCGGGCGCTGACCTGGCTGGCGCTCGGGCTGCCGGCCTACGGCATCAACAAGGTGGCGGCCTCCTCGCTCTACGCGCTGGGTCGGCAGCGCCCGCCGCTGGTCATCATCAGCGCCCAGCTGGCGCTGAACGCGGCGCTCTGCGCGGCGCTGATGGGACGCCTGGGGGCGGGCGGGCTGATGCTGGCCACTTCACTGAGCTCCTGGGCCGCCGCGAGCGCCTTCCTGTACGAACTGCGCCGCCACGCGGGCTTCGAACCCTTCTCCGACCTGCCGCTCGGCCGCCCCGCGCTGTGCGCGGCCGCCGCCGCCGCCGCGGCCTACGGGCTGACTCTGGCCCTGGCCCCGGCGGGCCCGCTGGCGGTTACCGCCGCCGCGGTGCCCGCGGCCGTGCTCGTCTATTTCTCCGGGCTGCGCCTGCTGGGCGTGGCCGAGCGCCGGCTGGTGACGGGCGGGAGGTTCTGATGGACCTGTCCCACCTGCCGGCCGGCCCCGGCGTCTACCTGATGCGCGACGCCGCCGGCACGGTGCTTTACGTCGGCAAGGCCAAGGACCTGCGCTCCCGCGTGGGCCAGTACTTCGGCAAGACCCCGGCGGACACCCGCCGCAAGATCCCCAACCTGGTGGCGCTGATCCGGCGCATAGACTACGTGGCCTCCGCCAGCGAGCGGGAGGCGCTGCTGACGGAGCGGCAGCTGATACACAAGCTGCAGCCCTTCTTCAACGAGATGTGGAAGGACTCCAAGTCCTATCCCTACATAGAGATAACCAGGGAGGATTTCCCAAGGCTCTTCTTCACCCGCCGCAAGCTGAAGGACGGCGGGCTCTACTTTGGCCCGTTCCCCAAGGTGGAGCCGCTGCGGAAGCTCCTCGGCTACCTGACCCGCATAAAGTTCATCCACCTCCGTTTCTGCCGCTGGAAGTTCTCGCTCGCCGAGCCGCTGGCGGAACGGAAGATCAAGGCCTGCCTGTACTACCACACCGGGCAGTGCACGGCCCCCTGCGCCGGGAAGATCTCGCGGGAGGCTTACCAGGCGCTGGCCCGGCGCGTGGCTGATTTTCTGAAGGGCGACTACCGCAAGCTGCGCCGTGAGTTCACGGTCAAGATGGAGCAGGCCTCCGCGGCTCTGGCCTTCGAGGAAGCGGCGTCGTACCGGGATTTCCTGAACGCCTTCACGCACATGGAAGAGCGGGTGCTGGTGGGGCAGCTGGAGCCGGATTTCATGGAGAAGGCCGTCGGGCGCACCGGCGCGGTGACGGCGCTCAAGGAAGCGCTGGGACTCGCCCGCCCGCCGGCGCACATAGAGTGCTTCGATACCTCAAGCCTCTTCGGGCGGCAGGCGGTGGGCTCCTCCGTCTGTTTTACTGGCGGCGAGAAGAATACCGCCCATTACCGCCGCTACAGGATCAAGTTCGAGAACGCCCCCGGCGGCTCCGACGATTTCGCGATGATAGAGGAGATAGTGGGGCGCCGGCTGGCGCAGATAAAGAAGCGCGGCGAGGAGCTGCCGGACCTGCTGGTGATAGACGGCGGGCCGGGGCAGCTGGCCGCGGCGATGAAGGCCATCGGGGCGGCCAGGGTGAAGGTGGAGGTGATCAGCCTGGCCAAGCGGCTGGAGGAGATCTATTCCCCCCGCCGGGCGCGGCCGCTGCTGCTGGACCGGGCGCACCCGGGGCTGCGGCTGCTGCAGGCGCTGCGCGACGAGGCGCACCGCTTCGGCATCACTTACCACAGAAAGTTGAGAGGGAAGTCTGAATTGGCCGAATAAATTTTCCAGGCGCCGCCCGTGTCGGAACGCAAAACGCGTTCGCGCACACCGTGCGCTCACTCCCCATTCGGCCCTCGCGCTTATGCAAGCTCGGGCCTCACGAGGGTTTTGCTAACCCGACACGGGCGGCACCTAGTGGAACCTAACGGTCAGTGATCCCGAAGCTGGAGAAAATAAAATGAATAAAAAGGAAATTCTTGAAAAGATGAAGGCTTACACGCCGTTCCAGAGGGCGGTGTGGAAGGCGTGCATGAGCATCCCGGAGGGACAGACGCGCAGCTACAAGTGGATTGCGGAGCGGATAGGGAAACCGGGCGCCGTGCGCGCGGTGGGCTCTGCCCTGGGGAAGAACCCTTTCGCGCCCGTCGTGCCCTGCCACCGGGTCATCAAGGCCGACGGCACGCTGGGCGGCTTCTCGGCCCCCGGCGGTCTGAAGGCCAAGCTGGCCCTGCTGAAGAAGGAGAAAGCCCTGTAAGCCGGGCGGCAGCCGAAAGAAAAAGCCCGGGAGGTCCCGGGCTTTCTTTTTCGGCGGCGCGGGTTAGCCGACCATTTCGCCGAGGCTGAACATGGGCATGAACATGGCTATGACGATGGTGCCGATGACGATGCCGAGGAAGATCATGATGAGCGGCTCGAGCATGGAGGTGAGGCCCTTCACGGCGGTGTCGACTTCGGTGTCGTAGAAGTCGGCGATCTTGGTGAGCATGTTGTCGAGGCTGCCCGTCTCCTCTCCGACGCTGATCATCTGGATGACCATCGGCGGGAAAATGCCGGCCTTCTTGAGCGGGTCCGAGATGCGGCCGCCCTCCTTGATGGAGTCGCGGCTGCTGTCGATGGCTTTCTCGATGACCTTATTGCCCGCCGTCTTGGAGACCGTCTCCAGGCCCTGCAGGATCGGCACGCCGGACTTGATGAGCGTGCCCAGCGTGCGGCTGAACTTGGCCACGGCCACCTTCTTGAGCAGGATGCCGAAGATCGGCAGCTTCAGGGAGATCTCGTCTATCTTCCACTGGCCCTTCTCGGTCTTCATCCATTTCTTGAACAGCCAGACACCCAGCGCGCCGGGCGGGAGCAGGTAGACCAGGTAGTTGCGCAGGAAATCCGAGATATCGATGAGCATCTGCGTGATGAACGGCAGCTTGGCGCCGAAGCCCGCGAAGATGTCCTTGAAGATCGGGATCACGAAGACTATCAGGAAGATGGTGATCAGGCCGGCGGCGCCGAACACGACGATGGGGTACATCAGCGCGCTCTTGACCTTGCCCTTGAGGGCCTCGTTGGCCTCCAGGTAGGCGGACAGGCGCTCCAGGATGGTGTCCAGGATACCGCCCACCTCGCCGGCGCGGATCATGGCCACGTACAGCTCGGTGAAGGCGTTGGGGTGCTTCTTCATGCCGTCGGCGATGGAGAGGCCAGCCTCGATGTCGGTGCGCAGGTTGTTGAGGACCAGCTTGAAATTAGGGGCTTCGGCCTGCTCGCTGAGGATAGTGAGGCCCTGAACTATCGGCACGCCGGAGGAGACCAGGGTGGAGAGCTGACGCGAGAAGATGACGACGTCCTTGTTGTCTATCTTGCCGCCCTTCTTGCCCTGCTTGGGGCCCTTGCCGGCCTTCATCTCGGTGACGGAAAGCCGCTGCGAGCGCAGGCGCGCCATCGCCGCTTTTTCGTCGGCCGCTTCTACGTTGCCCTCGACGGCTTTGCCGGAAGGGTCCTTGGCTTTATAGGCGAATAGCATTCGGCTTTTTCCCCCGTCCCCGCGTTATCAGCCGGTAGTCGACAGCGACTTCTGCAGCAGCTTCTTCAGGTCCTCGGGGTCCGCGGAGCGGGTCACGGCTTCCTGGTAGCTGATCTTCTGCTTCTTGTAAAGCTCGACGAGCGACTGGTTCATGGTGACCATGCCGAACTTGCCGCCGGTCTGGATGATGGTCGGGATCTGCTCGATCTTCTGCTCGCGGATGAGGTTGCGGACGGCCGAGTTGGCTATCAGCACTTCGCAGGCGAGGGTGCGGCCGGTGCCGCTGGCCATGGGCAGCAGCTGCTGGGCGAACACGCCCTGCAGCACGAAAGACAGCTGCACGCGGATCTGCTCCTGCTGGTGCGGCGGGAACACGTCGATGATGCGGTTGATGGTCTGGGAGGCGTCCGAGGTGTGCAGGGTGGCGAACACCAGGTGGCCGGTTTCGGCGATGTTAAGGGCCGCGCCGATGGTCTCCAGGTCGCGCAACTCGCCGATGAGGATAACGTCGGGGTCCTGCCGCAGCACGTGGCGCAGGGCCGCGCCGAAGGTCTCGGTGTCGGCGCCTACTTCGCGCTGGTTGACGATGCTCTTCTTGTGCGTGTGCACGTACTCGATGGGGTCTTCCACCGTGATGATATGGTAATTGCGGTGCTCGTTCAGGTAGTCTATCATCGACGCGAGCGTCGTGGACTTGCCGGAGCCGGTGGGGCCGGTGATGAGCAGCAGGCCCTTGGTCATCTTCATCAGCTCATAGACCACGGGCGGCAGGTTCAGCTCGTCGAAAGTCTTGTACTTGGAAGGGATAGAGCGGATGGCCGCGCCGACCACGCCGCGCTGGCGGTAGGCGTTCATGCGCAGGCGGCCCATGCCCTTGATGCCGAAGGCGAAGTCCAGCTCGTTGGTGGCCTCGAAGCGCTGGCGCTGCGCGTCGGTCATCAGCGAGAAGATCAGGGTCTGGCACATCTCGGGGGTGAGCTTCTCGAAAGGGGTCTGGATCAGGTCGCCGTCTATGCGGAGCATCGGGGTGGCGCCGGCGGTGATGTGGATGTCCGAGGCGTTCTTCTCGTGCATCATTATGAACAGCTCGCTCATTGTTACCATAGGTTTTGTGCTCCTGTAGAAAGGCTGAAATTCAGTCGACGTCGGACCCGGTGACGCGGATGACTTCCTCCACCGTGGTCGCTCCCGTAAAAAGTTTGCGCAGCGCCGATTCCCGCAGCGTTATCATGCCGTTCTTGCGCCCTGCCTCCTTGATCTTGGAGGTATGAGCCTTCTCTATGATAAGCGCCCGGATCGCGTCGTTGACTTCGAGTATTTCATGGATGCCCATGCGGCCTTTATAGCCGGTCTTGGCGCAGATGTCGCAGCCCCTGCCCCTCGACAGCGTAATTTTACCATTTTTAATATTATTATCAAGGAGCGCCTTGGGCACCCCCAGGCTGACCAGCAGTTCCGGGGCCACCTCGTAGGTTTCCTTGCAGTTCTTGCAGATGCCGCGCACCAGGCGCTGCGCCACCACCATCAGCAGCGTGGACGAGGTTAAAAACGGCTCTATGCCCATCATGCCGATGCGGGCGATGGCGCCGGGGGCGTCGTTGGTGTGCAGCGTGGAGAAGACCAGGTGGCCGGTCATGGCGGCATTGATGGCCGTGGACATGGTCTCAAAATCGCGGATCTCGCCCACCATGATGACGTCTGGGTCCTGGCGCAGGAAGGAGCGCAGGCCGGCCGCGAAGGTCAGGCCCACGTCGTTGTTGACCATCACCTGGTTGATGCCCTCCAGCTGGTATTCTATAGGGTCCTCGATGGTGACGATGTTGACGTCGGGGTCGTTGAGCGTGGCGAGGGCGGAGTAAAGGGTGGTGGACTTGCCGGAACCCGTCGGGCCCGTCACCAGGTTGATGCCGTGCGGGGCCTTGAGGCACTTGGCGAAGATGGCAAGGTTCTCGGGCTCCATGCCCAGGTCCTCGAGCCGCAGCTTGAGGCCGGAGGAGTCCAGGATACGCATGACCACCTTCTCGCCGGGGCCGCACGGCAGGATGGATACGCGCAGGTCGATCTCGTGGTCCTCTATCTTGAGCTTGGTGCGGCCGTCCTGCGGCAGGCGGCGCTCGGAGATGTCCAGCGTGGACATGATCTTGAGGCGGCTGATGATGGCGTTGTGGAATTTCTTGGGGGGCGAGGGCTGCGCGTGCAGCACGCCGTCGATGCGGAAGCGGACCTTGGTCTCCTTGTAGGTCGGCTCGATGTGGATGTCGGAGGCGTGGGCCTTAATGGCGCTGGAGATGATGAGGTTCACCATCTTCACTATCGGCGCGGCCTCGCCGGTGGCCTCCAGCGAGATCAGGTCGTCGCCGCCGCCCTTGTTGGCGTCTTCCTCCACCAGGGACACGTCGGTGGTGCCCTGCGTGGTCTTCATGAGGATGTCGTCGAGCGCTTCCTTGGCGGTCTTGACCCCGTAGTTCTTGTCTATCGCCGCGCTGATATCCGACTCCGCGCCAAAGACCGGCTTGATGTCGTAGCCGGTCATCATCTTCAGGTCGTCGAGGACCACGATGTTCAGGGGGTCCTCCATCGCGACCTTCAGCTTGTTCTCGGTCTTGGCCACGGCGATCAGGCCGTAGCGGCGGGCGATATTCTCGGGAATGATCTTGATGACATCCGGCGGTATAGTCGTGACCTGCAGGTCCACGAACTCGATGCCGAACTGTTTGCTGAGGAACTCCAGGAGCTTGCGCTCGTCGATAAATTTCTTATGCACCAGCAGCTGGCCCAGCTTGCCCCCGCTGGTGCGCTGCATGTCCAGCACTTCGGTCAGCTGCGCGGACGTGATGAGGCCCGAGGACACGAGCATCTCCCCGAGGCGCCTTGAAATGTTAACGGATATGCCTTTTTCGGACATGTTTTGGCCGCGGCCCTGCTGCGGGCCGCGTTGATATCTATATATTACAAAATCTCCGGCCGGGGTTGGCTCAAGTTCGGCTCAATCTTCCCCCCGCCGCCGTCAGAACAGCTCTTCGTCGGATTCCTGCGCCTTGAGGTACTTCACCTGCTCGGAGCCTTCGGCCTGCGGATTCTCGAACCCGGTCGGGTCCTGGTCGCCGGCCTGGCCCGCGGGCGCGTCCGGCAGCGGCAGGATCGGGAGTTCTTTGGAGCGCGCGGGCTTGCGGACCTTGGGTTTGGCCTGCTTCTTGGCCGGCGCGGCGCTGGCCGTCTTGTCCTTGCCGGAGAGGTCCAGCAGCTCTATCGCGTTGTTGTTGATGCCGCGCACGATGTCGAGCTTGGCGGCGTCCACTTCGAACTGGTAGATCAGGGGTTCCTGCCTGGGGCGGAGCAGGCGGTACTGCACCACCAGGCTGTCGCCGTGCAGCGGGGTGGCGGTCCACTCCTCGTTGTCGCCGCCGCTGCCGCTGAGGAAGGAGTTGGCGAACCAGGAGGCGATGGTGCCGCGGCCGCCGGAGAGCTTGTAGTTCTTTACGATATCCAGCGCCTTCTTGATATTTTCGTTGGCGGGCTGCGGGCCGGGCGCGGCCGGCTTGGGGGCGGCCTGCTGCGCGGGCGCGGGCTGCTCGGGCGCCGTCTGCTCGGGGGCCGCCTGCTCGGGGGCGGGCTCGCCGGCGGGCTGGGCCTCGGTCTGCGAGGTCATGCCGGAAGGCACCTTGCCGGTGGGGATCATCTTGGAAAGGCCGGGGAAGCCGCCGCCTTCGCCCATGAAGAAGTAGCCCAGGCCGCCGGCGGCGATGGAACCGAAGATCACGAGCACGGCCACGAAGGCGGTGCGGCCGCCCTTCCTTTTGGGCTTGTCGGGCGAGGCTTTGGCGTCTGCCTTGGCCTTGGCCGCGGAGACCGGCATGCGGAGGGTCTTGTCAGGGGAGTCGGGGGCCGCGACGGCCGCTTTTTCGAGAGGGGCGGCGGCCGGGGCGGGAGCGGGCACGGGCTGGGCCTGCGGCGCCGGGGCGGGCTGCGCTCCGGGGAACTGGAAGGTATGCTGCGGCTGCGCCGCCGGGGCGGGCTGAGAACCGGCGAACTGGAAAGTGTGCTGCGGCTGCAGGGCCGGCGCGGGGGCGGGAGCGGGCGCCTGGTGCTGCACCGGAGGGAACTGGTACCCCTGCTGGGGCGCCGGGGCGGGAGCGGGCGCGGGAGTGGGCGCAGGCTGCTGCACGCCGAAATCGTAAGTGGGCGGCTTGACGGGGCGGGGCTCTGCGGGCGCGGCCTCCTGGCGGGGCTCTATCTGGAACTGCTGCACGTCGGGCCTGGAGGTGACCACGGTAAAATCGTAAACCAGGCCGCCGGCCTGCTGGGGCAGGGGGTCGAGGGCCTCCGGCTTGAAGGCGCCGGCGGGCGCGGCTTCGGGGCCGGGCAGCGGCTTGTCGTAATGGGAGCCGTAGACGTAGGCGGGCGCCTGGGTCTGGCCCAGGCTCTTGAGCTTGCGGCTGGTCAGGCCGGGATCGTCCTCGGCCTCTTCCTTGAGCTCTTTGCCGATGGCGCTCTCCAGCTTTATTTCCGCCCCGCGCTTTATGCTCTTGAAAGCTTTTACCTCTATGGCCTCGATCGGCAGGTCGGGGGCGGCCTGCTGCTCTACGGCCTCTATCCTGGGGGCGGTCAGCTCGGTGGGCTTGAACCCGCGGGCCTGCTGAGCGGGCGCGTCGGCGGGCGCGGGAGCCGGCGCGGCGGCGGCGGCGTCCCTGGCCGCTTCTTCCTTCATGGCCAGTTCTTCTTTCTTTATCTCCTCTATCTGGCGGAGGGTGTCAGCCTTCTCTTTGAGGTCGGAAAGGTGGCGGACCTGCTCTATTTCCCTGGCGTTCTCCCCCCGCTTGCCGGCCTCGCCCTTCAGGCGCGCTTCCAGTTCCTCTATGCGGGCCCGGTTCTTCTTGTCCTCCTGCTCCTTCATGCGGATCTTCTCGAGGAGCAGGTTCTTTTCCCAGCGGGCGGCTTCCAGCTCTTCCTGGATGCGGGAGAGGCGGATGTCGAACTTTTCCGCAAAATCGTAATCGGTCTCGGGGGCTTTGCCCTCGGGCGCTGCGGTCTCTTTATAGGCGCCCAGGATATTGTCTATCGCGCCCAGCAATTCGCCGTAGCCGCCGGTCGGGGAGGGTTCCCTGTTCTCGAAATAGCTTACGGAGGAGCTGAAGCCGGTCTCCAGCTCGTAGGAGGCGGACAGTGGGCCGGCGGCCACCATGCGGCCCGAGCCCACGCTGAGAGCGGCGCCTATCTCGGCCACCTGCGAGGCGGGGCGCCAGTCGCCGGGGTTGTCGCCGGTGCAGCTTTCGGGGCAGACCAGGCTTTCCTCGGCGAAAGCGGGCAGGGCCAGCATTTCTGCCGGCTCGTAGGGTCCGAGGATATTGCCTTCCGAGTAGAACCAGTATTTCATAGGTCTTGCTATGAAAAGTTTACCAACTATGTATTTAGAATTTGATACAAACTTGTGGCAATTTTGTTACGCGCCGCCCCCCGCCAAAACCGCCCGGGGATGTTATAGCAGGCCGTTGTTGCGGATCGATGTCTGCCGAAGCGGGCGGTTACTTGCGGGACTCCGAGAGGAGCTCCCGGGCGTGCTTGAGGCCGAGGTCGGTGGATTGCCGCTTGCCGCCCAGCATGCGGGCGATCTCGCGCTCCCGGGCGTCGGCGCCGAGGAGGCGCACGGAGGCGGCGGCCACGCCGGCCTTCACGTCCTTCTCCACGAAATAATGCGCCGAGCCGAAGGCGGCCACCTGCGGCAGGTGGGTGATGCAGAAGATCTGTTTATCGGCGGCCAGGCGGGCCAGCTTTTCCCCCACCAGCCGGCCGGTCACGGCGCCCACGCCGGCGTCCACCTCGTCGAAGACCTGCGCGCCGATCTGGTCGGCCCTGGACAGCGCGGTCTTGAGCGCCAGCATGATGCGGGCCATCTCGCCGCCGGAGGCCGTGTAGCGCAGCGGCCGCAGCGGGTAGCCGGGGTTGGCCGTGAAAAGGTATTCCACCGAGTCGCCGCCCGAAGAGGTGATGGCCGCCTCGTCGTAGGCCGCGTCCACGGAGAAGCGGACCTGCTTGAAGCCGAGCCCCCCGGCCTCCCTGAGGATCTCGGCCGACAGCTTGGCGGCGGCGGAGACGCGCTTGTCGTGCAGGGAGGAAGCGAGCTTCTCCAGCCTGGCGCGGGCGGCGGCCAGTTTTTTCTCCAGCTCGGAGCGGTCTAGCGTAAGGTCTTCCAGGCCGCCCAGCTTGGAGCGCAGCTCCGCCCCTTTGGCCAGCACGGCCGGGATGTCGGCGCCGTATTTCTTTTTGAGGGTCTTGAATTTTTCCAGGCGCGACAGCACTCTGTCCACCTCGCCGGGGTCGCTATGCACGCCCTTGCCGTACGAGCGCAGCTCGCCGGACAGGTCGCGCAGTTCGATGGCGGCGGAGGCCAGGCGGGCGGCCAGGGCGTCGGCCGTGGGGTCTATGGCGGCCAGGGCCTTCAGTTTTTCCAGCGCCTTTTCCGCCCCGCCGGCGGCGTCGTCCACCAGGGCATGGGCGTCGCCGGACAGGTTGAAGAGCTTCTCGGAATTCTTCAGGCGCGGCCAGAGGGTTTCCAGCTCCTCCTCCTCGCCTTCCTTCAGGTTGGCCGACTCTATCTCGGCGAGCTGGAAGCGGTAGAGGTCCAGCAGGCGGGCGCGCTCGTCCTCAGACATCGAGACGGCGCTGAGCGCGTCCTCGAGGGCGCGGGCCGCGGCCCAGGCTTCCTCCACGGCCTTCGCTTCCTTCTCCAGCCTGCCGTAGCGGTCGAGCAGGCCGCGCTGCGTCTCGGGCTTGAGCAGGCTCTGGTGCTCGTTCTGCCCGTGGAAATCCACCAGGTAGCCGCCCAGCTCGGACAGCTGGGCCAGCGCCGCGGGGGCGCCGTTCACGGCGGCTCGGGTGCGGCCCTTCGGGTCCGCCTGGCGTTTGATCCTGACCGCGCCGGCCTTGACGGACCAGCGCTCGGCCAGCTTCGGCGGCAGGTTCTCCGCCAGGAACTCCCCCTCCACCTCGGCCGAAGCGGCGCCGGGGCGCAGGATGTCCGATCCGGAGCGCTCGCCCAGCAAAAAGCCCAGCGCGGAGATGATGATGGACTTGCCGGCGCCGGTCTCGCCGGTGAAGATGTTGAGCCCCGGCCCCGGCTCCAGGTCGAGGGTGTCTATGACGGCGAAGTTCCTGATGGAAAGTTTTTTCAGCATCTAAAGTTCCCCTCCACTACGATGCCCGAGGAGGGAGGGGTATTGTTCCGAACGACCGTTGGGGAAGGGGGCCCCGCCATAATTTCCCCTGGCGGGGGGAACCGCGCTGGGCTATGCCCGTGCCGTATCAAGAGCTATGCTCAACAGACGGCCAACGGTTCCCTGCAGTCCGGTCGGTCGGAGCAATATCCCTCCCGACTATCTCTCGCCCCAGCTCAGCTTGCGCCTCAGGATATCGAAATAGGAGAAGCCCGCCGGGACCAGCAGCTCGAAGCTGCGCGGATGGCGCGAGACCAGCACCGTGTCGCCGGGCTCCAGGCCGAAGTTCTCCTGGCCGTCGATGGCGAGCGACAGCGCCTGCGGCGCGTACGAGCCCTGCCTCACCGTAACCTCAAGCTCCTTGGCGGCGGACAGGGCTATGGGCCGGTGCGTCAGCGTGTGCGGGCAGATGGGCGACAGCAGGAACACCTCCAGGTCGGGCATCACGATAGGCCCGGAGGCGGCCAGGCTGTAGGCGGTGGAGCCGGTGGGTGTGGACACTATCAGGCCGTCGCCGAAATAGTCGGACAGGAGCTGCCCGCCGAAGCAGGCGCGCAGCTGGAAGGCGCGGGCCTCCGGGTTGCGCATCACGCAATCGTTGAGCGCTGGCTGCGGGCCAAAGACGGTCTTGGTCCCGCGCTTGACGCTGACGGACAGCAGCGAGCGCTTGGCCTTGGAGAACTTGCCGGCCAGGAAGGCGTCGGCGCTCTTGAGGAACTCCTTCTGCTCCAGGCCGCTCAGGAAGCCCAGGCCGCCGGCGTTGATGCCCAGCACCGGGATCCCCCGGGAGATCACGTGGCGCGCGGCGTAAAGCACCGTGCCGTCGCCGCCCACGGCCACGGCCGCGTCGGCCTGGCCCAGCTCGCGGGCGGGGTCGTTGACGCAGACCTTCTGCACCCTGGCCCCGCCCGAGCGCAGGCGGCGCTCGATGGCGGCGGAGTAGGCGATGGCCTTGCGCCGCTTGGAGTTGTAGAACAGGATAACGCTCTTGATGCGCTTCATGTCAGGCCGGCTGTCCGGGCGCTCCTTTCTGCTCGATCTTGGCCCAGGTATCCTTCAGCGTGACGGTGCGGTTGAACACCGGCGCGCCGGGTTTGGAATCCTTGGGATCGGCGAAGAAATAACCGAGCCGCTCGAACTGGTAGCGCGAGCCCGGCGCCGCGGCGGCGAGCGAAGGCTCCAGCATGGCCCGCTCCAGCACTTCCAGCGAGGCCTGGTTCAGGTTTTCCTTGTAATCATGCCCCTCCGGCACGGCCTCGGGGCTGCGCGCAGTGAACAGCGCGTCGTAGAGGCGCACTTTGGCGGGCACGGCGTGCTTGGCGGAAACCCAGTGGATCGTGCCTTTTATCTTGCGGCCGTCGGGGGCGTCGCCGCCGCGGGTGGCGGGGTCGTAGGTGCAGCGCACCTCGGTCACGTTGCCGGCGGCGTCCTTCACCACGCTCTCGCACTTCACTATGTAGGCGGCGCGCAGGCGCACTTCCTGGCCCGGGGTCATGCGGAAGAACTTCTTGGGCGGCACTTCCTTGAAATCGTCGGCCTCTATGTAGAGTTCGCGGCAGAACGGCACCTTGCGGGTGCCGGCGGCCTCGTCCTCGGGGTTATTGAGGAGGTCCATCTCCTCGGTCTGCCCCTCGGGATAATTGGTCAGCACCACTTTCACCGGCTTCAGGACGGCCAGCCGGCGCGGCGAGGTCTTGTTCAGCTCGTTGCGCAGCGAGTTCTCCAGCACCCAGATGTCGGAGACGCCCGGCACCCTGGAAATGCCCACCTCGTCGCAGAAGGCGCGCAGCGAAGCGGCGGTGTAGCCGCGGCGGCGGTAGCCGGAGACCGTGGGCATGCGGGGGTCGTCCCAGCCCTCGACGTGCCCGTCCTTGACCAGTTCCAGCAGCTTGCGCTTGCTGGTGATGGTGTTGCCCAGCGTGCGGCGGGCGAACTCTATCTGCTGGGGGTGGTAGATGCCCAGCTGGTCGAGGAACCAGTCGTAAAGCGGGCGGTGGTCCTCGAACTCCAGGGTGCAGATGGAATGGGTGATCTTCTCTATGGAATCTTCCAGGCCGTGGGCCCAGTCGTACATGGGGTAGATGCACCACTTATCGCCCTGGCGGTGGTGCTCGGCGTGCAGGATGCGGTACATCACGGGGTCGCGCATGTTCAGGTTGGGGTGCGCCATGTCTATCTTGGCGCGCAGGGTGCGGCTGCCGTCGGGGAATTCCCCCTTCCGCATGCGCTCGAACAGGTCCGCGTTCTCCTCTACGGAGCGGCCGCGGAACGGGGAATCCTTGCCGGGCTCGCCGGGGGCGCCGCGGTGCGCGCGCACCTCGTCGGCGGTGAGGTCGCAGACATAGGCCTTGCCGGCCTTCACCAGCTGCATGGCCCAGTCGTACATCTGCGGGAAATAGTCTGAGGCGAAGAACAGCCGGTCCTCGAAGTCGCCGCCCAGCCACTTAACGTCCTCTACGATGGAATCCACGTATTCCTGCTCTTCCTTGGAGGGGTTGGTGTCGTCGAAGCGCAGGTTGAACTTGCCCTTGTAGGCCCGGGCGATGCCGGAGTTCAGGATGATGGAGGTGGCGTGGCCGATATGCAGGTAGCCGTTGGGCTCCGGGGGAAAGCGGGTATGCACCCGGCCCTCGAACCTGCCCGACGCGTTATCCTTGTCAATCAGCTCGTAGATGAAGTTGGTCTTCGCGGTGGTTTCCATAGCTAAAATTATAACACTTTAGACGCCCCCGGGGGACTGTCCCGGTCCGGCTTGCTGCGAGCGATTTTAGGCCGCAGGGCCAAGGTCCGTAGCGGACCGCCTATCATTAGGGCGGCGGCGGAGATTGTCTGAGGAGCGCACTGTGTGCGCGACGAGTTCTCCGCCGGCGGAGGACCGCAGGCCCTCTTCCGCCGCGGCCGCTTATGAGCGAGCGGCAAGCCGGACCGGGACAGTTGGAGATAGAATCTTAGTGTCTGAAGTGGCGGATGCCGGCGAAGAGCATGGCGGCGCCTTTCTCGTCGCAGAGGCGGATGCAGTCCTCGTCGTCCTGCCAGCCGCCGGGCTGGATCACGGCCGTCACGCCGGCG
This sequence comes from Elusimicrobia bacterium GWC2_64_44, assembly GCA_001799845.1. Classification (GTDB taxonomy): domain Bacteria; phylum Elusimicrobiota; class Elusimicrobia; order Elusimicrobiales; family UBA9959; genus UBA9959. Next base: position 53,151 of record MGUG01000048.1, on the reverse strand, counting down.
GCGAGCGCCGCCTGCAAAGTCTTGAGCGGCAGGGCCGCGTCGGCGGCCAGCACCAGCGGGCCCGCGCCCGGCAGGATATGGCGCTTGTCGCGCATCTTCCAAGCCGCGCCGCGCACCGCGTCGTAAGTGGAGCTTTCGGCCGCGCTGATGGCCGCCACATAGCGGCCCTCCGCCAGTGCCACCGAGTAGGTCTTGGCGTACTTCACCGTGCGCCACGCCAGCGAAAGCGAGAACAGCTCCCCCTCGCCCGGCTTGCGCCTGGTCACGCAGGCCGGCTCGGCGGAGAAGAGGCGGTTGTCCTTGGCCTCTATCAGCACGCCGCCCGAAACCGAGCGGATGTTCACCTCGTGGGGAGACAGCACCGGCGGCGCCAGCGCGAGCACCCGGAGACCTTCCTTCTCCCGCAAAACTTTCAGGGCCTCAGGCGTATAATCCGTGGCGATGACGCTCTCGATGAAGGTGCCGGCGAGGACCACCGCCGTTTCGGAGTCCACCTGCCGGTTGAAAGCCGCAGTGCCGCCCACGGCGCCGGCAGGGTCGCAGCGCAGGGCCCCGCGCAGGCCCTCGGCCTGGGTAGTGCCGGCGCAGACGCCGGCCGGCCTGTCGTGCTTGGCGATGACGCAGACGGGGTCTGGGAATTCCAGCGCCAGCTCGAAAGCCGTGTCCAGGTCCAGGTAGTGGTTAAAGTTGAAGCCGGGCCCCGACAGCAGCCGGGCCGCGTTCAGGCCGCGGGGGCGCGCGCCGCTCAGCGCGTAAAAAGCGGCCCGCTGGTGGCGGTTCTCGCCGTACTCCAGGTCCGCCACCTTGCGCAGGCTCAGCACCACCTCGTCGCCCAGCAGGCTGCCGGTCTCGGACAGGTACTGCGCCACGGTGGCGTCGTAGGCGGCCAGGGCCTGCCAGGCGCGCGCGGCCAGCTGTTTCTTGATCTCCGGCTCCAGGCCGCCGGCCTCTTTGAAGGCCCGCAGCACGGGTCCGTAATCCACCGGGCTGGAGACGGTGACGACATTGGCGAAATCCCGCGCCGCGGCGCGCAGCACGGAGGAATTGGCCTGGTCCAGGTAGTTCGTCAGTTCTTCGGCCGCGAACTCCTCCTGCCCGACGATGCTGGCTATGGGGTAAAGGTTGGCCGCCACCACGTAGAAGCGCGGCAGCTCCACGCCGTTCTCGGAGACGGCCGGGAAGCGGCCCGAAAGGGCCTTCAGCAGGGCGTACGGCACCGGCGGCGAGTAGCGCACCTCTTCGGCGTCGATCCCGGCTTCCTTCAGCAGTTTATAAGTGGAGCCGGACGAATAGATACCGAAGCCCAGCGCCTCCAGGCCGCGCGCGAATTCCTCCACGCCGGTCTTGTCGTAAACGCTGATATAGGCTGTCTTATCCATCGGGGACTACTTGGCGGTGAGCTTGAGGAAATCCTCTTCGGACAAGACGGGCACGCCCAGCTTGCCCGCCTTGGCGAGCTTGGAGCCGGGGTCCGCGCCGGCCACCACGTAGGACGTCTTGGCCGAAACGGAAGAGGTCTCCTTGCCGCCCAGCGCGCGCACCTTGGCCTGGGCCTCGTCGCGGGTCAGGGTCTTCAGCTCGCCGGTAAAAACGAAAGTCTTGCCTTCCAACGGGCCGCCGGCGGCGCGCTCCGGCTCGTCCTGCCGCAGGCCGAGGGCGCCCAGTTCCTCCGCCATGGCGCGCGTGGCCGGGGATTTGAAATATTCCGACACCGCCGAGCCGATGACCGGGCCGATATCGGAGATCCGGGCCAGGTCTTCGGGGCCCGCGGCCATGAACCCCTTCAGGGTTTTAAAATGCCCGGCCAGCGTGCGCGCGTTCTTCTCGCCGATATGGCGGATGCCGAGCGCAAAAATGAGGCGGGAGAGCGGCTGCTCCTTGCTCTTCCTTATCTGCGCCAGGAGGTTGTCGGCCTTCTTGTCCTTGAACAGTTCCAGTCCCAGCAGGTCCTCTTTCTTCAGGCGGTAGATATCAGGGAAACCTTTCACCAGGCCTTTGTCCACCAGCTGTTCCACGGAGGAGACGCCGAAGCCTTCGATACACATCGCGTCGCGGGAGGCGAAATGCAGCAGCGCGCGCTTGAACTGCACCGGGCACGACGGGTTCACGCAGCGCAGCGCCACCTCTTCCTCGTCCCGGAAGACCTCGGCGCCGCAGGAAGGGCAGGCTTTGGGCGGCAGTATTTCCTTCTCCGTGCCGTTGCGGGAGGCGGGCACCACCTTGACGACCTTCGGGATCACCTCGCCTGCGCGCTCTATGACCACCTTGTCGCCGGTCCTGAGTCCCAGGCGGACTATCTCGTCGAAATTGTGCAGCGTGGCGCTTGAGATAGTGACGCCGCCGCATTTCACCGGCGCCAGCTCGGCCACCGGGGTGATGGCCCCGGTGCGCCCGACCGAAAAAACCACGTTCTTGACGGTGGTGGTGGCCTGCTGAGCCGGGTACTTGAACGCTATGGCCCAGCGCGGGCTCTTGGCGGTGAAGCCGAGCAGGCCCCGCTGGCGGAAGGAATCCACCTTTATCACCAGGCCGTCTATCTCGTAAGGCAGCGAAAAGCGCTTCTCGGCGTACTCGGCGTAGACGGCCAGCACCTCCTCCGCGCCGTGGCAGGGCCGGTTGCCGAGGGTGGAGATATTGTAGCCGAGGCCGCGGCAGATGTTGAGGTACTCCCAGTGCGAGTCCGGCTCCACCATGCCTTCGAAGTAGCCGTAGGAGTGCACCATGAAGCGCAGTTTGCGGGCGGCGGTCACGGCCGGGTCCTTCTGGCGCAGCGAGCCGGCGGCAGCGTTGCGCGGGTTGACGAACGGTTCTTCGCCCGCGTCCAGGGCAGCCTCGCGCAGCGCCTCGAAATCCTTCTTGTCCATGTACACTTCGCCGCGCGCCTCGAAGGCGGCCGGCGGGCGGCTGAGGTCCAGCCGCAGCGGCACCGAGCGGATGGTGCGCACGTTCAGCGTCACGTCCTCGCCCGTCTCTCCGTCGCCGCGCGTAGAGGCGCGGACCAGCCTGCCGCCCTCGTACTCTATGGAGCAGGAGAGGCCGTCTATCTTGGCCTCGACTACCAGGTCGAAAGGTTCGCCCTTCAGCCCCTTCTTCACCCGCTCGTGCCATTCCAGGAACTCCTCCGGGGAGTAGCAGTTGTCGAGGGAGAGCATCGGGATGCGGTGCGGCACCGGGGCGAAGGTATTGGAGAGCCCGCCGCCGACGCGGCGCGTGGGAGAGTCGTCGGTAGCCAGCTCCGGGTGGGCCGCCTCCAGCGCTTTGAGGCGGTTCATCAGCGCGTCGAACTCGCCGTCGGAGATGGACGGCGCGTCCTCCACGTAATACAGGCGCTCGTGCCGCAGTATCTCGGCCCTGAGCGCCTCTATCTCCTCTTCCGGAGAGCGGGTCATTTTACAAGGTTATTCTGCCGGGCTATGCTGTCGAGCACGCCGTTGACGAACTTGCCCGACTTTTCAGTTGAGTATTTCTTGGCCAGTTCTATGGCCTCGTCTATGATGACGGCCACGGGGGTGTCAGCCAGGATCATCATCTCGCAGACGGCCATGCGCAGGATGGAGCGGTCTATCGCGGGCATGCGCTCCATCTCCCAGTTGCGGCTGGTCTTCTTTATGATCTCGTCTATCTTCTGGCGGTTCTCCATGGTGGAGATGAAAAGAGACTTGTAGAAACTGAAAACCTTCTCTTCCAGCGCGAACTCTTCCATCTGGAAACTGGCCAGCACGGAAGCCGTCTCAAGCCCGGCGATGTCGGAGCTGTAGAGGGACTGCAGACAATTTTCCCTGGCCAATCTTCGTTTGCTCATTGACCTATATGATACTAAATTTTACGACGGATAGCGCCGCCGGAGGGGCCGTTGCCCCCGCGCGTTTTCTTTTGTAGACTTTGGAGGCGGTCAAAAAAAGCGGTTCGGAGGGAAAATGGCATTAGCTCCTTTAATCATCATACTCGTGGTGATCCTGTTCGCCAGCATCAAGGTGCTCAACGAATACGAGCGCGGCGTCACGCTGACGTTCGGCCGCTTCACCGGCGTGAAGGGCCCCGGCCTTATCTTCCTGATCCCCGGAGTGCAGCAGATGTTCCGCATGAGCACCCGCGTGGTAGTGCTCGACGTGCCGCCGCAGGACATCATCACCCGCGACAACATCTCCGTGAAGGTCAACGCGGTGGTCTACTTCCGGGTGGTCAACCCGCAGGCCGCGGTCCTTAACGTGGAGAACTTCATGTACGCCACCTCCCAGCTCGCCCAGACCACGCTGCGCAGCGTGCTCGGCCAGCAGGAGCTCGACGACCTCCTCGCCCAGCGCGACAAGATCAACAAGAACCTCCAGGAGATCCTGGACCTGCACACCGAGCCCTGGGGCATAAAGATCTCCAGCGTCGAGGTGAAGAACGTGGACCTGCCGCAGGAGATGCAGCGCGCCATCGCCCGCCAGGCCGAAGCCGAGCGCGAGCGCCGCGCCAAGGTCATCCATGCCGAAGGCGAATTCCAGGCCGCCCAGAAGCTTTCGGACGCGGCCTCCATCATGGCCGTGAATCCCGCCGCCATACAGCTGCGCTATCTGCAGACGCTCACTGAGATCTCGGTGGACAAGAACTCGACCATAATCTTCCCGGTGCCCATGGACCTTGTGAAGATGTTCATGGAAACCCGCAAGCCCCAAGCCTAAAACAGGCTGACAGGAGACGGCGCCGGTCTGGGATTAAACCCGGACCGGTTCTGTTTGGAAGCTATGCTCGGACTCTACATCCATATCCCCTTCTGCCGCTCCAAATGCGGCTACTGCGACTTTGCCTCCGAGGCAGGCCGAGAGGCCCAGATAGGCCCGTACCTGGACGCGCTGACGGCCGAGGCCGCCCGCTACGACGGCCTGGCCGGGTCTTTCTCCACGCTTTACGTCGGCGGCGGCACGCCCAGCCTGCTCTCACCGGAGCAGCTCGGCAGGCTGCTGGGCATCCTGGAAAGCCTTACCGGCCCGCTGGCCGGGCTGCGGGAGAGCACCTTTGAAGCCAACCCCGAAAGCCTGGACGCGGAAAAGGCCTCACTGCTAAAGAAAGCCGGCGTTAGCCGGGTCAGCCTGGGCCTGCAGGCCGCGCAGGACCGCCTGCTAAAGCGGCTCGGCCGGCCGGGCCTGCAAAAAGATTTCCTGCGGGCCTACCAGGCCCTGCGGGCCGCCGGCTACGGCAATATCAGCGCCGACCTGATGTGCGGCCTGCCCGGTCAGTCGGAGGCCGATTTCTCGGAGTCGCTGGACTGGCTGCTGGCCCTGGCGCCGGAGCACGTCTCCCTCTACGCGCTGGAAGTGCACGAGGGCACCCCCTTCCACGCCGAGGGCGTAGCCGAAGCTCCGGACGCGGCGGCGGCCATGTACGAGGCGGCGGCTACCCGGCTGAAGGCCGGGGGCCTCGAGCGCTATGAGATCTCCAATTTCTCCCGGCCCGGCCGGGAGTCCCTGCATAACCTGAACTACTGGGAGCAGGGCGAGTACCTGGGCCTCGGCCCCGGCGCGGCTTCCTACCTGGACGGCGAACGGCGGGCCAACGCCCCGTCCCTGAGCGGCTACCTGGCGGCGGCCGCCGGCGGCCTCCCCCCGCCGCAAGAGTACCGGGAAAAGCTGGAGGGCAGGGCCAAAAGGGCCGAGCTGGTCATGCTGGGCCTGCGCAAAACCGCCGGAATTGAACTGCCAGAGGATATATTTATAGAATTTAAGCCTGAGCTGGACCGCCTGCTCGAGGCGGGCCTTATAGTAGCGCAGGGCCGTCAGGTCCGCATCAGGGAAGACCGGCTCTACGTTGCCAACGCCGTTTTCCGAGAATTCGTCTGACCTAAGGAGCGAAATGGGAGAGCGCAGGTTCTGGATACGCAAGGACAGGGAAGACTATTTCCTGGGCGGAGTGGTCATTGCCTGCACGATAGGCGGCTTTGTCTCGTCCTACTGGCATTTCTCCGACCGCATCACCGTGCGGCAGAACATCAAGATCAAGGCCACGGAGATCAAGGAACCTCAGCAGCGCAAACTGCGCGACGTGCAGTTCACTCCCTCCAAACTGCGCGTCGGCTCCACTCAATATTACCGCATGGACGACGACACCATCCCCGCGATGCCAAAGCTGGAAGATGACGGCCAATAAACTGCTGCTCGCCGCCGCGCTGGCCCTGGTGCCGGCCCTGGCCCCCGCTCCGGCGGCGGCCCAGCTGGGCTCGCGCCCCGAGGAGCAGTCCTTCGACTACGACCCCGGCGAAGAGCAGGCGGCCAAGGTGGTGAAGCCCGCCGCCGAAACCACCTACGAGGACGCCGAGATCGTTAACCACCCCATCTACGGTACTATCGTCATCTCCAAGTCGCGCTGGAAGAACTGGGGCACCCGGGCGCTGTACCTGACGCTGATAAACATCGCGCTGCTGGTGATGATCGTCTCCATCCCCAAGATCAACGAGTATTCCGTCATCGTCTCCTATATCCTGATGGGCATGAGCGCCGCCGTCTCCTTCTGGACCCTCCTGTGCGCCGTGCTGCTCTTCCAGCTGAACGCCGCCCTCTGGGCGGCGGTTTTGCCAGCCTCCGTCGTCACCGCCCTCATCGGCTATGTCGTCCTGATGCGCATAAAGCGTTCCGACATCTCGCTCTCGGAACTTAAGGAATCCTTCAAGAAGATGAGCGCCACTTCCCAGGAGGACCCGCGCCTGTCGTCGGTGGAAGGCGCGCCCGGCGACTGGCCCGGAGAGGACTTCATCCGGTAAGGCAAGTTCCCCGCCAAAGAAGAAGGGCCGCACTCGCGGCCCTTCTTCTTTTTGGCTCCGGGCTTACGCTCAGAACTGCATCCAGACCCCGAAGCGGTGAATGCTGCCCAGGTCGCCGAAGGGCAGGAAGGCATAATCCACGCCTAGGCCCTGCACCTTCACGCCGAAGCCGAGGCTGAGGCCCACCTCGGCGCCCAGGTTGGCGGTGTCGTAGCCGAACTTGTAGCCGCCGCGCAGCGCCAGCGCGTCGCGGAACCAGTATTCGGCCCCGATGGACGGATAGAATTTCTCGTCCTGCAGCCAGCCGGCCAGTTCGCCGGCCACCTTGAAGCGCTCCGAGACCGCATAATAGCCGCCGGTGCGGATCACCAGGGGCAGCGGGTCGGACTCTTCCACGAACTTCATTTTGGTGCCCAGGTTCTGCAGCACCAGCGAGAACCTGATCTTGGGAGTGGCGCGGTAGATGGCGCCGGCGTCCACCGCCAGCGCGAGGGCGCTCTCGTCGTCGATGGAAGAGCGGATGAATTTGGCAGAGAAACCGCCGTCGAGGCCGCTGAGCAGCTCCGGGGAAAAGTCTTTTTTGGCGTAGGCCAGGGTGACGGCCATGTCGCTGGCGCCGAAGGTGCCGGCCTCCGGAACCAGGCCGGCGGTATCGGCCAGGCCGCGCCGCTCTATCCCCCCCACGGTCATGAAGGTCAAGCCCAGCCCAAAACGGTTGTCCCTGACGTTGCCCGCGTAGGAGAGGTTGCCCATCCTGGCGTCCTGCAGGTAGGTGCTGAAGTCCAGCGCCGCCTCCCGCTCGTCGAACTGCACCAGGCCGGCCGGGTTCACGAAGACCGCGCCGGAGTCGTCGGCCAGGGCGCTGAACGCCCCGCCCACCGCCACCGCGCGCGGGCTCATGGCCGCCTTCAGGAAAGGCGCCGCCGTGGTGCCGGCGCCGGAGGCGAAGGCGGCCGCGGGGAGCGCCGACAGCAGCAGTGTTAAAATGGCTTTTCTCATAAGAATACCTCTGTAACCGCAGACCGCAAAAGACTTAAATCGCCGGGTTTACCCGGGCCATGGCGCGCGGCCATGGCCCGGTCCGTCCTTTACTTTATTACCGCCAGTTTATGGGCCTTGGCGCCCAGCTTCTCGCCGTCCACGTAGGTCAGCAGGAAGTAGACTCCGGACGCCACGTCCTGGTTGTTGTCGTTCTTGCCGTCCCACTCGGAGTAATACATGCCGCCGCCGGCGCGCACGCCGTCGCTGACGGTGCGCACCTTCTCGCCGGCCAGGTTGTAGACCACGAACTTGACGCTCCCGGACTTGCCCGGGGGCAGGTGGTACTTAAGCAGCGTGCCGCGCGTCACATAGGTGGTCGCGCCGCCGAAGGCCGCCGTGCCCTCGAGGTTGGTCACCGTCTTGTCCTTCAGGCTGAAGGGGTTAGGCAGGTTGGCTACCTCGTAGTCCGCGCCCGCGTAGGCGACGCTCGGCGAAGGCCGCGCGGTGAACACCGCGAAGCGCCCGCTCTGCGACGAACCCGCCGCCGAGGGCACGTAGCGGCCGTTGACCACGGCGCTCATGCCCAGGCGCTTGCGGCCGTAAGGCGTGGCCGCCGCGCTGGCGCCCGCGCTGGCGTCGCTCAGGCTGGCCACTCCTACGGAGAGCACTCCCAGCATCGGGTCGGTGGTGTAGTTGCCGGGGACCTCTTCCCAGACGCCGGTAGTCTCGTTGTACTGGTAGATGCGCAGGTTGGCGCCGTCCGCCGCCTTGTCCTTGTCGTACTTCAGGGTCAGCGTGAAGGGCTTGTTGGCCGAGGCGTTATCGAGGCTCATGTTGTAGATCTCGGACGCCATCAGGTCGGTGATGGCCTGCGTGAGGCTCAGGTTGCCCTTGGCCGTCTTTACCGTGCGCACCGACGGGAGCGAGCTAAAGAAGCCGCCCACGAGGCTGCCGCCGTCGGCCGAAGGCCTGAAGGAGGAGGCGCTCGCGCCGCCGCTCTGGTCGTAGGAGAGGCCGCCGGTATCGAGTTCGATGCCGGAATACTCCTCGGACTCCTTGTCCATCTGTATCTCGCCGCCCTGGATGGCTTCGTCCTGGATGTACTGTTCCGTCTTGGCCGAGTTGTTCGGGCTGAACGTGACGGATTTCTCCATCCTGCTCGAGCCGTCTCCGGCCGCGACGTAGACGTTGTATAAGGGCTGGTGCTGCGAGATGGTGAACTGCCCGGCGTACGTATTATTGGTGCCGGGCACCAGCGCGAGGCTGACCGCCGAGGTCGCCACGTAGACGTCGCCGGGGTTCACCTTGCAGACCGGGGTCGTGACCAGCGCCTTGGGTGACTTGATGGTCACGTCGGCCTTGTTCAGCGTGTCGGCCGAGCGGCGCACCTTCACCACTATCTGCGGCGGCACGTCGCGCATCACGATGTCGGGCAGGTAGGTCACGCCCTCCGTAACGGTCTCGCTCCCCACGTCCAGCGTGTAGGTCTGCTTGCCGCCGTGGAAGGCGGTGACTTTGTAGTTATGCCCCGGCACCACGCCCGCCAGCTCGTATTCGCCGGCGTCGTTGGTGGTAGCCTCTATCTTGGGCAGGTACTCTGTCGGGTGCTCGACGTTGAAGGTCTCGTCGTACGCCACGATCTTGACGCCCGACCGGGTGACCGGCGACGGGAACTTGCTCATGAACACCTTGCCGGTCATATTGGTATGCGAAGGCGTCAGGTAGAGGTCCAGCCGCACGGAGTCGTTGCCCGCCAGCGAGGTCTTCTCGCCGGCCTTCACGAACCCTTCGCGCGCCACCTCCAGCCGGTAGATGCCGGCCGGCATATTGTCGAACGTGAACGAGCCGTCGGCGGCCGTCTCCGCGAACTTCTCCACGGTCTTGTGCTTCAGGTAGACCGTAGCGCTGCCGAGCGCGTCGCCGGTGGCGGTGCTGCGCACCGTGCCGTAGATCGTGCCCACGCGGACGCGCTGCTCGTCGAAGTCGAACGCGTAGCTGCCGTTATACGACGAGGCCAGCGGGACGTCCACCTCCTTGGCGACGGGCGGGTAGTTGGGGTTGTTGAACACCACGGTGTAGCGCCCCGGCGGCAGCCCGGCGACCATGAACCGGTTGTCGTGCGAACCCAGGTAGGCGCGGGTCCCCGGCAGGTCCTGGGCGCCGATATTGCTCCAGAACAGCGGGAAGTCCGCCTGGCGCGGCATGCCGGCGGTATAGCCGCGCAGGTCGCCGGCCGCGTCGTAGACCATTACGGCCGGGATAGACTCGAACAACTCCTCTATGTTGGAGAAGATGCGCCGCAGGTCGGAGTCGGTGTAAAGGCGGTCGCCGTCTATGACGCCCTCGAACGTTTCCTGCCCGAGCGAACCGAGCACATTGACCGGGATGGGCTGGGACTCAGTGCCCAGGTTCGGAGTGGCGTCGTTGCGCTGCACGTTGAAGCCCTTCACCTTGCCGATGAAGTTGCCGAAGTGGTCGTAGCTCTCTATATCTTCTGACCCCCCGCCCGGGTTATAGCGGGAGCCGAGCACCAGGTAGAAGTCGTACTGCCCCACCTGCATGACGCGCTTCTGCCAGACCTGGGTGCCAGTGCTGTATTCGAACGAGAAGACGTCCTTGCCGAAGAACATCTCGGTTATCTTCTTCTGGTTCATCTCGGTGCCGGAAGGGACCGGGACCATCATGTAAGCCCAGGTGGGAGTGGAGATCTCGGGCAGGCCGATGATCTGCGGCTGCACGTAGAGGCCGTCCTCCAGCTTCAGGGTCACCTGAGTGGTCTTGCCCGCCACCACCGACACGTCGGTCAGAGCAGGGGCCGCCCAGCGGAAACCCAGGCCCTCGGGCCGGATATTGATGGAGTAGAGACCCGGCGCCAGGTTCGGGAATTCGAACGCGCCGTACTCGTCCACGTTCCAGCCCTCGTTGACGCTGACGTTCTGCCCGGCCACGTTGATGTCTATCCTGTGGTACCCGGGGTCGTCGCTGCTGACGTTGAAGGTCGGCTTGTAGTTGGAACCATCGGGCATCTTGACCACGCCCGTCAGCTTGCCGGCCCTGGTCACGGTGAAGTTCATCCGGACGGAGGTCGTCATGGTGGAGCGGAAGTCGGCGCGGTCGTCGAAAGAGCTGACCTCGCCCCACTCGTTGGAGGTGACGCGCGTATAGTAGGCCAGGCCGGTGGACAGCGTGATGCTGTACGTGGCGCGGTTCACCGTATAGGTGCCGCTGATCACCGCGAAGCCCATCGAGCGGGTCTTGCAGTCGGTGCACTCCTCCATGGCCATCACCGTGATCGGCAGCGCCGTGCTGATGACCAGCGGGTTGGCCGCCGTGACCGTGTACGAGGTCACGAAGGTGATGGAGCCCGAGAGCGTAGCGTAGTCGTTCTGCGACGGGGGCATGATGTTGAAGTTAACGTCCCCGGTGGCCAGGCTCTGGCAGGCGCCGTTGTCGGCGCGCAGCTTCCAGACGCGGCCCTTAGTGCAGTTCGAGTTGGCGACGCCGGTAGCCCCCTGGCTGGAGATGACTATGCGTACGTCGTCGGCGTCCACGCTGGAGAAGTTCTGGGTGTTGCCTTCGTTGAGGTCCATCCAGTTGCCGAAGAAGGCCGCCTGCATGCGAAGCTGGCCGTCCGGCAGGCCGTTGGCCGTGGCCGTGCTGAACACGAACGAGCCGTCCGCGCCCGTCTTGGTCCTGGCGTCGGTGTCCATACCGCGGCCGCCGCGGTAGCTGTCGGAACCGCCGCCGTACGGGTTGTAATCTCCGTAGACCATCACGTCGGCGTTGGGCACCGGCACGTCGCGGTAGCGCAGGTAGCCGCGCAGCGTGTACGTGGCTTCCTCCAGCTGGAACTCGCGGTAGCTGGTGTTCTGGTTCCCGGCTATAACGCTGAACTGCGGCGCCCCGCCGCGCTTGTAGCCGGCCTTCTGGCCCATGATGTTGTACGCGCCGGCGGTGCTGACGACGTTGTAGAACGAGAACTTGCCGTTCACGTCGGTCAGCGTTTCGTAGTTATTGTGCTCGCAGTTGCCGCTGCTGCAAGGCTCGGTGCGGTTATAGAGGCGCACGCGCACCTGCTCTATGGGGGCCCAGGTGCGGAAGTTGCGCACCACGCCCTCTACTACGGGCGGCGTGGTGGAAGCCCCCACCTCGAAACCGCCGGTGGTGGCCACCGCGCCGGCCATGGTGGACATGCTGACCAGGTAGGAGCTGGTCTGCGGGAACAGGGCGTTCATCACTATGCTGCGCGCCAGGCTGCGCCCGGGTATGGTCACGCCCAGCGTGTAGGCCCCGGCCGCCGAGACCGGCGGCAGGTTGGTCACGGTAATGGTGGTGGCCGTCACCCCGGCGGGCACCTGCGCTATGCCGTAGGCCGCCTTTTCGCCGGTGGCCGTAAAGAACACCTCGGCCATCACGAAGTCCCGGGCGGCGGCGGAAGAGATTCTGACCGTCAGGGGATAATAGGCGTCGGCCGCGGCGCGCGGCGACAGGATGTAGCTCTTCGTCATGTCGGCGTTGAGCTGCACGAAGTAGCTGCCGTACGGGTCCATCAGCTGGTCCCTCATGGCGGGGCTGAAGCCCTGCCTGTCCAGCGCGATGAAGTACTGCTTGCCGGCCGGCACCTGGAAGGAGACCGCGCCGGAGGCGCCGGTCACCGCTATCGTGGAGCCGGAGACGTCGATGCCGCCGGTGGCGGAGAACGGGATCAGCGCCACCCGCACGTCCGCGAAGGGCACGGAGGCGGTACCGCTGGCCACGTTGACCGTAAGCGTCGGGTTGACTGCCAGCAGGTTGGTCTGGCGGTAGCGGTACATGCCGTAGTAGCCGCCGTACTTGCCGCCCACCGAGACGAAGCCCATGGTGCCCACCGCGAGGCTGAAGCCCTCGTCAGAACTGGGGCCCATGGCGTAGGGGTCGCCGCCCTGCACGGCGTTGGCGTGGAACTCCTGCGTCCACAGCTCCGCGCCGTCGGGGGCGTACTTGCGCAGCCACAGGTTACGGTCCTGGTTGATGTCGTAGCGTTCGGTGTAGCCGGCCGCGTAGACCGCGCCGCCGGCGTCCAGCGCTATCGCGCGGGCCGAGTCGGCGCCGTTGGCCTGGCTGTTGAAGCGCATCGGCTCCGCCCAATCGAGGGCGGTGAGGTCCGCGGAGCTCTTTACCACGGCCGCGTCCAGGGAATAACTGCCTTCCTCGTAGATCTGCCCGGCAAAGTAGACCACGCCGGCGCTGCCGACGGCCACGTCGAAGGCCGCTTCTTCGTAGGCCACGGAGGGGTCGTCGCCGATGGCGGCCGCGCCGCGTGCGGCCAGGTCCCCGGCGGCGAAGCGGGCCATCAGGAACTGGAAACCCTGGCCGGTCTCATTGGAAGAGCCCGCCAGGAACACCTCGCCGTCGCGCACGGCCACGCCGTAGGCCTCGTCGTCGCCGCCGGCGCTGCCGTTATAGGCGGCGGTCGTCAGCAGTACGCCGGCGGGACCCAGTTTGGCCACGTATGCGTTCTTGTACTGGGCGGAGGTGTAGACGGTGCCGGCCACGAAGACATTGCCGGACGCGTCCAGCGCCACGCCATAGCCGGTGTCGTCCGAACCCTCGAAGTCCAGGAGGGTCTTCCAAGCGGCGCCGGAAGCGCCCAGCTTCAGCACGAAGATATCCCGGCCGGTCTCGGAGGCCATAGCGCGCTCGTAGCCGGTTATATAGAGATTGCCCTCGGAGTCGGCGGCCATCCTGTTGGCCTTGGCCTGGTGCCACTCGCCGGGCGCGTAGAACCGGGTCCAGAGCGGCTGCATGGCGGAATTGAATTTCTTCACCGCGAACCCGTCGCTGCCGTTCCAGTTCATGTTGGCCAGCGTGTAGAGGTTGCCGGAGGAGTCGCGGGCCACGCCCGGGAACTCCTTCTCGTAGTCGCCGTAGCTATACACGGGGGCGCCCATGGAGAACAGCCTGGCGTCGTTGGGGTACATGGCCACGTTCTCGAAGACCCACCCTTCTCCGGCGCGGGCCGAAGCGGGAACGGCGGAAACCAGCACAGGCACTCCGGGGGCGCCGGCCCTGGGGCGCGGTGAGGCGGCAATAAGCTGTCCGCCCTCGCCCGGCACGGCCCAGACCTTGAAGTAATACACCGGGCCAATGGAATTGCCGTACTGGTCGCGGCCGGTATCCAGGCCGAAGACCGGGCGGTCCACGCTCATGCCCTCGTAGATGTCGTAATCCACGGGGAGGGTGAGCTGCGCGGAATCGGGGCTCCAGGCCGCGTCCGAGAAGGTGGAATACTGAACCCGGAAGAAAGACCCCGTCGGCAGGTATTCCCTGTTCATCCACTCGAGCCGGACCGAGCCGGGCACATGGCCGGAATAGGCCGCCAGGTTGAAGTTGGGCTCGGGGAAGTAATAGAAGCCGGGGTGGTTGACCCACAGCGAGACGGGCATGTAGATCCTGCCGTCGGGCCCCTGGGCCAGGCCGTAGGCCTCGTCGTCTCCGTAGTTGGCGGTATACGGGTCGCCGTCGTCCACCAGGTTCAGGCTGCGGCTCCAGACGGGCACGCTGCCCGCCGGGTCGTGGTCGTACTTGGCGACGATAGTGTTCCTGCCCTCGAGGGTGTTGGCTTCGTAGCCGGCGACAATGACGCCGGAGGCGTCCGCCTTTACGGCGTAGACGGCGTCGTGGTCCATGACGTCCTTGCCGTCATAGGTAATGGTGCGCGCCAGCCCGCCGTCGAGCGTGAACTGCAGCAGCGCGGCGTCGCTCTTCTCGTAGGCGCTGCCCTCTATCTCCAGCTTGCCCAACGCGCCGCCCAGGTACAGGTAGGGCGGGGTGGTGGTGGTGATAGCAAGGTCGTAGCCTTCATCGGGGTAGGCGGAGTCGTTGGTTATGAGCTCTCCTACGGGGGCGCCGCCGGCTTTGCCGAGGGCGCGGATGAACATGTCTTTGGTGGAGTTCTTCAGCGTGCCGGCCATGTAGACCGCGCCGGTGCCTACGGCGACGCCGTAAGCGTAGTCGTCTTCGGAAGCGCTGCCGTTGAGCAGAGCCGAGGTCCAGACCACGGCCGGGCCATTGGCGGGGCTGAGGTCGAACTTGCGCATGAAGGCGTCGAGGCCGGTGGAGGAGGTGGAAGCCACGCCCACCGCGTAGAGGTAGCCGCCCTCCAGGACGGCGTCGCTGAACGAATCCATCAGGCCCAGGCCAGAGATGTCGGCCGCGTAGGACCAGAGCAGGTCCCCGTTCGGGTCCAGCTTGGCCAGCCAGGCGTCCTTGCCGGGGATATAGTCTTCGGGCCCGGTGATGACCTCGGCCACGGGGTACTGGGAGCCGAAGAGGTAGAAGTTGCCGGAATCGTCCCGGGTAACTCCGGAGACCTGGTAGGACCTGTTGAGGCGGTGGTTGAAGAACTTGGTCCACTCCAGGTACTGGTCGGCGTTATACTTGCGCAGGCCGAAGCCCAGGTTGGCGGAGCCGTCAGCGCGGCCGGAGAAGGCGTGGTAAACGTAGGAGCCGTCTACCGTCAGCGCGTTCTGCGGCATGCTGACGCCGCTCATGTAGGAGAGGCGCTCGCGGCCGAAATAGCGGGTATTGTCGTAAGCCTGCGGCGTACGGGCGTAGCTCTGCGCCGGGGGCAGCTCGGTGGTGAGGCCGGCGCTGGCTATCCAGACCTTGAACTGGTACAGCAGGCCGCGGTTCTCCCCCACCGCCTGGTCGGGGTAGCGCAGCGTGGTCAGGCCGCCGACGCGGAAACTCTGTATCTCGCCCGGCAGCTTGGCTCCCGGGTTAAAGGAGAGCTGCGCGCCGGCGCGGTCCCAGAGGGGCGCCGGGTCGGCGCTGTACTGGACGTAGAAGGTGGCGCCCTCGGGCAGGGCGGAAGTGTAGTTCCACATCAGGTCCGCGGAGCCGGTGTAAGGGCCCTCCATCGCCGCGAAGAACTGGGCGTTCGGGGCCGTTCCGCCGCCGCCGGGCGGCAGGGAATACACGCCGTAGTAGTTCTGGCTGGTGAACGGGCCGTAGACGTTGGCATAATTATCGCTGGAGACGAAGACGTCGGAGCCCCAGCCGTCCTGCGGAGAGCCCGAGTCGTAGACGCGGTTCTGCGAAAGCTGGCCGCCGGGGCCGAACTTCAGCAGCAGCAGGTCGTAGCCCTGGGACAGGTACGATTTGTCGGCGTAGCCGGACACGTAGATATTGCCGAAGCCGTCGTAGTCCAGGCCGGTGGGCACTTCGTCCACGTCGTACTGGGTTTCGGAATAATAGACCGTAGCGGGAAAAAGCTGCGAGGCTGAGGCGCTGTACTTGTTCAGCCAGACGTCGGCGCCGTAGCGGCCGTAATACTGAGGCCGCTCGTAGCCGGCTACCAGCAGGTCGCCGTCTCCGATAACGCGGACGCGCGTTACTTCAGAGGGGTTGTAGGGCTGGACATTATGCCGGAGGGGCCAGGCGCCCGCGACATAGGCGGTGGAGGTGGAGCGTTCCACGCCGGTATCGGCGATCTTGGCCACGCGGCCCTGCCTCGGGAAGTAGTTGCCCAAGCAGTAAGCCTCGCCGACCGCGCCGCCGAGGTAAAGGTAGGCACGCTGCGGGTCGGAGGTGAATTCAAGGCTGTTGACGCGGTCGTTGGAGGGGCAGCCGTACTCCTCGGAGGTGTCGTAGATGTAGGGGTTGCCGTTGTCCGCTCCGCCGGACCCCACGTACAGCTTGCGCAGTTTCACGTCGAGATCGCCGCCCGCGCCAGTGACCTCGGTGGCCACGTAAGGCGCGCCGCCGCCGAAGGTTATTGCCTTGGCGCTTTCGGCGCCCAGGTCGCGGACCCACAGCACTTCGCCGTCGGGCGCGATCTTGAGCACCAGAGCGTTGGTGTCCAGCATGGCCAGCAGGTAAGAGAAGCCGCTGGGGTCAACGGCCAGGTCCTTGAACTCCAACGCACCGACGGCGGGCTTGTAATAAAAAGCGCCGGCCGGTGTGCGCAGGGTCAGCAGGTTATCCGGGGTTCCGTAGAAGGTGAACGCCGTGTAGCGGTCCATACCAAGATGCGCCGAGCGCACGTTGTCGGCGGGATCGATCTGCAGCTGGTCGGAGTAAGCAAGCACAGCTTCGCCGGCCTGCGAGGAGGAGAGCGGGAAGTACTGGTTCTGCACCAGGTTGGAAACAGGCGAAGTGCTGGTTCCGTTGTAGAGCCAGAGCGCGAAGTGATACGGGAAGACGCGGGTAACGCCGCCCACCGTAGCCGCTACTTCCGGCAGATCGCTGACCAGGATGGAATCACCCGAGCCGGCGGTAACGGAAGTCAGCGGCGTAACGATAGCGGGCGCTTCCGGACCGGCCAGGTCGGCCGGGTCCGTGCTGTACTTGATCATGTATTGGCCGGAGGGAATGGCCTGAGGATAGGTCCAGGACAGGGGCACGGAGGCCAGGTTCTGGCCGGGGCTGACGGCCAGATCGGTGACGCCCGACTGGGAGGTGACGGACACCAGCGGGGAGACGACCGGGTAGAAACCCTGCGACTGCATTTCGCCGGTGGTCGTCAGCGCCGAGGCGTCGTCCAACGCAAGGTTAACGCTGTTGCCGGCCGCGGCCAGGGCCGGGGTAAGCGCCAGGAACACCGGTCCTGGCGTGGTATTGACCATAGTGCCAGCGGGGAACGCCAGGTCCACATAGGCCCCGGAGACGGCGGCGCTGGAGATCAGGTCATGGCCCGCGCTCCAGATGCCGTCCTCGCCGTTATCGGCGTAAAGGCTGACGGCGGCGACGTCCGTGTAGGCGCCGGCGGGGTTAACGTGTACGCGCAGATTGGTCACGGTCGCCTGGCCTGCTACGGTGCGTACGTCGAGCAGCAGCGCGGGGCCCGGCTGGCCGGTCAGATACACGGCGGGAGCGGCGCTGCGGGTGGAGAGGTAAACCGAAACCGGCCCGACGGCGAGAGGGATATCCAGGAGGCGCGGAGTGACGGTCTCGATGCCGCCGCCGGTTTTTTCCATCCAGCCGACCAGAGCGCCGTCGGCGCCGTCGGTGGAAACGTCTATCTTTACGCAGTCGGAGGCGAGGCCCACGCTGTAATACGGGTCGTGGGTAAAGGTGCCGTCCTTGGCCATCTTCTGATAGGCGACGCGGTGGTAGTTCCCCGCCGGCAGGCCCGTCTCCCACTGGTTCCAGGCTATGTGGTAAGCCGTGCCGTCGTAGACCAGGCTTTGCTCGCTGTCCGAAGTGGAGCCCAGCAGTTTGCCGTTGAGGCTGAAGCCGGCGGCCAGCTGGCTGAGCCCGGACTGGCCGCGCACCACGCGCACCTCGCTGGCGCCGGTCATCGTGTTGCTGGAATAAAGCACCGAGAAGCCCTCGTCGTCGGAGGTGAGCGACAGCTTGAGGTAGTAATCCGCGGGCAGGACCGCGCCGGTGAGCTGCAGGGGCGACATCCAGGGGGATTCCGCGACGCCGGAGGAGTTATAGCGCTGGGCGTACAGGGCGCGGGCCCCGGACTCGGAGCTGGACCAGACCACGTAGGCGCCGCCGGCGCCGTCTGCCGCGGCCTCAAGGTCGTAGCCCAATTGCGCCGTGCCGGAGGCGTAGAGGGACTTAACCGTGGGTGTCCAGACCAGGGCGCCGGAGGCATCGAGCTTGGAGCCGGCAATCTGGAGGTAGCCGTTCTCGTCGGTGTCGCCGCCCCAGAAGAACATGAAGGAGCCGTCAGTGCCGGCCGCACCCGCGCCTTCGCCGGCGAAGTCCACGGCGGGGATCGGCGTGCCGGCGGCCGCGGAGCAAGGACCGTAGGCCGGCCAGTTGCAATTGCCGTCGGAGCGCACGCTCTGGGCCGTCAGGGAAGTGTTGACGTCGGTCTGGATATAGCCGAAGACCGCGAAGAAGCCGCCTTGCGGGTTGGCGACGAATTCTCCGCCGTCCACGGGACCGCTGGAGACGCGCACGCCGTTGACGTCCCACAGGACGGTGCCGTTGGCGTCGTAATGCTGCGCGTAGGCGTGGCCGCCGGTGAACCAGCCGGCGTAGAGGCCGCCGGAACCGTCGGGCAGGGCGTAGAGTTCATTTATACCGGTAACGGCGGTCTGGGTAACGTCGTAGGCCCAGAGCGTATGGTTGGAGGCGTCCACGCGCCTGACATAGACCATGCGCAGTTCGTTGGGGCCCACTGTGCTGTCGAATACCATGTAAGCGCCGCCGGAACCGTCGGGGGCCATCAGCAGGTTGTTGGTGCCCTCCGTGTAGTCCTGCGGCTGCTCTATGACCGGCACTGGGCCGTCGATCAAGGCCAGCTCGGCCGCGCCGGCGGCGATGTCGCCCATGCCGTAGGGGATCACGCCGCCGAGGAACACCTCGGAGGCGGTGCCGACTACGCCGAAAGCCAGGGCGCCGGGCGCCAGGCCGTAGGGCAGCAGGTTGGTGGTCTTGGAAGCCACGGGAGAGAAAGAGGCGGCTGAATACTTGGTCACGCGCGCCTGGTTCACGGCCTCGGCGGCCAGGTAAAGGTAACCTTCCTTGATCTTCATGTCGCCGAAATTCCCGGCACCGGCCATGGTGGCGGACGAGTAGCCGAGGGCCATGTCGGCCCTGGTGAAGCGGTAGACGGCGGTGGCGGTGCTGGCCAGCAGATCGGCGTTGAAAGCGGCGTAGACTCCCGTGGAGTCGGCCGCGACGCGGATATTATTGAAGCCCACGCCCTCCGGGAAAGTGAACGGCGCGGAGTCGGCCCAGGCGGAACCGGTCTTGCTCAGCACCGAGGTGCCGTCCAGCTTTATCACGGCCACCTGGGGGAAGGCGTCCGGGCGCTGTATGCCGGTCACGAAAACGTCCGTGCCGTCCACTGCGATGCCGTAGCCCTGGTCGGCGCCGGGCGAGACGTCGCTCCAGTCGTCCTGCGGGACGAGGGCTTCCGAGAATTTCACGACGCGGATGTCGTAATCCCCCCCGTTGTCCTTGGTGGAGACCGTGTAAACGGCGCCCTGCGCGTCGAAGTCCAGCTGGCGGGCGCCCTGGTAGCCGGCCACGGTGACGGAAGAGACCAGGGCCAGGGAAGAGTTGTAACGGTAAACGCGCACGCCGGAGACCGGGCCCTGCGCGGCGACGTAAAAGTCATCATTGAATGCGTTGAGCTTGATATCGTTGAAGACCGAGTACTTGACGGTCACGGAGGACACGATGTCCCCCAGATAGTCGAACTTGACTATGGCGGAATCGGTCAGGTTGGTGAGCAGCAGGTACCTGCTGTCGAAGATGTCAGTGGCGATGCCGGTAGCGAAGGTGGCGCCGCCGTTGATGCGGCACTCGCCGCCCAGGCCGAAGGTGCCCAGGCAGTCCACCGTCGCGGGCGGGAGCGGCTCCATGGACCAGGGGTTGGGAATAGAGTTGCCGTCGATCATAGCCACGTCTACGCCGGCGGCGTCGCCGGCGGTGACGTCGATGGGCGTGGGAGTGCCGAGCTGCCCGTGCACGCCCCAGGGATCGGTGGAGTCCGCCACCACCCAATTGATGGAGGCGGTCAGCGCCATGTAGTAGGTACCGGCGGGCACGTTGGAAATAGTATAGGGTTGCGACGCCAGCGGAGAAGGAATGCTGGTGAAGAACGGAGTGCCCCGGAAATCGGCCGAAGTGCTGACCCGGACCGTCAGGACGGCGGCGGGATCGTAAGTGCCGGCATAGGTGACCGTACCGGAGATCTGGCGCAGGGCGGGGGCAGCGCTGGCGGAGAATCTCACGGTGCGCATGTCCCACCCGGGCTCGTTGCCGGTGCCGTCGGAGAAGTAGACGCCGGTGCCGAAGGCGTCTCCGCTGACCGGGTTCAGCGACACGGAAGCGGACTCGTAGCCGTAGGTCTGCGGTCTGGCGGCGCTGGAAATGAACACCATCGACGGGCTGTATTTGAGCAGCACGGGGTAATCGTTGCCGGCGCCGGTATTATACGAGCCGGTCACCAGCACGTTGCCGGTGCTGTCTATCACCACGTCGGAGGCGGCGGCGTAGGCGGAGCCGTTGAAGACCTGCGCATCCACGTAATTCCAGGTCGGGTTGAACCTGGCCAGCCGCATGTCGTTATGGGACTGGTTGAGGGCGGCGTAAACCTGGTGCGTGACGGGATTGACGGCTATCTTGCCGCCCAGCTCGTGCAGTTCGTCCAGGTAAATGCCCGTCAAACTGGTGGAGGCGTACATGACGGAAAGGTAATCGCTCAGGCTGTATTTCAGGCCCAGGAAATAGGTGGTACTGGCTATCAGGCTATGGCCGGCCATGTAGACATCGGTGCCGTCCACGGCAATGCCGGTACCCGCGTCGTCCCCGGCGGTCTCGAAACCGCTCTCGCTGAGAGTAGCGAGGTTAGGGTCGTACATACCAAAGGCTACGCCTTTCAGGCTCAGATTCGTGCCTATGACATAGGCGTTGCCGGCGGCGCAGAGGGCTACATCGGCCCCGGAAGCGGGAGTCAGGCCGGTATCCCAGGTCTTGGAGGAGACGAGGGCCAGCGTGCTGTTGTTGAACTTGGCGATGACCATCCTGACGGGGCTGTAGCTGGTGCCCACCGCGTATACGCCGGCCGCGTTCACGGCCACGCCGGTAAGCTCCACGCCGGGCAGGGCGCCGGAGGCCTGCATTACGCCGGCCGTGCTGTAGCGCACCAGGAAACCGCCTGTAGGGGACGAGACGCCGACCACATAGACGCTGTTGGCGTAGTACGCCGTGGCCCAGCCGCCGTCCATATTGCCGCCGTCGTAATTGGCGCCTTCGGGAAGCAAGAAATCCCCGGTGAACCCGACCGCCCCCGCCTGGGCCGCGAAGGCCGTCAGGACGGCCGCCCCCAGCAGGTTAATGAAAATGTTTTTGATCTTGCGCATAAGTTATCTCCGGCTGAAATACCGACGCTAAAATTAGTTTCTCTGACTATTACACGGACCGCGCTGTCTTTAAAACTCCCACTCCAGGCCCAGCAGGTAGGTGCTGGCCCTGTAGTTGTAGCGGAAACTGTCCTCGTACCGCATGTTGGAGTTGGAAAGCTGGTAATTATAGGCGGCCCTGGCGAAGAAGCGGCCGGCTATCGGGTAGCGGCCCGAGATGGAGGTGAGCCAGTAGGTCTGGTCTATCTTGTCCGAGCCGTATTCCCCGCTGGCGCCCTGCTTGAGGCGGCCGACGTAGAAGACGCGGCGCCAGTCCAGGTTGAAATTGAACTGCATGCCGTTCTTCAGCGCTATGCCCACCGCGGGGCTGAGCGAGAAGTCGACGTAGCTGTAGTAATCCTCCATGTATTTGTTGCGGGAGGAGTCGTAGGAGCCCTGGTTGGAGCTCATCCAGCCCAGGCGCGCCCCGGCGCTGAAGAACAGCGGCTTCAGCGCGCGGCTGGCCTTGAGGCTGAAGTTCTGCATCACGTCCCAGCGCTTGTCGCTCTGGAACGGCGAGGAGCCGGTGGAGGGCCTGGCCGCCACGGCCTGGTCGGGGTAGGCCCGGTAAGTGAAGTCGTAGCCGGCCTTCATGGTCATCGGGTCCGGGAACCAGGTATAGGCCAGGGCCACCCGGTGCGCCGCGTTGTCCATGGGGTTCTCGCCGGCGTTGGTGGAGAGCTGGTTGAAGGTGGTAGTGTCGTTGATGACCGACGCGGACTGGGACAGCAGCGTGCTGTAGTTGGGGTAGCTGACCTGGTAGAAGTCGTAGGATTCGCTGAAGGTGCCGTGCGGGCGCTCCTGCTCGGCCTCGAAGCCCAGGGAGAGCGTCGTGTAGTCGAAGAGGCCGTCCCCCCAATCCTCGTCGTTGGTCTCCTTGATGGAGGCCTTGGAGTAGGACAGGCGGGGCTTATACTTGTCGAACTCGCGGGTGTAGACGTACTTCAGGGAAAAGGTATGGGTCTGGCGCTTGCGGGTCAGCACGCCGCCGCCGGCGAGTTCCTGCACGTCCTGCGTGCCGGAGTAGTTGCCGGAATACACCGGTATCAGGTCGTGGCCCTCGGCCAGCGCCAGCGCCGGGGAAACGAAGGCGTCGAGGCGGCCCTGGAAAGAGGCGGCGTCTGAATCCAGGTAATACTTGCCCCCCAGCAGGGAGACGTCGGCCACCGGGGTGACCTTGACCCCGGCGTGCAGGGCTGAAACACAGAAGAGGAGGGCGGCTGCGGGCAGTGTCTTGGAAATTTTTATCATAGTTCAAGTGGGTCCGGTCAGAAGCGGAGCAGGCCTGCCTCCTTCAGCAGCTTGGCGGAATACATCACGTCTATGGTGCGGCCGCCGAAGAGCGAGCTGGTATAGACGCGCTGGAAATTCAGCTTGTCCGTCACGGCGTCCACCGTGTTGCCCTGGCCGAGGCCGCTGTTGAAGTCGCCGGTGGAGAGCACGTCGCCGTCATTGAACAGCACGTAGTCTTCGGCGGCTATCCAGGTGTTGTCGCTGTAGATGTTCCCGGTGTAGGTATGGAACACGTCGGGCCCGCCGGGCTGCGCGGTCACTATCGTGGGGGCGGCCCCGCCGTAATACGAGATGGAGGAGTGCGTGTTGTTGGGCACGTTGTAGTTGGTCTTGGCCCAGAGCTGCAGGCCCAGGCCGCCGTTGAGCCCGGCCTGCGCGGGGCCGGCGGCGTAGAAGGCGTAGTTGCCGAAGATCAGGTTATAGCGCGGGTCCGAGAGACTGTTGTTGAACACCATCGCGCCGCCGCTGGCGTCCTCGGTGACCTTGTCTACGGTGTTGCTCATCACGCTATTCATGTCGGTCAGGTACCAGGCGGGCGCTTCGGAGCCGGGCGCGGTGATCATGTTGGCCGTGGCGTCGGACAGGTTCGCGGGCAGGGCCGCGTTGAAAGTGAACAGGATCTTGCCGAAGTCGAAGCGGTTGTCGCGGGTGTTGAGCACCACGTACTTGAACTGGTTGGCGGCGGGACGGATGGTGTATTCCTCCATGCGCACCCGGTTGCCGTAGGCGTCCACGGCCACCTTGCGGCTCTGGTACTCGGAGGCTTTCATCTCCTCCTGCGCCCGCGAGAGCACGTCCTCTTTGGAGAGCTCGCCGTAGATCTCGGCGCGGGCCAGTTCGCGGAGGCCGCCCGCCGCGGAATTCATGTCGCCGGGCCCGTCGGGATTATTGCCCGGGTCCTTCATCCTGCCGCCGGCGGGGATGTCGGAGAACTGCCCTTCGCGGACCAGCGAGGAATTGCCCTGGGAATCGCCGGCGAGCACGCTGCCCTCGTAAACCTCGACGCGGCTGTTGCCCTCGGCGTCGGCAGAGACCATGAAGTCGGTGCCGCGCACGGCGCAGACCGCCGACGGGGTGCGAACTTCGAACTTCTTGGAAAATTTCTTGACCCACGAGCGCACGCGGCCGAAGTAAAGGCCGATCGAGACCGCGCTGTCGCTCTCTTCCGACATCTTGAAGGCGGAGAGCGGGGCCACCTTCACCCTGGAGCCGTCGTCCATCATGACATCCACGGTGGAGGCCCGGGAAGTGCGCAGTTCGTCTCCGGGCTGCAGCTTGTGTTGCTCGTCGCCGGCAAGTTTAACCCAGTCCGCGGTCCCGGTCCTTTTTATCTCCACCACGCCGCGCAGCGAGGAGACATACGCTGCGTCGCAGGTCGAGAGACAAAAAAGCAACGCCGCTGAAACGATGACAAGTTTCATACGAACTCCTTGAGAAACCGATAGAACTACCCGATTAATTGACGAATGCTTACCCCAAAAAAAGCATTACCCTCCAATTATAATACATTGGAGGGTAACGGCCAGTTGACTTAGGACAATTGTAACAGAGGTAACGTTTAGTTTAGCCGCTTTTAATCCACGTTCGAGGTGCCAGGCGGCAGCACCGCCTCTTTCTTCTGGGTCAGGATCTCCGGCGCGAACAGCACGTCTATGTTGCGGCCCTGGAACAGGCTGGAGTCTATGATCATCTCCAGGTTATAGCTGCCGTCCGCCAGGAAGGTGTCGGAATTGGCGCTGCCGCCTATCTTCAGGATTTCGCCTTCGTTGGAGACCAGCAGCTTGCGGGACCCCACGGTGGAGCCGTCCGCGTAGGTGGAGAACGCCCTGAAATCAGCCATGCCCGGCCCGCTGGGATAGGTTACCGTGGCGTCGCCCGGGTCTATGGCGGGGTCGTAGAAGGTCTGGGTGCCCAGGTTGCCTATGTCCACCGCGCTGGTCGGGTCCAGCGTGACCCCCCACATGTTGGCCAGCACGCCAGAGCCGTTCACCACCTTCTGCATCCAGGTGAACTTGCCGGCGTTGCTGGTGTTCCAGTCCTGCGTCTGGCGGAACTGCATCCGCTCGTCCGCCGCCAGCGAGGTCAGGCCAGTGCCGACCAGCGAACCCGCGCCAGCCGCGGCCGCCACGCCTGGGCCGGAGAGGATCTGCCTGTAGTCTATGGAACCCGGGTAATACCTGGTCCCGGCGCCGTAGCCGGAGAAGTTAATGGCCACGGGGGCTGTGAAGTCTATGGTTTCCTTAATGCTGTCCACGGTGTTGGTCAGGTAGACCTCGAAATACTTCAGCCAGTTGGCCGGGGCCGTGGCCGAGAAGTACATCCCGTCTATGATACCGGCCACCTGGCTGATATCGTCCGGGATATCGGCGTTGAAGCGCTCTATCAGGTGGCCCCAGTCCAGGCGGTCCTCTTCGGCCCTCTGACTGAGGAACAGCACCTTAAACTCCTTGCTGCTCGGGCGCAGCAGGTATTCCTCCAGGCGCACGCGGCGGCCGAAGGCGTCAATGGCGTCCTTGCCCAGCTGGGCCTCGTTGGCCTTGAGCTCGCGGTTGCGCAGCTCTTCGAGCATGGTGCGGGTGCGTTCGCGGGCGGTCTCCTGGCGCACGGCCATGGGCCGCGCGGCCTCGCCGGCGCGCTCGTCCTTCAGGGAAACGGTCTCGGGCATGGACATGCCGTCCGCGCCCACCTTGATCTTCTCCTCCGAGGAGACCACGGCCATCCGGCCCTTGGAGTCGTTGACCTCCACCAGGCCTTCGGAAACGTTCATCTCGGTATTGCCTTCCTGGCCCACCTCGATATCGAACTCGGTGCCGCGCACGGCGCAGACGGCCGTAGGCGTGCGCACAGCGAACTTGCTGGCGAAATAGCCAGACACCCTGGCCTTGAGGCGGCCCAGTTTCAGGCTGAAGCCGGCCTTCTTTTTGCTGGTATCCTCAACGCCGAAAACGCTGCCCTTGTCGAGCATGAAAACCGAGCCGTCGGGAAAGAAAACCCCGGCCTTGGACTGGCCGTCGGTACGCACCTCGGCGCCGGTTTCCAGCCTGACCTTCCCTGCCACCTTCTCCCAGGCGGAGGAGGGGTCCTTGCGGGCCTCCACGCCGGCGCCCTGCGGCAGCAGCATAACTTCCCTGGTCGGCGCCGCGCCGCCGGGGCTGGCGGCCGTTAACAGGATAGCAGCTAGGTATAATGTTTTCATGGCTAGAACCTCCACTCCGCGCCCACAAAATACATGGAGCTCTTATAGGTGTAGCGGTAAACCTGCTCGTAGTCGTTATTGGAGCCGGAATCGGCCCAGTTGCCCTGCGCCTTGATATCCACGGACCTGAACAGGGGATAGCTGAGTTCGGCCGTAAAGCTGCCGGAGCGCTGCGTCAGTTTTCTGGAGGTATAGGTACCGTCCGCCCTCTGGGCCAGGCGCTGCGAGTAATTGCGCGCAGCGTACTCATAGGACAGGCGGGCCACCAGGCCCGACTCTATAAAGGTGAACTGCGCGCTGGGCGTTACGCGGCCCTCTACATAGTCGTAGAAGCCGCGGATATACTTCAGCCTGGCCGGGTCGGTGTCCAGGTGGTTCTGGTTGGAGAACGTATTGCCCAGGCCCAGGCCCATGCCGAGCACCGGCCGGACGCCGCCCAGCAAGCCGAAGTCGTTATAGCGCTTGGACAGGCCGGCGTGCACTGACTGGTAGTAGTCCGAGCGCATATCTGGCAGGTAGCGGCCTTCCGAGTTGATGACCTTCTGGTCCGAGTAACCGATCATGGACAGGGAGGCGAAAAAGTCCGCCCGGACGAAGTTAGGCAGGTCCAGTTCGCTGGAATAGGAGAGCTGGTTGGTCAGCGTGTCGAGCGTGCGGGTGCCCGGGTTCGGGGAGGCCAGCTCCGCGCCATACTTGCTGGCCAGGGTCTTGAAACGCGTATAGCGCGTGTAATAGGCGTCCCAGGAGAGCTGCCAGGTCCACGGGGAGGAGAGGCTCCAGCGCGTTTTGCGCTCCAGCGTCAGGCCCGCCTCGTAGCGGGTGAAGTCGTAGAGACCCTCGCCCCATTTCTCGTCTTTAGTCTCCCGGAAGAACTGCGTCTTTACTCCGGCCCGGGGCTTTAACGACCAGCCGCCCTCGTACCGCTTTATGTACTTGTAGCCGAGCGAGTGGTCCATGCTCTGCTGGAACAGCGTGCCGCCGCCGGAGAGCTCGTTGACCTGCTTGAAGCCGGTATACACGGAACGCAGGCTGATGAAATAGCCCTTGCTGGAGGACAGGCTTTTGGCCAGCTGGGCGTCCAGGACGCCGTAGCCGTTAAAGGCCCCCGACTGGTCCTCAAAGAAGTACTGGCCGCCGAATACGTCCAGCTTTCCCATTAGCTCGAAACCTTTAGCGCCGGCGTGGGCCGGCGCTAAAAGCACTGCTGCTAGTATAAGTTTTTTCAAGATGTTCTCCAGTGCAGCGTCAGAAGGTGAACCCCAAAGTCATACGGTGAGTGTCGCCCAGGTCGCCGAAGGGCACATAGGCGTAGTCCAGGGTGAAGCGGTCGAACTTGAGCCCCAGGCCGGCCCCGAGGCCGGTCAGGCCGCCGAGCTCGTCCTGCGAGCGGCCCAGCTGGTAGCCGGCCCTGAAGGCGAGGCCCTTGCCGAGCAGGTATTCCGCGCCCAGGTCCAGGTAGAAGCGCTCGTCGTAGGCCAGCCAGTCCACGTCCGCCGCGGCGGCCAGCTTGCCGTCCAGGAAACTGCGGGCCACGCCGCCCTTGATGAGCAGCGGCAGGTTGTCAGGGCCCACCTTGCCGCCCAGGTTCTGCACCACGAAGGCCGCGGTGTAGGTGTCGTTAAGCTGGTAAGTCGAACCCAGGTCCACCGCCACGGCCTTGTCGGTCTGGGTGTCCAGGTCCTGGCTGATGTACTTAAGGCTGGCGCCCAGCGCGAGCCCGGGCCGCACCTCGGCCCGCGCGTAGGAGAAAGCCAGCGCCATGTTATTGCTGTCGAACAGGGAATCCGGGTTCTCGGTGTCCCCGGCGCGCCGCTCGATGTCGCCGACGGTCAGGTAGTTCATGCCGCCGCCCAGCACGCCCATGTCGTCCTTAAGCTGCGTGGCGAAGCCCAGGTAGCCCTGGGACTCGTCGATGAACAGCATGTTGTAGCTGGCGCTCAGGTGCTTGCCCTTGAGCCCGGCGAGTTTGGCCGGGTTCCAGTTGGCCGCGCCGGCGCCCTCGGTGAGGACGCTGGCGGCCGAACCCATGGCGAGCTCCCTGGCGCCGACTCCCACCTTAAGGAAGCTGGCGCCCGTGGTGCCGGGGCCGGCGGCGTAAGCGGAGGCCGCCGCCAGCATTAAAACCGCTGAAAGGAATATTTTATGTTTCATAGTCTCTCCTCAGTCTTAACCCGGGCCTATTTTATCACGACCATCTTGAAGGTCGCGTCCTCGCGGTCGGGCGCCTTGCCCGCCAGTTCTACCACGCCGTAATAGACGCCGTTGGCCACGGGCTGGCCGGCCTTGTTGTTGCCGCCCCAGAGCACGTAGTTATGCGCGCCGGCGGTGAAGTTGGTCCTCAGGTCGTTGACCAGCTCGCCGGCGAGCGTGTAGATGCGCACGTGGCCGTCGCCGCCGTTGCCGGCGGGCACTTCCACGTGGATCACGGTGCCCTCGGTGTTGCCGCTGAGGGCCGCGCCCTGGCTGTTATTGACCGTCTTGGTCTTGAGGTTGAAGGGGTTCGGGTAATTGAACACCTTCAGCTTGGTCCCCGCGTAGGCGTTGCCGGCGATCGAAGGCCGCACCACGGCGAAGGTGCCGGAGGTGCTGCTGGACCCGGCCGCGGACACGCGGTACTGCTTGCCGTCGAAGCGGTTAGCGGAGAACCTGGAGGCGCCGGGCCTGACCGACAGGACCGAAGCCAGCGAGCGCAGCTTGACCTTGACGGTGCCCTTCAGCGGGTTGACCGTGGCCACGCCGGACAGCTGCTCCCATTTCCCGGTGCTGTCGTTGTAGCGCGCCACCGAGAGGTCGTCGAGGTCGGCCGTGCTCTTGTCGTAAGCCAGGGTGATCTCTATGGACTTGTTGTCGTTGTGGGTAACGCTCGCCAGCTCTATGGTATACAGGTCGCCGGCGAAGGAGTCCGCTCCGAGAGCGGCCACCTTGGCGGCCGCCGACGCGGAGTCCTTGTCCTCGCCCTTGAACGAGCAGGTGGGAACGGATCCCGTGGAGGCGAGTACGGCGCCGGGCGGGAACACTATGCCAGACGGGTCGTCGCCGCTGCGGTCCAGCGGGACCTCGTTGTTCTTGCGGCCAAAGCCGTCGTCGGAGTCGTCGCCCAGGATGGCCTCGTCGATCTGCTGCTTGGCGTTGCCCTTGTAGTCGCTGCCGAACAGCAGTTCCTTGACGACCTGCCTGCCGGAGTAGGACTTGGCCGCGCCATACAGCACGTAAGTCACGCCGGAAGTCAGCGAGCCCAGCGGTATCTTGCCTATCATCTCGCCGCTTGAGAGGTTGGTCAGGGTGACGGTGGAGGCGGAGGCCCCGTTGAACGGCGAGGCGCTCCAGCCGACCCAGCCGCTCTTGAAGTCCTGCGGGTTCAGTATAGTGAACTCGAAGTCGGTCTCCGTCTTCTTGGCGAAGACCTCGATGTCGAGGGGCTTGGGCAGCATGGTAAAGTCCACGTCCGCCACGATCCCGGAAGTCGCCGGGGTAGAGACGGTCAGCGTGTACTTGCCCTGCACCTTGAGGAACACTTTATAGACGTCCCCGGGGATGAGCCCGTTGATGCGGTAGGTGCCGTCGGAACCGGTCTTGGTCCTGATCAGCGGCAGGGGCGAGTCGGGATGCGTGCCGTTGTAGGTGTCGTTGTAGGCGACGATCTGCGCTCCAGCCTGCACCTTGGAGTAAGGCAGTTTCTGCGAGTAGACCGTGCCGGTGATGGAGCCGCCGGCCGGGAACAGCGCGAAGTTCCGGGTGTAGGAGTTGCTCCCCACCAGGTCCTGATCGGCTTCGCCGTAGGCGTAGCCGTCTATGGAAGCGCGCACCTTCACCGTGCCCGGCGCAAGACCGGGGAACGAGTAGGCGCCGGAAGAGTCGGTCACCGCCGAGCGGGTGTCGGATTCGCTGAGCAGTTCCACCGAAGCGTTGGGCAGGACGAGCCCGGTGGCGGTGCTGGTCACCACGCCCTGCACGGTGGCGCCCGCGCCCACGGCGGAGTCAAGGTCCACCGTGATGGTGGTAGTGGAATTGTTAACTCCGGTGCAGGCCCTGGTCTGGTAGGGCGGGTAGTTGGGCGTGGTCACCACCGCGGTGAAGCAGGTGGAGGGCGCCAGGCCGCGGATCTCGAAGCCGAACGAGGGTGACAGGTCCAGCAGCGCCTTGAAGGCCGGGTAGCCCTGGGCATAGGCGATGTTGAACTGCTGGTCGTACTGCTGGATGAACGCGGGCGGCGGCACTACCATGCCGGCGGCCTTGAAACTGCCGTCGGCACCGTAGAGGGTCACGAGAGGCAGGTACGTCATGAAGTCGTCCAGGTCGCCGTTGAGGGCGATATAGTCCGCCTCGCGGAAGAAGTTGTCGGCGCTCACGTCGCCGGCCAGCACGGAGTTGCCGCGGCCGGACAGGTTCGTGGCGGGCGTCAGGTTCACCGGTATGCCGTCGGCGAGCGTGCCGCCGTTCATGCCGGGCCGGACGGAACTGGCCACTATGTGGTCGCTGTCCACTATCACGTTCTTGCTGGAGGTCAGCAGCGTGAAGTGCGGGTAGGCGGCCACGGCGGCCGCCGTGGACGAAGACATATTCCCGAAGTCGCCGGAGCGCATCAGGTAGAAGTCGTAGACCGAGGGCGACGGCACGCTCTTGGCGCAGAAACCGCCCGGCCAGTTGTTGCCGCAGGGGCCGCCGTCCATCATGCCGGTTGGGTTGGCGAAGGTGAGGCGGTTATCGTTATCGCCCTTGCCGAAGAGCATGTCTTTGAGCGTCTCGCCCTTCAGGACCGTGCCGGCGGGCACGGGGATAGCCCGGAAGCCTATGATGGCGTCATAGTCGCTTGAGATAATTGAGGCGTCGGGCACCATGGCCGTGCTAAGCTGCACGCCCACGTAGACCGCGTTGACCAGGTTGATGTTCAGCGTGGTAGTGCTGCCGGCCGTGACCGTGACGGTGGGTACCGGGGTGGGCAGCGCGTAATTGAACTCTCCCATGCCGCCGGCGCTGATATAGGCGCGGGCCTCGCCGGAGAGCACGTCTTTCAGTTCAAAAGAACCGTCGCTCTGCAGCTGGGTGCCGCTGCCGCCGCGGTCGCTGTTCATGCCGACGTGGACATACTGGTTGGCAGCGGGGGTGAAGATGGTGCCGTCAGGCTTGTAGAGCGTGCCGCTGACGGTACCCGCCGGGGCGAAGTCCATGTTCAGGACAACGGTGCCGGTAGACTGCAGGCTGATCATATTATTGCCGTTGTTCTGCAGGCGGCCCCAGCCGGGCGAGTTGATGTTCATCCAGTAGTCGGTGCCGCTCGCTACATTTATGGTATACGCGTAGCTGGCGGCGCCCGAGCCCGCTATGACCGAGAAGTTGCCTGAGCCGCAGGGACCTTCCATGCACTGCGGGTACAGGGTTATCATTATGGGAGAGCCGATCAGGTCGGCCTCTACCGGGAACCGGACCGTGCCGCGGATCTCTCCGGAGGTGTTAGCTCCCCCGGCGTCCACTATATAGGTAATGGAAGACAGGTTCAGCAGCGTACCGCTGCTGTCGAAGATCTTCATCGTCGGGACGGCAGTGGTGTCTATCATTACGCGGTAGTCGTCAGCGCCGGTACCGGTGCAGTGGATCGCCTGCCATGGTATGGCGTTCCAGTTGCCGAAGGTGCCGTCGGGACCGCCGTTGAAACCGGTGGGGCCGTTGGAGCTGCCGCTGGAGAAAGGCGTCCAGATGTTAACGTTATAGGTACCGCTCGGCAGGCCGTCGAGCAGGGCGTAGCCGGTGGCCGAGGTATTGGCTCCGGCATTGGAGAAGCCGGGCGACGAGGCGAAGTTGGTGGACGAGAACATCATGTAGTTGTTCTGGTTAGCGCAGCTGTCCCCGGCCAGCGGCCAGGGCGAACCATCGGGGCTTACGTTTACGTTCGCGTTGGGAATAGGGTACCCGGAAGAAGAACGCACGTAGACGCGCATCTGGCCGTTGCTGCGCGGCATGCGGGCCAGTTTAACGCTGTGGTAAGCCACGTCCGAGCTGACGTACAGCAGGTCGTTGGTGTTTATGGAACCGGGGTTCTGCAGGCAGATATCCTGCGCGTTGTATTGCGCGCTGCTGTAAGGGCCATAACACGCGCTTTGGCCATTCTGGCTCCAGGAGCAGCCGCCCATGACGTTGAAATAATAGGTGGTGCCGGGGTTGAGGCCGTAGAGCTGGAAGCGGCCGTTCTCGTCGGTGTTGGCCCAGCTGTTCCAGTTGTTGCCGGAAACGCAGGCCTTGATGCCGATGCCGGTGTGGCTAACCGTGGCGGTGGTATAGTTCAACTCGTGAACTACGCCTTCCACGCTGACTCCGGCCGCGGAACCGCCGCCGGAGCCTCCGGGCTGGGTATTGGTCTCCACGCGCGAGGGCGGGATAGACTGGTTGAAATCGAGGGCGGGATAGTTAAGCAACGGCACGCCGGGATATTCGGCGCTGCCGTCTCCCAGGTCGCTCATCACGTTGCGGCCGATGCCGCGGTTCAGGGTGGGATCGTAGAGGCCTATATTATAGGTATTGGCCGCGGAGAAGGGAACGTTCTCTATTTCCAGGACGCCGGCGCCGCCAATGCTGGTGAAGACCATGCCAGAAGGGCCGGGCATCTGCGCTAGCATGTTATGTATGCCGCCCATCAGCACCTTGCTGGGGGTGGCGTTGGTGAAAGCCTGGGTTATCTTGCCGATCCCGGTCAGCCCGGGGGTCAGCGTAAAAGTGGAGGAAAGCGGAGTAGCGTCCCAGGGCCAGAAATTCCGATTGGGGTTGTATTCCGGGTCGTTGAACTGCTCGGCGATGGTGGGCGAGTAACCGTGGGAGGTCACGTAGATGCTGTAGCCCATCTGCTGTTCAAGGTTGAAGACTTTGTCTCCGGAGGCGTCGGTCAGGCCGAGAAGGGTGTAGGTGGAAGGTCCGTTCATGCCCCACTGTATGGCGGCGACTTTTACGCCTGGCAGGCCAACTCCGGAGGGGTCCTCCACGTGGACTGTGAGCGCGGTGGTTGCCGCGATGGCGGCACCCGCCGAGAAAACAGCCAGAACCGCAGCTAACGCCAGTTTTGTGAATGAACGCATAGTTCCTCCGTATAACGGTCCGTTGCAAAACGGCCGTCCGCAGATACAGAA
Organism: Elusimicrobia bacterium GWC2_64_44; assembly: GCA_001799845.1. Lineage (GTDB taxonomy): Bacteria > Elusimicrobiota > Elusimicrobia > Elusimicrobiales > UBA9959 > UBA9959. Next base: position 19,974 of record MGUG01000048.1, on the reverse strand, counting down.
CACGAAAATTTAAGTAGTCCCCTCAAGATGCCTGAAAAAGCAATACCTCGCAAGAATATAAAATCAGATTGAGAATTGTCAACCGTAACTTTTGTAACTTTGGTTACATGCCGGACAAATCTCCTCCTGTATTCATCTTAGCCCCGGCGGCTCCGGTAAATATCCGGGAAAGGTCAGAAAAAGCTCAAATATTTTGACTGGTCAGGCGCAGATATCGCAGGAGGCGTTGTGCAGCGGCTCGGCCTCGACCTGGAAAACCGTGTGCTTAAGGCCGAAAGCCTGGGCGACGCGGCAGGCGGACCGGAGGGCGGCCTGCTGCTTGGCGGGGTCCTTCACCACCAGGTGGGCGCTGAGGGCGTTGTAACCGGAAGAGAGGCTCCAGGCGTGCAGTTCGTGCACCCCGGAAACGCCGTCCATGGCCAACAGCTCCCGCTCCAGGGCCTTCAGCGAAAGGCCCTTCGGCGCCCCTTCCATAAGTATATGAAAGGCCTCCAGCAGCAGGCGGGTGGAGCTGAAAAGGATGAGCCCGATAATGAGCAGAGAGACGATGGTATCGGCGGGATACCAGCCGGTGATATAGATGATCACGCCGGCTATGATGGCCGCCACCGAGCCGGCCAGGTCGCTGACCACGTGCAGGAAAGCCCCGCGGATGTTGATGTTGTCCTCGCTGTGGCCGTGCAGGATCCACGCGCTGGCCAGGTTGGCCAGCAGGCCCAGCACCGCCACGGCGAGCATGGGGCCCGACAGCACGGGCACGGGGTTGTGGAACCGCTCGTAGACCTCGCGCAACATGTAGCCGGAGAGCAGCCACAGCAGCATGGCGTTGCCAAGCGCCGCCACCACTTCCGCGCGGCGGTAGCCATAGGTGCGTGAGGAATCCGGCTTCAGCGCGGCCAGCCGCGAGGCGAAAAAGCTCATCCCCAGCGCGGCGGCGTCGGTGAGCATGTGCATGGAGTCGCTCAGCAGCGCCATGCTGCCTGTCAGCAGGCCGCCGGCCGCCTCCACCACCATGAAGCCTGCGGTGATAAAGAAAGCGGCGGTTATGGCGCCGCGCTGGGACTGGCCGCTGTGCGCGTGACCGTGGCCGTGCGAGCAGGAATGGGCGCCGCCGGCGTGGCCGTGGCCGGCATGCTCGTCGTGGGCGTGATGGTCGTGATGTTCGTGCGCGTGGTCGTGGCTATGTCCCATTATATGGGAATTATATTATTTTTAAATGCTAAAATATTTCGTCATATCATGCAAAAGACCGCCCCGACCATTGAAGATTCGCTGCGCGCCGTGGGCGGGTACATCTCCGCAGAGCTGGACGCCATCGACCGCGGCGTTTTCGATTTCGGCCGCCACCCTTTCAGCTTCCTGGGCAAGGCAGCGCGCGCCCGCTTCACACTGCTGGTCGCCGACGCCCTGGGCGTGGACCGCGCGCGCGCCGAGAAAGCGGCAGCTGCGGCGGAACTGACCCATACGGCCTCGCTGCTGCACGACGATTGCCTGGACGAGGCCCGCTACCGCCGCGGCCTGCCTACTCTCTACGACCAGCTCGGGGTAAATTCCGCCATTTTGGTGGGAGACCTGCTGATAGCCATGGCTTTCGACTGGGCCGGCCGCGCCGCGCCCGACCTGCCGGAAAGCCTGGTACAGGCCGTGCGCCGCATGACCGAGGGCGCTCTGATAGAGGAAAATTCCAAAGGCAAGCCGCTTACCGCCGCCCAGGCGGAGAAGATAGTGGCGTTCAAGACCGGGGCGCTGTTCCGCTGGTGCGCGCTGGCCGCCTGCCGGCTGGCGGGCAGGCCCGAGCTGCTGGCCTCCTGCGCAAAACTGGGCGAAGAAGCCGGCGTGGCTTTCCAGCTGGTGGACGACGTGCTGGATTTCGAGGGCGACGCCGAGGCCTGCGGCAAAGAGACTTTGAAGGACGTGCTGGAAGGCAAGTTCACCCTGCCGCTGATCCTGGCCCTGGCCGACCCGAAGGCCGGGCCCAAGGCCGAAAAACTGCTGGCCGCCATCAAGGCCGGCCCGGCCGCCGACCTGGCGCCGGCGCTGGAGCTGGCGGACCTGGTGCGCAAAGGCGGCTTCTCCGGCGCCGCCCGCAAGGCCGCCGCCGACAAGCTTAGAGGACTTTCCCCCGCTATAGACGCTTTCCCCGACAAAGCCGGGGCTGCCGCCCTCAAAGACTTCCTGCTGGCGCTCGGCGAACGCCGGGCCTGACCCATCAAGATACCCCTATGATGAAGAAATGGATGATCATTCTGCGCGCCTACTCCTGGCCGGCCTCCCTGGTGCCGGTGGTGCTCGGCTCCGTGGTGGCCTCGCGCCAGGGCGCTTTCTCCTGGCTGGACTTCTGCCTTACTTTCATAGCCGCGCTGGCCGTGCATTCGGCAGCCAACCTGGCCAATACCTACTACGATTTCAGGAACGGCGTGGACCGCAAGGAGACCGCCGACGACCGCGGCCTGGTGGACGGGCTGATAACGCCCCGGGCCATGCTGCAGACGGCCCTGGGGCTGTTCGCCGGCGGGGCGGCCATAGGGCTGCTGCTGGTCTACAAGAACCACGTGCCGGCCCTGCTCTGGCTGGGCGCGACCGGCTTCGCGCTGGCCTGGTTCTATACGGCCACCGGTTTCGCCTACAAGTACCGCGCGCTGGGCGACATAGGCATTTTTTTCGCTTTCGGGCCTTTCATAGTGTCCGGCACGGCCCTGATCCAGGCCAGGCAGTTCCTGCCCGAAGCCCTGTGGGCCTCTATCCCGGTGGGGCTGCTGATAGTGGGCATCCTGCACGCCAATAACATGCGCGACGTGCGCGGCGATACGGAAGCCAAATTCTCCACCCTGGCCTCTATCTTGGGCGCCGGCGGGGCCAAGAGGCTCTATTTCTTTCTGATACTTACCCCGTATCTTTTCGCTTTAACCTTCGGCAGCATCTGGCCGGTCATCCTGTGCGCTCTCTCCGCCCCGCAGGCGGTAAAGCTCTGCAAGATGGCCTCCAAGGGCGACTTTTCCGCCCTGGTCCCCGAGACCGCCAAACTGGTGGCCATCTTCGGCCTCCTCCTCTCCGCCGGCCTCTACTTCTCCGCTTAATACCCCCTCCCTACAGATCAATTCGGGGCCTAGCGCTGTTTCATTAAACGCCAGCGTGCAGGGCCGGGGAGGGTATGCCTTCTCCGGGTACGTTCGGCCACACCGTGGCCTCACTCTGTCACTCGCCCCTCGCGCTTACGCAAGCTCGGGGCTCGCGAGGCCCCTGCGAAGGCACACCCTCCCCAGCCCTACGTCTGTTCGCGGCAATGTTGTATCAGCGGAGAAACCGGCGGAGACCGCAGGGGTAGGACAAGCAAAACCGTCGCGAGGCCGAGGCTTGCGTAGCGCCGAGGCCGAGTGCCGAGTGAGCGCACGGTGTGCGCGAACGCGTTTTGCGGTCCTGCCCCTGCGGTAGGCCGCCAGACTTCACGCTTCACGCCAACGGGGCTCCTCTTATATATTTTTTGATTGTAAAGACGCGGGGATTTTTATAAAGTATACGTTGTATCAAGTTTACGGAGGTTTTAGATATAATGAAGAAACTGATTCTGCTCCTCGCTTTCGTCCTGCCGCTCACCCTCGCCCTGTCCGCCTGCAACAAGAAGAACGTCAAGAAGGGAGCCGACGGCACCGAAATGATCACCGACACCACCACTATCCCGGGCCTCGACATCTCCGAGAGCACCGACACCGCCTCTTCCGAGGGCGACATCCGCGGCGGGGACTTCCAGTCCTTCGAGACCATCAAGACCGTCACCTTCGACTACGACCGCTACGAACTTTCCGAAGAGTCCCGCGCCACGCTGCAGGCCAACGCCGTGCTGCTGAAGGCCCGCAAGGACTGGACCGTGCTGGTGGAAGGCCACTGCGACGACCGCGGCACCATAGAGTACAACCTGGCCCTGGGCCAGAAACGCGCCAAGTCAGTGCGCGACTACTACGTGCGCCTGGGCGTGCCGGAAGGCGTGATGGGCACCATCTCCTACGGCGAAGAGAAGCCCCTCTGCTCCGAGCAGACCGACGACTGTTGGCTGAGCAACCGCCGGGCCGAGACCAAGGTCAAAGGTAAATAAATGTCCAAGAAATACTTGCTGCTCCTGCCGGCCTGCCTGCTGGCCGCCGGCTGCGTGGCGACGCAGCAGGATATGCTGCAGATGCAGAGCCAGATGGACGACCTCAACACCAGCCTGACCAACATGCAGAAGAACCAGGCCGAGCTCGCCGTCAAGATGGAGGACCTCACCAAGAACCTCAACGCTTCTTCGGAGAGCATGAAGGACATCTCCACCCAGATGGACCGCCTCACGACGCGCCTGGATGAAATAGACGTCTCCATGAACAAGCGCGTCAACGCCATTGGCCAGACCATCCGCAAGCAGCAGGAGGACGTGGAGGCCTCGCTGCTCCCCGCCAAGATCTACAACGACGCCTACAACGCCTTCCTCAACAACAACTTCGACGGCGCCGCCACCGGCTTCAAGACCTATCTCTCCAAGTTCCCCGCCGGAGAGACCGCCGAGGGCGCCTATTTCTACCTGGGCGAGTCGCTCTACCTCAAGGAGCGCTGGCAGGACGCCGCGCTGGCCTACGCCAACGTGCTGGAGAAGTTCCCCAGGAGCGCCAGGGTGCCGGCCGCGCGGCTCAAGTACGCCATGGCGCTGCTGAAGCTGCCCGAGGACAAGAAGGGCGAGGCCCTGAAGTACCTGCAGTCCGTAATCAAGGATTTCCCGCAGTCCCAGGAAGCCAAGACCGCCAAGGACTACATAACCAAGCTTACCCCGGCGCCCGCCAAACCGGCCGCCCCCGTTAAGACCCCGGCCAAGAAGGCTCCGCCCAAGAAAGGCTAAACGATGCTAAAGACGGTCCTGGCAGCCGCGATCTTCGCGCTGGCGCCCGGCGCCTTTGCCGGCACCGAGGTCTATATCGGAGTTTCGCCGGCGCTCGAGGCCAAACGCAACGCCCTGGCGCTGGCCAGCTTCCACCCCGCCCGGCCGCAGAACCCCGCCGACCTGGCCCTCGCCGAGACCTTCCGCGAGATAGTCCGCGCCGACCTGTACTACTCCCGCTACTTCGAGATAAAGGAAGACCCGCTGGCCCCGGCCAACCTGGACACCGGCAAGGCTTCTCTGGCCTGGTGGAAGAGCCTGGCCGGCCACCTGATCACCGGGCGCGCCCAGGATGCAGGCGGCGTCTGGACCTTCACCGCCAGCCTCTACGACCTGTCCACCGGCAAAAAAGTTATAGAGAAGTTCTACCAGGGCGAGAAGCGCGCGCTGCGCCGCGCGGCCCATCTGTTCGCCGACGACGTAGTGCGCCGCCTCACCGGCAAGCCCGGCATAGCGCATTCCAAGCTCGCCTTCGCCAACAACGCCACCGGCCGCAAGGAGATCTGGATCGCGGATTACGACGGGGAGAACCTGACCAAGCTCACCTCGGACAACAGCATCAACCTGCTGCCGCGATGGTCCACCGACGCCACGCGCATCTACTACACCACCTACCGCTACGGCAACCCGGACATGTTCGAGATAGACATGAAGGCCGGCAAGATCAAGCCGTTCACCACCTTTCAGGGCCTCAACATCCCCGGCGGCTTCTCGCCTGACGGCATGACCATGGTGATGACCCTCTCTCGCGGCGAGGACCCGGGCATCTACACGCTCAACGTGGTGACCAAGCAGGCCAAGAAACTGCTGAAGGGCTTCGGCGTCAGCTCCTCGCCCACCTGGTCGCCCGACGGCAAGGAGGTGGCCTTCGTCTCGGACCGCTCCGGCAACCCGCAGATCTTCGTGCTCGACGTGGCCAGCGGCAAGACGCGCAAACTCACGCGCATGAACTGGTGCGACTCCCCCTCCTGGTCGCCGGCCGGGGACTGGATAGTTTTCGCCGGCAGGGAGACCACGAAAGAGAAGCTGAATATTTTCATTACGGACCTGACCGGCAGCCAGATCCGCCGCCTGACCAACGCCGCCGGAGACAACGAGGACCCCTCGTGGTCGCCCGACGGCCGGTTCATAGCCTTCACCTCCACCCGGCGCGGCAAGCGGGAGATCTTCCTGATGGACGCCGACGGCAGCGCCCCGAACCCCCTGACCGACATGAAAGGGAATTCCTTCACCCCTGCCTGGTCCCCCTAGGCGCGGCCGGCGTAAAACGCAAAAAGGGGACAGGCTACTTTTCATACGGAAAAGTAGCCTGTCCCCTTTTTTACGCTCTTGTTTTAGCTACGGGAGGAAGGAGCGGAGCCTGCCCAGCAGGTCCGCCCAGAAACCTTCGCCGGACGCGGCCGGCCGCGCCGACCGGAACTTGAGGTCCTTGGCCGCCTTCAGGGCCGCGGCCAGCTCGGAGTCCAGCAGGGCGAGGAAGTCCGGGCCCAGGCGCTTGCGGCGCTCGGAGAGGATACCGGGGTTGATGACGTCCTCCAGAGCGAAATACTCCAGGCCGCAGAAGGCCTGGATGTACGGGCTCTCCATGAATTCGGCCACGGCGTCCTCGTCGGAGAGCGCCTTGAGCTGTTTTACCACCAGCAGGCCGCAGACCAGGCGGGCGTCCTTGGCGGGGCGGCCCGCGCCGGAGGAGAAATAGCGTCCGTACTCGGCGTCGAGCTTTTCCCAGGGCAGCAGCTCGGCCAGCTTCAGCCAGCGGTTGGATTCGGCCAGCTTGGCCCCCAGGTGGAAGAGCTTGCCGAAGAGGGTAGGGTTGAATTTTTCGGAGCGGTACATTTTATTTTTCCGGCTGGAAGCACTTGCGGCAGCGGGCCTCGTATTTGTCGCCGGCGCCCACCACTATGCGTTTGCCGGAATCGGTCAGGCGCTGGCTGAAATGCGCCGGGTTGCCGCAGACCATGCAGATGGCCAGGTTCTTGGTCACGAACTCGCCCACGGCCATCAGTTTGGCCATATTGTCGAACGGCTCGCCGCGGTAATCCTGGTCGAGCCCCGCCACTATCACGCGCCGGCCGGAATTGGCCAGTTTCTGGGCCACGTCCACTATCTCGGGGCCGAAGAAATGAGCCTCATCTATGCCCACGACCTGGGTATCCTTGTCCACCGCCTTCAGGATCTCCTTCGCGGACTTCACGGGATGTGCGGCCAGCGTGGACTTGTCGTGCGAGACCAAGTGCTCCTTGGCGTAGCGCACGTCGAGGTGCGAGTTGAAGACCTGCACCTTCTGCTTGGCGATGTTCGCCAGCTTCAGGCGGCGTATCAGTTCCTGGGTCTTGCCCGAGAACATGCTGCCGCAGACCACCTCTATCCAGCCCGACGCCGAGGATACGTTGAAGATCATTTACCCCCCCACTTGGCCGAGAAGTACTCCCAGGTCAGCCGCAGGCCCTCGGGAAACTTGACCAGGGGCTTGTAGCCCAGCTCGCGGCGGGCCAGAGAGATATCAGAATAGGTCTTGCGGATGTCGCCTTTGCGCTTCGGGGAAAAGACCTTCTCCGCCTTCCTGCCGGTGATCCGCTCCAGCTCGCGGGCGATGTCGAGCAGCGAGATGTTGGTGCCGGTGGCCACGTTGATCGTCAGCCCGGAGACGCGCGCCGGCGCAAGCGCGGCGCGGATATTGCCGTCCACGACGTTGGCCACGTAGGTGAAGTCGCGGGACTGCCTGCCGTCCCAGTGGATCTCGAGCGGCTTACCCTGCAGGAACAGTTCCATGAAGCGCGGGATGACCGCTGAATACATGGACTCGGGGTTCTGGCGCGGGCCGAAAACGTTGAAGTAGCGCACCGTCACGCATTCCAGGCCGTAGGTGCGGGAGAAGACGCGGCAGTAGTTCTCGGCGGCCAGCTTGCTGACGGCGTAGGGAGAGACGGGCAGGGTGGGCAGGCCCTCGGTCTGCGGGAACACCTTGCACTCGCCGTAGGCGGAGCTGGTGCCGGCGTAGACGAAGCGCTTGACGCCCGCGTCGCGCGCGGCCATCAGCGCGTTGAGCGTGCCGGTGGCGTTGTTGTCGTGGGCGGCCAGCGGGTTATCCACGGACTTGGGCACGGAGCGGAAAGCGGCCTGGTGCAGTACGTAGGTTACGCCCTTCATCGCCTTCGCCAGGTCCCGGGGAGCGCGCAGATCGCCCTTTACCAGTTCGAATTTGCCCTTGAAGGGCTCCAGGTTCTCTTTCCTGCCCGTAGAGAAATTGTCGAACACGCGCACGCGGTGGCCGCGCCGCAGCAGTTCCTCGACGATATTGGAGCCGATGAACCCGGCGCCGCCGGTAACGAGCCAAAGAGGTTTTTTCATATTTTCTTTATACTCCCGCCTATAGTTTATCATTTTCAAATTTAAGTTTAAAACAGCCGGGAGCGCCGGCGGCGCGGGAGAGAGGCGCGGGAGGCCACGGAAAAGGTAGAATATCGTAAGCCCCCGGGCCAGCGTTAGCTTTGAGCTACAGCGAGAAAAAGTGACAAAAGAACACCAGCAACAGAACGCCATAGATCCCGCCATCATTTCCGGCGGCATGGGCGTGCGCATTTCCTACTGGGTCATGTCCAGGATCGTCTCCATGATGGGCGGCCTCGGCGTGGTTTCCGGCACGGGCCTGGAGATAGTCTATCCGCGCCTGCTGCAGGACGGGGACCCCGGCGGCCACGTGCGCCGCGCCTTCACGGAACTGGTGCGCCGCCAGCCGGCCCTGGCCGGCCCGGTGTGGGAACTGTTCGACAAATATTACATAGAGGGCGGCAGACCCGCCGGCTCCCCTTATAAGACCGTGCCGTCCTGCCGGCTGACGCGCATAGAGAATTTCCGCCCCGGCCCCGATTCCTTCTGGGAATTGCCCAGCGAGATGCAGGTGCTGGTGCTGGCGGCCAACTTCTCGGAGGTCTGGCTGGCGCGGGAAGGCCATGACCGGCCGGTGGGCATAAATTTCCTGCGCAAGGTGGAGCGCCCCCTCCCCTGGGCGCTGTACGGCGCGCTGCTGGCCGGCGCCGCGTACGTGATAGTGGGCGCCGGCAGCCCGGACGAGCTGCCGGGCATGATAGACAAGCTGTCCCGGCACGAGCCCGCCTCGATGTCGTTCAAGGTCTACGGCGCGCGCTCCGATTCCGGCGGCTTCTACGCCACGGTGCGGCCGGAACTGCTGAAGACCGGCGGCGAGAAACTCCCGCCCCCCAAGTTCCTGGCCATAGTTTCCTCCTTCGGCCTGGCCAAAGAGCTGGCCGCCAACCCCGCCACCAGGCCGTACGGCTTCGTGATAGAGGGCTCGGAGGCCGGCGGCCACAGCGCGGCCCCCTCCAAGATGTGCTTCGACGCCGAAGGCAAACCGCTGCTGATCTACACCGACAAAGACCGCGCGGACATCGGCGCCATCGCCGGGCTGGGCCTGCCTTTCTGGCTGGCCGGGGCCTACGCCAGCCACGCCCGCCTGAAGACGGCGCGGGACCTGGGCGCGGTCGGCATACAGTTCGGCACGCTGGCCGCCCTCTCCTCCCAGTCCGGGATGGAGCCGGTTCTCCGGTCGCGGGTGCTGAAATTGCTGCGGGCCGGAGAGCTGAAGGTGACCAACGCGATGGTCTCCCCTACCGGCTTTCCTTTCAAAGTGGCGCGGGTGCCCGGCACCGTTTCGGAGCCGGAAGTCTACCAGGCCAGGCACCGCCGCTGCGACATCGGCCTGCTGCAGACCGCCTATCTCAAGCCGGACGGTTCGCTGGGCTACCGCTGCCCCGCCGAACCGCTGGACGCTTTCATCGCCAAAGGCGGACGGGCAAAGAACGCCGAGGGCCGCGTCTGCCTATGCAACGCCCTGCTGGCCGCGGCCGGAGTGCCGCAGGTGCAGCAGAACGGCTACGTGGAGCCCGCCATCGTGACGCTGGGCGAGGACCTGGAGTCGGCCCGGGAACTTACCTGCGCGCTGCCGCCGGGGCACGAGACCTACACCATCGGCAAAGCCCTTAAATTCCTCCGCGACGCGGCCTGACCGCGAACGCGGCCCCGCTTAAAAACCAGAATTATTCGGTAAACCGCCGCCTTCAGGACGAAGGCGGCTAATCCCTTACGGCGCCTTCCTGGCGCCACGGGCGCCAGAACTGGCGCGACTTCTCTTCCAGGCTGTCGTAGCGCACCGGGTCGTTCATCTTCAGGTTGACGAAGAAGAAGAACTCGTTGACCCCGCCGGAGCGCACGCGGAAATCCCAGCGGGTGCGAAAATCGTGAAAATCGCGGTAAAGCGTCACGGCCTTCTCGAAGAACTTGAAGGTCTTGAACTGCGGCAGGTGGTCAGGCACGGCGCGGTAGCGCAGCACCGCCTCGGCGCGCCATTTGGAGGTCCGCCAGGGCCGGAAGCCGAAGGTATTGCTCACTATCCAGGCCTCGGAATCGGTGTTATAGTTGGCCAGGCCCGCCCCGAAATAGGTCTCCTTGCCGCCGGCGGTGGCCTGCGCCACGAAGGCCTGGTTGCCCGAGGCGAAGTTGAAGGAGTTCTGGGCGTACAGGTCCAGGGTGGCGCGGGGCGCGTAATAGACCTCGGTTATCAGCGGCGACAAGCGGCTGGAGAAGGACGCCGCGTAATAGTTGCGCAGGTCGTACGAGGTGCGCGCCCGGAAATAGGCGTTGCTGCGCGGCATCAGGAACAGGTCACCGGCCAGGGAATCCGCCTCCTGGCCCTTGTCGGCGGCGGACAGGTCGTCGGAAAGCTTATTGGGGCGCAGCCGGCGTGTGTAGGCGTAGCGCAAGTCCAGCGAACCCCACATCCGGTCGTAGCGCAGGTTCAGCGCGCCGCCGTAGCGGCCCACCCACGCGTTCTCCGTAGCCGAAGCGGTAGAAAGGAAGACCGCCTGGTCGTAGAATACCGAGGGGGACGCCGTCACCCGGCGGCTGAGCGGCAGCGTTTTGGAGACGGTCCAGGCGCCGCGCCCTTTCTTCTGGTAATACGGCACCCCGACGTCCTTGGCGTTCTCGAAATAACCGGAGAAAGAGTTCAGCACCGGCAGCTTGAGCACCCTGAACGGCACCGTGTTGAAGTCCAGCCGCGGGGCCGACTCGTAGGCCTTGTGGAACTTCTCCGTGCCCGCGGGGTCGCGCTCGTCGCGGCCGTAGGCGCTCAGGCGCGTCACCGTGTAGTTGGTCTTGCGGGTGAAGGCCACGCTGGCCTGCTTGTCGGGGCTGACCGCGAACGGGTTGGTGCGGAAAAAATCGTTATTGAACGCCGGGTCGGAGATCAGGCGGAAGAAGGCCTGGCTGTAATACTGCGCCGGGTCCGACTCGTTGAACTTGCTGAAAGAGTGCCAGTAGCCGCCGTTGAGGCCCCAGCGGTCGGTCTCGCGGCCGTATTCCCTGATGCGGTAGGCAGAGATATTGGAGATGTTCTTCTCCGCCTGCCGGTAGTCGAACTCGCCGCCCATGCCCACGCCGCGCCGCGCGAAATAGTCGAGGTAGGCCTTGACCCGGATGTTCGGGTTGACGCGGTAGAGATAGTTGGACTTGATGAAGAAGCCGTTGCGCTCGTCGTAGCCGGGGAAGAAGCTGCTGACGAAGGGCGTGCCGCGGCCCATCGGTTTGTAGATCACCGGGAAATAGAAGACCGGGATCTTGCCGAGGAAGAAAACGGTATTGTATGCCAGGAAGTAGCGGTCCGGGTAGAGGTAGATGCGCGAGGCGCGCAGCCGGTAATGGGGCGGGTCCTCGTCGCAGCTGGTCAGGCTGGCCCGCTTGTAGGTGTAGCTGTCCCGGTCGAAGCTGACCGAGCGGCCGCGGAAGACGAAATTCTTTATCAGGAAGCGCCCGTCGTTGATGACGCCGGCGCTGTTGCCGTAGTCGTAGAAGCCGCTGCGGCCGTAGACGGTGCCTGTGTCGTCGTCCATCACGAAGTCCGCCGGCGCTATCACCGTGCGGCTGGCCATGTTCACCGTCAGGTTGCGGGCCCTCACCAGCTTGAGCTGCTTGCCCTCTGGCGAGAGCTCCTCCAGGCGGACGTTGCCCTCCAGGTCTATGACGCGGGTGTACTCGTTGAAGCCGGCGGCGTCCGCCTCGAAGCGCACGCGGTGCGTGCCGGTGGCCGACGGCAGGTCGTAGGCCGCCGCGTTAGCGGCGGCCGCGGACAGCAGGACGGCGGCGAGAAGGTGTTTCAGAGCTTCCTTTATTTCAGCGCGCGCTCCAGGCCGAACAGCGCCGCGCCGTGCGAGCCCAGGTCGGCGTCGTCGGAGATCTTTATCTTCACCCGCGCGAACGGGGTCTTGATCTGCTGGCCGCACAGCGCCTTGCGCAGCGACGGCATAAACCATTTCAGCGCGCGCGACACGCCGCCGGTCAGCACCACGCAGCCGGGGTTGAGCACCAGTATCAGCGAGGCGAGGCCGCAGCCGAGATAATGACCGGTCTCGGCCCAGACGCGGCGGGCGGCGGGGTGGCCGGCCGCGGCCGCGCGGGTCAGGCAGATCGTGTTGAACTTGGGGCGCGCCGGGTCGGCGTATTTGCGGACGAAGGCAGCCTCGTTCTTTATCAGCTCGCGGGCGCGCGCCAGGATGGAGCGGCTGCCGCAGTAGGCCTCAAGGCAGCCCTTGCCGCCGCAGCCGCACAGGCGGCCGTCGGGCACTATCTTCATGTGGCCGGCCTCGCCGGCGGTGCCGCTGGCGCCGTGGTAAAGCTTGCCGCCGAGTATCATGCCCGAGCCTATGCCGGTGCCCAGGGTCAGCGTCAGCACGTCGCCGAACTTACGGCCCAGCTCTATCTCGTAAGCGCCCCAGGCGGCCATGTTGGCGTCGTTCTCCATGGCGCAGGGCAGGCCGGTCAGCTTCTCCAGCGGGGCGGTAAGCTTGACGTTGCGCCAGCCCAGGTTGGGGGCGAAGCGCAGCACGCCGCGCTCCGGGTCCACGTCGCCCGCCGCGCCCATGCCGATGGAGACCAGCTGCCGGCCGTAATCGCGCCGCAGCTCGCCGACCGCGGCGCCCAGCCGCTTCAGGAAGGAGGCGGGGCCATTGCAGGCCTCCGTCTTGAATCTCTCGTGCGCCAGCGCCTTGCCGGCCCGGTTGACCACCACCAGCTTGGTGTTGGTGCCGCCTATGTCTATGCCTATGCCCAGCATGTGCTCTCCTATTTCTCCCCGAGTATTTCCAGCGCCGACCCCGCCAGGTAGAACGAGCCCACCACGGCCGCCGTGCCGGAGCGCGACGCCGCCTGCAGCGCGGCGCGGATGTCCTCCTGCACTTCGGCCTCGGCACCGGGCCGCAGGGCCGTCAGCTCGTCGGCCAGCGCGCACGGGTCCGCGGCGCGGGGCGAGTCCGGCTGCGTGAAAACGAATTTATCCGCCAGCGGCGCCAGCAGCTCCAGTATCCCGCGGCGTTCCTTGTCCTGCAGCATGCCCATCACGAAAGCGGGCTTCCTGGCGGCGAAGGGCGAGCGTTTCCAGGTGGCGGCGAAAGCGCGCGCGGCCTCCTCGTTATGGGCCCCGTCCACCACGAACAGCGCGCCCCCGAAGCCGGCCCCGGCGCGCAGCGCCTGAAAGCGGGCAGGCCAGCTCACCGAAGCGAAGCCGGCGGCGGCGTGCGCGCGGCTGATGGGCCAGCCCAGGCCGCGCAGAATTTCCAGGCCCTCCCACACCACGGTGGCGTTGGAGACCTGCCCTTCGCCCATGATGCCGAAGGGGTAGAGTTCGCCGGTCTTCTTATGCCGCAGCAGCAGGCGGCTCTTTTCCCAGTCGCGGTCCGCTATCTCGAAGCCGGGGGCGAAGAAATGGCATTGCGCGCCGCGCTCCGCCGCCTCCCGGGAGATCTCCACGCGCGCCTCGGCCGGCAGGATAGGCGCCACACAGATGCCGCCGGGCTTTATGATGCCGGCTTTCTGCGCCGCTATCTCGCCCAGGGTGCAGCCCAGGTATTTCTTATGATCGAAATCCACGGACGTGATGATGCTCAGTTCCGGCTTCGCCAGCACGTTCGTGGTGTCGAAGCGGCCGCCTATGCCCACCTCTATCACCGCCAGGTCCGTCTTAACGCGGTCGAAATGCACGAAGGCCATGCAGGTGAGCAGCTCGAAGAAGCTCAAGTCGGGTCCGGCGGCGTAAACCTCGGCGAAGAGCGCGGCGAAGCCTGCCTCGCTGATATTGACGCCTGAGACCCGGATGCGCTCGGTCATGGTGACCAGGTGGGGCGAGATGAACAGCCCGGTCTTCAGGCCCGCCGCGCGCGCGGCGGCCTCGAGCAGGGCGCAGGCTGAGCCCTTGCCGTTGGTGCCGGTGACGTGCACCGTCTTCAGCCGCTGCTGCGGGTTGCCGAGCTTACCCAGGCAGGCGTAGACGCGGCCGAACCCGTCCTTCTTGACGAAGTCCTGCCGCGAGATCAGTATCTTTTTGGCTTCCTCGAAAGTCATGGCGCGCGGCCTGTGGTCAGGCCTTCACCCTCGACGCGTCCACGCCGAGGTCCTTGAGCTTGTGTTCCAGTTTTTCATAGCCGCGGTCTATGTGGTAGATGCGGCGGATCAGCGTCTTGCCTTTAGCGGCGGCGGCGGCCACCACCATCGCGGCGCCGGCGCGGATGTCCGAGCACATCACCGGCGCGCCCAGCAGCTGCGGCACGCCGCGCACCACGGCCTTGCGGTCCAGCACCGTGATATCGGCGCCCATGCGCACCAGCTCCGGCGCGTGCATGAAGCGGTTCTCGAAAATATGCTCGTGCACCTCGCTCACGCCGTTGGCCCGCGCCATGAAGACCATCCACGGCGCCTGCAGGTCCGTCGGGAAGCCGGGGTGCGGCTTGGTGTCCACGCTGACCGGCTTCGGCCGGCCCTGCGGGGCTATTACCTCCATGGAATCCTTAAAGCAGTTTATCTTCACGCCGGCCTTCTGCATGGCCTTGATCAGGGCGGTCAGCGTCTTCGGCGCGGTGTTGAGCAGGCGCACGCGGCCGCCGGCGGCGGCGCACAGCAGCATGAAGGTGCCGGTCTCGATGCGGTCGGGCATCACGGTGTGCTTCAGGCCCTTCAGTTTGGCGGCCCCGGTCACCTTTATGGTAGCCGAACCCGCGCCCTCTACCTTGGCGCCCATCTTTACCAGCGCGGCGGCCAGGTCCTCTATCTCGGGCTCCCGCGCGCAGTTCTCCAGTACGGTAGTGCCCTCTATCAGCGCGGCGCACATCATCAGGTTCTCGGTGGCCCCGACGCTGGGGAAGCGGAACTTCACCTTCCCGGCCTTCAGCTTTTTGGCGGTCAGGATCACGTCGCCCTTCTCGTAAGAGACCGCGGCGCCGAGCTTTTTAAAGCCTTCCAGGTGTATGTCTATCGGCCGCATGCCGATGGAGCAGCCGCCCGGCAGCGAGAAGCGCACCTTCTTGAAGCGCGCCAGCAGCGGCCCGGCCACCAGCACCGAGGCGCGCATCTTGCGCACCAGGTCGTAAGGGGCGTGGTGCTTCAGGCCAGCGCGCTCCTCCACGACGAAGTTGCCGTAGCCGTAAAAGCAGTTCTTGCCGAGGTAGTTCAACAGCTCGAAGGTGGACTTTATGTCCATCAGCTCCGGCACGTTCTTGATCTCGGACTTCTCGCGCGTCAGCAGCGTGGCCGCCAGGATGGGCAGGGCCGCGTTCTTGGAGCCGCTGATGGTAGCCTGGCCGAATAGCTGCTTGCCGCCGCGTATCACGAAATTATCCATTAGTTTTTCCTCGCGAACAGGAACCGCTCTATACCGCAGATGTCCCTGAACATTTTCTTTTCTTTCCAGAGCTTGTCCGGCATCTCTTCCAGCAGCGTCTTCGGCTGCCCGCCGCCCAGCTCCAGGATCAGCGCGCCGCCATCTTTCAGCCGCGCCGGCGCCAGCCGCGTCAGCATGCGGGCTATGTCCAGCCCGTCGCTGCCGCCGTCCAGCGCCACCTTGGGCTCGCTGAGCACTTCCGGCGCGAGCCCTGGGATCACGCGGGTGGGAATATAGGGCGGGTTGGAGACTATCACGTCGAACGGGCCGCGCAGCGGCCCGAGGGTGGCGGCTTTGACGAACTTCATGCGCGCTTCCAGGCCCAGCTCGCCGGCGTTCTCGCGCGAACAGGCCAGGGCCCTGGCCGAGATCTCGGCCGCGGTCACGCGCAGCTCGGGGAAGCGGTAGGCTAGCCAGAGGCCTATGGCACCGGAGCCGGCGCCGTAGTCCAGGGCGGTCAGCCCCCCCTTCCTGCCCATCAGGAAATCGGCGGCGTGGCCGGCCAGCTCCTCGGTCTCGGGGCGCGGCACCAGCACGCGCTCGTCTACGCTGATGCGCAGGCCGCGGAAGTCCTGCCAGCCCAGGATATAGGCCAGCGGCAGGCCCTGCTCCTTGCGCAGCAGGCCGGCCTTGAATTTTTTCAGCGCGGCGGCAGGCACCGGCAGGTCCGGCTCGGCCAGCAGGCGCAGGCGCTCCACGCCCATGGCGTCGGCCAGCAGCCACTGGGCGTTCAGCCCCGGCTCTTCCACCCCGGCTTCGTTAAGGCGCTTCTCCGAGTCAGTCAGCAGTTTCCCCGCCGTCATTTTTCCTTTCTTTCCCCATGTTGAGCTTTACCTCTTCCAAAATGGTCCGGATATTGCCTTCCATGATCTCGGGCATGTTATGCCAGGACATCTGCACGCGGTGGTCGGTCACGCGGTTCTGCGGAAAATTGTAGGTGCGGATCTTCTCGGAGCGGTCGCCGGTGCCCACCTGGCTCTTACGCGCGCCGGCGTTCTCCCGGGCCTGCGTCTCCTCGCTGATCTGGGCGAGTTTGGCGGCCAGCATGGCCATGGCCTTGGCGCGGTTCTTGCCCTGCGAGCGCTCTTCCTGGCAGGCGGTGATGATGCCCGTAGGTATATGGGTGATGCGGACGGCCGTCTCCACCTTGTTGACGTTCTGGCCGCCCGCGCCGCTGGAGCGGTAGGTATCCATCTTCAGGTCCACGGGGTTGATCTTGATCTCCACCTCGTCCACCTCTTTCATGATGGCCACGGTGACGGTGGAGGTGTGGACGCGGCCCGAGGCCTCGGTCTGGGGCACGCGCTGCACGCGGTGCACGCCGCCCTCGTACTTCATCCAGGCGTAGACATCCTGCCCCGAGATGAAGAGCACGGCGCTCTTGACGCCCTTGAGGCCGGTGGTGGCCAGGTCGCGCAGCTCGGCGCGCCAGCCCATCACCTGCGCGAAGCGGGTGTACATGCGCAGCAGGTCGCCCGCGAACAGGGCGCTCTCGTCGCCGCCCACGCCGGCGCGTATTTCCAGGAAGATATTGCGGGAGTCGGAAGGGTCCGGAGGGATGATCAGCAGCTCGAGCTTCTTGGCCAGGTCGGCGGCGTTCTTCTCCAGCGCGGGCAGCTCGGCCGCGGCCATCTCGGCTATTTCGGGGTCCGTGTTGGAGCCCATCTGGCGCGTATCCTCCGCCTCTTTCAGGGTTTTTTGCAGGGCGGCGGAAGTTTCGAGGATCTGGCGGCAGGCGGAATGGCGGCGGGAAAATTTCTCTATCTCGTCGGGCTTGAGCCCGCCGGAGGCGAGCCGCGCCTCTATCTCGGCGAATTCCCGTTTTATTGAGTCCAGTTCTTTCTCAAGCATAAAGAAGGGGACGTTGTTGAGTTGTTGACTTGTTCAAAAAGTCTAAAGAGATAGCTCTGCGCTAACGATAACAAGTCAACAACTCAACAACGTCCCCATACATGAAAAAACGGGCGTCCCGGTCACGGAACGCCCGTTCTTCGCGCGGCGCTACTTCGTCTCGGTTTTCGGCGCGGCCTTGGGGGCGGCGGCTTTAGGGGCCGCTTTCTCGTCCTTCTTGGCCGTAACGGCGGCGGAGCTCAGCTTGCGCTTGGCGGTGTGGCGCGGCGTCACGGCCTTCACGGCAGTGACCTTCACCTTGCGCTCCACCATCTTGCCCTCGGTGGCGGCGAACTTCTTGTTGAAGCGCTCCACGCGGCCGGCGGTGTCGAGCATCTTCTGCTTGCCGGTGTAGAAGGGGTGGCAGGCGGAACACATTTCGACTTTTATGGCGGGCTTCACGGAGCGGGTCTGGAAGGCGTTCCCGCAGACGCAGGAAACTTCACAGAGATTGTACTTGGGGTGTATGTCGTTTTTCATAGTCTTGTCCTCTAAATTAGTGGTGCGAAACTTAATTATAGCATAATTCCGGGGCCTGATGGGCAGGCCGCTATTTGCGGCCTATCTTGGACATGGGGTTGATCTGCTTGCCGGAAGGCGTGACTATCTCGAAATGCAGGTGCGGGCCGGTGCTCATCCCCGTGGACCCCACCTTGCCGAGCAGCGTCCTGGATTTCGCCACTTCGGCGCCGGGCTGCACCGAGAGCACCGACAGGTGCCCGTAGCGGCACATGGAGCCGTCCTTGTGGCGCACTTCCACCAAATTGCCGTAGCCGCCCTTCCAACCGGCAAAGGTCACTATGCCGGAGCGCGAGGGGTAGACCGGCGTGCCCAGCGGCATCGGGATGTCCGCGCCCTTGTGCACGATGCGACGCTTGAGCACCGGGTGGTAGCGCCGGCCGAAGCTGGAGCTGATGCGCCCGAAGCTGCGCAGGGGCATCTGGTAGGCGTCCAGGTTCAGGTAGACGGCCGGCAGGTAGACCCGGTCGCCCTTGCTGAATTTGTAATTGGCGAGCAGCGCCGAGGGCGGCAGGCCGTTCTCGGCCACTATCTCCGACTTGAAGTCCTTCAGGTCGCGGCCCTTGGAGCAGTAGCGGGAGGCGATGCCGCCGAGGGTCTCGCCGTTGGCGGTCACCTCGTAGAGCAGCCCACGGCCGTTGTGCACCCTTATCTTGCCGCCGCGCGACATGAAGATGAACTCGTTGCCGTTGGTGCTCTGCAGCGAGCGCACGTCGGTGCCGTAGTCCGCGGCCAGCTTGCGCACGTTGTCGCCCTTCACCACCTTGTGCGGGGCGTGGATAAGCCGCGGGATCAGCCGGAAGGCCTCGGGCGGCGGCTCCACAGGCCCCGGCGGGACCAGCACGGAGAAGCGGGCGTAGTAGAAGGGCGACACGGGCGGCAGCACGGCGGAAGAGAGCGCGGCCGTCGCCAGCAGCACTCCCAGTCCGACAGCCGCTTTCCAGCGCCCTTTGGTCATCAGCGCCCGCCCATCTCCATGGATTTCAGGAAGTCCTTGTTGGACTTGGTGGAATTCAGCTTGGAGAGCAGCAGCTCCATGGAATCCACCGGGGACAGCGGCGCCAGCACCTTGCGCAGGATCCACACCTTATTCAGCTCGTCGTCGGTCATCAGCAGCTCTTCCTTGCGGGTCGAGGTGCGGTTGATGTCGATGGCGGGGAAGATGCGGCGGTCGGCCAGCTTGCGGTCCAGGTAAATTTCCGAGTTGCCGGTGCCCTTGAACTCTTCGAAGATGACGTCGTCCATGCGGCTGCCGGTCTCGACGAGGGCGGTGGCGATGATGGTCAGCGAGCCGCCTTCCTCTATGTTGCGGGCGGCGCCGAAGAAGCGCTTGGGGCGCTGCAGGGAAGTGGATTCCAGACCGCCGGAGAGCACGCGGCCGGAAGACGGCGCCACGGTGTTGTAGGCGCGCGCGAGGCGCGTGATCGAGTCCAGCAGGACGACTACGTCCTTGCCCATCTCGGTGATGCGTTTGGCCTTCTCCAGCACGATCTCGGCCACCTGCACGTGGCGGTCGGCCGGCTCGTCGAAGGTGGAGGCCAGGACCTCGCCCTTCACGGAGCGCTTCATGTCGGTGACTTCCTCGGGGCGCTCGTCGATGAGCAGCACGATAAGTTCTATCTCGGGGTGATTTGTGGCCAGGGAGTTGGCGATGCGCTGCAGGATCATGGTCTTGCCGGTCTTGGGCGCGGCCACGATGAGCTGGCGCTGGCCCTTGCCTACGGGCACGATCAGGTCTATCACGCGGCCGGTCATTTCGTTCTTGGCCGTCTCGGTCAAAAAGCGCTTGTTGGGGTGCAGCGGCGTGAGGTTCTCGAACAGCGGGCGATGGGAGATCTTCTCGATCTCGACGCCGTTGACGGTCTTCACCTGCAGCAGCGCGAAGAAGCGCTCGCCGTCCTTGGGCGGGCGGATGAGGCCGTTGACGGCGTCGCCCTTG
>MGUG01000047.1 GCA_001799845.1 Elusimicrobia bacterium GWC2_64_44 | reverse complement strand
CAGGCAGTGCACGCGCTGCACCAGGTCGAAGATGCGCTCGCGGGCCTCGAGGGCGGCGCGCTTGACGGCGTTGCCGCAGCCCCAGGTCACGTGAGAGCCGACGGTCTGCCACTCGTAAGGGTTGCGGTCGGTGTCCGGGGTCTCAACGCGGATCTTGGTGACGGGCAGGGCCAGCACCTCGCCGGCTATCTGCGCCATCACGGTAAGCAGGCCCTGGCCTATCTCCATGCCGGAGACCAGGATGTTCACGCTGCCGTCCTCGTTGAACTTCAGGAAAGCGCTGGAGCTGGCGTTGGGCGGCATGGCGGGGGATTTCCAGAAGCAGACCACGGCCTTGCCGATGGCCTTCTTCGGGTCCTTGGACTTTTCCTTAACGCCCCACTTTATTTCCTTCTCCACTTTTTCGATGGCCTCGCGGATGCCGTTGGGGTTCATGTGCGCGCCGTAGGGCAGGATGTCTCCCTCTTTAATGGCGTTGCGCTTGCGGAACTCCACGGGGTCGATGCCCAACTGCGTGGCCATGCGGGTGATATGGGACTCGAGGCCGAAGAGGAACTCTGAGTAGCCGAAGCCGCGGTAGGCGCCGCAGGGCGGCAGGTTGGTATAGGTGCACATCGAGTCCACGCTGATATTGTCCACGCGGTAAGGGCCGCTGGCCGAGAGGCCGGCGGCGTTGACCACGTTGGCGCCGTACTCGACGTAAGCGCCCGCGTCCCAGTGCAGCCTGAAGTCCAGCGCGGTGATCTTGCCCGCCTTGGACACGCCCATCTTGATCTTGGCGGTGCAGCCCAGGCGCTGGTAGGTGTTATAAAACTCCTGCGCTCGGTTCCACAGCAGTTTTACCGGCCGGCCGGGCACGGCGATGGCGAGTGCCGCGGCGATGATCTCCATGGTCACGCCGGCCTTGCCGCCGAAGCCGCCGCCGATGTAGGTGCTGATGACGCGCACGTCCTTGTGGCTGAGGCCGAAGGACTTGAGGGTCTCGGCGAAGACGTGGCGCTGCGTGAAGGGGGACTGCGACGAGGTCCACATCGTGAGGCGGCCGGAGGCGTCGTAGAGGCCGATGGCCGAGTGCGGCTCGATGGCGCAATGGGCGTAGCGGGGCACGTAATAAGTGTCTTCCAGCACCAGGTCGGCTTCCTTAAAGCCCTTGGCCAGGTCGCCCTTACGGATCTTGCGCCAGTGGGCGATGTTGGTGCCCGGCTTGGGGAAGAACCACGGCACGTGCGTGTAATCCTTGAGGTTCGGGTGCACGAGGGGGGAATCTTTCTCGAACGCTTTTACCGGGTCCATCACCGCGGGCAGCTCCTCGTACTCCACCTTCACCAGCGCGGCGGCGCGCAGGGCGATCTTCGGGTCGGTGGCCACCACGGCGGCCACCTGCTCTCCGACGAAGCGCACGATGTCGGTGGCAAAAACGTAGCGGTCGTTCATGTACAGGCCGAACTTCTGCGTGAAGTTGCGGCCAGTGACCACCTTCACAACTCCTTCCACTTTCTCGGCGGCGGCGGTGCTGACGGAGAGGATCCTGGCGTGAGCGTGCGGGCTTTCCACCAGCGCGGCGTAGAGCAGGCCAGGGCCGAACTGGAGGTCGTCGGTATACTGCGCGGCGCCCTTGATCTTTTCCCAGCCGTCTATGCGCTGCACCGGCTTGCCCACCACTTTCAGTCCGTCGCCGGCTGCCAGCGGCTTCGCGGCTTTACGGGGTTTGGCGATAATTTTCTGAAGGTCCATAGTTACCTCTGGTCTCTAAAAGCTCGCTACTTCGACGTGGGCGTATAGCCCTGGGCTTTGCAGTCCGTCATCACGAAGCGCAGCGGGGCGGGGGCTTTCTGGTTGTTCTGCCCGTAGGTCCCGCTCTGCACGCACTGGCCGCCGGCGGTCGGCAGCGCTTCAACCTTGATCGTATCCAGCGCCATGTAGCCGGGCTGGCCGCGCCAGAAGCGGCGCACGGTGTACTGCAGCGGCGAGTGGCCGGCCAGGGCGTCGTTTATGTGGATGCGGGCTCCGGCCGGTTCGGTCACGACCTCCACCATTTCTTCCACATACTCCGGCTCCGGCTGCTGCTGGGGGGCCATGAAGGGGGAAGCGCGCTTGGCGCCGAGACCGCCGGAGACGGAATTACCGTACATGCCTGGCTGAGGAATAGCGCAGCCGCAGAAGAATATGGCGAGAAGAATAGAAACGGGATTTTTCATATATGACCTATTCCACGAATTCCACGCACGTAGTGTAAACGCCGCCGGCAGTAAGCGTTTTCAGGACCGGCGCGACCAGCGGGTCGCCGGGGTTCGAGACCGCGCCGTCGATGGCCACGAACCGGACCCTGGTACCCTTTGCCTTGCGCAGTTCCTGCTCCACGCGTGCGGTCTGCGACAGGTCTGCCACCAGCAGGAACCAGCCCCTGCCCATGGCGTCCGGCCGCTCCCTGTAAAGCTGCTGCAGGAGAAAAGCGGCCTTCCGGGCGCTGGTCGCCACCAGTATCACTTCCGGAGGGTGGAGCGGCAGCTCGATACCGAACTCCCGGCCGGCCGGAGCATCTGAACGCGCGGCAGGCGCTGTGGGCGCCGCGTCGGGCACTGGCGCTGTTGTACGCCGCTGAGTCAAGAACAGCGCGGCGGCGATTATCAGGCCCGCCAACAGCCAAAGAACTGACTTCCTTAAAGCGGACACCGCTATTTGCCCTTCACCGTCTCTTCTATGGCTTCCACTATCGGCTCGTAGCCGGTGCAGCGGCAGAGGTTGCCGGCGATGGCCTCTTTGATGTCATGGGTGGAAGCTTTGGGATTTTTCTCCAGCAGCTCGGTGGCGGACAGGATCACGCCGGGCGCGCAGAAGCCGCACTGGAAGGCGTTCTTCTCGTGGAATTTCTTCTGCAGCTTCTGGGTCCACTTGCGCGTGGTGTTGGCGCCCTCGAGCGTCACGATCTCGGCGCCGTCGGCCTCGGCGGCCAGGGCCAGGCAGGAGCGCACGGTGCGCCCGTTCATGAGTATCGTGCAGGTGCCGCAGTCGCCGCGGTCGCAGCCCACCTTGGGGCTCTTGATGCCCAGTTTGCCGCGCAGCACGTCGAGCAGCACGTCGTTGGGCTCTACGGAGATGGCGACTTTCTCGCCGTTAAGTCTGAATGAGATATTGTGGTTCTTCATATGTCCTCAGCAGATGTTCTCGCTGCCGTACTTGGGCCCCTTGCCGAACAGCCGGGCCACCGCGCTCTGCAGCGCGCGCTCCAGCATCACCTGCGCCATGTGCACGCGGTATTCTTTAGACGAGCGGATGTCGGTGATGGGGGAGATCTCGCCCAGCAGGGCCGCCTTCGCGGCTTCCAGGACTTTCGGGCCGAGCTTAGCGCCTGTCAACGCGGCCTCGGCGGCGGGGCAGCGGCCGGGCTTGGGGCCCAGCGCGCAGGCGGCTATGCGGTAGGTGTTGTCCGCGAAGGCCAGCGCGGCTATGCCGCCCTGCGCCAGGTCCTCCCCCTCGTAGCGGGATAGTTTCATGTAGCAGCCGCCGTGCTTCTTCGGGGGGGCTTTCATCTCCACCGCTACGACCAGCTCATCTGGCTGCAGCGCGGTTTTCTTGGGCCCGGTGAACCACTCGCCAATAGGGACGGAGCGCGCGCCCTGCAGGCCGCGGACCAGCACCACGGCCTCGTAGACGGCCAGCGCCGGGGCGGAATCGGCCGAAGGCACGGCGGAACAGATGTTGCCGGCCACGGTGGCGCGGTTGCGCACGCCGGTGGAGGCCACGGTCAGGGCGGCCTCCCAGAGCACGGGGAAACTGGCTTTGACGGCGGCGGATTCTATCAGGTCTGTGAAGGTGGCCAGTGCGCCGATGCGCAGCGTGCCGCCCTTGAACTCCAGGCCGGCCAGCTCGGGCAGGGCCTTGATATCCACCACCACCTCGGGCCGGGCCAGGCCTTCCTTCAGGTGCACCACCAGGTCGGTCCCGCCCGCGAGGGCCCTGGCTTTCTCACGGTAAAGCGAAAAGACATGGAGGGCCTCGTCCATGTCTTTGGGTTTCACATACTCGAATTCCGTCGCTATAGGCATTGTGCGCTCCTTGAAATAGGCCGCGCCCGGGGCTGTCCTCCGGGCGCGGTTTGAGGCTTACGCCGTCCAGGCCACTACGCGGCCCATGGCCGACTCCAGCTCGATCCCGTTCAGCGGGAAGAAGCCCAGCCAGCAGCGCTTGTTGGAAAGCTTGTCTATCTCGCCGCCTATGTTCTCGGCGTGCACCAGCTTCTTGGGGAAGAGCTTCAGGTGCATGACCTGGTAGAACTCCTCGGTGGGGAACATCTCGTCCCATTTTTTACCGTAGGTCTTGACCAGCTTGTTCTCGGCCTCGACGAAGAGCTTGGGGTGCCAGTTGCGGATGATTGTGTTCATGGGGTGGTCGGCGCTGCCGCAGTCCACTCCGATCCACTTGAACTTCATGTCCAGCGCCCACTTATGGAACTTGGGGCCGGGGCCGGGGTGCTTGCAGAAATATCGCACTTCGTCGCAGGTGCCCTTCTCGTACCAGGCGTACTTGTGGTAGCCGGTATTGATGATCAGGATGTCGCCCTTGCGGATGTCGGCGCGCTTCATCAGCAGTTCCGGCTCATACAGGTCGTAGTCGCCCACGTCCTTGGAAATGTCCACTACGACCGCGTTGCCGATCCATTCCTTCATCGGGACTTCGCCGATAGTGCGGCCGGCGCTGTAAAAGTGGATCTCGCCGTCCATGTGGGTGCCCACGTGGTTGGAGGTGGTCATGATCTGGCCGTTGGCGCCCTGGCCCATGTGCGCGCCCGCTATGCGCTTGAAGTACTGCAGCCCGAGCGGCATGTAGCTCGGCCAGGGAGGGGTATGGATGCTCAGCGGCTGCGTCAGGTCGTACATCTTCGCATTGTTCATCAATTTCAGGAAATCATTGGGTTTCATTGCGGTGTTCTCCTTAGGGCTGGCGGGTCTGGGCCGGGCTAAAAATTGGCCAGGATCCCTAACAGAATTTTAACAAATGCGGGGGGGTAAATAAAGGTAAAAACGGGGGTCAGTCCGAATGCTTCGGATAGAGTTTTTTGGCGCAGTCAGGGCACAGGCCGTGGGTAAGGTTCGCCTCCGGCACATGGGCCCGGATATAGACCTCTACCCGCTCCCATTTGCCGGCCTCGGAGCGGATCTTGCTGCAGGAGGAACAGATGGGCAGCAGGGCACGCAGCTCGGCCAGTTCGGAGATATCCTCGATGACCAGCATGGCGTATAAGCCTCCATCGAAGGAGAACGCAGAGGCGGAGATCAGCGCGGGCACCTGCAGCGTCTTGCCGCGGGTCTTGACCGAAAGATCCGTGCGCTGGCGCTGCACACGCTTGCCGGAGAAGGCCGCCGTCACGGAGTTGCGGACCACGCAGTCGCCGCAATGGGGGCCGCGGCCGCAGCCTGCGGGCACGTCCTCGGAGTGGATGCAGTGCATGGCCCCACCGGCGCGCGTGCCGTAGATCCGGACCCCTGAAAGCAATTGGCGCGCGGCCAGGTTGCGGTAGAGTATGCGGGCGTCCTCGTCCGTGACCAGTATCATGGACGGGATGGCGTCCAGCGCGTGGCGCATGAAGGCGGCGTTCCCGAAGAGGCTGTTCTGCATGGTTTATTTAGAACCGCGGATCTTGCGGATGACTTCGTTGACCCACTCGGATTCTTTGATGACCTTGATCTGTTTGCCCTTCTCTATCCAGATGCCGCGGCCCTTGCCGCCGGCCACGCCGAAGTCGGCCGAGCGGGCCTCGCCCGGGCCGTTGACGGGACAGCCCATCACGGCTATCTTCATGCCTTCCGATTTCTTGAGCAGGCCGGGGTCGGAGTAGATCCGCTCTTCCAGCTCGCGCACCACCTTGCCGACGTTCACCTGGCAGCGGCCGCAGGTGGGGCAGGAGACCAGGTCCGGGCCGTACTGGCGGAGGCCGAGGGCCTTGAGGATCTCATAGGCGGCGCGCACCTGCATGACCGGGTCTTCGGTAAGGGAAACGCGCACCGTGTCCCCGAGGCCCTGCGAGAGCAGCAGGCCTATGCCGAGCGAGGATTTAACCGTACCGGCCAGGAAACTGCCGGCCTCGGTCACGCCGATGTGCAGGGGGACGTCGGATTTCATGGCGAACAGGGCGTTGGCCATGACGGTGCGCTCGATATCGTCGGCCTTCAGCGAGACCACGATGTCGCGGAAGCCCAGGGACTCCAGGAGCTTCACCTCGCCGAGGGCTTCCTTCACCATCTGTTTGGCCCAGTCGTGCGGCTGCCAGCGCGGGTTAGGGTTATCCCGCAGCGCGCGCAGCGAGCCTGCGTTCACGCCCACGCGTATCGGCACGCCCGCAGCCTTGCAGGCTTTCACCACTTCCCGGACCTTGTCTTTCTCGCCGATATTTCCGGGATTGATGCGGATCTTGTCCGCGCCCTGGCGCACGGCCTCTACGGCCAGGCGCCAGTCGAAATGGATGTCGGCCACCAGGGGGATGCCGATGGCGCCCTTTATACGGCCCAGCGCCTGGGCGGCCTGCATATCCGGCACGGCCACGCGCACGAGCTCGCAGCCGGCGGCTTCCAGGCGGCGCGCCTGGTCCACCGTCGCCTTCACGTCGCGCGTGTCGGTATTGCACATGCTCTGCACCGAGATCGGAGAAGTGCCGCCGATGGAGAAGCGGCCCACCCGCACCTTGCGGGTCTTGCGCGGCTTGCCGTGACAGGCGCAGCCGCTCATTTAGGCTGCACCTGCTCCGCGGCGGCCTTGCGGGCGGTGCGGCTGGAGACTATGCGCATGATATCGTTGTAGGTGGCGAACACCAGGATGGTCAGCAGCATCACCATGCCGGCGGCGTTTACGTATTTCATCAGGTTGCCCGTCAGCTTGCGCTTGGAAATACCCTCGAAGAGGAAGAGGACCATCCACCCGCCGTCGAGCAGCGGGATCGGCAGCAGGTTGAAGAACCCGACGGCCACAGAGATGAGCCCGATGAGGAAGAAGAAGTCCGCCTTGCCGGTATGCGCGGCCTTGCTGACTATGTTCACGATGCCGATGGGTCCGGCGAGGTCAGGCTTCTCGCGCTTGACGATATTGGACTTGAGCGTCTGCACCGTGAAATTGGTCCAGTACCAGCACTGGTGCGCGCCCATCTTCAGGCCCTTCAGCAGCGGGACCGGGGCGTAGTCCACGCCCGGGGAAATGCCTATCACGCCGCGCGAGCCGCCGTCGGGGGACTTGCGCGTCTTCAGCTTTACGGTCGCCTGCGTTCCGGCCCGCTCGTAGGTGACGGTGAGCTCTTTTTCCACCTTGGCGTAGATAGCGCCGGCCATAGCGGCCCAGGTGTCGGTCGCCGCGCCGTCCACTTTAAGGATCTTGTCGCCGGCCTTCAGGCCCGCGAGGTCGGCGGGGTAGCCCTGGGAGACGTCGCCGAGCACCGGCGCCGGGGAGGGGCGCGGCTCGCCGACCAGCAGGATCACGCCGGAGAACAGCGCGAAGGCCAGCAGGTAGTTCATCACCGGCCCGGCCAGCACCACGGCGAAGCGGGTGTACCAGGGCTTGGCGAAATACATGTAGGGGGCCAGCGCGGCTTCTTCGGCCTTAACGGGAACCGGGGCATTTTCCTGCGCGCCGGGCTGGGCGGCGTTTTCGATCTGTGCCGGGGGCGCGGTTTGGTCCGTCAGCTGCTCGCCGGGAGCGTCTTCTTCTATCTCCTCGCCGGCCGGCTTGACGTAGCCGCCCAGCGGGACCAGCCTCAGGGAGTAGCGCGTGTCGCCGCGGGTGAAGCCGATCAGCTCCTTGCCGAAGCCGAAGGCGAAAGCGTCGACCCTGATACCTACGAGCTTGCAGACGATGAAGTGGCCGAACTCGTGCAGGAAGATGACGAGCCCGAAGGTGAACAGTACGGCTAGTATGGAGATGATCATTTTTACCTCTTGCGGATCAGTTCTGCGGCGGCCGCGGCTTTCTGCCGCGCCCACGCGTCGGCCTCGACGGCCCCGGCCAGGGTCAGCCCGGCGGAGTCGCCGCGGCAGGCGGTCAGCACTTTCTCTACCACGGCCGGGATGCCGGTGAACGGCAGCCGCCCGGCGATGAAGCGCTCCACGGCCACCTCGTTGGCGGCGTTCAGCGCGGCAGGGCGGATGCCGCCGCGGCGCGCCGCCTCGAGCGCGAGCTCCAGGCAGGGGAAACGGCGGAAATCGGGCCTGAAGAAATCCAGCCGGGCCAGCTTGTAGAAATCCAGCGGTTCGGCCAGCGACGGGGCGCGCGCGGGCCAGGTGAGGGCGTACTGGATCGGCAGCCGCATGTCGGGCACCGAGAGCTGCGCCAGCACCGAGCCGTCGGCGTATTCCACGCCGGAGTGCACCACCGACTGCGGGTGCACCAGCACCTGCACCTTGGAGATGGGCAGGGAGAAAAGGTTCTGGATCTCTATGGCTTCAAGGCCCTTGTTCATCAGCGTGGCGGAGTCCACCGTGATCTTGGGGCCCATTTGCCAGCGCGGGTGCTTCAGCGCCTGCGCCGGAGTGACGGAGGCCAGCGAGCCCTTGCGGGCGTAGAAGGGGCCGCCGGAAGCGGTGAGGAAAACGCGGTTCAGAGCGGCGTCATAGCCGCCCGCCGGCACGCTGGAGAGGCACTGGAAGATGGCCGAGGGCTCCGAGTCCACGGGGATGATCTTCGCCTCCCAGCGCCGGGCCTCAGCCATCAGCAGGCCGCCCGCCATGACCATCGGCTCCTTGTTGGCCAGCGCTATGTGCTTGGAGGCGCGGATGGCCGCGAGCAGCGGGGCGAAACCGGCCGCGCCGGTGACGGCGCTGAGCACGACGTCGGCCGCGGACAGCGAGGCCAGCTCCGCCAGGCCTTCCACGCCGGGCGGCAGCACCTTCACGCCCTTCGGCGCGGCGGCGGAGAGCTCTTTCCAGGCGTCGTGGTCGAAGACCGCCAGGTAGGCGGGGCGGCAGGCCTTCGCCTGCGCCAGCAGCCCCTTGACGTCGGAGTTCGCCGCCAGGCCCAGCACGCGCCACTCGCGGCCGAGGTGGCGCACGGCCTTCAGCGCGTTGACGCCGATAGAGCCGGTGGAACCCAGTATGACGACCTGTTTCATTTAGAGGGCGAAGACGGCGTAGTAATAGATGACCGGGGCGAGGAAGATATAGGAGTCGAAGCGGTCAAGGATGCCGCCGTGGCCCGGCAGGATGCTGGAAGAATCCTTTGCGCCCACGGCGCGCTTCAGCATGGACTCGGCGATGTCAGAGACCTGGCCGAAGATCCCGATCAGCACGCCGGCCCCCGCGGCGAAGGCGGGGGAGAAAGCGCCGCCGGAGAGCTTGCTGAGGGCCCAGGCGGTGAGGATGGCGGAGATGAAGCCGGCGGCAGCGCCTTCCCAGGTCTTCTTGGGGCTGATCGTGGAGAGCTGCCTGCGGCCGAAGTTCTTGCCGAAGAAATAGGCCGCGGTATCCATCACCCAGACGGTCACGATGAGCATGATCGTGAGCCAGAACCCGGCGGGCCGCAGTTCGCGGATGGCGACCAGGTGGAACAGGCACCAGGAGATCATGAAGACGCCCAGCAGCGTCAGGCCCATGCGCTCCAGGTATTTCTTCGGGGAGAACAGTTCCCAGGACATGATGCCTATGACGGTCAGCGAAACGAGGAGGCCGGAAAAATTATTGGGGCCCGCGGCCGAGGGGCCGAACCGGTCGAAGTACAGGGCGGCCGGCAGCAGCAGCCCGAAGAAGTAGAGCGCCGGGGACTGCACGGGCTTCGCGCCCAGCTTCATCATCGTGGCATACTCGTAAAGCGAGAAGGCTATGACCGTGAGGACGAAGACCGCGTAGGCGGGGCCGCCCGCTTTGATAAGCAGCAAAACAACGGGGATGCCGAACAGCGCGGTAAGCACACGGGGTAGAAGCATTATTTTCCTCTCCTTCGCTCGCGGGCCTGGTATTCTACCAGGGCCTTGCGGAACTCCTCGGCCCGGAAGTCCGGCCAGAGGGTATCCGTGACGTAAAACTCGCTGTAGGCGATCTGCCACAGCAGGAAATTGGAGACCCGCATCTCGCCGGAAGTGCGGATCAGCAGGTCGGGGTCCGGCAGCGGCGCGGTGTAGAGCAGCTTCGAGAAAGATTCTTCGTCCACTGACTTGAGGCCGGCAGCGAGGGCCCTGTTGGCGGCGTCCAGGATCTCCTGGCGCCCGCCGTAGTTGAGCGCGATGTTGAGCACCATGCCGGTGCTGCCGTTGAGGCGCGCCACCGCGGCGTCCATCACCTTCCTGGCGGCGGCGGGCAGCTGCTGCAGGCGGCCGCTGAACATCAGGCGGACGTTCTCGCGCTCGAGCTCGTCGGCGTAGGCGGCTATGGTCCGCTCCAGCAGGAACATCAGCGCGCTGACCTCCAGCTTGGAGCGGTTCCAGTTCTCGGTGGAGAAGGCGTAGATCGTCAGGGCTTTTATGCCCGAGTCGCTGGCGGCCTTGACCACGGCGTGCACCGAATCCACGCCGGCCTTGTGCCCGGCCAGGGCGGGAAGCCCGCGCTTCCTGGCCCAGCGCCTGTTGCCGTCCATGATGATGGCCACATGGGCGGGCAGGTGCGCTGGTTCAGGTTTGGCGTGGGGCATCCGGTGTTAGACGGTAAGGAGGTCTTTTTCCTTGACGGCCACGATATCGTCGATGGTCTTGACGTAGGCATCGGTCAGCTTCTGCACCGCTTCCTCGTGGCGCGTATAGTCGTCCTCGGCCACGGCGCCGGCCTTCTGGGCCTTCTTGACCTTCTCCAGCGCGTCGCGGCGGGCGTTGCGCACTTGCACGCGGGAATCCTCGCCCATGCTGTGCACGATCTTCACCATCTTCTTGCGCTGGTCCTCTGTCATCGGCGGCAGGTTGATGCGGATGACGTTGCCGTTGCGGCTGGGGGAGGAGCCGAAATCCATCTTGCGCAGCTCCGCCTCGACGGCGTCCACCGCCGCGTTGTCCCACGGGCGGACTTCCAGCGTGCGCGCCTCGGGGATGGAGACGGCGGCCACCTGCTTGAGCGGCACGCGCGAGCCGTAGTATTCCACCGTCACGGAGTCCAGCAGCTGCGGGTTGGCGCGGCCGGTGCGCAGCGAGGTGAGCTCGCGCTTGAACTTGTCTACCCTCTCCGACATCTCCATCTCGGTTTCGGTTAGGACGTCTTCCATGGAAAATTCAGCCATAAATGCTCCTCCTGTGCCCCTTGGGACTGGGTCCCCGGGCACTGGTAATTATATTAAATTAATACGGGTTATCGTCAGCCGGCGGCGGCGACTTCGTCCTCTACCAGCCCGCAGACTATGTGGGCGGCGAGGATGTGCATTTCCTGCACGCGGGGCGTATCCGTTTCCGGCGCGAGGAAGGCCAGGTCGCAATGGGGGAGGATCGCCCCGCCCTTAGCCCCGAAGAAGCCGACCACCGACATGCCCAGCTCTTTGGCCGTCACGGCGGCCTTAAGTACGTTAGGGCTGGAGCCCGAGGTGGAGATGGCGAGCAGCAGGTCGCCCTTGCGGCCCAGCGCCTCCACCTGCCGGGAGAAGACCTTGTCGAAGCCGTAGTCGTTGCCGAGGCAGGTGAGGATGGAGGTATCGGTACTGAGCGCCACGGATGCGATGGCGCGGCGCTCCTTCTTGAACCGGCCCACGAACTCGCCGGCGATGTGCTGGCTGTCCGCGGCGGAGCCGCCGTTGCCGCACACCAGGATCTTGTTGCCGGCCAGGGCGGTCTTCGCGAGCAGCCTGGCTATCGGCTCTATCTGGGAGTGATCGGCGGCCAGCGCGGCGGCGGCGGCCTGGTGCTGCTTGATGGCGGACAGGATCTTGCTTTCCATGATCACCCCTGTTTGATCAGCGTGCCGGTCTGTTCGCCGGCGAGGGCCCTGCGGATGTTGCCGCGGGTGTGCAGGTTGAACACCAGGATCGGGATGTTGTTCTCCATGCAGAGGGTCAGGGCGCTCGCGTCCATGAACTTGAGGCCCTTGCTGATGGCCTCCATGTACGTGATGTCCTTGATCAGCTTCGCTTTCGGGTCCTTCTTGGGGTCGCCGGTGTAGACGCCGTCCACCTGCGTGGCCTTGAAGATCACGTCGGCGTTGATCTCGGCGGCGCGCAGCGCGGCTGCGGTGTCGGTGGTGAAATAGGGATTGCCGGTGCCGCCGGCGAAGATGACGACGCGGCCCTTTTCGAGGTGGCGCAGCGCGCGGCGGCGGATGAAGGGCTCGGCCACGCGGCTGATCTCGATGGAGGTCTGCACGCGGGTGGTTACGCCCTCGTGCTCAAGCGCGCTCTGCAGCGCCATCGCGTTGATGATGGTGGCCAGCATCCCCATGTTGTCGGAGGTGACCCTGTCTATCATGCGCCCGTCGCGGGCGCCGCGCCAGATATTGCCGCCGCCTATCACGATGGACAGGTGCGTGCCTTTCTTGAGGCCGGAGGCGATCTCTTTGGCGATGAAGGTGAGGGAAGAGGGGCTGATGGAGCGGCAGTCGCCGGGGGTGCCGAGGGCTTCACCGGAGAGCTTGAGAAGTACGCGCTTGTACATAAACCTCCAGAACGGATAAATTACCGCCGCCGGGGCCCGGGGGCCCGCGGCGGCGTTTACGGCCGGCGCTTATTCTACGCCGACGATGAAGCAGTTGAAGCGCTTGACGGCGACGTTGCCGCCGAGCTTGGCGCCCAGGTCCTTCACTATCTGCGACACGGTCTTCTTGGAGTCGCGGATGGAGGACTGCTCTATCAGGCAGCACTCCTGGAAGAACTTGTTCACGCGGCCGTCGAGCATCTTCTCGATGGCTTCGGCCGGCTTGGCCTTGTAGGGCTTGCCGGTCTCAACGGCGCGGGCCTGCGCGGCGGCCTCGTCAGCCTCCATCTTGGCGCGGTAGATCTCTTTTTCCTTGGACACCACGTCGGCGGCAACTTCCTCGCGGCGCAGGAAGCGGGGGTTCATGGCGACGGCCTGCATCGCGAGCTCCTTGGCGAGGGTTTCGAGTTCGGCCTTGGCGGCGGCCATGCTGCCGTCGAAGGACAGCTCCACGATGGCGGCCTTGCGGTTATCGTTGTGCACATAGACGTTCACGGCCGTGTCGGCGGCGGCGGCGTAGACCACGCCGCGGCGGATGGCCATGTTCTCGCCCATCTTCATGGCGACGGCCTGCAGGCGCTCTTTGGCCTTCTCGCTCTCGGCCGGGTTGGCCAGGGCGGCGTCGGTCAGCATATCGGCGGCGAGCTGCGCGGCGAAGCCGGTCACGTCCGGGTTCTTGGCCACGAAGTCGGTCTCGCAGTTGAGCTCGAGGAGGGAGATGGCGGAGCCGGAGGCCTTGGACGCCACGACGCCTTCCTTCATGCTGCGGCCGGCGCGCTTGGCGAGGCCGGCCAGGCCTTTCTTGCGCAGGATCTCGACGGCTTTAGCGATGTCGCCGCCGGATTCGTTAAGGGCGCCTTTACAGTCCATGATGCCCGCGCCGGTCTGGGTCCTGAGTGTCATTACCTGTTCGCTGGTTATTGCCATAGTGATAATCTCCTTGGTGTTTCCTGAAAAAAGGGGGCGCTGGCATCAAAGCCGCGCCCCCAGTGCCTAAGAAAATACTTTATTCTTCGGTGCGGACCGGCTCTTCGGCGGGGGCTTCCACCTGGTTGAGGGGGTCGCCTTCGGGCTGAACCTCGCCGGCTTCCACGGCCGCGGCTTCCTGGGCCTGCTGATGGGCGGCGGCCTTCTCGGCCTCGGCCTCGGCGCGGCCGTCCACTACGGCGTCGGCCATCGTGGCGCAGAACAGGCGGATCGAGCGGGCGGCGTCGTCG
>MGUG01000046.1 GCA_001799845.1 Elusimicrobia bacterium GWC2_64_44 | reverse complement strand
CTGCTGCCAGAGCGAGCTGAAGATGCGCCACCAGTCAGCCATCGCGTCGCGGCTGGAGAGCAGGAAGGCGTTCCCGAAGGACTCGCCCTGGTACTTGGAGACGGCCGGGGTGATCTTCACGCCCTCGTCGGTGGCTTCCACGCCTTCGCGCATGGCGAACCAGGTCAGGACCAGGTTGGGCAGCGTGCACAGCATGCCCAGCAGGATGATGGTCTGGTAGGTGCTGATCTGGATGCCGAGGTAGGGCACGGTGAAGTGGCCGTATTCGCCCAGGCCGCCGCGCACCTTGTCCACCACGTAGCCGGCGATAGCGAAGCCTACGTTCATCATGGAGTAATAGACGGAGAAGGCGATGGAGCGCTGCTTGGTGGTGGTAAAGCGCCTGACGGCGGCCACCATGACGGGCGTCTGCAGCGCCTCGCCGAGGGCCAGCGGGAACAGGCCGAACGGCACGGCGATATACTGTATGGCGAAGAAGGCCATCACGAAGCGCGCGAGCGCCGCCAGGCCGAAGCCGGCGAGGAGCGACCTGCGGATGCCGACGGCGTCCACGAGGGAGCCGACCATCACGGTGAAGGTCGTGAGGATGATGGACCAGCTCGCTATCACGAAGCCGGCGCTGGTGTCGCTGAACTTCAGGTCGGAGGAGAGCCACAGCACCAGCACCGAGTTAACCAGCGAGTAGGCCAGTATGGTCATGATCTTCGTGCCGAAGATGATCCACAGCTCCCGGACGGAGCCCTTGAGCACCATGAACCTGCCTATAAAGGATTCTTCTTTCGTGTCGGTCATTGTTAAACCTTCTCCTTGGGGTCCAGCATCTTATTGTAAAGCTCGTCGAACCGGGGCGCCAGCTTCTTGAAAACCTCCATCACCTTCGGGTCGAAATGCTCCGGCTTCATGCGGTCGTCGCCGACGGTGATGATGCGGCAGGCGCCCTCGTGGTCGTAATTGGGCTTGTAGACGCGCGAGTTGCGCAGCGCGTCGTAGCAGTCGCAGATGGAGGTGATGCGGGCCTCCAGGGGTATTTCCTCTCCCTTGAGGCCCTTCGGGTAGCCGGAACCGTCCCAGCGCTCGTGGTGGCACAGCGCTATGCGGCGCCCGAACTCCAGGTGCGGGTGGTCGCCGATGATCATGGCGCCGAAGGTGGTGTGGTGCTTCATCTCCTCCATCTCCTCCGGCGTCAGGCGGCCCGGCTTCTTGAGGATATGGCTGGGGATGTGCACCTTGCCCACGTCGTGCAGCGTGGCCTGGCTGTGGATGAGGTCTATGAACTTTTCCGACTGGCCCAGCTCCCGTGAGACCAGCGCCGCGTACTCCGCCACGCGCAGGATGTGGTTGCCGGTGTCGACATCGTTGGCCTCGGCCGCCCTGGCCAGGGCGAGGATGAGGTAGTCGAAGGCGTTCTCGAACTCGGCCGAGCGCAGGATATTGCCGATGCGCAGCAGCAGCTCGGCCTGGTCGTAGGGTTTGGAGAGGAATTCCTCGGCGCCGGACTCCATGCCCCGCATCTTGTTCTCCTTGTTGTCCATGGAGGTGATCATGATGACGGGGATGTGCGAGAGCTGCGGGTCGGACTTGATCTTTTTGCAGACCTCGTGGCCGTTCATCAGGGGCATGTTGATGTCGAGCAGCACCAGGTCCACGGGTTTGGCGGCCAGGACTTCCAGGGCCTCCCGGCCGTTCAGGGCGGTCATCGTCTCGTAGCCGTGCGGTTTCAGCAGGGCCTCGAGGAGGTCCAGGTTGAAATCTTCGTCGTCGACGCAGAGAATACGGCGGGCCCGGTTGGTCATTCGTTCTGATTGTATCTTATATTTTTTATGAACGCGAAGGCCGCGGCGGCCAGCGTGAACAGCAGCGCCAGCGGCCCCAGCAACCAGCCGAAGCGGGTGTAGGCGGTCCCCCCCGCGGCCAGGCGGGCCTCGGCTATCAGCACGCCCTCGGCGCCGCCGGGCAGCGAGGCGCGCAGGCGGCCCAGCGGGTCTATCACCTGCGATTCCCCCGAGGAGGCCGCCCGTACTGCCCAGAGGCCGGTCTCGGCGGAGCGCGCCTGCGACATGTCGGAATGCTGGCGGTGCTGCAGCAGCGTCCACTCCAGAGGGTCCAGCGTGGGGATGATCAGCAGCTCGGCGCCCTGGCTGGCCATCGCGCGGGCGCCATCCTCGAAGGCGAGGTCGTAGCAGATCTGCGGCGCCAGTTTGCCCAGCGGCGTAACCAGCGGGGCCGGGTCCCTGTTGACGGGCAGGCCGGCCTCGACGAACTGCACCGGGTGCATCTTGTTGTAAACGCCGAGGACTTTCTTGTCGCGGCCGAGGTGCAGCGTGAAGTTGGCGCGATCTACGCCGCGCGCCCGGTCCTCGTTCACGCAGACGCCGATGACGGCTTCCGCTTTTGAGGGCTTGAGTTTCTTTGAGATGTAGGAAACATAGGACGGGCTGTCCGCCGCCGGGAACATGACCGAGCATTCCGGCCAGACCAGCAGGTCCGCGGCGGCCGCCGCCGGCGAGAGGCTCAGCTTTGCCAGCTTGTTTATGTCTGAGCGCTCGGCCTGCACCAGGGCCGCCATGAACGGCCTGCCGCCCCCGGCCGGGAAGGAGTTGAGCCTGTGGCGGCCGTAGCCGGCCAGCCCGGCGAGGGCGATCAGGAAGACGGCGGCGGGCAGCCAGGCGCGGCGCGGCAGCAGCGCCCAGGCGGCGTTGGCGGCGGCCATGAAGGCCGACAGGCCGTATACCCCCCAGACGGAGAGCGACTGGAAGAAGACCGGCACATAGGTCTGGCTGTAGCCGAGGCCGAGCCAGGGGCATTCCAGCCACCAGATCTCGGAGCGGAAATACTCCAGGCCGGCCCAGCCGAGCCCGGCGGTGACCGCCCAAAGCAGAGCGCGGCCGGCGGTCAGTCCTTTCCTCTCCGCCAGGGTCAGCAGCGCGCGCAGCAGGGCAGCGTGCAGCGCCAGCCACAGCGCGAAGAGGGCCCAGAAAGGCAGGGCCAGGTAATGCACCACGGCCGCCATCCAGCTCAGGGAGGCGGAGTAGAAGACCATCCCGGCGGCGGCGCCGAGGCCGAAGGCCGCCTTCGGGCCGGGCGAGCGCGTGACGGCGAAGAAGAGCGGGGCCAGGGCCAGCCAGGCGAGCCAGCCGTAATTGAAGGGCGGGTAGGAGGCGGCCAGCAGCAGGCCCGACAGGACGGCCAGCGCGTAATTCAGGCGGTTGTCCCGGCTCATTCCGGTTTTTTCTTCACGCAGGTGTAGAGGGTGTGGTCCGCGCCCAGGGGGGCGGCGGCCGGCTCGGTGAAGCCGGCCTTCTTCAGCAGCACCTGGAGCTCGTCTTCGGAGAGTCGCTCTTTGAGGGGCGGGCCTTTCGGCGTCTCTTTCTTGATCCACTCTATGACGGACAGGCGGACGCCGGGCTTCAGCGCGGCGGAGACGGCGGCCAGGAAGGCGGCTTTGTCGTCCACCTCGTGCAGGGTGTCGGAGATCAGGGCCAGCGTATAAGGGGCCTCGGGTATGCTGAGCTTGGCATGGGCCACCTGGAAGGTCTGGATGCTGAAGATGCCCGACGAGGCGGCCTTGGAGCGCACCTCGGCCAGCATGACGCCGGAGAGGTCCAGCGCGTAGACCTGGCCTTTGGGCCCGATCATGCGCGCGGCTGGAAAGGTGAAGTAGCCCATGCCGCAGCCGAGGTCGAGGATGACGTCTCCGGGCTTTATGCCGGCCTTCACCAGGGTTTCCTCCGGCGGCATATCGGCGCGCCGCTCGGGGCTGTCCAGCTTGGCTCTTTCTTCGGGATTGAAAACGTGTGCCATGTTTTTTCCTTAATTTTTAACGTTCCCCAGCTTCGTCCAGGCTTCTATGACCTTGAGCGTGAGGCGGGCGCAGGCGAAGAAGTCCTTGAGGTCCAGGTACTCGTGGGTGGTGTGCACTTCGCGCATGCCGGTGGAGAGCACCGGGGCCTTGATGCCGTGGCCGTAGAGGATGTTCCCGTCGGTGCCGCCGCCGGAGGCGGAGGGCTTCATCTTCAGGCCTTCTTCTTTCATCGCGGCGGCGATGAGGGGCAGGACGGGGTTGGTCTTGTCTATGCGCAGGTTCGGGAATTTCTGCTCGAGCAAAAACTCGTAGCGCGGGATTATCAGTTTCCCCCCGTCCCGGACCTTTATTTTTTTTACCGCGCGCTTCAGGCAGTCTTCCATGTGGCGGGTCTGGCGCTTCAGCTTGGCGGGGTCGTGGGAGCGGGCCTCGCCGGAGAGTTCCACGAGCGGCGGCACGATGTTGATGGCGTTGCCGCCGGAGATGAAGCCGATGTTGGCGGTGGTCTCGCTGTCTATGCGCCCCAGCTTCATGCCGGCGATGGCGTTGGACACGACTTTAATGGCGGAGATGCCCTTCTCGGGGGCCACGCCGGAGTGGGCGGCGGCGCCGTAGACCTTTATGTCCAGCTTGTCGGCTGCGGGCGCGCTGGTGATGACGTTCTCTATGCCCTGCTCGTTGTCGAAGATGAGGCCGTAGCCGGAGCGTAGGGAGCCGTAATCCAGGTACTTGGCGCCCAGCAGCGCCATCTCCTCGCTGATGGTGAAGACGGCCTCTATGGGCGGGCGCGGGACCTTGTTCTCGTCGAGGGTCCTGATGACCTCCAGGATGACGGCGATGCCGGCCTTGCAGTCGGCGCCGAGGATGGTGGTGCCGTCGGAGGTGACGCGGTCCTTGTGCACCTGCGGGCGGACGTTGGCCGCGGGGCCGACGGTGTCCATGTGCGCCGAGAGCAGGAACGGCGCGGCGGGCGCGGTGCCGGGAAATCGGGCTATCAGGTTGCCGGTCTCGCCGCCGATCTTGCGGCCGGCGTCGTCTATGCGGACCTCCGCGCCCATGAATTTCAGCAGTATGGAGAGGCGGCGGGCGACGGCGCCTTCCTTGCCGGAGAGGGAAGTGATCTTCGCCAGGTCGCAGAACAGCTGTACCATCCGCTTTTCGTTGATCGCAGGTGTCATAGGACTATTATTTAAATTTTAAAGCGCGTTTACAATCGGGAAATGCGGGAGGGCGGGTCACTTGCCGGTGTACTGCTGCCTGATAGCCTTTTCCCTCGGTGTCAGGTTCTGCGCCCACTCGTCGGCCGGCGGTCTTTTGTCGGTGCAGGCGTCCGCGCGGGTTTCGGTGAAGATGTCCCTGCCGAAGCGCTTGGTGAGCAGGGCCTGGGAAACGGCGTTGTACCCCTCGTCAAATTCCACCTCTCCGTAATCGACCAGGCAGCCCTGGTTGTAGAGGGTGATATCGAAGCGCTCCTTCAGGAGTTCCCGGTAGGCGAGCCCGCAGTCGCTCGGGAGCCCGTGCCCCCGCAGCATGAATATCCCCTTCTTGTAGTCGGCCCTGGCGGCCCTGGCCCCCTTGGCTTCGAAGGAGTTGTACTCATAGCGGTAGTACCGGACCGCGGCGGCTGCGGCCGCCGCCACAAACAGGCAGGCAGCCGCTATACGGCGCGCTTTGGTCCAGGCTGAAAGGCGGGGCATTGGCTTTTTGTAGCATTTACCCCGCCGCCACTTCAAATATCAGCCGGCCCGGTCAGTACTCTTCGGGCGCCGCCCCGTATTTTGTACAATTGGCTTATGAAAACCTCAAAAATTAAATTTTTACTGCTGTCCGCGGCGCTGGCGCTGGCCGCCTGCGGCGGGAACAAAGCAGTACACGGGCCGGAGCATAAGAGCCAGGCCTTAGCGAAGATTTACTATGTCAACCCCGAGCCCTTCCGGAGCCTGCGGTTCGCGCCGCCCCCGGCTCCCGGTTCGCTGGAGCAGCAGGCCGACCTCTCCGGCGTGCTGGCCTGGCAGAATAAGCGCACCGAGGGGGACTGCGCCAAGGCCAAGCGCACCGCCGACGAGGATTACGACGCCTTCTGGGGCGGCAAAAGCCCGTTTCCCGAGCCGCCCCCCGCCGAGCTGAAGGAATTCTTCGTGCGCCTGGCCGGCGACCTCGAGGCCTCCCTCGAGAAGATGAAAAAGCGCTACCAGCGCCCCCGCCCGTTCATGGCCTACGCCGAGGCGCAGCCCTGCATCAAGAAGCCCAAGAGCTTCTCCTACCCGAGCGGCCATACGTTATTCGCCCGGGTTTACGCCGCCGTGCTGGCCGACCTGGTGCCGGAGCGGAAGGCCGAGTTCTCCGCCAAGGCGGACGAGATCTCGCTGGACCGGGTGATAGGCGGCGTGCACTACCCCGCCGACGTGGCCGCCGGCAAGGCCTTCGGCGACATCTATTTCGCAGAGTTGCAGAAGTCAGAGGCTTACCGCAAGGATATAGAGAAGCTGCGCGCCCTGCTGGCCAAATAGCAGCACCGTAATCTTTAGACAGGATACAACTATGGAAAAAGACGCATCGCTGGAAAAAACCGCCGCTAAACCCGAGGCCGCCGCCGGCTACCTGCCCCGCGAGACCGAGCCGGCCTGGTGCGCCAAATGGGAGGCCGACCGGGTCTACCATTACGACCCCGCCGTGCCGCGCGACAAAACTTTCGTGGTCGACACCCCCCCGCCCACCGTGTCCGGCTCGCTGCACATAGGCCATGTGTTCAGCTATACCCAGACGGATATCATGGTGCGCTTCCAGCGGATGCTCGGCAAGAACACCTTCTACCCCATGGGCTGGGACGACAACGGCCTGCCCACGGAGCGCCGCGTGCAGAACCTCTTCGGCGTGCGCTGCGAGCCCTCGGTCCCTTACCAGGAAGGCTACAAGTCTTCCGGCCCGAAGAAGGAGCTCAAGGATTACGAGCATATCTCCCGGCGCAACTTCCTGGAACTCTGCGAGACCCAGACCGCCGAGGACGAGAAGCGCTACGAGGCGCTGTGGCGCCGGCTCGGCCTGTCCATAGACTGGCGGCAGACCTATTCCACCGTCGGCACGCATTGCCGCAAGACCTCTCAGCTGTCCTTCCTGGACCTCTTCAAGAAGGGGCACGTCTACAGCGCCGAGACCCCCACGCTGTGGGACACCACCTTCCGCACCGCCGTCGCGCAGGCCGAATGCGAGGACCGCGAAGCCTCCGGCTTCTTCCACGACCTGCGCTTCGGCGTCGAGGGCGGCGGCGAGTTCGTGATCTCTACGACGCGCCCGGAACTCCTCGCGGCCTGCATAGCCGTGGTTGCCCATCCTGACGACGCGCGCTACCAGCCGCTCTTCGGCAAGAAGGCTCTCACGCCGCTGTTCAACGCCCGCGTGCCCATCATGCCCTCGCACCACGCCGACCCGGAGAAGGGCACCGGCATCATGATGATCTGCACTTTCGGCGACATCGCCGACGTGCAGTTCTGGCGCGACCACAAGCTGCCGCT
This sequence comes from Elusimicrobia bacterium GWC2_64_44, assembly GCA_001799845.1. Lineage (GTDB taxonomy): Bacteria > Elusimicrobiota > Elusimicrobia > Elusimicrobiales > UBA9959 > UBA9959. The sequence continues at coordinate 6,895 of MGUG01000046.1, read as the reverse complement.
GCGGCAGGTCATCGGCCGCGACGGGCGCCTGAGCCCGGTGCAGTTCGGCACGGACCTTTTCGACAGCGCCGACCATAACGCCGCCAACGCGGCCTACGCGCAGCTGGCCGGCCTCTACGCCAAGCAGGCGCGCACCAAGGTGGTGGCATTGCTCAAGGAGTCGGGCGCCCTCGTCGGCGATCCCAGGCCCACCAAGCAGGCAGTGAAGTATTACGAGAAGGGCGATCTGCCGCTCGAGTTCGTGCCCACGCGCCAGTGGTACATCCGCATTCTCGACAACAAGCCCGCGCTGCTCGAGCAGGGCCGCAAGGTGGCCTGGCATCCCGAGTACATGTTCAAGCGCTACGAGCAGTGGGTCGAAGGCCTCAACCAGGACTGGTGCATCAGCCGCCAGCGCTACTTCGGCGTGCCGTTCCCGGTCTGGTACCCGCTCGACGCCGACGGCGCCCCCGACTATTCCAGCCCCATCGTGGCCGGCGCCGAGCGCCTGCCGGTGGACCCGCAGACCGACTGCCCCCCCGGCTACGCGGAAGCGCAGCGCGGCAAGCCCGGCGGCTTCATGGGCGACCACGACGTGATGGACACCTGGGCCACCTCCTCGCTGACGCCCATGATCTCGAGCGGCTGGGCCACCGACAAGGAGAAGCACGCGCGCCTCTTCCCGGCCGACCTGCGGCCGCAGGCGCACGAGATCATCCGCACCTGGGCCTTCTACACCATCACCAAGAGCTGGATGCACGAGAATTCCGTGCCCTGGCACAACGCCGGCATCAGCGGCTGGGTGGTCAGCCCGGACAAGGGCAAGATGAGCAAGTCCAAGGGCAATACCATCACGCCCGAGGGTCTGCTGGAGACCTATTCCGCCGACGCGCTGCGCTACTGGGCGGGCAAGGCCAAGCTGGGCCAGGACACGGTTTACGACGAGAGCGTGTTCAAGGTGGGCATGCGCCTGGCCACCAAGCTCTACAACGCCTCGCGCTTTGCGCTGCTGCAGATGAAGGGCCCGGCCGCGGCCGGCGCCCCGCTCTCGCCCGCCGACATCACCGAGCCTCTCGACCGCGCCTGGGTCGCGCACCTCAAGCAGATCGCCGACTCGTCGCGCGCGGACTTCGCCAACTACGAGTACTCCGCCGCGCTGCTCTACGTGGAGACCGCGTTCTGGGACTTCTGCGATAATTACCTGGAGCTGGTGAAGAACCGCGCTTATTCGGGCGACCCGAAGGCCGCCCGCTCCGCCTGCGCGGCGCTGGAGTGGACGCTCTCCGTCTTCCTGCGCCTCTTCGCCCCCTTCCTGCCTTTCATCACTGAGGAAGTCTGGAGCGGCTCCTTCGCCGCGGCCAAGGGCCTGCCGACGGTGCACAAGGCGCCGTGGCCGGCCTCCGCCGAGATGGCCGCCGTGGACGGCGACCCGCTGGTGCTCTCCGCCGTGCGCAAGGTGCTGGAGGCCGTGCGCACCAGGAAGGCCGCCGAGAAGCGCAGCGTGAAATGGCCGGTGGCGAAGCTCGCCGTGGAGTGCGGCCCCAAACAGGCCGCCGCCCTGAAGCTGGCCCTCTCGGACCTGCTCGCGGCCGGCGCCGTCGCCCCCGCCGGCTTCACCCTGGCCGAGACCGGCGGCGACGACAAGGACCCCGTTGTTGCCGTGGAGCTGGGCACCGTGTAAGTCCCGCCAGCCAAATAAAAAAACCGGAGGAAGTCCTCCGGTTTTTTTATCGGGTAGGCTTGTGCGTCAGCGCCCGCCGCGTCCGCGGCCCCTGCCGCGGCCTCGCCCGCCGCCTGAACCGCCGCGGGGCTTCTTTTTCCAGTCGGTCACCTGCCAGCGGCCGCGCCCCGGCTGAGGGGCTCCGCCGGCGGCCGGGCGCTGGCCCGTCGCCGGCTGGGGATGCCCTTCCAGTGACAGGTCTATCTTGCCCTCCATGGTGTCTACGGAGGCTATCATCACCTTAACCTTGGTGCCGGGCTTGAGGCCGTTGACGCGCAGCAGGCCCTCGGCGCCGGTGTCGCCTATCATCACGAAGGCGCCGCTGTCTATCACGGTGGTCACCGCGCCGTCCATGATCGTACCTACCAATTCCTTGATCATCTCTGCGCGCATGATGTCCACCGACTTATGCTCTGCGTCGGAGGCGGCCCGCTCGCGCTCGGAGCAGTGGGCGCCGGCCTTGTCGAGCGGCAGGGCGGCGTGGTTCTCTTTTTTTCCGCGCAGCAGGGCCTTGATGGCGCGGTGGGTCATCAGGTCCGGGTAGCGCCGTATCGGCGAGGTGAAGTGCGAGTAGAAGCGCGTGGCGATGCCGAAATGACCCTGCGACTCGGGCGAGTAGACCGCCTGGCGCATGCTGCGCACCATCAGCGAGTTGATCAGGTTGGTCAGCGGGTGGTTCTCGGCCTGGCGCAGCACGTCCTGCAGGCCCTTCGGGGCGTTGGCGCCCTCTATATGCCCCGCGGTCAGGCCCAGGCTGCCCAGCGCGACGGAGAGGGTCTTCAGTTTGAGCGGGTCCGGCGCGTCGTGGCGGCGGTGCAGGAAGGGCATCTTGGCGTTATAGAGTTCGGTGGCCACGGCCTCGTTGGCCAGCAGCATGAACTCTTCGATAAGCCGGTGGCTCTTGAGGCGCGGGCGCAGCGACACGCCCAGCGGCCTGCCGTGCGGGTCGGCGTTGATCTTGTACTCGGGCAGGTTGAAGTCCAGAGCGCCGCGCTGTACGCGCCGGCGGTAGAGCACCTCCATCAGGGCGCCCATGCGCTGCACGGCCTCGCCGATGCTCTTGTGCACGTCGGGCACCTTGGCGCCTTCGAGCAGGGCCTGCACTTCCTCGTAGGTGAAGCGCCGCCACGAGCGGATCACGGTCTCGGCCAGGCGCCGCTTGAGCACCTTGCCGGTCTTGTCTATGTCCATGAAGGCCGACATGGTCAGGCGCTCCTGGTTCGGCACCAGGCTGCAGAGATTATCCGACAGCGCCGGGGGCAGCATGGGCACCACGCGGTCGGGCAGGTAGACGGAGGTCGCCCGGGCGTAAGCTTCCTTGTCCAGCTCGGTGCCGGTCTTCACGTAGCTGGCCACGTCGGCGATGTGCACGCCCAGGCGCAGCATTCCGCCGCCGAGGTCTTCCAGCGAGACGGCGTCATCGAAGTCCTTGGCGTCGGCACCGTCGATGGTGCAGACGGGCAGGTCGAAAAGCACCTCGCGGCCCTTCCAGGCCGCCGGCTCCAGGCGCGAGCCGAAGGCCGCGGCCTGGGCCACTACAACTTCCGGGAAGACCTCGTTGATGTTGCGGGCGCGCAGGATGGAGTCTATGCGCGCGCGCAGGTCGCCCGGCTCGCCGAGGATCTCGGTCACGATGCCGGAAGCCCCGCCGGCGCCCTCTCCGGGCCAGCGCTTGACCTCCAGCACGGCCAGCGCGCCTTCCTGCGGCTTGATGCCGGCCGCGTAGCCGCTCACCACCGCCGGCGGAGCGCTGCCCTTTTCGGGGAACAGCGCCCAGACGTTCTTGACCTGGCGCAGCACGCCCACCATGCTGGTATGAGCGCGCTTGACCACTTTGATTATCTCGCCGGCCAGGCGGCCGGTCTTTTCGGGGCGCACCTTGGCCTGCACCCTGTCGCCGTCCATGGCCAGGTCCAGGCCGCGGCCGCGGATGAAAACGTCGCCTACGCCTTCTTTTTCCGAGAGCAGGAAGGCGAAGGTGCCTTTGTGCTGGATGACGCCCTCTACTATCGATTCATGGCCGCCGGCCGCGGGCCGCTTTTCCTGTCTTTTCCAATGTTTTTTCATTTGTGTCTTTATCCTTTATCTTAAAACTTCTCGCCCGTTGATCTTCAGGCTCTTGAACCTGGCGTAGGCGCCGGCTGGATCGCCGCCGGCGAAGCCGCCGAGGAAAAATTTCTGCGACGGGAACTCCAGGTCCGCCGGCACGGCCACGCTGAGCGCCGTGACGAAGTCCTTGCGGTTGAGAGCGTAGGAGACCGTGAACTGCGTTTCGCTGCGCTCGAAGCGCAGCACCTTGAGCTTTTTCGGCAGCGCTACCGGCTTGCCGCCGGGCAGGCAGACCAGCGCCAGGCTGTCGTCGTGCGCGCGCGGGCCGTTCTGCCGCTGCACCAGCAGCTTCATGACCGCGGAGGCGTTGCCTATCGAGGGGCGCGAGGAGTCCCCGCCCGCCCAGACGCCGTAGGAAAAGCGCTTCATCTGGCCCGCTGGGATCTTAAAGTCGGCCTCCAGATCGGCCCGCCACCGCGCCCCCTCGAGCTCGCGGGACAGGATCAGCCCCGGCATATAGCCGTCGGAGGGTTCGTCCCTGGTGTCGTCCTGCTTGGCCGAAAGGTGGTAGTAGAGGCCGTTGCCCTTCAGTTCGCTGCGGCCGTAATCGTCGTTCCAGCCGGTCCAGGTGTCCCAGTCGTCGGCGGCGAAAGCGCCTTTCTGGAAAATGGAGGTGCCCAGGCAGCCGGAGGCCAGCAGCGCGGCCAGGGCCAGCGCGGCTAACGGGAACGGGAAAGATCTGGAGGGCTGTGCTGAGGGGCTCATTCTTTCCTGGTGTCCAGCCAGATGGTCACCGGGCCGTCGTTGAGGATCTCCACTTCCATGTCGGCGCCGAAGACGCCGTTCTTCACCGGCACGCCTTTGCCGCGCAGGCGCTCGGAAAAATACTCGTAGAGGCGGGCGGCTTCGGCCGGTTTGGCGGCGGCGGTGAAGTCCGGCCGGCGGCCCTTGGAAGCGTCGCCGTAGAGCGTGAACTGGGAAACCACCAGCGCCTCGCCTTTGACGTCCAGCAGCGAGTGGTCGAACTTGCCGTCCGCGTTGGAGAAGATGCGCAGGCGGGCCGTCTTCTCGGCCAGCAGGTCCGCGTCTGCCTCGGCGTCGCCCTCGCCCACGCCGAGCAGCACCACCAGGCCGGGGCCTATGGCGTTGTGCACGGCGCCGGTCTTGACGCCGCCGCGCTTCACTCTCTGTATCAGGGCCCTCATGCCTCAATTATAGACAATTTATCTTAACCCTCCCATCTAAAATGCTATATAATGAGTTGAAACCGCGCGGCCGCGCCGCGCAATAAGGAAGGACTCTATGGTAACCGGACTTGTGCTTGTGAAACTGATGCCTGGCAAGGAGAAGCAGACCCTGGGTAAACTGAAGGGCCTCAAGAGCGTGGTCCACATGTCGGCCGTCTTCGGCCGCTGGGACCTGGTGCTGGACATGGAGACCGACGACCTGCCGCAGCTGTCCAACATCGTCGTGCAGGAGATACGCTGCATTCCGGGCGTGCTTTCCACCGAGACGCTGGTCACGACCTCTCTTTAACGGAGCCTCCCCCGCCGTTCCGATGCGCCTGGGAATCCTGCTCTCGCTGTTGCTGCTCGCGGCCCCCGCCGGAGCCCAGGTCTTCCTGGGCGCCGAGGTGGGCCCCGACGCCTTCTCGCGGGGCGAGCCGGCCACCATAGACACGGACGGCGAGGACGCCTTCGCCTGGGCGCTCAGCGCCGAGGTCAGCAGCCCTACGCTGTGCGCGGTGTTCGAGTCTACCGCGCCCGAACGGGAGATCCTGCGCTGGCTGCGCACGGGCCTCTACCGCCAGGAGCTGGCCGCCCTGCTGCTGCTGTCCGAGAAAACCTCCCTGCCCTTCAAGACCCTGGCCGGCGCCCTGCCCAAGGCCGGCGGCCTGCGCGGGCTGGCCAGGCAGCACAAGGCCGACGCCATGGCGCTCTTCGGCGAGGCCGGGCGCCTGAAGGCCGCCGCCGACGCGCGCATGCCGCTCTTCCTGGCCGTCTCCACCTCCGCACCGGCGGAGATCGAAGTCTCAACCGCCCCCCCGGCAACCACCGATGCTGAAAAGTAGCCTCGCCCTCCTGCTCGCGCTCGCCGGCGCCGCCGCCGCGCTGAAGGTGCCGCCCGGCGCCGCCGTGGCGGAGCTGGCCCTGCCCGACGGGTTCAGGGTGAAGGCGGAGCTGGCGCTGACGCGGGAGAAGCAGGCCAGAGGCCTGATGTTCCGCGAGTCGCTGGCGCCCGGCGCCGGCATGCTGTTCGTTTTCGACGAGCCGGGCGTGAAGACTTTCTGGATGAAGAATACCCTGATCGACCTGGATATGGTCTTTCTCGACGGCGAGCTGAAGGTGCTGAAGGTGTTTCACCGGGTGCCGCGCTCTACGGGCGCGGACCAGCCGGAGAGCGAGCTGGCGCGCGCCAGCGCCCCCGCCACCTGCGTGCTGGAGCTGCCGGCCGGTACGGCGCGCGCCCATAAGGTCCGCCCCGGCGCCAGGCTTAAAGCCTCTTTCCCCACCAAATAAGAACGGTGGCATTTCTTCCAGAACCTCATGTCGTCCCCACAGTACACCCACCCCGGACAATCCCAACATTTTATGCCCGGAAAAGGCAACAAAGTCCGCCCCCAACTTAGATACGTCGGTTGGCATATGCGGTACCATCTGGCAAGCATCAATCATCAACTTAGCCAAAGGCGCCCTGACCGAAAGCTGTTTTCTGATCGCGGGCAGTTGAGTTATGGTCCCTAAAACATTACTTACCGCCGTTACCGACACCAGTTTTACTTTGTCATCCAGCAGTTCTTCCAAGCTCCCCAATCTTAAATCAAATCCTTCTCCTCTTATCCTCTCCATCTTATTCCTGCTTCCTGATTCCTGATCTCTGATCAGCAATCTTCCCTGTTCGTCCACCTTAATTATCCTTAGCTCCGCCCCTTTTCTTTTGCATAGCTCCTGCCAAGGCACTAGGTTAGAGTGATGTTCCAATAGACTGATTACTATGGCATCGCCTGCCTTTATGTTCGTCTCGCCCCAGGTATAGGCTACCAGGTTCAAGGCCTCAGTCGCATTGCGGACAAAAATCGTTTCATCGACCCTTCCCCCGATAAAGTTAGCCACCTTCGCCCTCGCTTCATCCACCATCTCCGTTGCC
>MGUG01000045.1 GCA_001799845.1 Elusimicrobia bacterium GWC2_64_44 | reverse complement strand
CTACGGCGGCGTGGCCCCGCACGGCGGCGGCGCGTTCTCCGGCAAGGACCCGACGAAGGTGGACCGCTCCGCGGCCTACATGGCCCGCTACATCGCCAAGAACATCGTGGCGGCCAAGCTCGCCCGCGAGTGCACCGTGCAGCTGGCCTACGCCATCGGCGTCGCCGAGCCCGTCGGCCTCTACGTGGACACCCACGGCACCGGCCGCATCGCCGACGAGAAGCTGGTGCAGATCGTCCGCACGCTGTTCAAGCTGACGCCCAAGGGCATCATCGAGACCCTGAACCTGCGCGCGCCCGTCTTCCGCAAGACCGCCGCCTACGGCCACTTCGGCCGCAGCGGCTTCGCGTGGGAAAAGACGGACATGGCCGCGGCGCTCGCCAAGAAGGCCGCCGGCGCGCCCAAGAGCGAGTGCGCCTGCTGCTGCTGAACCAAGCGTGAAACACGCGCCGGGACATTCGGGGGTTTGTCCCGGCGCGGTTCACTCAACAGGGGGGAGCCTATGAAAGTTCTGCTGGTAGAAGATAACGCCCTTACCCGGTACACCATTAAGTCGCTGCTCGAGAAGCTCGGGCACCAGGTAGTGGCGGAAGCCGAGAACTCGGAAGACGCGGTGAAGTTTTACCGCGAGCAGCAGCCTGACGTGGTCTTCCTGGACCTGATCCTGCCCGGCAAGTCCGGCGTGGAGATCCTGGAGGACCTGCGGGCCGTCAACCCGGCGGCGCGCGTGGTAGTGATAACGGCGGTGGAGCAGGAAGAGATAGACAGGCGGCTGGCCGACAAGGGCGTGACCGCGATCCTGCGCAAGCCGTTCTCGTTCGAAGATTTCAAGACCCTGATGAAAGGCCTCGCCTGACGATGGACGTAAAAGCCGGAAAAATGCTGGAGCGGGTGGCGGTGGCGGCGCTGGAGAAGTGCGTCTCCAAGCTGTCGCGCATCTCCGCGGGCAAATGGAGCGTGGCCGAGGCCCACGTGTCCCTGCGCAGCATGGACGAGGCGGTCAAAGAGCACGTCTCCGGCGGCGCCACCAGCGCGGCCGTCTATTTCGAGATCAAGGGCGAGTACCCGTTCACCTCGATGGTGGTCTTCCGCCCCGACGACATAGAGATCCTCTCCCGCGGCTTCCTGGGCTTCTCCTTCTCCAAGCTGCCGAACCTGAACCAGGCGCAGGAGCTGCTGCTCTCGGAGCTCGGCAACATCATCCTGAACTCCCTGATCAGCTCCCTTTCCAATTCCCTGAAGCGCAGCTTCATCCCCTCGGCGCCCAAGTGCGTGCAGGGCGAGATCCCTTTCCTGCTGGAGGCCCTGTGGGCCTCGCTGGACTGCTCCGGCAAATGCAGCCTGGTCACCGTGACGCTGAACCTGCAGTGCGACAGCACCGTGACCCGCAGCGAAGTAATAACCATCATCCCGGCCGCCATGGAGGCCGCGCTGGCGGCCGCGCTCGAGCCCGGGGCTTGAGCCGGCCCTAACGGAGAACAACATGCGCATCAACCCCGCCCCCTTATTCCTCGCCTGCGCCCTTTTCGCCGCCGCCGCCGCGCCTTCCGCGGCCCAGGTGGAGCTTATCCGCATAGACTGGGAGCTTTCCCGCCTGGAGGGCAAGAACCGCACCCCTTTCGCCCCCGTCTCCGAGCTGCGCGCGGCGCCTGAAGTGAAATTTACCGACCAGCTCCGCGCCTCCGTCACGCTGCGCAACCCGGCGACGAAGGCGGCCGAGGGCCTGGTGCTGCGCTACGCGCTGCGCCTGCGCCTGCAGAAGACCGGGGACGCGCCGGAGAAGGCCTTCTGGGGCGTACCCTTCTACACCGAGGAAGTCCGCGTCTCCCGGGTGAATCCCTCCTCCGAAAAGCAGGCCCGCGTCATCCGCTTTGAACTGCAGAGCCAGCTCAACAAGCTGCGCAACAGCGGCTTCGCACCCACCGCGCTGAAGCTGGAAGTCATGCTGAGCCCCCGCCAGGGGGACGTGCCCGCCGCCATCATGCGGGAGTCGGTGATAGAGATCCTTAAACCTTAAAGTTCCCGGAGTTTTTCCCATGCTCGATATAAACCTGATCCGGACCGACGCGGCCAAGGTCGCGCTGGCCCTGTCCAAGCGCCTCGACAACGTGGACCTGGCTCCCGTGCTCGAGCTCGACAAGAAGCGCCGCGCGCTCATCGTGGAGGCCGACGCCCTCAAGATGAAGAAGAACGCCGCGTCCGCCGGCGTCAAGAAGCTCGACCCGGCCGCGCAGCAGGCCGTTTTCGCCGAGATGAAAGAGATCTCCGCCCGCGTCAAGGCCATAGACACCGAGGCTGCGGCCGTCGAGGCCGAGCTGAACGCTTTGATGGAGGGTCTGCCCAACCTGCCCGCCGACGACGTCGTGGCCGGCGGCAAGGAGAACAACGCCGTCCTGCGCGAGTGGGGCAAAAAGCCCGAGTTCGCCTTCGAGCCCAAGGACCACCTGGCGCTCTGCAAGGAGCTCGCCCTGATAGATTACGAGCGCGGCGTGAAGCTCGGCGGCACCGGCTTCTGGGTCTACCGCGACCTCGGCGCGCGCCTGGAGTGGGGCCTGCTGAACCTCTTCGTGGAGACGCATTTGGCCAACGGCTACTCCTTCACGCTGCCGCCGCATATCCTCAACTACGAGTGCGGCTACACCGCTGGCCAGTTCCCCAAGTTCAAGGACGATGTGTTCCTGCTGGCCGGCGCCCCCGACAAGACGCAGTTCCTGCTGCCCACCGCCGAGACGGCGCTGATCAGCCTGCACCGCGACGAGATCCTGAAAGAGGAAGAGCTGCCCAAAAAATATTTCGCCTATTCCCCGTGCTACCGCAAGGAAGCCGGCGGCTACGGCTCCAACGAGCGCGGCATGATCCGCGGCCACCAGTTCAACAAGGTGGAGCTGATCCAGTTCGCGAAACCCGAGGATTCCCCGGCCGTCTTCGACGAGATGGTGGGCCACGTGGAGGCCGTCATGCAGAAGCTCGGCCTGCACTACCGGCTGGTCAAGCTGGCCGCCAAGGACTGCAGCGCCAGCATGGCCCGCACCTACGATATAGAGGTCTGGATCCCGAGCATGAAGTGCTACAAGGAAGTCAGCTCGGTCTCCAACGCCCACGACTACCAGGCCCGCCGCGGGAGCATGCGCTTCAAGCGCGCTGCCACCGGCAAGAACGAGCTGCTGCATACCCTCAACGGCTCGTGCCTGGCCACCAGCCGGCTGTTTCCCGCCATTCTCGAACAGTTCCAGCAGGCCGACGGCACGGTGACGCTGCCGGAGGCCCTGCGCAAATACGTCGGAACGGATAAACTGACCATATGAAGAAATTCCTGCTGACCGCCGCTTTCGCCCTCTGCGCGTCCGCCGCGTCCGCCGCGGCGCCGGTGTCGGAGCCGCTGCCCGAGGACCTGCGCCTGCTTTCTAAAAAAGGCATAGAGGCCATCTACGCCGTGGACATCCCCGAGGCCGTCAAGAATTTCTCGGCCGCGCTCGAGAAGCACCCCGAGCACCCGTACCCGCATTTCGGCATGGCCATGACCAAGTGGGCAACGCTGGAATACCTCGAGGACGAGTCGGACCCGGCCCTGGAGAAAGAGTACGAGGCGATGACCGACGCGGCCATCGACATCGGCAAGGCCTGGCTGAAGAAGCACCCCGGCGACGCCAACGCCAACCTGTGCCTGGGAGGCATGTACGGGCTGCGCGCGCGGCTGGCCGTGCTGCAGCACCGCTGGATCAAGGCCTATTTCGACGGGCGCAAGGCGCTGTCCTACACCCGCAACTCGCTCAAGATAGACCCCGAGCTCTACGACGCCTACCTGGGCCTCGGCATGTACGAATATTACGCCGGCACCCTGCACGGGGCCATCAAGGTGCTGGCCAAGCTGCTGATGAAGGGCGACGCCAGGCGCGGCATAGAGATGCTGGAGACCTGCAAGGAAAAGGGCTACTTCAACGCGCTGGCCGCGAAGCTGCTGCTCATAGAGATCTACACCACTACCGGCAGCCCCTACGTGAATTCCGAGCGGGCGGTGAAGTGGTCCAAGGAACTGCGGGCCGCTTACCCGAACCACCCGCAGATGCATTTCGTGGAGATAGTCTCGCTCTACGAGGACAAGCAGTACGGCGAATCGCGCAAGGAAGCGCTGGACTACCTGAAGGCGGTCAATGAGAATCGCGCCCCGTACCGCCGCCGCTACCTGCCGCGCGTGCTGACGGCCATCGCCACCACTTACCTGGTCGAGAAAAAATACCCCGAGGCCGCGGACTATTTCGCCCGCGCCGCCGCCACGCTGAAAGAGGACCCCAAGGCGCACCCGGCGCGCTGGGGCGTCTGGGCCATAGTGCGCCTGGGCAACGTGCACGACCTGCAGGGCCTGCGCGAGAAGGCGCTGGTGTATTACAAAGAGGCGCAGGGTTATAAGGACGAGTGGGGCTTTTCCGAATCGATAGACAAGTACCTCAAGAAGCCCTTCGCCGCGGCGGAACTGCCCGGCCAGATGCCCCCGCCGTAAAGGCGCTGGCGCTGCTTTGACGCGGAGAGGGCCGGAGCGCGGCCCTCTTTTCATGGAGACTCATGGAACTTTCAACGATAATCTATCTGCTGCTCGCCATCCTCGGCTGGGGCCTGGGCGCCTTCTTCGACAAAGCCTGCCTCAAGCACATGGACCCGTCGGGCGCCTTTTACGTCCGCACGCTGTTCATGATCTTTCTGTTCATCCCGCTCGTGCTGTGGAAATACAACCAGACCAAGGCTGCGCTGCTGGGCTCGGACAAACTGGGCCCCATCTTCGTGGTGTCCAGCGCGGTGGTGTCCATGGCGGGCGTGTTCTTTTACCTGAAGGCGCTGTCGGGCGGCGAGGCCATGAAGATAGTGCCGCTCTCCTCCACCTACCCGTTCGTCACCTTCGTGCTGGCGGCGCTGTTCCTCGGCGAGAGCTTCACGCTCAACAAACTGTTCGGCACGCTGTTGCTGTCCGGCGGCATCTACTTCATTTCCAGATAAGCATGACCACCGAGGAATTCGAGGGGCTGGCCTGGGAAGTGGTGGAGGCCCTGCCGCGCGAATTCCGTGACAGCCTGGATAACATAGTGCTGCTGGTGCGGGCCGCGCCCACGCGGGAGCAGGCGGCGGATTTCGGGCCGGACCTCTTCGGCCTCTACGAGGGCGTGCCGCTGCCGGACCGCGGCCAGTCCTACAACGGCGCCCTGCCCGACAAGATCACCCTTTTCAAAAAGAACCTGGAGGCCGGCGTGAAGACGCGGCGCGGCGTAGCCGCGAGGATACGCCACACGCTGATGCACGAGTTGGCCCATTACTTCGGCATGGACGACGACGAGCTGCTGAAGAAGGGGCTTTACTGAAAACGCGCCGGCCGGCCCGGCGCGAATAAAAAAACCCCGGGGCGGCCCGGGGTTTTTCTTTGCGGGGAGTGTCAGGCCAGGCGGGCCCTGCGCAGGTAGCCGGCGGCGCTGACTATCCTAGCCTTGACGAAAGCCCCGGGCTTGAGGCCGCCGGGCGGGGGCTCCACCTCCACGCGGCCGTCTATCTCCGGCGCGTCGCGGTAGGTGCGGCCGAAGCGCGGCGAATCCATAAGCAGGTCCAGCTTCCTGCCGCGCAGCCCGGCGTTGATGGCGTCCACCACGCCGCTCTGCGCGCGCACCAGCGCGTCCACCCGCTCGGCCTTGACGGGCTCCGGCACCTGGTCCGGGAAGCCGGCCGCCGAGGTGCCGGGCTCGCGCGAGTAGGCGAACACGCCGAGGTTGTCGAACTGCTCCGCCTTCACGAAGGCCAGCAGCTTCTTGAAATCCGCCGCCGTCTCGCCGGGGAAGCCGACTATGAAATTGGTGCGCAGGGCGATGTCGGGCATGGCGCGCCGCAGCTCCGCGAGCTTGGCCTTTATCGAGCGCTCGGTGGAGGAGCGGTTCATGCGCTTCAGCACGCCTGGCGCTATGTGCTGCAGCGGCATGTCCAGGTAGCGGCACACGGTCTTGTTCGCCTTCATCACCGCTATCAGGTCCTTGGTGACGCGCTCGGGGTAGACGTACATCAGCCGCCACCACCGGACGCTCTTTATCTTGACCAGCTGCTTCAGCAGTTCCGCCAGGCGGGGCTTGCCGTAAAGGTCGGCGCCGTAGGAGGTGGTGTCCTGGGCGATAAGGGAAATTTCCAGGGCGCCGCCGGCGGCCAGGCGCTGGGCCTCTTCCACCACGGATTCCATGGGCTTGGAGCGGAACCCGCCGCGTATGGACGGGATCAGGCAGTAGGCGCAGCGGTTGTCGCAGCCGTCGGCTATCTTCAGGTAGGCGCTGTGCTGCGCCGTGAGCCTGGCCTTCAGGCGGGGGGAATCCAGGCGCGGCGCCGGGGGCAGCAGGTAGCTCTTGCCCAGTTCCACCGCCTCGGCGGCCTTGGCCAGCGAGTTTATTCCCACCAGGGCGTCCAGGTCCGGGAAGCGCTCTAAAAGCTTTCCTTTCTCCCGCTCCACCAGGCAGCCGGCCACCAGCACCTTGGCCAGTTTGCCGCGCGCCTTCAGCCGCAGCAGGCGGCGGATCTCGCCTTCCGACTCCTCTACGGCTGAGCTCAGGAAGGCGCAGGTGTTGACCAGCGCGGCGTCGGCGCCCTCCTCGCCGGGCACCAGCTCCCAGCCGGCCGCGGCCAGCTCGCCGGCCATCACCTCGGCGTCGGAGAGGTTCTTGGGGCAGCCTAACGAGACGATAAAGAGTTTGGGCATGGGATGGGGACGTTGTTGAGTTGTTGACTTTTCCGGGCTAAAGCTGGTGCGGGGGTATGGGAGCTGGGGGCGCGGCTGGTTGCTTGAAAAGTCAACAACTCAACAACGTCCCCTAGTGTTTCTCCAGGCGCTTGATGGCTATGAAGGTGACGGCGCCTACGGCCAGCATCGCGAGTAGGAACAGCGGGTAGGCGAGCTTCCAGTTGGCGATGCCGGTCATGGCCGAGAACTCGGACATGCCGCCCACCCCGGCGAAGAAGCTCGGCACGGCCACCGCGATGACGATGGCGTTGAGGTTCTTCATCAGGATGTTGAGGTTGTTGCTGACGATGGAGGCGCGCGCGCCTACCAGCGAGGCGAAGATGTTGGAGTAGATGGCCGCCTGGCGGTAGCACTGCTGGTTCTCTATCATGATGTCGTCGATGAACTCGACGCTGCGCGGCGTGAAGCCCAGTTTCTCGGCGCTGTGCTTGAGGCGCTCTATCACGCTGGAGTTGGCGTTGATGGCGTTGAGGTAATAGACCAGGCTCTTCTCCAGGGTGAACATGTTGATCAGGTAGCGGTTCTCCATGGAATAGGTGATCTTGGTCTCGATCTCCTCGGCGATCATGTTGATGACCTTGAGGTGCTCCATGAAGTGGAAGATGGAATTGTAGACGAGCTTCAGGAAGATCTCGCGGATGCCGTCTACGTGCTTGAAGTACTTGCCGGAGAACATGTTGATGTCCTCGGAGAGGGCGAGCACCAGCTTGTCCTTGTAGAGGAACAGCCCCATCGACGAGACCTTGAACATGAAATGGTCTTTGGAGGAGTAGTTCTTGGGGCGCTTGAAGATCAGGGCCAGGTGGTCGGTGTCCGATTCCATGCGGGCCGGCTCTTCCGGGTCGAAGGCGGAGGCGAAGTTGTGCTCGTCGAGCTGGAAGTTCTCTACCAGCCACTTTTTCTCGTCCTCGGTGGGGCTGACCACCACCCACACGTCCGGCGTTTCCGCCTCGACGAGCTTCAGCTGGTGGTTGTCTATCTTGTAGCGCTTTATCATGGGCTTTTACCGGCCACGGTAATTCTACTATTTCCGCGCGGTCTTTGCCTTAGGCTTGGGAGCGCCGAGTTTCTTGGCCACGGCCGCGCCTATCTCCGAAAGGTTGTCCACCACGGTGGCGCCGGCCTTGGCCAGGGCCTCCACCTTGGAGGCGTGCGTGCCCGCCCCGCCCTCCACAATGGCGCCCGCGTGGCCCATGCGGCGGCCGGGAGGCGCGGTCTTGCCCGCGACGAAGCAGAACACCGGCTTGGTCATCTCGTCAGCGATATAGCGGGCCGCGTCCTCTTCGGCCGCGCCGCCTATCTCGCCTATCATGATGACGGCCTCGGTCCGCGGGTCCGCCTGGAACAGCTTCAGCGCGTCCACGAAATTCATGCCCTGCACCGGGTCGCCGCCTATGCCCACCACGGAGCTCTGGCCCAGGCCCTGGCTGGTGACCTGCCAGACGGCCTCGTAGGTGAGCGTGCCGGAGCGCGACACCACGCCTACCGTGCCGGGCTTATGTATGTAGCCGGGCATGATGCCGGCCTTGCATTCGCCGGGGGTTATCACTCCGGGGCAGTTGGGCCCTACCAGCGTGACACGCCGGCCGCAGGCGTTTACGGCCGCGAGGCGCTTCTTCACGCGCACCATGTCCATCACCGGTATGCCCTCGGTGATGCAGATGATCACTGAGACGCCCGCGTCGGCGGCCTCCAGGATGGAGTCGGCCGCGTAGGGCGGGGGGACGAAGATCAGCGAGGCGTTGGCGCCGGTAGCCCTGACGGCGTCCAGGGCCGTGTTGAAGACGGGCAGGCCCAGGTGCTCGGTGCCGCCCTTGCCTGGCGTCACGCCGCCTACCACCTTGGAGCCGTATTCGATGCATTGCTGCGCGTGGAAGGAGCCCTGCGCGCCGGTAAGGCCGTGTACGAGCAGCCTGGTGTTCTTGTCTAGGAGTATGGACATGTGTTTACCTCTTGGCCGCGGCTACGGCCTTCTGCGCGGCTTCCCACAGCGAATCGGCCTGCTCTATCTTTATGCCGGACTTGGCCAATATGGCCTTGCCTTCTTTGACGTTGGTGCCCTCCAGGCGCACTATCAGCGGTACCTTGATATGCACCTTCTTCGAGGCCTCCACCACGCCGGCGGCGATATTGTCGCACTTCATGATGCCGCCGAAGATGTTGACCAGCACGGCCTTCACCTTGGGGTCCTTGAGGATGATCTGGAAGGCCTTGGTGACCTGGTCCACGTTGGCGCCGCCGCCCACGTCCAGGAAATTGGCCGCGTCGCCGCCGGCCATCTTTACCGTGTCGAGCGTGGCCATGGCCAGGCCCGCGCCGTTGACCATGCAGCCGATGTCGCCGTCGAGGCCTATGTAGTTGATGCCGATGGACTTGGCCTCTTTCTCTATCTCGCTGGCCTCGTGGTCGGGCTTGGCCGCCTGGTCCTTGTGGCGGAACAGGGCGTTGTCGTCGGTGACGATCTTCGAGTCTATCGCGAGCAGCCGCCCGTCCTTTGAAATTATCAGGGGATTCACTTCCACCAGGTTGGCGTCCATCTCCACGAAGCATTTCACCAGCTGCCTGGCGAACAGGGTGAACTCGCAGAAATTCTTCTTGGGGATCTTAAGGTCGAAGGCCAGCTGGCGGGCCTGGAAATCCAGCAGGCCGCTCTCGGCGTCCACCGCCATCCGCACTATCTTCTCGGGGTGGCTGTGGGCCAGTTCCTCTATGCTCATGCCGCCCTCGGCCGAGGCTATGACGGCCGGTGAGCCGGCCTTGCGGTCGAGCACCACGGAGATATAGATCTCCCGGGCTATGCCGGCCGCGTGCTCCACCAGCACCTCTTCCACCGTCAGGGGCTTGCCCTGCGTCTGGTGCGTGACGATCTTCATGCCGAGCATCTGCCCGGCCAGGTCGCGCGCCTCGGCCGCGGTCTTGGCCAGCTTTACGCCGCCGGCCTTGCCGCGGCCGCCGGCCAGCACCTGCGCCTTCACCACCCAGGGCCCGGCCCCGTCGATGTTCAGTTTCTCGGAGCTGTCGCCTATGCGCAGCACGCCGCAGCGCGGCAGCATCGGGATGCCGTAGCGCTCGAAAACTTCCTTGCCCTCGTATTCCAGCAGTTTCATTGAAAAGCCTCCGGAAAATAGCCCGGCCCGGGCCGCGGGACGGTTGTTGAACCTTAATGATACAAATTGTAATATAATTTGGGCAAAGTCACTTCGCCCCGGTGTTTCCGGCCGGGCAGGCTGTTTTCAAGGGGTCGGCATGAACGGCAAGAAAAAAACCGTAAACGTAAGCGAGTTAAGCTCCGTCACCGTCCGCTTCGCAGGGGATTCCGGCGACGGCATACAGCTGGTGGGCAGCCAGTTCGCCAACGCCACCGCCGTGGCCGGCAACGACCTCAGCACCCTGCCCGACTATCCCGCCGAGATCCGCGCCCCTGCCGGGTCTCTGGCCGGCGTCAGCGGCTTCCAGATCTCCTTCGGCGACGACTCCGTGATGACCCCGGGCAACAAGCCGAACGTGCTGGTCGCCATGAACCCCGCCGCCCTCGCGGTCAACCTGAAGAGCCTCGACAAGGGCTCCGTCATCATTGCCAACTCCGACGCTTTCGCGCAGGCCTCCCTGGAGAAGGCCGGCTACAAGACGAACCCCCTCGAGGACGGGACGCTCGCCAACTACCGCGTCATCGCCGTGCCCGCCAACGCGCTGACCGAGAACGCGCTGAAGGATTCCGGCCTGCTTAAGCCGCAGGTCCTCAAGTGCAAGAATTTCTACATGCTGGGCATACTGTTCTGGATGTACGGCCTGCCCCTGGGGCCCACCAAGGAGCGCATAGACGCCAAGTTCGGCAAGACGCCGGCCCTGGCGGCCGCCAACTTCAAGGCGCTCGAGGCCGGCTACGACTACGCCGAGACCACCGAGCTCTTCGACGCCCGCTTCCAGACCAGGAAGAGCGCCGTCGCCCCCGGCAAGTACCGCAACCTCACCGGCAACGAGGCCGCCGCCTACGCGCTGATCACCGCGGCGAAGCTCCTCAAGAAGAAGCTGTTCTACGGTTCCTACCCCATCACCCCGGCTTCCGAGATCCTGCACACCCTCTCCAAGCACCGCGCCAACGACGTGGTGGTGTTCCAGGCCGAGGACGAGATCGCGGCCATGTGCGCCACCGTAGGCGCCGCCTTCGCGGGCGAGCTGGCCGCCACCGGCACCTCCGGCCCCGGGCTGTCCCTCAAGATAGAGGCTATCGGCCTCGGCGTGATCACCGAGCTGCCCATGGTGATAGTGAACGTGCAGCGCGGCGGCCCGTCCACCGGCCTGCCAACCAAGACCGAGCAGAGCGACCTGCTGCAGGCCATCTACGGCCGCCACGGCGAGAGCCCGCTCGCGGTGCTGGCCGCGAGTTCCCCTGCCGACTGCTTCACCACCACGCTGGAAGCGGCGCGCCTGGCCGTCAAGTACATGACGCCGGTCATCGTGCTGTCCAACTCCTACCTCTCCAACGGTTCCGAGCCTTTCCGCATCCCCAAGCTCTCAGAGCTGCCCAAATTCGACCTGCCGCCGCTGCCCGCGCCGGAGGCCTTCAAGCCTTACCAGCGCGACCCGGTCACGCTGGCCCGCCCCTGGGCGTGGCCCGGCCTGAAGGGCTACGAACACCGCATCGGCGGCCTGGAGAAAGCCGAGGGCACCGGGGCCATCAGCTACGATCCCGAAAACCACCAGAAGATGACGGACATCCGCGCCGCCAAGATCGCCGGCATAGCCCGCGAGATCCCGCCGACCAGGGTCACCGGCCCCGAGGCCGGGGAACTGCTGGTGCTGGGCTGGGGCTCCACCTACGGCGCCATAGCCGAGGCCATGGGCGAGGCCCGCAAGGCCGGCCTGACCGTCTCTTCGGCGCATATCCGCAACCTCTGGCCGCTGCCGCCCGACCTGGGCGGCATCCTGAAGGGCTTCCGCAAGGTGCTGTTGCCCGAGGAGAACTCCGGCCAGCTGCGCCTGCTGCTGCGCTCGGAGTACCTGGTCGAGCCGCTCGGCCTCAACAAGGTGCAGGGCCAGCCGCTGAACTCAGACGAGATACTGGCCAAAATAAGGGAGGTCCTGGGGAAATAATATGGAAATTAAACTTACCGCCAAGGATTTTTCCTCCAACCTGCCCGTGAAGTGGTGCCCCGGCTGCGGCGACTTCGCCATCCTCAACATGATGCAGAAGGTGCTGGCCAACATGGGCCTGCCGCACGAGAAGTACGCGGTCATCTCGGGCATCGGCTGCTCCAGCCGCTTCCCGTACTACGTCAATACCTACGGCTTCCACTCTATCCACGGACGCGCGGCCGCGGTGGCCACGGGGGTGAAGCTTTCCAACCCGGAGCTCGCGGTCTGGGTGATCACCGGCGACGGGGACGGCCTCTCCATAGGCGGCAACCACATGATGCACGCCATCCGCCGCAATATCGGGCTCAAGATCGTGCTGTTCAATAACCGCATCTACGCGCTGACCAAGGGCCAGGCCTCGCCCACCACGGAGCCCGGCACCAAGACCAAGAGCACGCCGGCGGGCTCTATCGATTACCCGTTCAACCCGGCCCGCTTCGCGGTGGGCCTCGACTGCACCTTCGTCGCGCGCGGCATAGACAACGACATAGCCGGCACCACGGCCATCCTCGAGCGCGCCGCGCGGCACAACGGCACCACCTTCGTGGAGATCTTCCAGAAATGCGTGCCGTTCTCCGACAAGGAGTTCGACCCGCTCAAGGACCCCGCCACCCGCGAGGACGTGCTGCTGCGCGTGGAGCACGGCAAGCCCCTGGTCTACGGGGTGAAGAAGGACAAGGGGATAGTCTTCCGCGGCTTCAAGCCCGAGGTGGTGACTTTCGAGCCCGGGCAGGTGCCCGCGGAGGTGGCCGTCTACGACGAGACTAACGCCGAGATGGCCTACCTGATCAGCGGTTTCTCCCAGCCGAAGCTGCCGGTGCCGGTGGGTGTCTTCCGCTCCACGGACAAGCCGTCCTTCGAGCAGCTTTACTACGACCAGGTGAAGCACGTGGGCGACACCAAGGAGCACGAGCTGGAAACCCTGCTCTCCGGCCCCGACGCCTGGGAGATAAAGTAAGCCGGAACTCCCGGAAGGAAAAAAAGAAGGCCCCGCAGCGCGGGGCCTTCTTTTTTTGCCGGCGGAGCGCTATTTCTTGACGTATTTGATGCGGCGGAGGCTGGTGCCGGGGAAGTAAAAGTCCATGATGCCTTTGTAGTCCACGTTGTACTTGCCGGCGAGTCCCGCGGCGCCGCTCTGGCACAGGCCTATGGCGTGGCCCCAGCCGCCGCCGTAGAGCCAGTAGTTGCGCACGCGGCCGTTCTTGAAGCGGTTGATCTCTATCTCGAACAGCGTGCTCTTGAGCGAACTGAAGCCGAGCAGGTTGCGGATGAGGTGCTCCCTGGTCACGGTGACGGTCTTCTTTTTGCCCACCACCTTGAGCGCGTTGACGTTGCCGGAGGGGCTGCGCCGCAGCGGCACGATATCCACCACTTCCCCGACGTTGTAATCCTTGTTGATCCTGAAGGTCATGTCCTTCTGGCGGATGATCTTCATCCAGCGGTATTCCGAGGCGCGCACGCGGCCGGGGTAGTTGCAGTTGGCCGGCGGGTTGCCGGTCAGCCATAAATGCCAGTCCCACGGGTCCAGGGGTTTCTCGGTCTTGTCGGGGTGCCCGTCGGCCTTGGTTACCAGGTAGGGCGAGTCTCCCCAGCCGGTGACCTCTTTGGAGGCCTGGATCCAGCCGCCGCAGTTGGAGTGGAAGAAAGTGTAGGCGGGCCGGCCGCGGTAGGTGAGGATCTCCCCCTCGGTGTCCACCACGGCGCGGGTGGTGGTGTTGGCCTCGTTGGACTTGCCTTTGTAGGCCTGGCAGTGCTGGCCGTCGCAGAGATGGTAGCCGTCCGCCTTGTGCTGGCCGCCGCGCGCCCGGCGGATGAGCACCTGCGTGCGGGCGATGACGGCCTGCGCCTTGAGCGACTCGTAGGGCCACTGCGGTGCCACCTCGCTCGGCACCACGCCGAGCAGGTACAGCTCGCTCTCTATCACGTTGACGGCCTTTATGCCGCGCGTGCCGTTGGGCGAGAGCTCTATGTAGCCGCGGTACTGGCGGTCCGCGCCGCGGAACCAGGGGTTCTTTATCTTGGAGGAGGCCTCGAAGATGACCGAGCCCTCCCGGCGCGCGGGCTTCAGCTGCAGCGTGCCGGTGAAGCGGCCGTACACCTTGCCGTCGGGATCTTTAAGCACCACAGCGCCGCCTTCGTAAAGCGCGTACCAGATCTGGTCGGGGGGGATGTCGGCGAAGGTCTTGCCGCTGGTCTTGCCCGTGACCTGTATTCCCTCGTAAGACCTGAACAGCAGCAGGTTGTTGGCGCCCTGCTTGCCGGTGGCCCCGGTGCCGATGCCCACCCGGATCTTCACCGAGTCGGACAGGCTCTCCAGCGCGTCCAGCGGCTCCATCACCAGGGGCTTGGTGATCTTGAACGGCGGGCGGATGTCCTCGGGCTGCTTGGTGAGCTTGCCCTCCAGCACCTTCATCATGCTCGAGGCCACCGGGTGGCCCGGCGCGTAGTCGAGCACGCGGTAGTACTGGTTCCACGCCTCGTCGAACTTGCCCTGCCGCGCGTAGATGCCGGCCAGCGGCAGGCGCGCCTCGGTGAAGGAGGGGTCCTTGCGCAGCGCCTCTATCAGCGCCGCCTCCGCCTCCTTGTGCATCTTGAAATTCATGTAGTTCCAGGCGAGGATGTAGTCCACGCCGGCGAAGTCTGGGCGCAGCTGGCGGTACTTGTCCAGGTGGGCCATCGTTTTGTCTTTGTCCTCCAGGTTGGAGTAGACGCTCGCCAGGCCCAGCTCCGCGCGGGCGTGCAGCGCCTGGATGCGGATAGCGGTCTCGAAGGCCGAGCGCGCCCCGTCGTAGTCGGCCTGGTGGAAGCGCAGCCAGCCCAGCTCGGAGTAGATGTCGGGGCTGTGCGGGTCGCGCTCGAGCGCGCGCACCATGGCGCCGGCGGCCTCGTAGTAGCGGCCGGCCTGGCGCAGGCACATCGCGGCGTTGAGCAGCGGGCGCGGCTCGGCCGGGCTTCCGGCGGCCAGCGCGAAATAGGCCGAGGCCGCCTGCAGCAGCTCTCCTTTCAGGTAGAGGCCGTACGCGTCCGGGGCCGCAGCGGCGGGCCGGGATTGAAATAGCAGGCAGAAAAGAATAATATAGTGGCGCACGGCTTTCATAATTATAAGTTATTTGGAAAGCCAGGCAGGGGCGTAATAAAAGGCGCCCCGCCCGCGTTATACAGACAGCCGACTAAATGTCCGAAGAACTTTCCGACTCAGAACTGGTCGCCGCCTTCAGGGCCGGCGACGCCGGCGCGTTGGGGCTGCTGATGGAGCGGCACCAGGCCGCCGTGTTCGGCTACCTGCTGCGCCTGACCGGCCGCCGCGACGCGGCCGAGGACCTGTTCCAGGAAGTTTTCCTCAAGCTGGTAAGGAACCCCGGCGCCTATAACGAGCGGGAGAAGTTCAAGGCCTGGCTGTTCACCGTGGCCCGCAACGCGGCCATGGACCTCTTCAGGCGCGAGGGCGTCCGGGGCGAGGTGCCGCTGGAGGGCGACGGGGACAAGCCCGGCCCCGCGGATTTTCTGGCCTCGGCGGAGCCCGGCCCGGCGGAGGCCTTCTACGGCAAGGCCCTGGGGGCCAGCATAGACGCCGCGCTGGCCGCGCTTTCGGCGGAGCAGCGTGAGGTCTTTTACCTGCGGCACTATTCCGGACTTTCCTTTAAAGAGATAGCGGAGCTGCTGAAGGTGCCCATCGGCACGGTGCTCGCCCGCATGAGCCGGGCCGCCGCGCAGCTGCGCAAGCGTCTTGAAAAAGACCTGCAATAAAAAAACCGCCCGGCGCGTTACACTCATAGGAGCTATTTATGAACTGCGGTTACGGAGAGAAAATAATCCTTTACCTGTACGGCGAAGCCGGCGCGGGGCTGAAGGCCGAGGTGGAAACCCACCTGCCCGGCTGTGCCTCGTGCCGCGCCGAGCTGGCCGCCCTCAGGGCCGCCGGGGCCTCGCTCGAGTCCCGGGCGGAGGAGCCGCCGGCGCGCGCCGCGGCCAATGTCATGCGCGCGGCCCTGGCGGCCGTTTCCGCCCGCCGCGGATTCTCCTTCAAATGGGGCGAGGCGCTGCTTTCGGGCGCTCTGGCCTCGGTCATGGCCTTCGTCTTCGCTTTTTCAGGCCGCGGAGCCTCGGCCGACCTGGCCTGGAACAGCGGCCTGGACGCCCGCCTGGATTCGGTGGAATATTCGGTTTACCAGGAGGAGTCGGTCCTGAACGCCTCTTCAGGGGACTGGGACTACGAGTACAGTTCGCTCGAGGACGAGAATTTCAGCGCGGGTGAGAACGCTTAGCAAACTCAAGGAGGCAGTATGAATAAGAAGCTTATGTTCTGGATAATGGCGCTGGCGCTGGTTTCGGCGCCGGTCTTCGGCGCGGCCCAGGAAGGTCCCGGCCCGGACGAAGAAGACGATATAGAGATGAACGACGACGGCCCCGGCGGCGGCCCCGGCGGCCAGATGGGCCCCGG
Organism: Elusimicrobia bacterium GWC2_64_44; assembly: GCA_001799845.1. Classification (GTDB taxonomy): domain Bacteria; phylum Elusimicrobiota; class Elusimicrobia; order Elusimicrobiales; family UBA9959; genus UBA9959. The sequence goes on along the minus strand of MGUG01000045.1, from coordinate 43,236 downwards.
CGGCGGCCCCGGCATGGGCGCTCGCGGCCAGATGAACCAGCGCGGCCAGGCGGGCCAGGGCAGGATGGAGCCCGGCATGCAGAAGCAGATGAAGCAGAAGCGCATGATGTGGACCGAGCAGGGCGAAGACGGCGGCGGCCCTATGGAGATGCAGGTGAAGGTGCGCAAGATGCAGGGCGGCTTCATGGGCGAGGAGAAGGTCCTCTCCATCATCAAGAAGCACGACCCGGCTTTCGGTAAAAAGGTGGAGGACTTCCGCGAGGTAGCCCCGGCCAAGTACAAGATGCTGCTGCAGATGGCCGGCAAGATGTTCATGGGCGCCAAGATGGAAGGCGACGAAAGTCTGGAGAAGGACGCCGTCCGCGGCCTGGCGCTTGAATTCGAGAGCAAAGAGCTGTCGATGAAGTTCAACAAGGCTTCCGACGCCGACAAGAAGGCCATCAAAGACAAGCTCAAGACCGTGCTGAGCGAACTGTTCGACCTCAAGAGCAAGGGGCAGGAACTGCGCGTCAAGCGCATGGAAGGCGAGATCGGCAGCCTCAAGAAAAAGCTCGAGAGCCGCAAGGCCAACAAGGGCAAGATAGTGGACCAGCGCCTGGAGCAGCTGACCGGCGAAGGTTACGGCTGGTAACTGGTTACCGGCGCAATTAAAAGGCCCCGCTTAACGGCGGGGCCTTTTGTTTGCGGAGACTCGGCCTTAAGCTGGCTTCCGGGTCAGGGGTTGTCGGGGCCGTGGACTACCGGTCTCGGCGGCGGAACGGGGTTGCCGCTGCCGTCGCGGGCCAGCACCGGGCGCGCGCCCTTCTCGGCCGGCTCCGGGCCAGCGGACGCGGACGACGGGGCATACCACGGGGCCGGCGCAGGTTCTGGCTGCGCGGGCTCCGGCGTGTAGGAGGCCTCCGGGGCCGCGTAGGGTATTTCCGGTGCCGGGCTTTCAGGCAGGTCGTTAGAGGCGGCCGGGGCGGTTTCCGCCGGCTTGGGCGGCGGCGCCTCCGCCGGCTTTTTTTTGCAGGCCGCCGAGGCCAGCAGAGCGCCGGCCGCGGCCGCAAGGATCAAAAATTTCACGCCATCAGGCAGTTTGTTTTCAGACATCGCGCTCTCCAATGAGGGGCCAGCGGCCCCGCTAGGAACATTGTAACTTTATAGCGCCGGTCAATAAAAGGACGTTGGGCTAAAAGAAAAAGCCCCGCGGTGCGGGGCTTTTTCCTTGTTGTCCGCGGTTCAGCGCACCAGCTTGAACGCGTCCACCAGGCCAGCGCCCTGGTCGGTGGGCTTGAGGCCCGCGAGCGGCGTGGCCGCGGCCTTCAGGGCCGAGCGCACGGCTTCGGCGCCATTGGCGCCGGCGCCGACGGCGAGGACGGCCAGGCCGGCCGCGTGGGGGCTGGCCATAGAGGTGCCGGACATGGTGGTGTAGCCGCCGCCCTTGCGGGTGGAGTAAATGTTCACGCCGGGGGCTATAACCACTATCTCCGCGCCGCGCGAAGAGAAGGAAGCCAGCTTGTCGGCCGAGTCGGAGGCCGAGATGGCGATGGCCTGCGGGTACTTGGCCGGGAAGTTGACGGGGCCGGAGTCATTACCGGCCGCGCAGACCACGGCTACGCCGGCTTCATGCGCCTTGATCATGACCTGCTTGAGCGCCTCCGTGCCGGAGCCGCCGCCGAGGCTCATGTTGATGACCTGCATGCCGTTCAGGACGGCCCATTCGATGCCGGAAACTATCCAGGAATACTGGCCGGAGCCGCGCTTGTCGAGCACCTTTACGCCGTAGAGCTCGGCTTCGGGGGCAACGCCCACGACGCCCTTGAGGTCCTTCACGGCGGCGACCGAGCCGGACACGTGAGTGCCGTGGCCGTGGTCGTCCATCGGGGTGGCGGTGGCGATGATGGCGTTATAACCGCCGCGGTAGTTGGGGGCCAGGTCGGGGTGGGTATAGTCCACGCCGGTGTCTATCACGGCCACTTTCACGCCCTTGCCGGTGGTATAGTCCCAGGCGGCCTTGGCGTTGACGCGCTTCACGCCCCAGGGGATCTCCTTCTCGGAGGGGTCCACTTCGGCGCGGATCTCGCCGAAAGAGGGGGCTTCCCAGCCTTCGCCGGTGCGCACCATGTCCAGGACGTTTTCCATGGAGGGCAGCTGCGGGGCCGCGGCTTCCCTCAGCCAGTTTATGTAGCTGTCCTCGGCCACGTCGGTCACGCCGGGCAGCGAGTAGATGGAGGCTTCCTTGATATTGTCGGGGAATACCGCGACCAGGGAGTCGATCAGCCGGAACTTGCGGGTGACCTGGCCGCCTATGGCCGCTATGCTTTTGTCGATCGCGCCCTTGTAGGCGGGGTCGAAGGAGATTATCTTCTGCGAGGCCTGGGCGCTCGCGGCGGCCGCCAGCACCAGGGCGGCTACGGACAGTACTATTCTTTTCATGCAATCCTCCGGAAAGTAACAGGGTACCAAAAGACCTATGCCCAATATAGGACTTTTGGCTGATTTTTGTCAACTGCAATTTTGGGGGCGGCTTGGTCAGTAACTGCGGACCTTGCTGGTGTCGAACTTGCCCACCTGCGAGGCCACGTCGGGGTTGGCCATCAGGGAGGAAAGGAGCTGCGGGTTCTGCATGGCGAGCTGCATGAGCTGCGGGTTATTGTTGACGATGTCGGCCAGCGCCTGCGGGTCCTTCATCAGGGCCTGCGCCGCGGGGGTGTTCATCATGGCCGCCACCATGCCGCTGCCGGCCACCGCGCTGACCACGGCGGGGTTGTTCAGGGCCGCTTTGACCACGGGATTGTTCAGGAAATTAGAGGGGCCGCTGCCCTTGAGGTAGTTGGCCAGGCCCTCGGCGCTGCCGGTGGCCGACTTTACCGTGCCGCGGGACATGAAGCCGTCCACGATGTACTGGTTATTAAGCAGCGCGCCCACGGCCTTGGGGCTGCCCACCACCTTGCCCACGGCGGAGCTGAGGTAGCCCTTCTGGTAGCCCACGCCCATGGCTTCTTTGGCGCGGGTGTCGTTGGAATTGAGCGCCGCCTGGCCGGAATTGGCCTGGAAGCGCGAGTTGCCCGAGCCCTGCCGGGCGCCGCCGCCCTCTTCCTCATCTTCAGCCGGGCGCTGCTGGCGCGCCGCCGCCTGTTTATAGGCGCGCTCTGTCGCCTCTTTGGACGGGCCGTCGCCGGCCATGCTGCCTTCGGCCTTGCCGTCGGCACGGTAGCGCACGGCGTAGCCGCCGTCGGTCAGGTTTGGGTCGTAGCCCTCCAGGGACTTGCGCCGCTTTACTTCGCCCTCGTCGGTGTTGAAGACGTTGACTTCCTCTTTGGACAGGCCCACGTCGCTGGAATTTATCTTCATGGTCCATTTGACCAGCGGTATCGCTATGAGTATGTAGACCGGGGTCAGGTAGACCCAGATCTTCCAGCCCGCTTTTTTTTCTTCGCCTTCCATATCCATAATATAACACCGAAAAAGCCGGGTGTCAACAGCCCTTGCTTTCCGCCGCTTCAGTTGGTATTATTATCGATATCCATAGCCGGCGCGCCGCGCCGGCGGGATCGCTATGGGGAAAATGATAATAACGGTCCTCTCCAACCTGGCGCAGGTCTTCCTGTTCGCCTCCGGGCTGTTCTATCTTTTTTTGAGCTTCCGCGGGCTTTGGCGCGGCCGCGCGCCCGCGCCGGCGGCCCGGCGCCGCCGCTTCGCGCTGCTGCTGCCCGCGCACAACGAGGAGGGCGTGGTGGGGCTCGCGGTGGAAAGCCTGGCGCGCCTGGACTACCCGCGCGAGCTCTACAGCATTTTCGTGGTGGCTGACCACTGCACCGACGACACCATGAAGGTCGCCGCCGGCGCGGGGGCCATCATCCTGGACCATTCGGGCCCCGGCATGAAAGCCGGCAAGGGCCGCGCCCTGAAATGGGCCACGGAAAAAGTTTTCGACTGGGGCGAGTACGACGCCCTCTGCTATTTCGACGCCGATTCGCTGGCGCATCCCGGCTTCCTCTCGGCCATGAACGACAGCCTGGAGGCGGGGGCCGAGGCCGTGCAGGGCCGCCAGCTGGCCAAGAACACCGGCAAGCTGCTCGCCAAGATCCTGGCCGCGGGCCACATCGTCTCCAACCGCTTCTTCCAGCTGCCCAAGCAGGAGCTCGGCCTGTCGGCCACGCTGCACGGCAAGGGCATGTGCTTCACCGCCGGCATCGCCCGCAAGCACCCCTGGGACGAGACCTGCCTCACCGAGGACCTGGAGATGCAGATGCGCCTGATCCGCAACGGCGTGCGCATAGCCTGGAATCGCGAGGCGCTGGTTTACGACGAGGAGCCCGAGACCCTCTCGCAGTACCTGACCCGCACCATCCGCTGGACCCGCGGCTCGCTGGACACGGCGCGCCGCCACCTGCCGGGGTTGCTCGCCCGCGCGCTGCGCCGGGGCGACATCCGCGCCTTCGAGGGCGGCCTCTATTCCGCGCAGACCTACCGCTTTGCCGTGGCCTGCGCCGGGGCCGGCCTGCTCTGGTTCAGCCGCGACTCCTTCAATTTGGTGGTCTGGCTGTACCAGAACCTGCCGGGCATGGAGCACACCATGAAGCTGCTGTCGCTGCTGCCGCTGCTGCTGTACCCGGCCGTGGCGCTGCTGGCCGAGCGCGCGAGCCCCGACCTGGTGGCCGCCTATTTCCTGCAGCCAGCGCTGGGCGTGCTGCGCCTTCCCGTCTTCGTGGCCGGCGTCCTGCGGGGCACCGATTTCTGGGGCCGCACCGAGCATACCAGCCGGGTGGCCATAACCGATCTAGTGGAGAGACAACCTTTGCCAGACAACGGAGGAACAAGATGAACAAGCTTATATTAGCGGCCCTGCTCTGCCTGCCCGCCGCCGCTTTCTGCCAGGACCTGACCGGAGAGGAACCGGGCGCCGCCGCGCCCGCGAAGCTGGAAGAGATCGGCGCGCCGCCCCCGGCGCGGCCCAACCCGCAGAAGATCATGTCCGAGATCTCGGCCGCGCTGCGGCTGAGCTCCAAACAGGAGGACCGCATCTCCGCCGCCATGAACAAAAAGGCGGCCGAGTTCGACAAGCTGATGAAGGAATTCGAGAGGACCTCGGCCGAGGAGAAGAAGTGGCGCTTCAAGATGAACGACGCGCGCCGCGCCATGGCCAAACTGACCCGGGACCTGCCCGACACCGTGCGCGAGTACCTCGACGACGAACAGCGCGAGTCCTTCGACGAGCTGATAGAGTCCAGGAAGCAGGCTGCCGGAGGGTCCGAAGAGGGCGCCGCGCCCGCGAAGAAAAAGAAGATGATCAAGCGCAAGAAGGCGCCGGCCCCCGAGGCCGGCCCCGCCGACGGCGAGGAGGCCGGGCAGACCATGGTGGACAAGGAAGCCCCCAAGGCCGGCCCGAAGCGCAAACTGGTGAAGCGCAAGAAGGGCCCGGCCCCGAAAGCCGCCCCCGCGCCGGCTCCTGAGGAGCCGGCGGCCGAGGAGCCCGCGGCCGAGGCGCCCCCGGCCGAAGAGGACGCCGGGTCCTATCCTTAGGATTTGCTTAGGATTTGAGGGGAAATTGTGGTTTTTGGGCGCGCCGGCTGGTAGACTATTGGCATGGCCGCCTACGGGATGAACGAAACGACACAGGGAAAAAAAGCGCTCCGCGGTCGCGCCGCGGGCGCATGGCTGCGCCCGGGCATCACCCTGGTGGAGATCATGGTCGCCATGTCGATCATGACCATCGGCGTGCTGGGCATGGTGGGCGCGTTCAAGTTCTTCAACGTGGGGGTGCAGTCCGCCAAGACCCGGTCGCTGGCTAATAACATCGCCCAGGAGCGCATAGAGTTCCTGAAGAACAAGTCCTATTACCGCGTGCTGGTCACCACCGACCCGGTTTCCGACACTAATTTTCAGCCGGGGGAGATGGTCTACGACCGGGCGCCCAACGGCGAGGAGACGGTGAACGTCGGCGGCATTAACTTCCTCCGCCGCGTCTATATCCGCAAGGTCAATGAGCAGCCGGACCGCGACCTGGAATATCTGTCCTGGGAGCAGCCTGACACCGGCCTCAAGGAGATCAAGGTCTATGTGGTCTGGTACGAGCGCGGCGAGTGGCGCAAGCTGGAGGTGCGCAACCTGCGCGAGAACCCCGACCGGGTCAACAAGGATTCCACTATAGCAGGCAGCGCGCTAAAAGCGGGCGCAGGCACGGACCTCGCCGGAGTGGTGGTCCGCGCCCAGGAGAACCCCTCCTATTACGGCGAGACCAACGCCTCCGGGGATTACACTTTCTCTATAGTCGCCGGTACCTATACGCTGCTGGCCACTAAAGATTATTACTTCCCTTCGGTGCTGCCCTCTTTCGGCCTGCCCGCCGGCACAGACGTGACCAACAAGAACTTCACGCTTACGGAAATGTCCAGCGGCACTATTAACGGCTACGTTTTTATAGACGGCGGCGCCCTGGTGATAAGCAATATAGCCGGCAGCACGGTCACCGATACCGGGAACACCGAGTGGGTGGAAGTCTACAACCCTACTACCTGGACCTGGACCATGGCCACGGGCCTCGGCACCGGGGGCAATGAAGTGATCACCTTTACTTACAAAGAGGCCAATGAGGCGCTGGTTTCTCCGGATTTCAACTACTACGCCACCACGCTGGACCCGGGTCATTATTACCTCTTCGCCAATACCGGTACCGTCAGCGTGGCCGGCGTCACTCGCCAGGCCGACGCCATGTACAGCCGGGGCGCCGACTGGTCGGACCAGGACGACGTCATAGAGTCAGGTTCCCCGTCCTCGGCCGGGCTGGTGACACTGAAGAACGCTGTCAGCGGCAAAACACTCGACAAGGTCGGCTGGACCGCCACCGCTAACGGCTCTCCGTCAAAGCAGTGGCCCGACTCCTACGAGTATTTCCCTATCTACTACGATCCGGCCTGGAACAATAACGTCAATGGCCTGACCCCGGGAGCGCAGTTCGTGCGGCATACCTGGTTCTGGGCTATCAACCCGGGGGAAGCCAGCTGCTACGACTCGAACATGAACTATTACGACTTCAGGATCAGCAGCAGCCCGCTCGCTTTCGCGCCCCGCAATTCCGCCATCTCCGAGGTCTGCGCCAGCGGCGTCACTGCGGACGGCGCCATCGTGTTCGCCAACGACGGCATCTCCAACCCCGTCAGCGCCGGCTGGGCCGGCTATTTCAGTATTACCCAGGTGGCTACCGGTACCTGGACGGTCTTCATGTCCAGCGGCGTGGTCTATTCCAGCGTGGCCTATTACGGCGGCACCAGCAATAATTACTGGTCCTGGGCGGGGTACAACAAGCTGTCCACCCCGACGGCCTTCGGCTATGTCACCGGCAGGGTGACCGACGTGTACGGCGCGGCGCTGCCCAATATCAGGATGTTCTCCCCGGGTAACTCGCCGGTCTATACCAACGCCAGCGGCCGCTACACCCTGCCCGTGGACGCCGGCGTGGTGACAGTGCAGGCGAATTACCAGAGCTACAGCCCCAGCTACGTGGAGCTGTCCTCGGCCGATATCGCGGTCGACATCGGCGAGGTGCAGCAGGGCGTTAACTTCGCGCTCTACCAGGGCGGGCGCATACGCGGCAGGGTCACCACCAACGGCGTGGATGCCCTGCCCGGCATCCCCGTGATCGGCCTGAAGGGCGGCGTGGAGCAGGGCAGCGGCATCAGCGATTCGGACGGCTATTTCATGATCTCCGGTACCGGCATTTCCACCGGCACCTACTCGGTGGTGCCGCAGCTGGAGTCGGGAGAGAGCGCCAGTCCCGCCAGCACCGTGGTCAACCTGACCGCGGGCGTTACGGCCTTCTCCTCCACTTTCACGGTCAGCGGCGCGTTCGGCTATGTTACCGGCAGCGTCACCAATGCCGCCGGCCCCATCACCACCGGGGTCATGGTGTATGTCACCACTTCCACACTGGGCGCCGGGGCCGGTCCGCCGGACGTCACTCCCGCCCTGCGCGGGGGAACCGGGGTCTATTACGCCGCTTCCAGCTCGGCGCTGGGCACCTATTCCATCCCGGTCAAAGGCGGCTACACGTATAACATCTACGCCTGGTACACCACCTGGACCACTGGCAGCAACCCCGTGCCCACCACTACGCGCAGGGACGCCGCCGGCGTCGCCGTGGTCCCGAACGCCACCGTAACGAGGAGTTTTGCCTGGTAATATGGAAAAGAAAGGGCTGAAACGCGGGTATACGCTGATGGAGATGATGCTGGTCGTCGCCATCCTGGGCGTGCTCATCCTCGCGGCCCCGCGCACCTTCATCAAGACCTACCAGTTCGTGCAGCTGATGATGGCCAGGGTGGAGATACAGAAGAACGCCCGCGGCGCCCTGGCCAATATCAACCGGGACCTGCGCCAGTCCGTCGCGTCCAGCATAACCATCGACCGCGTGGCCGGTCAGCCCTTCCACTCGCGCATCACTTTCAACAAGTATAACTCCACCGGCGGCCTGACCGCCATGTCCTATTACCAGCAGGGCAACAAACTTTACCAGGCCACCGGCGGCAGTACGGGCAAGATGATAGCCAACAACCTGCGCTACATCGCGTTCACCTACCCGCGCACCGACGACGACTCCATACTCTCCATCTCCATCACCTTCGAGAAGGCCACCTACGAGGGCGGCACCAAGGCGCTGCAGATGGCCGTGGAAAAAGTCCGGATAATGAACTAGGCAAAACCATGCAGAAACCCAGGCAAGGCCAGATGGCCATCACGCTAGTGCTCAGCATCATGCTGTTTTTGATGCTGATGTTCCCTGTCCTTAATATGTTCGTGCAGAACGAGGGCAAGTGGTCGGTGAAGGAAAAGAAATCCACCACTGCGTTCCACCTGGCGGAGGCCGGCGTGGACCGGGCCCGCTGGAAGATGCTCGAGAACGACGACATGTGGATCATTACCGGCACGGGCACCATAGCCGGCTACAATTTCGACCAGGTGTATGCCGCGGAGACGGGCGGCCAATACACGATCCGGATAAGTTCCGATCCCGTAGATGCCGACAAGCGCATTGTCGAGGCGGTAGGCCGCGACAAGAGCGGCGCCCAGCTCCGCAAGATCAAAGCGGTGCTCATCAATGACAGCGCCGCCGACTTCGCCACGCGCGCCGCCAACATGGTCGCGAATACCGGCGGCAACGACCACATAGAATGGGGGCCGGTCATCTCCGGCAATTCCATCGACGCCACCGGGCGCACCTTCCCGCGCTATTACAGCGCCGGCCACGTGACGCCGCAGGACGGCGGGTCTACCACCGCCTCCACGGACGACGTCTACTGGTGGTCCTATTACGAAATTCCGCCTTTCCCTAGCATAAACTTCGCGGCTTACCTGTCCTCGGCCAACGCCAGCGGCAACGCTCCCAACGGCTGCGGCCACGGCAACACTTCCAAATACCACCACACGGCGGCCATGGGCGCCGCTGAATTCAAGGGCTGCACCGATACCAGCGGCAAGACCTATTACATCGACCCTACCGTTGACACTACGTTCAAGAGCGGCGGCAGCGGCAACTTTATCCGCGGTACCGTCATAATGCAGGGGAATTTCATCATTTCCGGCAGCGGCGGGGCCGCCGGCGCCTATGCCGCCAAGCTGCCGCCGCAAGCCTGGAAGGAATACGGAAATGCCTGGGCGCATTATCTTGCCTTCGACCCTGGCGCACCGGCCACCTGGGCCGCCGCGGTGGCGGGAAACTACCTGGCTACGAACAAGACTTATGCCTTGAATAATGTCCTTATCCACGGGTTTGCCTATACCGGCGGCAACCAGGGCCTGCAGGGCGGCGGCAACTGCAATCTCAACGGCGTATTGCTCAGCAACCGCGACGCTACCATGGGGACCTCTACCATGGCTATTTACTACGACGACGACGTGGCCAGCGATATAATGATACAAGGCGTGAATATCCGCCTGCATTCCTGGTACGAGGTCAAGGCCGAGTGGCCCTCCGGCCTGTAGCCCGCCGCCCCGGAAGGGCGGCGGCCGGGTTTGGGCTGAAAGTGGCCGGCCAGGCATTAAACTTTGAATCATACCAGCCGGGTATCATTTCTGTTTTGAGGCGCCGCTACGGGGCCTTCACCGGCAAGGCAGCAGGGGGCTACAGATTCTCCCTGACCGCGGCCCCCGGCAGCCAGTCTCCCTTCAGGCCGGCTGTAGCCGCCTCAGGGGACAGGCTGGAGATAGGCCGGGGGGATTTCCGGGCTGTTATAGGTCCCGGGAGGAAAGCCGAACTGACGGCGGCCCCCAGCGAGCAGACCCTGGACGCTTTTCTGCGCTCTTTCTTAAGTTTTCTGCTGCTGCGGGCCGGCGGCTTCATGCTGCATTCGGCTGGCCTGGTGAAGAACGACCGGGCCTACCTGTTCCTGGGCAAGTCCGGGGCAGGCAAGTCCACCCTTTCCAAACTGGCCGCCGCCGCGGGCTTAGAGGTTATCAGCGATGAGATAAATCTGGTCCGCCCGGGCAGTAACGGCTTCCGCGCCTACGGTTCCCCTTTCTGGGGGGAGATGCGCGCGGACGGGCGCCCCGGCTCCTGGCCGCTGGGCGGTGTGTTCCTCCTGAAGAAGGCTCGTCGCAACAGGGTCTCGGGGTGCAAACCGGTGGAAGCCCTGCGGCTGTTGCTGCGCTGTGCGGTCAATTTTGACAGAGCGCCGGCTTCAGCGGCTCTGGCCCTGGAGAACGGGGCCGCGCTGCTGGCAGGCGCCGCTTTCAGGCGGCTGGAGTTTTCAAAGGCCGATGGCAGTTTCCTGGAGCTCATCTGATATGGCATACAAGATCAAAAAGGGCCTCGCTTTCCGGCGCATAGCCGGCGAGGTCTACATAGTGGACGCGGCGCGCTGCGAAATGCGCGAGCTCAACGGCACGGCCTCCCTTATCTGGGAGGGCCTGGCCGCCGGCAGGCCGGTAGCGGCCATAGCCGCCGGGCTGATGGCGGAATTCGAGGTGCCGGAAAGGACCGCCCTCGCTGACGTCGCCGGCTTTGTAAAGGACCTGGCCGCAGCCGGCCTGGTAGAGGCGGTAAAATGACCATGAAAAAGAAAAAACCGTACGAGAAGCCCAAGATGAAGACCGAGAAGGTCTTCGAGACCGCTGCGTTGGCCTGCGGCAAGTGCATTACCGGCCCCATCAGCCAGCTGGCCTGCAAGACCCTGAAGAAGTTTTCCTGACGCATGAAGGCTTTCAGGTTGGAGGGCTCCAGCATGCTTCCGGTCTTCAGGCCCGGGGAACTGGCGCTGGCGAGGCCGGGCCCCTTGAGGCCTGGCGACTGCGCCGTTTACTCCTACCGGGGGCGTACGCTGCTGCACCGCGTAATAAAAGTCTCCAGCGACGGGGCGTGGCTGGCCGACGACGCAGGCCGGCTGGCGCCGCACTTGGTGCCGTGGGCCGATATCAAGGGGCGCGCGCTGGGCGGGCCGCTCTCCCGGGGTTTGGCCGGCAGGATCTATTCCTCGCTGCGCCGCCGCCTCTCTTTCCTGATCAATGCCTGAATGCACCCCCTCCGCGCGGCTTAACGCCGTCACGCTGAAAAAAAACATACCCGTTTCCGTCACCGCGGAGCTGACCCGCCGCTGCCCGCTCTCGTGCCGCCATTGCTACCTGCCTGAGACGCGCGGCCGCGCGGAACCGGCGCATGAGATCTCCACCGCGCAATGGAAAAATATTTTTAAGAAGCTTTCCGGCGCCGGCGCGCTATACCTGACCTTCACCGGCGGAGAGCCGCTGCTGCGGCCGGACCTGCCGGAACTCTGCCGTTTCGCGAAAGAGCTTCGTTTCGATGTGCGGGTCTTTTCCACCGGCCTCGGCCTCACCCCGGCGCTCGCGCGCGAGCTGGCCGCCGCGGGGATCTCGGGCTTCGAGATAAGTTTTTACGGCAGGCCCGCCGTGCATGACGGGCTGACCGGGCTTGCCGGCTCCTTCGCGCGCAGCCTGGCCGCGGCCAGGCTGCTGGCCGGAGCTGGCATCAGGGTAAAAATGAAAGTCCCGCTTATGACGGTCAATGCCGGGCAGGCCGGCTGGCTTAAGCGGCTGGCGGCGAAGGAAAGTTTCGGTATTTCTTTCGACCCGGTGATAGCCCCGGCCAACGACGGCGGCAGGGGCGCCCTGCCGCTGCGCCTGTCCCGTGCGGCCCTTGGCAAGGCCGTAAAACTGATAACCGGGCCCGGCCCGGCCGCCGCGGTTCCCGGCCTGCCCGCGCCCGAAGACTTTTTATGCGGGGCCGGCCGCAATGTCTGCGCCCTGGACCCCGCCGGCAACCTGTACCCGTGCCTGCAGCTGCCGGTGAGGCTGGGCAGCCTGCTGCGCCGGGAGTTCTCCCCGCTCTGGAAAAATAACCGCTGGCTGAAGGCCTGGCGCAAGGCTTCGGTCAAGGACCTGGCCGGCTGCCGGGACTGCGCCGACAGCCCCTGGTGCAGCCGCTGCCCGGGAATAAGCCTGCTGGAGGAGGGGGATGCGCTGGCCCCTAACGCCCCCGCCTGCTCGCTTGCGAGGGCGCAACGCGGCGTGTATCTGAAGTCAAAGAAGTAGGCCTTGACTGGGCTTTATGGTCTGCTATACTATTAATATCATTGGACAGCGGGGTCTTCTACTGCTGTCCGTTTTTTTGTCCCGCCATTGGATAAGTTCTGTCCAATGGGGCCGTTCACCGGAAGATATATGAGGATGAACCGCACTTTAGCTTACGGCCTCGCCTGCCTGCACTATCTCGGGGCCAACAACGGGGGCCGCTGGAACCAGGTGGCCGAGATCGCCCGTTTCCAGGGCCTGCCCGCGCCGTACTGCAACAAGGTCCTGCAGGCGCTGGTGCACGCCGGCTTCGTGGAGTCGCAGAAGGGCAAAGGCTACCGCCTGGCCAAGGACCTCGACGACATCAGCGTCTGGGGCCTCATGGAGGCCTTCACCTTCAACCACGCGCCCGAGGCGGGGCGCGAGGAGATACCCGGCAAGCTTTACAAGAAGCTGCGCGAAGAGGTCAACCACTGGCTGGTGGGCCTCACCGTGCAGGACATAGTGGAGATGATGAAAGAAGGAGAGCGCAAGAAAGCGCCAGGCGGGCAGACCACCGGCGCGGCGGAAGAATAGGCGCGGCGGGCGAAACAGCTATGAACGCTAACGGGGAGATAAAAGCAGGCGGTCGGGGCGGCCTTAAAAGCCAGCCCTCTCCTTTCGCGCGCCTGCTCCTGCTGGCGGCCCTGGCCGCGCTGCCGGCCCCGGCGGCCTTCGCCCAGGCCACCACGGTGTACCTGAGCGACACCGTCTCCTCCATAAACCCCGGCGACGATGACGAGCGCCGGCTGAACCGCCTGCGCGGCCCCGTCTTAGTGACTTACACCAAGAGCACCATAGCCGGCCCCGTTACCCCGCCCACGGCCGCCACGCAGTTCACCCGCACGGCCGGCGGCACGGCGATGGTCTGGTACTCGGACCCACTCGATACGGTCACTATCAGCGGCAACGTCACTTTCAATATCTGGGCCAGGGAAAGCGCGAACCTGGCCAACGCCGGTCTGACGGCCGAGCTGCTGCGCGCCAGCCCCGCCGGCGCGATACTGTCCGTCATCGCCTCCGTGCACGTCCCTTCCGAACTGAGCACCTCGATGATAGCGCGCAACTGGGTGCGCACTCCCGCCCCCACGGCCCTGGTCAACGGCGACCGGCTGGCCCTGCGGCTGTATATCGACGACGGCGGCGGAACAATGAGCGCCAGCGGCCGTACCGTCACCGCCAACATAGACGGCCCCACCTCCGGGGGCAGCGGCGACAGCTGGTTCCGTACCACCGAGGCGCTGAAACCGGCCCAGCCGGACATCGGTTCCATAACCGGCCTGTCGCAGACCGGCTTCTCCGCCTCCTGGACGCTGGTGGAGGGCGCCACCGGCTACACCCTGGCGGTTTCGCCCAACGCGGGCGCCTCGCCGTCGCCCATATCCGCCTCGATCAACTCTGCGGACAGCCCCGGCCTGATGGCCGGCCTTATCTCCAATACCACCTATTACCCGTTCGTCCGCACCAACGGGCCCGGAGCCTCCAGTTCCTGGGCCGCCTTCCCCGTGCAGGTGACGCCGGCTTACGCGCCGTCCTTCTCCAATTTCACCAACCTCTCCACCGGGTCCGTCCGGTTCAACTGGGCGGCCAACGGCAACCACGCGGCCACGCGCTACCACGTGGTCATGTCCACCGCGGCCGACCCGTTGTCGCCTTTCGGCGCCCCGGTCGCTTCATCGTTCACTTACAACACCTATCTCTCCTCCGCGGGTCTTACGGCGAACACGGCCTACTCCTTCCGGGTGGCCGCTATAGACCACAGCGGGACCTATACCGACTATACGGCCGTGACCTCCACCTATACCCTGGCCGCCCTGCCCGCGGCCGGGCCTTTCTCGGACGTGACCGAAGCAGGCGTCACCGCCTCCTGGACCGGCGGCGGCAACCCCGCCGGCACACTGTATCGCCTTCTGGTCTCCACGGCGCCGAACCCGCTGGTCCCGAACGGGGCGGAGGTGAGCCAGCACGAGACGTATAATCTCTCTTTCAGCACCGCGGGCCTGGCCGCCAACACCACCTATTATTTCAAGGCGGCGGGTGTCAACGGCGACGGGGTGGCCGGCGGTTATTTCGCTGTCGCTGCCGCTACGGCCACGCTGGCGGCCGTGCCCGTCTTCTCCGCCTTCAGCGAGGAGGCTTTCTCCTCCATGCGCTTTATCTGGACCGATGGCGGCAACTCCGCGGGCACGCGCTACCGCGTGCTGTCCTCAACGGCCGCGGACCCGCTGGTCCCCCTTGGCGCCAAGGTCGCCTCTTCGGATACGTATAATCTCTCCCTTTCCACCTCCGGGCTGACACCGGACACACGCTATTATTTCCGCGCGGCGGCGGTCAACCGCAACGGCGTTGTTTCGGCCTATACGGCCCCGGAGAACCGCGCCACACTGCTGCGCTACACCCCGGCTTCTCCGGCTTTCTCCGGAGTGGGTGAGGCCGCCATGACTTTCGGTTTCTCGGCCAACGGCAACGCCTACCCCGGCACCCTGTTCCGCGTGCTGGCCTCAACAGCGCCTAACCCGCAGTCCCCCGGCGGGGCGGCCGTGGTCTCCTCCGATACATACAACGTTTCGCGGGCCCTGTCTGGTCTTGTGCCCAACACCACCTATTATTTCAGCGCGGCGGGCGTGAACAAAGACGGGATATTGACCGCTTATACGGCCGCCGCCGGCACCTCCACCCTGGCCGCGGTGCCCTCGGATCTGGATTTCACCAAGATCAGTTCTCAGACACTTAGGCTGGACTGGGCCGAGGCCAACGGCCCGGGCACGCTGTACCGGGTGCTGGTCTCCACGGCGGCCGACCCGCTCTCCCCGGCAGGGGCCGTGGTGACCAGTTCGGATACCTATAACCTATACCTTTCTTCTACCGGGCTGGCTTTCACCACCGAGTATTTCTTCCGGGCCCGGGCCGTGAACAACAACCGCGTGGCTACGGCCTGGAGCGCCATTGCTTCCACCACTACCCTGGCGTCCGGCACGCTGGCCGCCCCGCTGGCCGGCGCGCTGACGCCGCATATCTCGTCCATGACGGCCTTCTGGCAATTGTCTAACGGGGCCACCGGCTATACGCTGGCCGCCTCTCTGGCCGCGGATAACCCGCCTACGGCCATCTACGCTTCCAGCACCGTGGCCTCGCTTACCTCCGCCGCCGTGCCGGGCCTGGCCCCGGACACCGTCTATTACCTGTTCGTCAGGGCCAACGGCCCGGGCGTGGTCAGCACCTGGAATAATTACGACCCGGCGGCGACGCTGCTGCAGTACGCCCCCGCCTTCGGTTCTTTCGGCGCCGTAACCGCGGGTTCGGTGGCCCTGGCCTGGACCGGCGGCGGCAATCCCGGCGGCACGCTGTACCGGGTCCTCTCCTCCACGGCGGCGGACCCGCTGGCCCCCGGCGGGGCGGCGGTGATCTCTTCGGATACCTATAACCTCTCTCTGTCGTCCTCCGCCCTGGCTGCCAATACCGCCTATTCTTTCAGGCTGGCCGGGCTGAACAAGGACGGCGCGGCCACGGCCTATACGGCCGCGCGCACAACCTCCACGCTGGCCAACCAACCCTCGGTTTCCGGTTTTTCCGCTGCCGGCACCTCGGCTATGACTTTTTCCTGGACGGCTAACGGCAACCGGGAAAATACGCTCTACAGGATATTGTCTTCCAAAGCGCCGGACCCGCTGAACCCCGGCGCCGAGCCGGTGGCTTCCTCCGATACCTATAACCTCGATCTCTCCACCTCCGGGCTGTCGCCTAACACCAGTTATTATTTCATGGCCGCGGCCGTAAATAACTACGGGGTACTGAGCGCCTGGTCGGCGGCCCAGGTCAATCCGACGCTGCCGCAGGACGCCTCTTTCCCCGGCTTCGGCACGGTGACCGATTCCTCCATAGACTTCATGTGGTCGGGCGGTTCAAACCCCGGGGATACGCTCTACCGCGTGCTGGTCTCGCCGGCGCCGGACCCGCTTAACCCGGGCGCCGAACCTGTCACAGCTTCCGAAACCCATGACGTCTATCTCACTTCCGCCGGCCTGGCCGTGGACAAGAACTATTACTTTATCGTGGCCGCGCTGGGCCGGAACGGCCAGCCGGGCGCCTGGACCGCCCCGGAGCGGGCCCGCACGCTGGCCCGCCAGCCGGTCTTCTCCCATTTCGACAGCGTAGCCGAGAATTCCATGGACGCCAACTGGACGGCCAATGGCAACCCGCCCGGCACGCTGTACCGGGCCGCCGTCTCGCCCGCGCCGGACCCGTTGAACCCGGGCGCGGATCCGGTCACACTGCTGGAATCTTACGGCCTGTTCGTCAGCACGTCGGGCCTGGCCGCGGATACCACCTATTATTTCCGCCTGGCCGCCGTCAACGGCGATGGCGCGGAGACGGCTTATACCGCCGCGTCCGCCACCGCCACGCTGGCGGCCTACCCGCCGCTGTTCAGCGGCTTCAGCGACATACAGACGGATTCCCTGCGCGTGCTCTGGAGCCCCAACGGCAACGCCGACGGCACGCTGTACCGGGTGGCCGTCTCCACCGCGGCGGACCCGCTGAACCCCGGGGGGGCCAAGGTCTCCTACGGGGACACCTACGATCTCTCGTTCTCTTCTTACGGCCTGGTCACCAACACCCTCTATTATTTCAGGCTGGCGGCCGTGAACAAGAACGGCATCGCCACCGCCTACACCGCGGCCCAGTCGGAGCGTACGCTGCAGGTGGTCACCAAGCTTTACCTGCTCGACGACGCTTCCACCGCGAACCCTGCCGGCACGGGCGAGGAGCGGCAGCTCTCGCCCCTGCGCGGTCCGGCCTCGGTCACCTATACCAAGAGCACGCTGACGGGCGCCGTCACGCCCCCTACCAGCGCCACGCAGTTCACGCGCGCGGCCGGCGGGGCGGTGCAGACCTGGTATACCCCGCCGCTGGACGCGGTGACCATAGTCAGCAGCATCACCTTCAACCTGCGCGCCAGGGAAAGCGCCACGGCCGCCAACGCCACGGTTACGGCCGTGCTCTACCGCGCCAACAGTTCCGGCGTTTTCATCTCTACCGTGGCCACGGCGCTTCTCGCCCGGCAGGAACTGAGCATAACCGACGCGGCCCAGACCTGGACCGTGCAGCCGACGCCGACGTCGCTGGCTAACGGCGACAGGCTGGCCCTGCGCGCCTACATAGACGACGGCACCGCCGTGACGATGGTCAGCGGCCGCAGCGTATATATAACCGTGGGCGGCCCCACCGCCAACGCTGCCGGCGACAGCTGGCTGCAGGTGCTCGAGGAACTGCGGCCGGCCAGGCCGGCCTCGCTGTCCGTGACCGGAGTTACCGCCAGCCAGGTATCGGCTTCGTGGCCGCTGGTGAGCGAGACTACAGGTTATACCCTGGCTGCCGCCGTCACCCCCGGCGGCGAGCCGTCCCCCGTCTATTCTTCCAGCATTACCGCTGGCGGCTTATCAGCCACGCTTACCGAACCAACGTTGGCGGCCAATACCACCTATTACCTGTTCGTGCGCAGCAACTCTTCGTGGGGCGGCAGCGGCTGGCAGGTGCACGGCGGCACGGCCACGCTGCTGGCTTACGCGCCCGCGCCAGCCGGCTTCGGCGAGGTGGCCGCCGCCACACTGCGGTTCGACTGGTCGGCCAATGGCAACGCCGACCCGGGCACCCGCTACCGCGTGGTCTCCTCTACGGCTCCGGACCCGCTCGCTCCCGGCGGCGCGGTGGCGGTGAGTTCGCTGACCTATAATACCTATCTCAGCACGGCGGGGCTGGCCGCGAACACCACTTATTATTTCCGCGTGGCCGGCCTGAACCATAATTCCGTGCCCACGGCCTATACGGCGCCCTCAGCCACGGCCACGCTGCTGGCCTATCCGCCGGTCTTCACGGCTTTCAGCGGCGTCGGGGCCGCCGCCATGCAGTTCGGCTGGTCGCATAACGGCAACGCCGCCGGCACTCTCTACAGGGTAGTGAGCTCTACGGCGCCGGACCCGTTGGCGCCGGAGGGCGCGGTGGCGGTCAGTTCGCTGACCTACAATACTTCACTGAGCACGGCCGGCCTTGCCGTCAATACCACTTACTATTTCCGCGTGGCCGGCGTGAACAAGAACGGAGTGGAAACCGCCTACACGGCGGTGGCCGGCACGGCCACGCTGGCCTACGCCCCGGCCTTCGGCTCTTTTACCGGGGTTTCGGCCTCGGAGATAAGTCTGGCCTGGACGCAGGGCGGCAACCCCGACGGTACCCTTTACCGCGTGCTTTCCTCTACCGCGCCGAACCCCGCCGTCCCGGGCGGGGCCGCCGTGGCTTCCGCGGATACCTACGACCTCGCCCTCTCGTCGGCCGGACTGGCCGCCGACACCACTTATTATTTCAAGGTGGCCGCCCTCAACAGGGGCGGCGTGCCCAGCGCTTATACCTCGGCGGCGGGCACGGCCACGCTGCTGGGGTACGCGCCGGCCTTTACGGACTTTGCGCTGGTGACCGCGGCTTCTATGCGCTTTAATTTCTCCGCCAACGGCAACGCCCCCGGCACCCGCTACCGGGTGGTCAGCTCCACGGCGCCGGACCCGCTGGCCGCGGGCGGGGCGGTGGCCGTCAGTTCCTTAACCTATAACGTTTTCCTGAGCACGGCGGGGCTGGCGGCCGACACCACTTATTATTTCACGGTCGCGGGCCTCAACAAGAACGGCGTGCCCACGGCCTATGCGTCGGCGGCGGGCACAGCCACGCTGCTGGGCTTCGCTCCGGTCTTCACCGGGTTCACCGGCGTGGCGGAGGGCGCCATGCAGTACAACTGGTCGGCCAACGGCAACCGGTATCCGGGCACCATGTACCGTGTGAGGTCCTCCACTGCCCCGGATCCGCTCTCGCCCGGCGGCGCGGTCGTCTTCTCTTCCGACACTTACAGCCTGGCGCTGACCTCCGCTTCGCTGCGCGCCGACACCACACATTATTTCCGCGCGGCCGGAGTCAACAAGAACGGCGTGCTGACGGCCTGGACGGCCGTCGCCGGCACCTCGACGCTGGCCAATGTGCCTTCCGGTCTCTATGCCACCGGCGTCACCGAGGATTTCATGCAGCTCAACTGGGAGGCCGCCGGCAACCGCGAGCCTGGCACCCTGTACCGGGTGCTGGCGTCCACCGCGTCCGACCCGCTGCTCCCGCTCGGGGCCGTGGTCACTTCTTCCGACACCTACAATCTCTACCTGAGCACGCCCGGCCTGTCGCCGAGCACCGCCTATTATTTCCGGGCAGCGGCCCTTAACAGCAACGGCGTGCGCACGGCCTGGAGCGTCCCGCCCTTCAGCGCGGCTACGCTGGCACCAGGTTCCATCGGCAGCCCAGCTTCCGGCGATATCACGGGAGTGCACGTTAGTTCGCTGGCCGCCTCCTGGGCGCTGGTACCCACGGCCACTGGCTACCAGCTGGCCGCTTCGCTGTCGCCCGCCAATCCGCCCACGGCCATTGCCGCCTCCAGCTATACGCTGGCCGGTGACAACCAGGCTTACGCGGCCGGCCTGGCCGCGGACACCGTGTACTACCTGTTCGCCCGCGCCAATAAACAGTACGTCTCCGGCGACTGGTATGCCTTCCCTGCCAGGGCCACGCTGCTGCAGTTCCCGCCGGTCTTTGCCGCCTTCTCCGGCGTGGCGGCGGATACGGCCCGGTTCGATTTCAGCGCGAACGGCAACGCCTTCCCCGGCACCATCTTCCGCGTGCTCGTTTCCACGGCGCCGGACCCGTTGGTCCCCGGCGCGGCGGCTTATTCCTCCTCGGACACCTACAACGTCTCCCTGACAACGGCTGGCCTGGCCGCCGACACCACTTATTATTTCCGCGCCGCCGGAGTGAACAAGGACGGCGTGCCGACGGCGTATACCGCCGCGCAGGCCACGGCGACGCCGGCCAATATCCCTGTGCCCTCCGGCTTCACCGGCGTCGGCGCCGCGGGTCTCACCTTCAACTGGTCTGCTAACGGCAACCGCAACCCGGGTACGCGCTACCGCGTGCTGGTCTCCACCGCGCCGGACCCGGCTCTCCCGGGAGCCGCGCTGGTCACCAGTTCCGAAACCTACAACCTTTACCTGACAACGGCCGGGCTGGCCGCCGACACCACCTATTATTTCCGCGCGGCCGCCCTCGGAGTCAGCGGTATGGTCACGCCCTACAGCGCGCCTGCCGGCACCGCCACGCTTGTAGCTTACGCGCCGGTCTTCTCCGGCTTCACCGGGGTCGGGACCGGGGCCGTGCAGGCCAACTGGTACGCCAACGGCAACCGCGAGCCCGGCACGCGCTACCGCGTGCTGGTCTCCTCCGCCCCGGACCCGCTGGCGCCCGACGGGGCCGCCGTGACCAGTGCCGAGACCTATAACCTTTACCTGAGCAGTACGCCGCTTACGCCCAACGCCACCCGCTATTTCCTGGTGGCGGCCGTCAACCAGAACGGCGTGCTGACGGCCTGGACGGCTGCCGCCGGCACGGCTACGCTGGCTGACCTGCCGTTGACGGCCGTCTCCACGTTCAGCGGCGTTACCTCCGGCGGCTTCACCGCGGCCTGGGACCCCTCGGGCAACCCGGCCGGCACGCTGTACCAGGTCCAGATCTCCACGGCGTCGGACTTCGACGCCGGCGCCTCCGGTCAGGCCGCGTCCACGGCTCCCGCGGCCGGCTATTCTTATTCGTTCGGAGGGTTGCTTTCCAATCGCGACTACTATTTCCGGGTCCGGGCGCTCAACCACAACGGCGTCTACAGCGACTACGCCGAACTGGGCTCCACCCGCACGCTGGGCCTCGCGGCGCCCGTCCTGCTGCCGGTGACGCAGGTTTCCATCAACTCGATAACGGCCTCGTGGGAGCTGGTGCCGGGGGCCACCGGTTATACGCTGGCTGCTTCGGTCAATTCCGGCGTGTCCCCGTCGCCGGTGTACGCCTCCAGCGTTACCGCCGGGGCTTCGGCTACCGTCTTCAGCCCGGCGCTGGATCTCAGCACCACCTATTACCTTTTCGTGAAGGCGGGCGGCCCCGGCGACGAGAGCCCCTGGGCCGTTTACCCGGCCACCTCTACGCTGGCCAATACCCCGGCGGCTCCCGGCAGTCCGTTCAGCGCCGTTACCGACAACGGCTTTGTCCTGTCCTGGCTGGCCAACTCCAACCCGCTCGGGACCACCAAGTACACCTTGCAGATCTCCACCGCCATCAATTTCAACGACGGCGTCACCGACCAGGTCACGCTGTCCACCGCCCCCGCCGCCGGTCCCGGCGCCACGTTCAGCGGCCTGAGCAGCGACAAGTATTATTACGCCCGCGTGCGTGCCGAACATAACAACGGCGGTTCCACCGACTGGGCAGGCCTCGGCAACGTCAAGACGCTGATCCTCGCCGCGCTGCACGAGGCGGGCGACGGCGTGCTGCTCTACGGCCAGTCGGGCAACAGCACGCCGCAGTTCCGGGATTACGACAGCTCCGCCAACTCCTTCAGCGCCGTGCGGCCCACTGTTTCCGGCGCGGCCGGCAAGCTTTTCACTATAAGGACCAACCCGCTTACCACCAAGCAGGAGGCGGTGGCCGCCTACGTGAGCAACGGCACGCTGCGCGTGCTCTGCACCGACGGCGCCAATTGGTACGAGGAATGGACGCAGACCGTGGGCGGCGCCGACGCTACGCGCCGCTTCGACATAGCTTTCGAGACCAACAGCGGAGACGTGCTGGTGCTCTATTCCCGCGGCGTCTCCGGCACCAGCGAACTCGGCTACCGCACCAAGCCCGGCTCCGCGGGCTGCGGCTCCGCCAACTGGTCCGGGGCGCAGACGCTGGACCCCGTCCGCACCTCGGCGGCGGTGCAATGGGTGAAGCTGGCCTCCGACCGCAGGGCGGACTACGACAACATTGCGGCCATCTGGGCCGACGGCAATTCCGACCTGTCGGCCATGGTCTGGAACGGCGGCGGGTGGGAGAACGAGCCTGGCGCCGCGCTGGAGACCTCGCTGGAGATAGTTTCGGCGTCGCAGGATTCGGAGAGTTTTGCGGTGGAGACGGAGTCGCTGTCCGGCGACCTCATGGTGGTATGGGGACACTCGGCCGGCTCCGACGGGGTGAACGGTGTGCGCTACGCCACCGCCGCCTGGAACGGCGGCAGCCCTGAGCACGTGTGGGGCAGTCCTGTCACCGCGCCCACCTTCCTCGACGACGCCACCAACCTGGACCTGGCGGCCAACCCGGCCTCCAACGAAATGGTCTTCGCCTCCATCGGCAACGCTGGCTCGGACCTGCAGGCGGGTTACTGGAGCGGTACGGCCTGGACCAATACCGCCAACCTGGACACTACCGCGCAGGCCCCGCTGGCCGGTACCAGGCTCGTCGCGGCGGCCTGGATAAGTTCAAACACCGCCACGCGCAGCGTGATAACCTATAACGACTCCGCCGTCACCAATCTGGGCTGGTATGTCGGCAACGGCGGCGCATTTACGGCGCAGACCGACTTCACGCCCTCCCCTGTCTTCGCCAACCCGCAGCGCTACTACGACCTGGAGCAGGACCCGGTGAACCGGGACAGGCTGATCTTCACGCTGGCGGACTCCAACGCCGACCTGTTCGCCAAGCGGTTGGTGATGACTTCCGTGCCGGCCTTCACCTGGACCAATACCGAGGGCGGCAGCGCGCTGGAACCCAACCTGGCTTCGCCTCTGGCAGGCGGCTACTCTTTCGTCTTCTGGCCCGCGCCGCCCACCACTACGCTGGACGGCAGCGCCTACCGTTTCTTCGCCAACGCCGACAGCACCAATGTCGGAGCGCCGCTGGCCGCGCAGGACGCGCTGGCACCGCTGCCCGCCGCCGGCGTCCCGTTCAGGCTCAGGGCCCTGGTTACCATAGGCCAGGTGGACCTGCCGGTCTCGGGGCAGGGCTTCAACCTGCAGTACGTCGGGCAGGGAGACGGCACCTGCGAGGCGCCGTCCAACGGCGAGCCGGCCGTCTGGACCGATGTGACCTCCCTGACCGCCATCGCGTTCAATAATAACTCGCCGGCCGACAGGGCTGCGCTGACCGGCAACGCGGCGGACCCGCTTTACGGCGTGCAGGCCAATATCAACCAGGTCTACGCGGAATCCAACGGCTTCGCCAACTCCCAGGCAGGCATTGCCCGCAACCGTTCCGGCCTGTGGGACCTGGCGTTGAAGGACAACGGCATGCTGCCGGGCGCGGTCTACTGCCTGCGCCTTGTAAGGAGCGACGGGACCCCGTTGGAGTCCTACAGCGCCTACCCGCGGGTCCTCTCGCCCTCCCTGCTGACCATCAACGAGGTCTACCCGTCCGGCGCGGCCGCCGAAGACGACTGGGCGGAGTTCTATAATAACTCCGATACTAACGTGCCGCTGACCGGTTGGAAGCTGGACTATATAGAGAACACCATAGCCCTGGGCGGTTCTGCCAGTACGCTCTGGACCGGCCAGGCCGGGCAGTATGTCAACGCACACTCGACTTTCTTGGTGAGCGGTCTGCCGCTGGACCTCAACGGC
This sequence comes from Elusimicrobia bacterium GWC2_64_44, assembly GCA_001799845.1. GTDB lineage: Bacteria > Elusimicrobiota > Elusimicrobia > Elusimicrobiales > UBA9959 > UBA9959. The sequence continues at coordinate 19,192 of MGUG01000045.1, read as the reverse complement.
GCCCAGAGCTACCACGTGCGCCTGCTCGACGCCTCCGGCGGCCTGGTGAACCAGGTTCAGTGGCCCGCCGCCCTGCAGCCCGGCCAGTCCTTCGCCAGGATCATCGACGGCCACCCGGACTATTTCGAGATAGACCCCACGCCCACGCGCGGCTACGCCAACGCCGTCTCCACCGACGCGCTGGTTATCAGCGAGGTGGCTTACGGCGAGCTGGACGCAGAGTTCATCGAACTTTACAGCACCGAGACCGTGTCCGCCAGGCTGCTTGCCGGCTACGCGCTGCGCAACGCGGCGGCCTCCGCGGCCGGGAGCGTGTTCCGCTTCAGCCGCAAGGTCTACCCGCTGGACTACACGGCCCTGGACGGCTCGTCCTCCGACGACGCCGCGCAGCCCTATGCCTCGGTCTTCGGCGCGCAGGGCCTCGCGGACGGCGGCGACTTCCTGGCTCTCGAGAACTCCAGCGGCTCCACCGTCAGCCAGCTGACCTGGCAGTCGGGCACGGCCTATACCCGCTATAACTACGCCGCCCAGCTGGTTCCTTACTCCAACCCGGCGCCTGCGCAGGCCGCCCACTCCGTGGTCAGAGGGCCGGCCGACGGCTCGCATACCGGCGTCGATTCGGCCGATTTCTCGGCGTCCACAGGTACTACGCTGGCCTCGCGCAACAGCAACGCCGGCACCGCCGCGGCCAACACGCTGCTCTACCCCGATCCCTCGGCCTCGCCCCGCCACCTGTCGCGCCGCTTCCCGCTGCGGCTGGCCCTCGGGGCCGATTCTTCGGCCGGACGCGGCAACAACATAGTCCTGACGCGCCGCGGCGGTACTGCGGACCCGGGCTCGCCGCATATCTACCGCCTGCAGGATATCGGCTTCAGCCTCAGCCTGCTGGCGCAGCAGGCCACCGTGCAGTTCGGCCTCTCCTTCCCTGACCAGGACGGCAACTCTCCCGCCGGCGGCGCCTGGTACAGGTTCATCCTTAACTCCAACACCGGCGCTGCGTCCGCCGCGCAGGTGGTCATAGCTTCCGTCGCCTACGACGCCTCGGTGCACTCTGTCTCGGCCGCAGGCCCGCCCATCCCGTCGCTCATCAACAACGACACGCGCACCGGGGCCTTGCGCGTCGACCTGTCCAACAACAGCCCCGCCGGCTTCAACGGCGTGGAGATAGCCACGGTCGCCTTCACCCTGTTCCGGGACGACCTCATCACGCCGCTGAATACAGCCCAGGCGCGTGCTCTTTTCGACGCGGTCATGCTGGTAGGGGATTCCACCTCCACCGGCCTGTCCGGCACCTACGAGCCCGCCATCGACGTGGCGACGGCCGCCTGGGTGCCGATGGCCGCCATCACGCTGGACGCCAACGGGCTCTCCACGCTGACCGTGCCCACGCCCGGGCTGGGCGCCGCCTTCGTGGCCGCCGGCTCCACCAGGTCTTATTATGTGGTCTTCGCCTCCACCCGCGACGCTTCCTCGCAGACGCCCTCCGCCTTCAGGGTGCGCTTCGGCCCGGCTTCGGGCGCGGCCGTGCTGGACGCCTCGGGCCTGCTGGGCCAGGCTTTCGTCCCCGGCGCGCAGGTGGACACGGCCTCCTTCACCCTTATAGCCCCGGCCCTGCCGCCGGAGGGTTCGTCGTGGCCGTACGTTTCGGAGTCCTCGGCCCCGATCACCGCCGCCATCGCCTTCTACGAGAATTACAGCGCCCTGCTGCCAGAGGCCAGGGCTTACCTGCCCTCCACCGACGGTACGCTGGTGGCGGTGAGCACCAGCGGCACCGAGCTCTGGACCTTCACCACCTCTCCGCAGACGGCGCTGGCCGTCTCCCCTTCGATCCCGCAGGAGGAAGGGGGTGAAGTTTATCTCTATTTCACCGGCGAGAACGGCGACGTCTACAAGGTGCGCGACGACGGCGGCTCCGTTGCCGAGGAGTGGAAGACCTCGTTGGGGTCCAGGGCGGTGTCGGTGCTGGAGACCGCGGCCAGGCTCTATATACCGACCGCAGACAACAAGGTGCGCTGCCTTAATCGCTCCGACGGGCAGCCCTGCTCCGGCTGGACCTTCTCCTCCGAAGTGACGGCTTCGCCCGCCGGTACCCCGTCCGTGGACGAGCGGGCCACGGTGGCCACAGGCTGGATAGGCCTGGAGGACGGCAAGCTGGTGAGCCTCAAGACCGGGGACGGCACTTCCAACACCACCTTCACCACCGGCGGACCCGTGAAGTCGTCCCCGTATTTCGACGCCTACGTGGCCAGCGCCGACAACGCCCTCTACATTACCTCCACCGACGGCAAGATCTATGCCGTGAATTCCGGCAACATGACGTCCATGAGCGGCTGGACCGATTACGACACCGGCTCGGCTATCTATACCTCGCCTTTCGTCTGGCCGCTGGGCGGCACTAAATACGTCTTCTTCGGCGCGGACAACGGCCGGCTCTACAAGGTCAACGCCGGGACCGGAGAACTGGTCTGGCATTACCAGGCGGGCGGCGCGATCCGTTCTTCCCCGGTACTGGTGCCGGCCGGCTACATGGGGCTGGCCGCCGGCGAGGATTATGTCTATTTCGGCTGCGACGACGGTAAGATCTACGGCGTGAACGCCAATACCGGCCAGCTCCGCACCGGCTGGCCCGTAGCTACTGGCGGCCCGGTGAGGGCCGACCCGGTGGCCGACTCCGACGCGATGACGGTATCGGTCGGGTCCAGCGATGGACGGCTCTACACGCTGTACGTGGGGCCGTGAGCGCGGAGATATTTATGACGGAGAAGACGGTGAGGAGATGGATCGCCCCCGGGACAGCTTCGCTGGCCCTGCTGGCCTGCGCCCTGGCGGCGCAGGCCGCGGACTGGCCCATGTTCCGCGGCAACGCCGCGCGCACCGGCCACGTCTCCGAGCAGGCCTCCCCGCCGCTCACCAAGGTCTGGGAATTCCAGGCGCCTGGCGGCATAATCTCCAGCCCGGCCATTTACGACGGGCGGGTCTACGTGGGCACCCGCGCCGACAAGATCTACGCGCTCGACGCCGCCACCGGCGCGCCGCTCTGGGAGCGGCTCACCGCCGGCTGGGTGGATTCCTCCCCGGCCGTTTCCGGCGGAGCGGTCTACGCCGCCTGCCGCGGCGGGCGGCTCTACGCCATGGACCGCCTGAACGGCGCCCTGCTCTGGATAGCCGACCTTGGCGCGCCTTCGGCCTCCTCGCCGCTGGTTCTGGCCGGCAGGGTTTATATCGGCACGGGCTCACCCGAGAACAAGCTGAAGGTCTATGACGCGGCCACCGGGGCCCCGCTGGGCTTCTGGCAGGCCGGGCAGCCGGTGGACTCCGCACCCTCTACCGACGGGAGCTATGTCTACTTCGGCGCTAACGATGGGAAACTGCACGCGCTGGAAGCGCTTGCTCTGGCCCCGCGCTGGACGGCTTACCCGACGCTGGGCTCCTTCGGTCAGAACGCCGTGGCCGTTTCCAGCGGGACCCTTTACTTCCTGCCAGGCAAGGACGAGAAGAAGGCCTCGCTCCTGGACGCTGCCGCCAGGTCCCTGTTGGCCCTCTCCGCGGGACTGACCAAGTCTGGCCCGTGGACCCAGGCCGGGTCTCCGGTCGTGGACCCGGCCGGCGTGCTGTATTTCGCGGCCGGCGCAGCCGACGCCGCGGAGGAGCCGGCCCGGCTGGCCGCTCTCTCTTCGGGCACGCTCGCCAAGGTCTGGACCTCCTCGGTTTCGCTGTTCGGCGTCTCGCCGCTGGGCGTGCTGGCCTCTCCGGCCATGGCCAACGAAGTGCTTTATTCTCCCACGCCCAGCGGCCGGCTGTTGGCCGTAAGTTCGTCCGGGGCGCCGCTGGATGACGTGGATATCTCCAGCCCGGCTTATTCCTCTCCGGCGGTCTCGAACGGGCTGGTGATAGTCGCTAATTACGGCGGCAAGGTCATCGGCTACAGGGCCTCGGGCATTGCGGCCCTCTCCGACCCGGCGGAGGGAGCGGTGGTCAACGGTCCTGTGGCGGTCACGGGGTCTTTCGCCAGCCTCGCCCTGGCCGGCTACGAGCTGGAATATTCCACCGGGGGCTCCGTGCCGCAGTGGACACGCATCAGCTCGGCGGCGGCTGCCGCGCCGGTTTACGGCGGCGCCCTGGCGCAATGGGACGTCACCGGCCTGCAGAACGGGGAGTACACCCTGCGCCTGCGGGTGCTCGAGAGCGCGGCCTCGGGCTATGACGCCTCGGCCAGGGTGGCCCTGCGCGTCAACGCGGTACCCCAGCCGCCGTCGGGATTGGCGGCCGCGGATGTGCCAGGAGACAGCGGCAATGCCCTCGCGCTTTCATGGACGGCCTCTCCAACTCCCGGAGTCACGGCCTACAGGCTCTACAGGGACGACGGCTCCGGCTACGCGCTGCTGGCGTCCACCACCGGCCTCGCATATACCGACGGCGCCGCCGTCACGGGGCAGGAGTTCTCCTACCAGGTCTCCGCTTTTGACGGCTGGAGCGAATCCGCGCGCTCCGGGGAAGTTTACGCCGTCTCGGTCAACGATTCAGGCGACAGCCTGGCCCCTTCCGCCGTGACCGACCTCACCGCGGTTCCCGGGGCGGCGGGCGGTTCCGTGCTGCTGGCCTGGACCGCCGTCGGCGATGACGGCGACATAGGGGCAGCGGCGCATTATCTGGTCAGGTACTCTACAGACCCCGCCCAGGACTGGGGGGACTTCGACTCCCTGCCAGGCAGCAGCATGACGGCCGGCGGCCCTGCGGGTATTGCCGAATCCATGGAAATGGTGGGACTGTCCGGCGGCGTCACCTACTACTTTGAAGTCAAGGCGGTTGACGAAGTCGGCAACGGCGCTAACTTCTCTAACGAGGCCTCGACCTGGGCCGCGCGCGACCTGCTGCCGCCGCTGCCGCCGTCGGGGCTGACCGTCGCCGACGCGCCGGGGGACGAGGGCAGCGCGCTGGACCTCTCCTGGGCCCTCTCCCCGGACGACGGGGCGGGCGCCGGAGACGTGTACGGCTACCGCGTCTTCCGCCGCGCCGCCGACGAACCGCTCTTCTCCACCGCGCCCTACGCCTCGACGGGCGCTGGAGTTGCCTCCTACAGGGACCCGGCCGCGACGCTGAACGTCCGCTACTATTACTCCGTGGCCGCTTTCGACAGCACCGGGGAGTCGGCGCTCTCCGGTGAGGCCTCCGGCGTGTCCGCCGACAACTTCCGCCTGGTCGACATCTCGCGCGGCGGCTCGCTGCGGCTGGCCGACGGCGCGCGGGTGGAGATCCCGGCCAGCGCGGTCTCCGGGAGCGACGGGGTCATCTTCACGCGCCTGGACTCCGTCACCTACCAGCCGCTCGCGCGCGCTGCCGCCGCCGGCTCCGCCAACCCGACGGGCATCCTTTACCAGGTCAGGTTCCGCAGCGCGCTGACCCGGCTTACCGGCCGCGCCCTCGTGACGCTGCCCTACGCCGCTTCCGAGGTCGCCGGCATGCAGGAGGAGAACCTGAAGCTTTACACGCTTGCCGACGGCGTCTGGACCATGCTGGATTCCTCCTCCGCGGACCCCGCCGCCAGCAAGGTCAGCGCGGAAGTCATCCGCTTCTCCACCTTTACCATAATGGAGTACCTGCCGTCGGGGGCCGTCTTCGCCGACAACGAGGTCTATACCTACCCGAACCCGGCCCGCGGCGAGACGCTGGCCTTCAAGTTCAGGGTGGCGCATAAGGCCTTCGTCAGGGTGGACGTTTACAACGTGGCCGGCGAGCAGGTGGCCGCGCTGGAGAAGGCCGACTGCCCGGCCGGACAGACGTCGGAGATAACCTGGGGGATAAAAGGGATGGCGCCCGGCGTATACGTCTACCGCGTGCGGGCTGAAAGCGCCGCCGGCAGCAGGACGGTAATAAAGAAACTGGCTATAGTGCATTAAGCCCGGGGAAAAGTTATGAAGAGAACGCCTGTGAATGTCGCCTGGAGGGGGAGCGGGGCCGCGCTGGCCGCGGCGCTGCTGCTCTGCCTGTCCGGCGGACCGGCGGCCGCGGCGAAACTCTACCCGTCGGCGGGTACCACTTCCGCCGCCTTCCTGAAACTGGGCGCCGGCGCGCGAGGCGTGGCCATGGCCGGCGCTTTTTCCGGAGTGCCCGGGGACCCGTTCTCCATCTACTGGAACCCCGCCGGGCTGGCCTACCAGGGAGCTGACAAGGGCCTCGCCTTCTTCCATAACGAGTATTTCCAGGGGCTGGGGCAGGAGTTCCTGGCCTACAGCGCGCCGTCGGCGCGCGGGGGCTGGGGCCTCGGCCTGAACTACTTCTATACGGCCAAGGACCTGGAGCGCCGCAGCGGCCTCAACGAGGCCGACCCGCTCGCCCCTATCTCGCCGTCGGAGGGCAAGTTCGGCGCCTACGATGTGGCCTTATCGGCCGGCTACGGCTTCCGGGCCGGCGACGGCCTGGCGCTGGGCGGCGCGGTCAAGTTCATACGGCAGAGCATAGACGACGAGACCGGCGCCGCTCCGGCGCTGGACCTGGGCGCGCTGCGCTCCTTCAGCTGGCGCGGCGGAGAATATACGGCGGGCTTGGCGGTGCTGAACCTGGGGCCGGGCATCAAGTTCGTTTCAAAAAGCTATCCCCTGCCGCTGACCTTCAAGGCCGGCCTGAGCCGGCGGCTCGACGAGAACGGGGCGCTGGCGGCGCTGGAACTGCAGAAGCCGGTGGATAATTACCCGTCGGTAGCGCTCGGGGTGGAATACCCGCTCACCGGGCGGCTGGCGCTGCGCAGCGGCTACCGGTACCGCCTGCACGGCAACGAACTGGGCGCCTGGTCGGGCTTCTCGGCCGGCGCCGGCGTGGCTTTCGACCGCCTCACCTTCGACTACGCCTTCACGCCCTTCGGCGTGCTGGGCAATTCTCACCGCTTTTCCATAAACCTGCGCTTCGGCGCGGCCAAGGCCGCCCCCGCCGCGCGCGCCGCGCCGCCGCCGGCCCCGGCGGGCTACCGCAGCTTCTCCTTCTCGGTGTCGCCGCGCCCCATAACCATCTCCCCGCGCGGCGTGCGCTACGAGTTCCGCGCGGCTTCCCCGGACTGCGGCATCTCTTCCATGACCTTCCGGGTCCTGCTGCGCGGCGAGGCGCCGGCCGAGGTCTCGCTGGCCGAGGGCGCGGTAAGCGGAGAACTGCTGGCCGGGTTCCCGCCGGGCGTCCTGCCGCTCAAGACCTGGCGCGCCGTCGCGCTGCCCGGCAGCGTACAGGGCGATATCTCGTTCGTTTTCAAAGTGCCGAAGCAGGCGGCGGGCGCAGGGCGCCCTGTCTTCCTGCAGCGCTCCGGGAGCGAGTGGCTGGAGCGGCCGGCCGCCCCGGCCGGAGAGGACGCTGAAAATTATTTATTCTCGGCTACGGCGCCGTTTGCCGACGATTACGCGCTCGGCCTCAGGGTGGGGGAATAGGGGTCAGTACTCGCCGAGCGTACCGGTCCTGCGGGAGCGGCGTACCGAGAGCCCGAACAGCCAGACGGCGGCGGGCAGCAGCACTAAATTGAAGGCGGCCAGCGCGAGCAGGTCGCCTTTCATTTCGGCCGGGCCGGCGCCGCGGTTGAGCGCCAGCTGGAAGGCGCGCACGGCGTAGGTGACCGGCAGCAGATTGGAGACCGCCAGCAGCCACCACGGCAGCGCCGCGACGGGGAAATACACGCCGCCCAGCAGCCCCTCGAAGTTGTTGAGCACCCACGCCAGCGGGTTGCCGCGCTTGAACAGCATCACGAAGCACGCCGAAATTATTCCCAGCGCCGCGAAGCACGCCGCCGAGAGCGCGAACACCAGCAGCGCCGCGGGCCAGTTGGCCGCCGGGAACCGGATGCCGAAGACCACCGCGCCCGCGAGCGCGTAGACGAGCAGCTCGAAGGTGGCGAACAGGAAATTCCAGGCCGACATCGCCGCGAGCAGCGGCAGTATGCCCAGGGGAGTGGACAGCGCGGCTTCCAGAGTGCCCTGCGTCTGTTCCTGCCGCAGGCGGCCGGCGTAGGAGCCGGCGCCGGTCCCTATATAGCCGAAGAAAGCCAGCGCCGTGAAGACGTAGGTGAAGTAATCGGTCCCGAACGGCTCCAGCTCCGGGGCCAGCTGCCCGCCGAAGAGGCTGCCGATATAGTAGAAGACGGCCAGGTTGGCCAGCGTGGCCAGCGCGCCCAGCGCGAAGGAGAGCCGGTAGCTCTTTTCCGAGAGGAAGTCGCGCCGGATAAAGGCGGCTATGAGCCGGATCATGCCCGCTCCCCGGCTATGCGCCCGGCGTCCAGGCGCAGCGAGCGGTGCGCGGCCGAGGCCATCAGCTCGCGGCTGTGGCTGGTCAGCAGTACGGTGGTGGCGCGGGAAACTTCGGCGATGAGCTCCAGCAGGCCCGTGCAGGCCAGGCCGTCCAGGCCGTGGAACGGCTCGTCGAGCAGCAATATCGGCGGGCGCCGGGAGAAAGCCCTGATCAGCGACACCTTCTGCATGGTGCCCTCGGAAAGGCGGTCAAAACGGCGCTCCAGGTCCGGGCGGGAAAGTTTGAGGCGGTCGGCCAGGTGCAGCGCCCGGTCCAGGGCCTGCGCGGCGGTCAGCCCGGCCAGCGCGCCGAAGAAGCGCAGGTTCTCTGCCGCGCTGAGGCGGAAATAGAAGGACCGGGGGTTTGGGGGGCAGTAGGCCGCCAGCTCGCGCAGGCGGGCCGAGTCGGCCGGCTCTCCGCCGGCCCTGATCTCGCCGCCATCGGCCTCCAGTACCCCCGCCAAAGTCTTGAAAAGGGTGGTCTTGCCGGAGCCGTTGGCCCCGCCCACACCCGTCACCCCGGTGCCGGCCTCCAGGCTGGCCCCTGCCAGGGCGCGCAGCGGCGCCCCGCCCGAGAACGGCGGCGCCGGGAAAATTTTAACGAGCCCCCTGACCTCCAACTTCATGCCAATATAATAGCATAGGGGACGCTGATTCCTAATTCCTAATTGCGTCTGGTTTTAGCATTAAATCTCAGGATTTAGGCTGTTTTAGCCCACAGAAGGGCCGGCCGGGGTATAAAAATTAGGAATTAGGAATCAGCGTCCCCTTTTATGTTAAAATATAATAATAAGGCTCCCGCTAATGGCGGGAAAGTGCCTGTTTTACACCCCCGGAGGAATACCATGAGGATACATATAGTGGCCCGCAAGATAAAGATGAGCAAGCCCGTGAAGGAGTTCATCGAGGCCAAGTTCACCAAACTGCACGAGTACCTGGAGAACATAGTCTGGGCCCAGGCGATAGTTTCCGTGGAGAAGAAGATCCACTCCGCCGAAGTCGTCGTGCACGCCGGCCACCAGACCATGAAGGCCGCCGCCGAATCCGACGAGATGTACTCCGCTATCGACAAGGCCATGGACAAGATGGAAGCGCAGATCAAGAAGTACAAAGAGCGCTTCACCGACCATCACGCCACCGAGACCGTCGGCCTCGACGAGTTCACCACCCTGGTGGGCCCCGAGATCCGCTTCTCCGTCGTGAAAGACGTCCCCCTCAAGCCCATGAACAAGGAAGAGGCCGTCATCGAGATGGAAAAGATCGGCTACAACTTCTGGATGTTCCAGGACAAGGGCTCCAAGCAGCTGCAGGTGGTCTTCAAGCGGCTCGACAGCACCTACGGGCTGCTGCAGCCGGTGAAGAAGTAAGAGGCCACAGCGCTCCATGTCCCAGCCGCCCAAAAAGCCGGCCAAGTTCGTCACTGTCCGGGAGCTGATAAAGTCCCGCGGGAAGATCCTCGGGCTCCGGGCCGTTTCCGGCTCCAGGCACCTGAACCGCCAGGTGACGGTCAGCGAGATCAACCGCCCGGGCCTGGCCATCGCCGGGCACATGGAGCAGTTCCGCGCGGAGCGCATCCAGATCATCGGCCAGGGCGAGTACGCCTACTGCCAGAAAGAGGACCCCCGCAGGGTGATGGCCAACCTGCAGAAGATGTTCTCCGCCCCCGACATCCCCTGCGTGATCGTGACCGGCGGCGTCAAGCCGCTGCCGGTCATCCGGCAGGCCTGCGACAAGGCCGGCATCCCGCTGCTGGTGACCACCTCGGACACCTCGGCGTTCATCCGGGAGATCACCACCTACCTCGACGACCAGCTGGCCGCCATCACCTACGCGCACGGCGTGCTGGTGAACGTCTACGGCCTGGGCGTGCTCATCCAGGGCGACTCGGGCGTGGGCAAGTCGGAGTGTGCGCTCGAGCTCCTGAAGCGCGGCCACATCCTCATCGCCGACGACGTGGTAGAGGTGAAGCGCCGCATCGGCTACATGCTGGTGGGAAATTCGCCCAAGAACATCAAGCATTACATGGAAGTGCGCGGCCTCGGCATCATCGACGTGGAGCTGCTGTTCGGCATCGGCTCCATCATGGACCAGTCGCTGATAGAGATGCACGTGAAGCTGGAGAGCGTGGTGGCCGGGTCGCTGGCGAACTACGACCGCACCGGCCTCTCCACCGCCGAGGTGCAGATCCTCGATGTGCCCGTGCCGTCGCTGCGGCTGCCGGTCACCCCGGGCCGCAACCTGGCCGTCCTCATAGAGGTGGCCGCGCTGAACCAGCGCCTCAAGAACCAGGGCTACTTCGTGGCCAAGCGCTTCAACGAGGGGCTGATCAGGGAGATGGGCAAGAGGTGAAGGGAGTCCAGATGAAATCACCGAAGCTGAAGGGCAAGATCTTTATTATCACCGGCATGTCCGGAGCGGGCAAGAGCCAGGCGCTCAAGTCCTTCGAGGACCTGGGCTTCTACTGCATCGACAACCTGCCGATAGCCCTGATCCCCGAGTTCGCCACGCTGATCGGGGACCGGCGCTACCTCAAGAACGTCGCGCTCGGCATCGACATCCGCGAGGGGCGCTTCTTCAAGGACTTCATCCGCACGCTCGACAACCTGGGCAAGCTCGGGCTGGACTACAAGATCATCTTCCTCGACGCCACCGACGAGGCGCTGATGCAGCGCTTCTCCGAGACGCGCCACCGCCACCCGCTCGGCAAGAACATCGCCGCGGCCGTGAAGGAAGAGCGCGCCATCCTGATGGACCTGAAGGCCCGCGCCAACAAGGTCATCGACACCACCAAGCTGACGCTCGGCGAGCTGAAGGAAATACTGTCCGCGGCGCTGGAGCTGCGGCACACCGCCGAGATGAAGCTCTCCGTGATCTCCTTCGGCTACAAGTACGGCATCCCGCTCGACGCCGACATCGTGATGGACGTGCGCTTCCTGCCCAACCCGTACTACGTGCCGTCGCTGCGCAAGAAGACCGGCCAGGACGCCCCCGTGGGCGCCTACCTGCGGCGCCAGCCCGGCTTCAAGAATTTCCTGAAGACCTACTCCGAGCAGATCCGCGCGCTGCTGCCGCTCTACGTCAAGGAAGGCAAATCCTACCTGACCGTGGCCATCGGCTGCACCGGCGGCAGGCACCGCAGCGTCTACATAGCCGGCGAACTGGCCCGCCTCCTGGCCGCCTCCGGCTTCTCCGTTTCCGAATACCACCGCGACATCCGCAAGTGAAGCGGTTGAGAGGTGGGGACGTTGTTGAGTTGTTGAGTTTTTCGGCGGGTCGGGTCAGCGCGCACAGAATTGAATCAAAAACTCAACAACTCAACAACGTCCCCTGAATCAAATATGATAAATATCATCGTCATCACCCACGGGGACTTCGGGGCCTACCTGATAGAGGCCGCCGAGGGCATCGTGGGCGTGCAGAACGCCGGCCTCAAGAACGTCTCCATCTCCCCGCGCATGACGCTGGAGCGCGTGAAGGAATGCGTAGTGGAAGCCATCGCCGAGATGCGCTCCGAGGACGGGCTGATCTTCCTGATCGACATGCCGGGCGGCACGCCGATGAACGTGGTGCTGCCGCTCGCCAAGGACATCGAGAAGAGCGCCGTCATCTGCGGGGTCAACATCAACATGATGACCTCCGCCTTCGCTTACCGCGCCACGCTGGATTTCGACCGGCTGCAGGCCAAGATCGTGGACGACGGCCGCAAGGCCATCTGCGAGGTCAAGAGCCTGCTGCTCAAGAAGTGAGGACACCGTGATAATTTTATACAGAGTTGACGACAGACTGGTGCACGGACAGGTGGTGGAAGGCTGGGTGCCGCACCTCAGGGCCGAGGAACTGGCGGTGGTTTCCGACGAGCTGGCCGGCGACGAGATGCGCCGCGCCATCATGCGCTTCGCCACGCCCGAGGGCGTGGACCTGAAGATCCTGACCGTGGCCGAGGCCGCGGCCTACCTGCCCGAGGCCGAGAAGTCGGACCGCAAGGTGCTGCTGCTGTTGCCGGGCCTCGCCGAGGCGCTGACGCTGTCGCAGCGGGGCCTGAAGATCCCGGCGCTCAACATCGGCGGCATGCATTACTCTGCCGGCAAGAACCATTCCATCGGCAAAGCCATCTTCCTCAACGACGAGGACTGCTCCTCGCTGAAGGCGCTGGCGGGAGCCGGCATCAAGATCGAAGGCCGCGGCGTGCCTTCGGACAGCCCGCTGGACCTGATGGCGGCTTTATTTTAAATGGTTAAACTGATCCTGGCCCTCCACAACCACCAGCCTGTCGGCAACTTCGACAGCGTGCTGGAGGAGGCCTACAACCTGGCTTACAAGCCCTTCTTCGACGCGCTGGAGCGGCATCCCGGCGTGCGCCTCTCGGTGCACTTCTCCGGCATCCTCTACGACTGGCTGGAGGAGCGCCACCCGGCCTACCTCGATAAGGTAGCCGAGCTGGTGAAGGCCGGCCGCCTCGAGATCCTCTCCGGCGGCTATTACGAGCCCATCCTCGCGCTGCTGCCCGAGGAGGACCGCCGCGGCCAGGTCAACATGATGCGGGACTATATCCGCCGCCGCTTCTCCACCGACCCGGCCGGGTTGTGGCTGGCCGAGCGCGTCTGGGAGCCGGAGCTCGCCGGGTCGCTCTCGGCGATGGGCGTGGGCTACACCGCGCTCGACGACGTCCATTTCTTCTCCGCCGGGTTCGAGGAAAAAGCGCTGACCGGGCGCTACACCACCGAGTACGCCGGCCGCCACCTGGATGTGTTCCCCATCAACCACCGCCTGCGCTACCTGATGCCTTTCGCCGAGCCGCAGCAGGTGATAGACTACCTGAAAACTTTCGAGGGCTCCAACGCCTCCCTGGTGATGGCCGACGACGGCGAAAAGTTCGGCCTGTGGCCGGGCACGCACGACCTGGTCTACAAGAAGGGCTGGCTGGAGAGGATGTTCGGCCTGCTGGAGAAGAACTCCTCCTGGCTGTCCACCGCGCGCTTCTCCGACTGCCTCGCCTCCCCGTCCAAGGGCCTGGCCTATCTGCCCACCACCTCCTACCACGAGCTGTCGCAGTGGGCGCTGCCTGCGGAGAAGTCCCGCCGCCTCGCCGGCCTCTGGGACGAGGCGCCCGAGGATTTCCGCCAGTTCCTGCGCGGCGGCTACTTCCGCAATTTCTTTTCCAAGTACCCCGAGGCCAACCGCCTGTACCGCCGCATGCTGCGGGCCAGCCGCAAGGTGGGCGCGTCCGGCTCCAACCTGGGCCGCTCGTCGCTCTACAAGGCGCAGTGCAACTGCGGCTACTGGCACGGCGTGTTCGGCGGGGTGTACCTGCCGCATATCCGCATGGCGGTCTACCGCAATATCCTCGAGGCCGAGAGCTCGCTGCCCGGCCGCCGCGGCGCGCCGCATTTCCACCTGGAGCGCGAGGACTGGGACGCCGACGGCCGGCCCGAGCTGCTGGCCGAGGGCGAGAAGGCCAATTTCTATTTCTCCCCGGCCAAGGGCGGCGGCATGTGGGAGTGGGACTACAAGCCCCGCCGCGTGAACTTCGGCTCCGTGGTCTGGCGGCATCCCGAGGCCTACCACGCCGGGGCCGCCAAGAATATCGCCGAGGCCGACAAGAAGCGCGCCGCGGCCGACGAGGCGCTGACGAGGGACCTCGCCTACGACTGGCACCCGCGCATGTGCCTGCTGGACCATTTCCTGCACCCCGACACCACGCTGCAGGCCTTCGAGAAGGCCAACTACGGCGAGCAGGGCGACTTCGTGCTGGGGGAATACTCTTTCAAGCACGCCGAGGATTCCGAGGGCATGCTGCTCAAGCTCAGCCGCGACGGCAACGCCTGGGCGGCCGGCGCGCACCAGCCGGTGCGCGTCTCCAAGCACGTGCTGCTGCGGCATGACGGCTCCTGGCGCGCCTCGTATAAAGTGACCAACCTGGCCGGCTCTCCGGCGGACTTCTGGTTCGGCCCCGAGCTGGCCCTGTCCTTCTCCGGCAAGGCCTCGTGCCCGCCCGGCGAGCGCAAGGCCGTAAAAGAGATAGCTTTCCCCGATCCGGTCTACGGCGGGGTGGAACTGGAGTTCTCCGAGCCGCTGGACCTGTGGGTGTTCCCGCTCGAGACCGTGTCGCGCTCCGAAGAGGGCGCCGAGAAGACCTACCAGGGCGCGGTGATCCTGCCGCACCTCAAGCGCCGCCTGGAGGCGGGCGCGCACTTCTCGTTCTCGCTGGAGGTGCGCCCCCTGTGACGGCCGTTCTCCGCGCTGTTATCTCTTCCGCGCTGGCGGGCCTGCTGGGGCTCGACTCGGTGCAGGCCGGGCAGTTCCTGCTGTCGCGGCCGGCCTTCGTCGGGCCGGTGCTGGGCTGGCTCAACGGCTGCCCGCTCGAGGGCGCGCGCCTGGGCATCCTGCTGGAGCTGCTCTACATAGATTTCATCCCGGTCGGCGGCGTGGTGCCGCCCAACGGCACGGCCGCGGCGGCCGCCGCGGTGCTCGCGCATACGGCCGGGCTCGCGCCTTCGCTCTCTTTCTTTGTCGGCCTCGCCGCCGGCGCGCTCTTCTCGCCGCTGGATTACCGCCTGCGGAGCGCCCGCTCGGCGTGGAACCCGCTGGTGGAGGCCCAGGTGCGGGCCGGGGTCTTCTCCCTGCGGCGCTGGGTGGCCCGGTCGCTGCTCATCGAGAACGCCGCCATGGCCGCCTATGTTTTCGCCTGGTTCGCCGCGGCCGCTCTGCTGGCGCAGGTGCCGGGCCTGGCGCGGCTCTACCCGGGCACGGATTTCGCTTACGCGCTGATGCCCTGGCTGGGCCTCAGCGGGCTCTATTTCAGGTTCAGGACGCAGATATACAAGAAAGGTTAAGAAAAAGAATGTTCGTACGGATGTTTTTTAGGTCGTTCTTCATGCAGGCAGGCTGGAACTATGAGCGGTTCCAGAACCTGGGCTTCGCCTATTGCCTGCAGCCGGCGCTGGAAAAATTTTATCCCGACCCGGAGAAGCGCAAGGCGGCACTGCTGCGCCACCTGGGCCTCGTGAACACGCAGCCCTACATGGCTTCGTTCGTGGCGGGCAACGTGGCGGCCGTGGAGGAGCGGGCGGCCGCCTCTCCCGACGCCGAGGCCGCGCTGAAGAGCATGCCGGGCGTCAAGCAGGCCCTGGCCACCAGCTTCGCCTCCATCGGCGACCGGATCTTCTGGGGCCGGCTCAAGCCCATGACCGTGCAGCTCTGCGTGCTGGTCTGGTCGGCCGGCGGCTTCTTCGGCTGGCTCTTCACGGGGCTGGACTCGCCGGTGTCGGTTGCGCTGCTGTTCGCCGGGCCGGGCGCGGGCATCGCGGTCTATTCGGCTTTCGCGGTCTACTGGCGCTGGCGCGGCCTCAAGGTCGGCTACGCCTGCGGCGGCGCCTCCTCGTGCGGCCTCGACTGCGCCGACTGGAGCCGCCTGATCCGCCGCCTCAGCGCGGCGGGCTTCGCGATGTCGCTGGCCATAGCGGCGCTGGCCTTCGGGCTGCTGTGGCGGGCCAACTCCGGCGCCGCGCCCGCCGACCTGGCTTTCAGGCTGGGCCTGCCGGTGGCCGTGATGGCCTTGCACCGCGTCAGCCGCGCTTACGGGCGCTCCGTCTTTTTCGCCGCGGGCCTGGTGCTGGCCGGCTCGCTGCTGCTGTTCAGTGTTTTGAGCTTCAGCCCTTTTAAACTATACCTATGAAGAAAATCGACATCACTATCACCAACGAACTCGGCATCCACGCCCGCCCCGCGGGCATGATAGCCAACACCTCCTCCCGCTTCGCCAGCGACATCAAGCTGGTAAAGGACGGGATGGAGGTCAACGCCAAGAGCATCATGGGCATCATGACGCTGGCTGCGGGCAAGGGCAGCATCATCGAAGTCACGGCCAAGGGCAAGGACGAGGGCGAGGCCGTAACGGCCATCGCGGACCTGTTCGCCCGCAAATTCGACGAGGATTGAGGAAATCATGCTGATCAAAAAGGGAGTTCCCGCCAGCCTCGGCATTGCCATCGGCAAGGCGCATATCGTTAAGGAAGAGAACATCCTTATCGAGCAGAAGGAAATACCCCCGGAAAAGATAAAGGCCGAGGTCAAGCGCTTCAAAGAGGCGCTCGAGAAGACCAAGCTGGACCTCGACGTCATCCGGACCAAGATCCTGACCGTGCTGGGCAAGAACCACGCCAAGCTGATAGACGCGCACCACCTGATCCTGCAGGACCCGATGATCACCAAGGACGTGCCCAAGCTGATCATAGCCAAGGGCATGAACGCCGAGTTCGCGCTGTCGGAGATCCTGGACAAGGCCGAGGAGCAGTTCGAGAAGATAGACGACGAGTTCTTCCACGAGCGCAAGCACGACGTCTTCGACGTGGGCAAAAAGATCATCTCCAACCTGGTGAACTCCGAGAAGACCTCGCTGCGGGACCTCAAAGAGCCCGTCATCATCGTAGCGCACAACCTGTACCCGTCGGACACGCTGCATATCCGCGAGTCCAACAAGGTGCTGGGCTTCTGCATGGACCTGGGCTCCAAGTCCAGCCACACGGCCATCTTCGCCCAGAGCATGGGCATCCCGGCCGTGGTCGGCCTTTCCGACATCAGCCGCCAGATCCAGAGCGGAGACACCCTGGTGGTGGACGGCGAGCAGGGCATGGTCATCATCTCGCCCTCCGCCGAGATCATCGAGAAATACAAGGCGCGCAAGGAAGAGCTGCAGAAGCAGGAGCATTTCTTCCACCGCCTCAAGGGCCTGCCCGCCACCACGCGCGACGGCCACAAGATCAGCCTGATGTGCAACCTGGACTCCGCCGAGGACGCGCCCGAGCTGGCGGCCGTCAAGGCCGAGGGCGTGGGCCTCTACCGCACCGAGTTCCTCTACATGAACCGCGGCTCCGTGCCCACCGAGGAAGAGCAGCTGAAGGCCTATGCCTCCGTGGTCAAGGCCGCGCCCAATATCCCGCTCACCATCCGCACCGCCGACATCGGCGGCGACCGCGCCACCGAGCTCGGCATCAAGGGCCTCAAGGACGAGCGCAACCCGTTCATGGGCTTCCGCGGCATCCGGCTGTTCATCAAGTACCCGGAGCTGCTCAAGACGCAACTGCGCGCCATCTACAAGGCCAACACCGAGGGCAACATCAAGATCATGATCCCGATGCTCTCGTCGGCCGACGAGCTGCTGACCGTGAAGCGCATCGCGGCCGACATCAAGACCGAGCTGGCCGAAGAAGGCTTCCAGGTCAAGAAAGACCCGGAGTTCGGCGTCATGGTGGAGATCCCGGCGGCGGCCATCATCCTGGACTCGCTTCTGGGCGAAATAGACTTCGTCTCGATAGGCACCAACGACCTGGTGCAGTACACCCTGGCGGTGGACCGCATCAACCAGTACGTCTCCGAGCTCTACGAGCCGTTCCACCCCGCCGTGCTGCGGCTGATCAACCTGGTAGTGCAGACCGCCCACAAGAAGGGCAAGCCGGTCTCGGTCTGCGGCGAGATGGCCTCGGACCCCTTCGCCATCCCGCTGCTGGTGGGCCTGGGCGTGGACATCCTCTCCGTGCCGGCCAAGATGTACCTGCGCTCCAAGCACTCGGTCCGGGCCATGAGCTTCGATAAGTTCTCGGCGCTGGCCAACCGCGCGCTGAGCCTGCCCACCGCCGACGAGATCCGCCGGCTGGTGGAGGAAGAGGTCAGCAACCGCGCCCTTTAGAAGGATGGGGACGTTGTTGAGTTGTTGAGTTGTTGGAGCCTGTTTTTTAGCCTAAAGCCATGAAGTTAATGAAAAAAGTCAACAACTCAACAACGTCCCCTAAGACACCATGAAAATACGAAACTTCTGCATCATCGCGCATATCGACCACGGCAAGAGCACGCTGGCGGACCGCTTCATCCAGCTCACGGACACTGTGCCGGACCGCCAGATGAAAGAGCAGTTCCTCGACGGCATGGAGCTCGAGCGCGAGCGCGGCATCACCATCAAGGCCAAGGCCGTGCGCATGCTCTACAAGGCCGAGGACGGCGAGGAGTATATCCTCAACCTGATAGACACCCCCGGCCACGTGGACTTCTCCTACGAGGTTTCCCGCGCCATGGCAGCCTGCGAGGGCGCCATCCTGCTGGTGGACGCGTCCCAGGGCGTGGAAGCGCAGACGCTGGCGCACGCCCACCTGGCGCAGAGCCTGGGCCTCACCATCATCCCCGTCATCAACAAGATAGACCTGGAGCACTCCAACCCCGACGCCACCGAGGAGCAGATCTGGGAGGTCCTCAAGGACCCGAAGGACTCGTCCCGCATCAGCGCCAAGGACGGCCGCGGCGCGCGCGAAGTGCTCGAGCGCGTGATCAAGGAGATCCCGCCGCCGGTGGGCTCGACCGAGCGGCCCCTCAAGGCGCTGGTCTTCGACTCCTTCTACGACGTTTACAAGGGCGTGGTCATCTACACGCGCGTGGTGGACGGCGCCGTCTCCGCCGGAAAATTTATCACCTTCCACTCCAAGGGCACCAGCTACAAGGTGGAAGAGGTCGGCTACCTTACGCCCAAGCTCATCAAGGGCACTTCCATCAAGACCGGCGAGGTCGGCTACATCGTGGCCGGCATCCGGGACATCCACGAGATCAAGATGGGCGACACCATCTTCGAGAAAGGCGTCAAGATCGACGAGCCCCTGCCCGGCTACAAGGAAGTGAACCCCGTGGTCTTCGCCGGCTTCTACCCGGTAAACACCACGGACTACACCGGCCTCAAGACCGCCATAGAGAAGCTCAACCTCACGGACTCTTCCTTTAACTTCCAGGGCGAAACCTCCAAGGCCCTGGGCTTCGGCTTCCGCCTGGGCTTCATGGGCCTGCTGCACCTCGACATCATCAGGGAGCGCATCGAGCGCGAGTTCAATATCCCGCTCATCGCCACCAACCCCAACGTCATCTACAAGGTGCAGGCCAAGGACAAGCAGGGCCTG
>MGUG01000044.1 GCA_001799845.1 Elusimicrobia bacterium GWC2_64_44 | reverse complement strand
TGCAGTTCCGAAAGTATGGCCACGCGCTTGATGGAATCTATACCGAGGTCGGACTCCATGTCCATGTCGGGGTTGAGCGATTCGGCCGGATAGCCGGTCTGGGACGAGACGATGGAGAGCAGGACTTTCTCCACGTTCGCGCCGGCGGCGGGCGCCGGCTGAGGTGCGGCGGGCACGGCGGCGGGACGCACCTGCGCGGGCGCGGGCGCGCTGAAAACCGGCGGGGCGAAAACCGGGGCCTGGAACGAGGCCGCGGTGGTCGGCGCGCCGGTGAACAGCTGCTGCTGCTGGTCCAGGAGGGTCTGGAAGGACCGCTGGGCGGCCTCCTGGCCTTCGAGAAAGCGGGCGTGCAGCAGGGCGGTCTGCTCCTGCAGTTTCTGCAGGGCGGCCATGCTCTCCTGGGTGATGCGGAGGGCCTCCGAGGCATAGCCTTGCACCGCCGGGGCGGCTGGCGCGTACTGCGCCTGCTGCGCGGCCGGGGCCAGCGTGAGCTGCCGTTTCGGCGCCTGAGCGGCCGGGCGGGGGGAACGGTAATTCGCGCCGGTCAGCTTCACGGCCAGTTTGGAGATCTTCTTGTCGGCGTCCTTTGCGCCGTCGGCGCCGCCTTCCCAGGCGGCCAGGTCGAGGCTGCAGCCGAGGGCGGCGAGGCGCGCGAGCGCCCGGGCCAGGTCGGCCACGCCGTTCTTCTTGCCGGAAGAAGCGTCGAGGGCGAAGGCCGTATGTTCCTTGCCGGCCAGGATGGCCGAGGCCATGCCGGTCAGGCGGGCGCCGGGGCCCGCTTCCAGGAAGATCCTGACGCCGTCGGCGTACATCTTCTCCACCATGGCGGTGAACTCCACCGGGGAGGCCAGCTGCGAGGCCAGTATATCGCGGGCCTTGTCCGCGGACTCGGGGTAGGCGGAGGCGGTCTTGTTGGCGTAGACGGAGACCGAAGGCTTGGCGAACTTCACCTTGCCGAGGGCGGCGGCGAAGTCTTTCTGCGCGCCCGCGACGAGCGGGCTGTGGAAGGCGGCCGAGACCTGGAGGACGGTGTTCTTGAGGCCGCGCGCGGTCAGACGCTCGGCGGCGCGCTTTATCTCTTCGGTGCGGCCGGACAGCACGAACTGCGCCGGCGTATTCTTGTTGGCTATGATGAGGTCGAGCTTCTCTTCCTTCACGGCCTTCTCTATGTCGGCGAGCGGCGCCTGCACGGCCAGCATGCTGCCGCGGTCGCCGGAGCCGGCGGCCATCAGCTCTCCGCGCAGCTTCGACAAGGAGAACAGTTCTGCGTCGCCGTAAACACCGGCGGCGCAGAGGGCGGGCAGCTCGCCGTAGCTGTGGCCGGCGAAAGCGGCGGGCTTCACGCCGAAAGCGGCGAGAGCGCGCCAGGCGCCTAGCTCGGCCGCGCCGAGGGCGGGCTGGGCCACGCGGGTGTCCTTGAGGTCCTCGGCCTGGCGCTGCTTCGCCTCGGGCGTGAAAGCCGAGCGCGGGTAGAGGTAGTCGGAGAGCGGCTTGCCGCCGCCGAAGGCCTTGTCGGCCGCGGTCAGGACGGCGAGGGTTTCCGGGAAGCGGCAGGCGAGGTCGCGCTGCATGCCGGGATACTGCGCGCCCTGGCCGGGGAACAGCACGGCCAGTTTTTCGGGAGCGGCGGAGGAGAAACAGACGCCGTCGGGCGTGGTCCAGGCGGCGGCTTTCTGCGAGTCCAGGTTGGAGAGGGCGGCGGCTATGGTCTTGCGCCAGTCGGCGTCGCGCTCGAGCACGAAGCCCAGGCGCGCAGGGGCCGAGGGCTTGAAGGCGGCGCGGGCGCTCACGGCGGCCAGGCGCAAACCGTCCCAGTCCAGGCCCTGCCAGGCGGCCAGGGCCTGCCTGATCTCGCCGGCATTATTGCCGGAGAAGACGGCGAGCTGCGCGTCTCCGTCCCAGTCGGGCCGCGCCTTGTCCGGGGTATGTTCTTCCAGTATGGCGTGGAAATTGGAGCCGCCGAAGCCCAGGGCGGAGACGCCGGCGCGGCGCGGGTGGTCCTTCTTGATCCAGGGGCGCAGCTCGGCGTTGAGGTAGAAAGGGGTGCTGCCGTCGGCCAGCGCCTTCAGCGGTGCGTTGACCTTTATGGTCGGGGGCAGGGTCTTGTTGTAGAGCGAGAGGGCGGCCTTGATGAGGCCGGCCGAACCGGCGGCGGCCTTGGTGTGGCCTATCATCGACTTTACCGAGCCAAGGGCGCACCAGGTGCCGTCCTTCCTGCTGTCGCGGTAAACCGCGGTGAGGGCGTCCAGTTCCACGCCGTCGCCCACGGTGGTGCCGGTGCCGTGCGCCTCGGCGAGTTCCACGGTGGAGGGCTCCACGCCTGCCGCGGCGTAGGCGCTGCGCAGCGCGCGGGCCTGGCCCTCGGAGCTGGGAGCGTAAATGGACTTGCCCTTGCCGTCGGAAGAGGAGCCCACGCCCTTGAGCACGGCGTAGATCCGGTCGCCGTCCTTAACGGCGTCCTCGAGGCGCTTCATCACCATCATGCCCAGGCCCTCGCCCAGGGCGGTGCCGTCGGCGGAGGCGTCGAAGGACTTCGCGTCGCCGGAGGCGGACAGCGCCGGCGTCTTGCTGAAGCACATGTACATGAAGATGTCGTTGAAGCAGTCCACGCCGCCGGTGACCACCATGGAAGAGCGGCCGGCCGCCAGTTCCAGCGTGGCCATGTGCACGGCGCCCAGCGAGCTGCCGCAAGCCGCGTCCACCACGCAGTTGGTGCCGCCGAGGTTGAAACGGTTGGCTATGCGGCCGCTGACCACGTTGCCCAGCAGGCCGGGGAAGGAGCTCTCCTGCCACGGGACATAGTCCTCCTGCATGCGGGAAATTATGGCTTCGGCGTCTGCGCCGGTAATGCCGAACTCGCCCAGGGCCTTGCGCCACTTCGGGTGGCCCAGGCGGGCGCCGAGGGGGATGACCAGCTCCAGCGCGCCGGTGACGCCGAGTATCACGCTGACGCGGCCGCGGTCGAAATCGCGGCCGGGGCCGTAGCCCGCGTCCTCGAGGGCCATCTTGGCGGTCAGCAGGCCCAGCAACTGGGCGCTGTCGGTGGCCTCCAGGGCGTTCGGCGCCAGGCCGAACTCGGACGGGTCGAAATCCACGGGGAGGATGAAGCCGCCGCGGCGGGCGTAGGTCATGTCCGGGCGCTTGGGGTTCTGGTCGAAGTGCTCTTCGGGCAGCCAGTGGGAGGCGGGGATATCGCCTATGGCGTCTACCCCGTTCTTGATATTAGCCCAGAAGCGGCGGGCGTTGTCGGCCTTGGGAAAAAGGCAGCCTATGCCCACTATGGCGATCGGGGATTGTGCGGTTTCTTTTTTAGCGCTCATTTAGTCCTCGTCGGGCAAGCCCCCTGGCGCGCCCCGGGCCTTGCCCGTTACGGAGTATATGCTGCCGGCCCCGCGGCCGGTTAAAAAAACTTGGCCAGGTCTTCCTTCGTCCTGGGCTCCTGCCGCGCGAGGCGCGGGTCGGTAGCCACGCCCTGGCAGCGCAGCGCGTGCAGGCGGGTCAGCGCCGCCGCTCCGGCGAGCAGGTTGTAGGCTACCGTGACGGCGTCGCGGTTCTCCGGCGCCTCGAGGAACGAGCCCTTGGCCCATTCGTTGAAGGCGCCCATCGCAGGGCCGCACCAGACCTGGTAGTCCAGCTTGCGGCTCTCGTCTCCGGCCAGCGGCCAGCGCGAGCTCTGGCTGAGGTACCAGCGGAAGACCAGCGCCAGCTTGTGCTTGGGGTCGCGCTCGGCGCGCTCGGCCTGGGCCGGGTCGCGGCGCAGGAAAAATTCGCGGGTGCCGTTCCAGATCTCGGCGAAGGAGGCGCGGAAATAGTCCCGCTCCAGCGTCGCCCTGATGTCGGCGGGGATCTCCTCGAAGCTGTTGTAGGCGCGGTAGTAGTCGTAAAGCTTGTTGGCGCGCATGGCGAACATGGTGCCGCGCTTGAGGATCTGCACCTTCACGCCCATCTCGAACATGTCGGCGGCCGCGGCCATGGCCACGTCGGCCTGGCCGGCGCCGGCGAGCAGCCTGCGCACCAGGTCCGTGGTGCCGGAGCCCGCGCAGGCCTGGTTGACGGTGCCGGTGACCACGTAGGCCGCGCCCATCATGAAGGCGGCCGCGGCGGCTTCCGGGGTGGCTATGCCGCCGCCGGCTCCCACGCGGGGGGCCGCGGCGTAGGCGCGCTGCGCCTGTACCCGGTCGCGCAGGGCTATTATCGTGGGCAGCAGGTTCACGAGGGGGCGGTTGTCCGTGTGTCCGCCGGAATCGCCCTCGGCGGTGACGTCTTCGGCCACGGGGACCTGGGACGCCAGTTCCGCCTGCCCGGGGGTGAGTTCTCCGCGGGCCACCAGTTCTTTGAGGAATTTGTCTTCGGGCGGGGAGAAGAAGCGCTCGGCCACCTCGACGCGGGAGATCTTGCCTATCACGCGGTTCGGGGTCTCTATCGCGCCGTTCTCGCCGCGCCGGATGCCATGGGTGCGGAAGCGGATCAGCGGCAGGGTTAGCCCGATGAAGGCTGAGGCCTCTATCAGCCTGACGCCGCGGCGCAGGTAGAGGTTCACGAGGTCCGCCTCGAGGGCCGGGTCGGAAGGGCTGTGGATCAGGTTGAAGCCGCGGGGGAACTCCCCGGCGGCCTCCAGGCGGTCTATCGCCTTCTCGACTTCCCCGAGGTGCTGGCCGGCGGCGCCATAAAAACCGAGCATCCCGGCCTTGCCGAAGTCCTCGGCCAGCTGCGTCGAGCTGATGCCGTTGGCCATGGAGCCGCCCACATAGGCGTATTTCAGGCCGTGCGCGGCGAGGAAGGCGGGATCGCCGAGGTTGCAGGGCAGGCAGGGCGGGACGGCCGGCGCGCCGGCGGCGAAGCCGGGGGTGAAAACCGGGCCGCCGCCGGAATTAAGGGAGAAAGGGCTACCGAGCTCCCGCAGGCGGGCGGCCGCCTCGGGGGAATAAGACAGAAAAAAGATCTTGTCCGTGCGCTGCGCGGTAGAAGTCAAGCAGGTCTCCGTAATTCGGATAATATAATTAAAGGCGTCTATCGGATAAGAGCCAGTATCAATTATACTGATTTCCTTAAGGCGCGGTCCAGAAAGATGTTGGCGGGGCGCCTTTTGGGGCGGGGTTTGCTAGAATATCACCTATGCCACACCTGCGGGACATAATTGCCGGGCCTCTGCCCGAGGGAGCCGGGGCCAAGGCGGCCGGCACGGCGGCCCTGGCCGCCGCGGGCTTCCGTGTGCCGAGTTCCTGGGTGCTGCCGCCAGCGGCCGTAGCTGAATTTTTCGGCCGGGGGGCCTCGCCCCTGGCCGCCGCGCCGCTGCTGGCCGAGGCGGCCAGGACGCTGAAGGGCCGCTTCCCGGTGATGGTGCGCAGTTCTTCTTCTCTGGAAGACCTCCCCGGCGCGGCCGCGCCGGGCGTGTACCGCTCCGAGCTGGCGAAAGACCTGTTCGGGCTGGCAGCCGCGGCGGCCAGGTGCGCCGCAGCCGCCGCCGGCCCGGCCGCCAGGGAGTACGCGAAGGCCAAGGGTTCCGTCCTCAGCAGGGGCATGGCCCTGCTGCTGCAGCCTTTCGTGGAGGCCGAGCTGGGCGCCGTCTGCACCCTATATCACCGGCAGGAGCTGGTGGTGGAGCTGGCGCGCGGCGGCGCGGCCCCGATCACTTCCGGCGCCGGCGCTCGCTGGCGGGCGGTCTTCTCTCCCGACGGGAAATTGCGGAAAAAGACCGGCCCCGGCTTCCCGCTGCGGGCGGCCAAAGCCGCGGCCGCCGCGGCTCTGCGCGTGCAGCGGGCCCTCTATCCTTCCTCCAATATCTCGGTGGAGATGGCGCTGCCCTCCGGGCGGCCGGTGCTGCTGCAGGCCAGGGTTTTCGGCGCCGTCGGCTGCGCCGCCCTCCTTGATTTCACCGCCATCTACGCCGAGGTAGAGGCGCTCATGCGCGGGCTCGGCTTCGCGCCTGGAGAGTGGGCGCTCAGCGAGACACCGGCCCTGCTGGCGCAGAATTACCTGGGCCTGAGCCGCCCGGCCAGCGAAACCCTGGAACATTTCGTGGTGACGCTACGGCCTGGCGGCCTGGCCAGGGCGCGCCGCCAGCGGTGGCTCATCGTGCGCCACCAGGGAGAACCCACGCTGTTCCCGCCCGGGAACGACCGGCGCGCGCAGCGCGAACTCTCGGCGCTCGCCAAGCGAGGGCTGCTCTTCATTTTCCGCGAAGCTCCGGCGGCATGCCGCGTCAAGCGCCTCCCCCTTCCGGGCGGCGGCAGCCTGCCTTTTACCTTCGTGCTTTCCAGTTTGTCGGCCAATGAGGCCGCCTTCATCCGCCGCCGCCTCACGGCGGAGGGAGCCTCGGCCATGCGCGAACGCCTGGAGAGGGAGCTCGACTTGCTGGGAGCGGTGCTCAAAAAGCTGCGCGCCGCAGACAGGTCGGCCTACGGCCGCTGGCTGTGCGCGGCGCTGCCGGCGCAGCTGGCCCAACTGGGCAGGCAGCGGGCGGCGGCCGCGGTCCCGACCCGGGGCGCGCGAAAGGCCGCGATAAAGGGCGTGCCCGCCAGGCGCGAGGACAGGGTGGTGGAGGGCCCGGCCGTGGCCGGGCGCGATATCCTGCGGGCCGGGCGCGGGCGCTTCATCTACGCCGCCCACGACTTCGAGCCCAGCTTTCTCAGCCGCATCGGGCGCGTCGCCGCCGTGGCCATCAGCCGCGGCGCCGTCGGCTCCCACGCCGCCGCCATCTGCGCCGAGTTCGGAGTGCCGCTGCTGGTAGAGACGGAAAACATAAACAGGATACGCACCGGCGACAGGCTGCGGGTGGACCTGGCCACCGGCAGGATAACCGTACTGCCGCGCCGGTGAAGAGTATTGCGACCGGAGATCTGGAGAACCCTATGATAATAAAAAAAATCCTGGCCCACGGGCTAAGGCTTACCGTCGCGGCGCTGCTGCTGCCCGCCGCCGCCGCCGCCTTCGAATGCCCGCAGAAGGGCTCCCAGGAGAGGCCAGAGGACTGCCCGTGGGCAGGCGCCGCGCGCCTGCTGCCCGCTAAATCCCCGGCCGAGACCGAGCGCGTCCTGGCCGCCTACGCGCCCGGACTCCTGCAGCAGCTGGACGCCGACCGCGCCAACCCGGCCCTGCTCAAGCTGTGGGGCGAGAGCATAAATTACGACGAGCTCGCCAACGGGGAGATAGTAGACCCCGGCCTGCTGGCCTTCCTCTCCGGCCGGCTGGGCGCGCCGGCGCCGCGCGGCCGCCTGATGCACGCCGGGGCCGAGCACACCTATGGCTACCTGTTCAGCCTGCTGCCCACCAAGTTCGGCTTCAAGCGCGCCCGGTGGGTGCGCCCCGACATAGAGGACGGGCTGGGCCTGCCGCGCGGTTCGGCAGGGCCGAACCCGCCGGAGGGCACGCTGCTGGCCAACGTCACTTGTCTCGCCGGGGGCATAGCGCTGAAGGACGACCCGGCCGCCTGGGCCCTGCTCGGCCGCGCCGCCGGCGGCTGCTCTCCGGCGGTTAAAAAGATCTCTTTCTCCGGCGTTAAACGCACGCGCCTGACCGAGGAGGTGGCGCTGCCCGGCGGCCGCAAGGTAGCGCTGCGCACGGATTTCGTGCCCTTCACGCGGAGCGCCGGAGGCAATACTCACTTGCTGGTCTATTCCGTCTACGATTCCGCGCTCCGCCAGGCTTACCTGGTCACGGCTTTCCCGGTGGCGCAGGCCTTCGTGGAGAGCGCCACCGCCGCCGGCGGGCTGGGCAAGGACAAGCCGGTGCAGACCCGCTATAACGCCCATGTCGAAGGCTTGACGGGGGCCGGCAAGTTCAAAGGAACGCGCTCCGCCGCCTGGCTGGAAAAATGAAAAAACTCTTCCTGCTGCTGCCGCTGGCCGCGCTGGCCGGCTGCGGCGGATACACCTCCGTCAGAGTCAAGCACCGGCTGCCCGCCGCGCAGGCCGCTTCGCGGCCGGCGCTGGGCGCGCTGTACCTGGTGATAAAGCCGCCGCCGCGGGCGGAGGAGGGGGAACTCTCGTCGCTGGCCGGCGCGCTGCTGGGGCGTAACGGGCCGGACATGAATTTCCAGGCGCTGGCGCGCCGCGCCGCCAAGGCGCTCAGGCAGCCGGGCTCCAGGCTCTGCGCATGGCGCGTCGAGAAAGGCGCGGGCGGGCCCTCGGATTTCGCGGACCGGCTCAACCCTTCCGGCCTGCTGGTGCTGACCCTGGGCTCGCCCGCCGTCTCTCGTAAGATGGAGGAGCGCTCGGCGGTGCAGTACGACAGGAAGAAGCAGAAGCAGACCGTCAAGAGCAAGGTCTGGGCGTACAGCGCCGCGCTGCCGGCCCAGGTGCATTTGCTGGCCTGGCCCGGAGAGGCCGTGCTGGATTCCTGGGCCGAGGTTTTCACCGTTTCGGAGGACCGTTTTGACAAGTCCAAAGAGGAGCCCGACTGGTACGCGGATAACGAGGAGAAGATCTTTGCCAAGGTGGCCGAGCGGCTCGCCGACCGGTATGCCGGGCGCGTAGTGGAACGGTTGCGCCCTGTCTTCGCGGTAAAAAAAGACGAGGAGTCTGAGAAAGCCGCGGACCTGGCCTGGAACGGGCGCTGGGAGGAGGCCTCCGCCGTGTGGCGGGCCCGCCTGCCTGAGGGCGGCTGGCGCGACCAGCTGGGACTCGCGGTGGCCGCCGAGGTGGGCAGGGATTACGCCGCCGCCGAAGAGGCCTACCGGCGGGCGCAGGCGCTGGCAGCCGGCGACAAGGCGGCCAAGCCCGTGCGCTGGGAGGAGATCTACAGGGACCTGGAAAGGGCGCGCGCCCTGCCGGAGGAGCGCAAATGCGACTTTAGCTGGTTCGAGGTGAAGACGGCCCTGCTGCCCTTCTCCGACGATACGACCAGCATCGACGGCCCCGTCCTCGCGCGGCAGCTGGTCTTCGCGCAGTTGAAGGAGGCCGGCTACTCCCTGCTGCCGCTCGAAGAGACCGACGAGCGCCTGCGGCGGCGCGGCTTCGGCGACGGCGGGCAGCTCGGCGCGGCCAGGCCCGAGGACCTCGCAAGCTGGCTGGGCGCAGGCCGGCTGGTTTTCGGCGAGATCACCGATTACGGCGAGATCATGGCCGGCGTGTATAACCGGCGCATGGTGAAGGGCGGTTTTCGCGTCTGGGCTCCGGGAGAAAAAGAGCTCTCTTTCGGCGAAAGCGTGGTGCGGGTAAAGACGCCCAAGAGCCTGCTCGGGGGGCTGGCCGGGCAGCTGGCCAAAGGCCTGGTGGAGCGCGTCAGGAACAAGCCGCTGGCCTACGAGGCCGGGGTCTTCTCACGGCAGGCGGCCGAAAACCTGCCGGCGGCCGCTAAATGAGCCGCTGTAACATGTGGTAAGTGTATCCGATATAACCTACCCGTTTACCTTTGCGTGTTATATAATACAATGATGGCAGGCCGCGTGCGCGCCCGCCCCGCTATGCCCTTTACCACACTTATACGCCTGAAAAAAGCCCTGTTGCTCGCGGCCGCGGCCGCCGCCCTGCTGCCGCAGCCCGCCCGCTGCGCCTGGGAAAAGATCCGCGATTCAGGCGCCCCGCTGGCCGTGGTGCGCGCCTCCACCGGCGCCTACGAGCTCTCCTACACCGTCGGCGACGACTGCGCCAGCCCGGCCGAGCTAGCCAACGCTCCCTCCGGCGTCTGGTCCGGCTACCTCTCGCTCGTGCCGGCTGAGGTGGTGAACCCGGGCCTCGCCGCCTTCACCTCCACGGCGGCGGCGTCCATGGAAGGCACGCTGGTGGGCATGACCCCTGGCGAGAACGTGAACCTGGTTTTCGGCGAGGAGCTTTCTCCGGCCCTCTCCAATCCCGCGGTCGGCGTGACGCAGCTCTACGACAATACCGGGGCGCTCGTCAACTCCACCTGGGCCGTGACCGTCAGCTATTCCGGGCAGAAGCTGGTGGTGGTCCCGGACTCCTCCTGGCCCAAGGGCAGCGTGTTCTCCGTCGCGTTCTCTTCTTCGCTGGTAGACGTCAACGGCTCGCCGGTCTCCCCGGCGGCAACGGTGTATTTCTCCGTGATCATGGACCATGCGGCGGACAACACGGCCCTGGCCGTCTCCGACCGGCGCGTGCGGGTCTCCATCCCGGCCAACGCCTACGCGCAGGATTTCTACGTCAAGCTTTCCACGGACGCCGCGCTGCCCGCCGTGTCGGCCGCGAATACCCGGATGCGGGGGCAGCCCGGAGCTCCGGAATTCGTAAACACGGTCAGCGTGAAGCCCTACGACTCGGCCGGCAACCTGGTGCAGCCCGGCGCCGCCTGCGTGGTGACGCTGCCCTACCCGGACGAGGACGGGGACGGGATCATCGACGGCTCGCTCTCCAGGCAGAAAGTCTCCGGCCTCTCCGTCTGGCACCTCGACGAGGCGCGCGGGCTCTGGGATAAGCAGGCGGGCTCGCAGCTCAACGCCGGGGCACGGACCGTTTCCCAGACGGTCACGCATTTTTCCAACTACGCGCTGCTGGCCGTCAGCGACGCCGACCTGACCCCTGTCTACGCCTACCCGGTGCCGTTCCGGCCCGGCGGCGGGGACCCGGCCCGGTACGGCACCTGGGCGCAGGGCATCACCTTCACGAACCTGCCGGCCTACGGGCGCATCCGCATCTACACCGTGGCCGGCGACCTGGTGCGGGAACTCGCTGTGGTTCCTCCGTCGCTTAAATGGGACCTGAAGAATTCCAACGGCCAGACCGTGGCCAGCGGCGTCTACCTGTGGGAGATAGCCGCCGATAAGGCCCGCAAGACCGGCAAGCTGGTGGTGATAAAATGACGAGGACCACCGGCCTGCTCCTGCTCTTATTCGCCCTGCGGCCGCTGCCGGCCGCCGCGGCCTCCGGCGCCGGCAAGGCCGGCGGGGAGTTCCTCCGCATCCTGCAGAGCCCGAGGGCGGTAGCCATGGGCGAGACCGGAGCGGGCGCTTACGGCGACCTGCTCGGCGCTCTCTCGCTGAACCCGGCCGCGCTGGCCCGCACCCCCTACAAGGAAGCGGCCTTCACCTACAATTCCTGGCTCGAGGGGATAGCCTCCCAGCAGGCCGCCTACGCGCACCCGCTGAAATACGGCGTCGCGGCCGCCTCGCTGCTGGTGCTGAGCGTGCCCTCGATAGACGGCTATAACAATTCCGGCGCCGCCGCGGGGCAGGTGGACGCCGGGGACCTGGCGGCCGGCCTCAGCTACGCGGCCCGCGTGACCGGACCGTGGCAGGACGCGCGCTCCGGCCTCTTCGCCGGGGCCACCCTCAAATACGCCCGCGAAAGGCTCGACGGGGTGGCCGCTGGCGCGGCGCTCGCCGACGCCGGCGCGCTCTGGATACAGCGCAACAGCCTCGGCACGCTGGCGCTCGGCCTGTCGGCGCAGTCGGTGGGCGGCGGCTTCAAGTTCGATACAGAGACGGACCCGGCCCCGTCGGTCTACCGGGCCGGAGCTTCTTTCATCTTCGTCGTGGCCGGCGACCCGATAACCCTTACCGCGGACGTGAAGAAGCCGGAGTACTCGGCTTCGGCATGGGGCGCCGGCGCGGAATACCAGGTCTGGCGCATGCTGTCGGTGCGGGCCGGCTACCTGTCCGGGCAGGACCTGGGCGGCGGCTTCAGGCTGGGCGGCGGCGTGGCGCTGAAACTGCTGCAGTTCGACTATTCGCTTTCTTCCTACGGCAAGTTCGGCCCGGCGCACCGGTTCAGCCTCTCCTACAAATTCGACAAGCCGGTGGCGGTAACGCAGCACCTGTCGCTGGAGCAGGAGCAGGCGCGCCAGAAGACGGAGTTCGCGCGCACGCTGATGAAGGAAAGCCGCTATTACGAGGCGGTGCTGGAACTTAACGGAGCGCTGCAGCTGGACCCCGGCAGCCGGGAAGCGCTGGACCTGCTGCGCAAGGCCCGGGCCCTGGTGGGAGATTCCAGATAATGCGCGGCGCCGCTCACGCCGCGGCGCTGTCGGCGCTGCTCCTGGCGCCGGCCGCGCTGTCGGCCGAGGCAGGCGCGGCGGCGGAGCGGGCCGAACTGGTGCGGCAGATAGACCGGGTCCTGGCCAACCCCGCCAGTGACGCGGCCAAGGTGGCGCTGGAGTCTTCCGTAGGCCGCGCGGCGGCGGCGGAGAAGGCCGACGCCGAGGCCGAGCGGGCGAAACTCATGGCCGCGGCCGAAAAGGACTACGCCAAACTGGCCGCGCTGAGGGCGGCCAAGGCCGAACGGGTGAACGAATGGGAGGACGACTTTTCCAGGGCCTGCTCCCTGGCCTCCGGCGCCGCCACCGTGAGGCGCGCGGTGGACGAGTACGAGCGGCTGCTGTCCGATTTTCCGGTCTATTCCGATACCGGCGAGCTGCTGCGGAAGTCCGGCGAGAAGATACGGGGCATTTTTTACGCGACGATCAAGAAGGCCTACCCCTACCTGGCCGAGGGCCGCACCACGGCGGATTCCAGGATGCTGGCCTCGCTGCAGTTCGCCCGGTCGGCCGCCCAGCAGTCCGCAACCGGCGGCGGCACCATGAGCCGGGTGGCAGAGCGGGAGCTGCGGCGGGCTGACAAGCTGAAGCGGCTCGAGGAAGAAGTGACCAGGCAGCAGGAGAACATGGCGGCGGGCCTGGCGCTTTTCAGGCGGCGCCGCTGGGCGGAAGCCGGGAAGAATTTCGACGCGGTACTCGCCTTCGACAAGGCGAACGAAGAAGCGCTTTACTACAAAGGCCTGGCCCGCGGCAGGGCGGCCGCCGAGAGCGAGACGAGGTGAGCTTGTGAACCTAAGATACGGCCGCGCGGCGTTAGCCGCGCTTACAATCATGCTGGCGGCGGCGCACTGCGCTTTCGCGGCTTCGCCAGGGCGGGTCAGCTACCAGGGCACGCTCCGCAAGGACGGGCGGCTCTTCAGCGGCACGGCCTCCATGGAGTTCCGCCTGATCAACGCCGACGCCTCCGTGGAATACTGGAACTCCGGTTCCACCGACGTGGTGGTTTCCACCGGCCTCTTCCGCTATCCGCTGGGCACGCCGAACGACGCCCAGTTCGCCGCCCTCAACTGGAAGGATATCACCCCCTTCGTGCAGATGCGCGTGGACGGCCTCTGGCTGCCCCCGGAGCCCTTCTTTTCCTCGGTCTATTCGCTGCACGCGGTCACGGCCGAAAGCTCCACCGGCACCTTTACCGTTAACGGCGGGGACCTGCGCCTGATAGGCGCCCCCGGCAGCGACGGCCTGGTCTTCCCCGACGGCACGGCGCAGTATTACGCGTCCGGCTGGGCCGTGATGTCTAACCCGGCTCACACGACCTTCGCCGGCAGCGCCGGCCTGGGCGTCGTTTCCCCGCAGACGAAGCTCGACGTGCAGGCCGCGGACGCCACCTATTCCCAGTTCTGGCGCAACGAGTCCGGCACGGTGGTCGCCTCGATGACGGCCTCCGGCGTGCTCTACGCCGACGCTGCCGGCATCCGCAATATCCCTCCCGGCGCCGACCATCTGGGCAACCACGTGGCCACCACCACGCTGCAGATGGCAGGTTTTCCGGTGGCTAACGCCGGGGCCATAACCGCCAACGGGGCGCTCACTACCTATTCCAGCGCCACGGTGGCCGGCGCCCTTGGCCTGGGCGCCGGGCGCGTGCAGCTGCGGCCCGGAGTGGAGATCTCCTCCACGGGGCCGTCCTCGTACGGCGGAGTTTATATCTCCTCCAACGTCTTCCTGCCTGCCGGGGCCAGGTATTACGGCGACGGCTCCGCCCTCAGCGGGGTGACGAGCAACGTGGTGGACACCTTGGCCGCCACGCTGGGCGCCGGCAGCAACGCCGGCACCGCCGGGATGGTGAACCTGGGGAACGTGGCCATAGGCCTGGGCGCGGCCGGCACGCGGTTGGACGTGCAGGCGGGCGCCGGCAGCTACGCGCAGTTCTGGCGCAACTCGGGGGGCACCCTGGTCGCCTCCATGAGCGTCACGGGCGTGCTTTACGCCGACGCTGCCGGCCTGCGCGGCCTCCCTGCCGCGGATAATTTTGGCAACCATACTGCGGGGCAGAACCTGCGCCTCGGGACCTATTACCTTTCCGGCGACGGCGGCAGCGAAGGCGTTTCGGTGAACGCCACCGGCGGCGTAGGCGTCGGGGTTTACCCCGCCACGGCACGGTTCGAGGTCAACGACGGAGACGCCGACACCGCCACCAGCGGTATGAAATTCACTGATTTCGTCTGCGCGGGCTTCGACAAGCTCACGGTCGACGTGAGCGGCAACCTGGTCTGCTCTGCGGACCAGACCGGCAGCGGCACCGGCAACCTTATCGACACCCTTACCGAAACGCTCGGCGCCGGCAATAACGCAGGGGGCGCGTCGATGGTGAACCTGGGCGGCGTGGCCATAGGCATAGGCGCGGCCGGCACCAGGCTGGACGTGCAGGCCAACGGCGGCGGCTACTCCCAGTTCTGGCGCGACTCGGGCGGTACGGTGGTGGCCTCCATGAGCGCGACCGGCGTTCTTTACGCCGACGCGGCCGGCATCCGCGGCCTGCCCGCCTCCGACAACATGGGCGACCATGTGCTGACGCAGAACCTGGCCGCCGGTTCCAACTGGCTGTCCAGCGACGGCGGGCCCTCCGGCTTGTCCGTGAACTCCGCGGGCCAGGTCGGCATCGGCGTCAATCCTCCCGGCGCGCGCCTGGAAGTCAACGACGACGACGCCGACGCCAATACCAGCGGCGTGCGATTTACTAATTTCGCCTGCACCGGCACGCAGAAGCTGACCGCGGACCTGAGCGGCAACCTGGTCTGCTCTGCGGACCAGACCGGCAGCGGTTCCGGCAATATCATCGACAGCCTCTCCGAAACCCTGGGCGTAGGCAATAACGCCGGCGCCGTAGGCATGGTGAACCTGGGCAACGTGGCCATAGGCCTGGGCGCGGCCGGCACGCGGCTGGACGTGCAGGCTGGCGCGGGCAGTTACTCGCAGTTCTGGCGCAGCTCCGGCGGCACGGTGGTGGCGTCCATGAGCGCCACCGGCGTGCTTTACGCCGACGCCTCCGGAATGCGCGGCCTCCCCGCCGCGGATAACTTCGGCAACCATACCGCGGGCCAGAACCTGCGGCTAGGGACTTTCTATCTGTCAGGCGACGGCGGCGCCGAAGGCGTTTCCGTGAACTCGGACGGCGGCGTGGGCGTGGGCGTTTACCCGGCCACGGCCAGGCTGGAAGTCAACGACGCCGACGCTAATACCGTCACCAGCGGCATGAAGTTCACTAACTTCGCCTGCACCGGCACGCAGAAACTGACCGTCGACGTCAGCGGCAACATCCTCTGCTCTGCGGACCAGACCGGCAGCGGCACCGGCAACATCATCGACGATCTATCCGAAACCCTGGGGGCCGGAAATAACGCCGGGGCCGTAGGCATGGTGAACCTGGGCGACCTGGCCCTGGGCCTGGGTACCGCCGGCACGCGGCTGGACGTGCAGGCCGGCGCCGGTAACTACGCTCAGTTCTGGCGCAATTCCGGCGGCACCATCGTGGCTTCGATGAGCGTGACCGGCGTGCTTTACGCCAACGCGGCGGGCCTGCGCGGTCTGCCCACGGCGGATAACCTGGGCAGCCACGTAATGGGGCAGAACCTCTCCGTCGGGCCCTACTGGCTGTCAGGCGACGGCGGCAACGCCGGCATTTCCGTCAGTGCTGCCGGCGACGTGGGCATAGGCGTCAACCCGCCCACTGCGCGGCTTGAAGTGGACGACAGCGACGCCGACGTCAACACCAGCGGC
The DNA here is from genome assembly GCA_001799845.1 of Elusimicrobia bacterium GWC2_64_44. Taxonomy (GTDB): domain Bacteria; phylum Elusimicrobiota; class Elusimicrobia; order Elusimicrobiales; family UBA9959; genus UBA9959. Next base: position 112,642 of record MGUG01000044.1, on the reverse strand, counting down.
ATCAAGTTCGCCAATTTCGCCTGCTCCGGCACCGAGAAGCTTACCGCCGACGTGAGCGGCAATTTGGTCTGCTCGTCCGACCAGACCGGCAGCGGCACGGGGAACATTATCGACAGCCTGTCCGAGACCCTCGGGGCCGGCAATAACGCGGGCGCCGCGGGCATGGTGAACCTGGGCAACGTGGCCATAGGCCTGGGGCTGGCCGAAACGCGGCTGGACGTGCAGACCGGCGCGGGCGGCTACTCCCAGTTCTGGCGCGACTCCGGCGGCACGGTGGTGGCGTCCATGAGCGCGACCGGCGTGCTTTACGCCAGCGCGGCCGGCATGCGCGGCTTGCCCGCGGCTGATAACCTGGGCGATCACAACGCCTCCCAGCGCCTGCGCCTCGGGGCGTTCTACCTGTCCGGCGACGGCGACGCCGAAGGCGTTTCCGTCAACTCCGGCGGCGGCGTGGGCGTCGGGGTGAACCCGGCTACGGCGCGCTTCGAGGTTAACGACGCCGACGCTAATTCCGGCACGAGCGGCATGAAGTTCACCAACTTCGCCTGCTCGGGCTTTGAGAAACTTACGGTCGACGTGAGCGGCAACCTGTTGTGCTCGGCGGACCAGACCGGAAGCGGCACCGGCAACCTCATAGATACTCTTTCTGAGACCCTCAGCGCCGGCAATAACGCCGGCGCCGCTGGCATGGTCAACCTGGGAGACGTGGCTTTGGGCCTGGGCGCAGCAGGCGCCAGGCTGGACGTTCAGGCCGGCGCGGCTCCCTATGTGCAGCTCTGGCGCAACTCGGGCGGCGCCATAGTGGCGTCCATGAGCGTGACCGGCGAGCTTTACGCCGACGCGGCCGGCATACGCAACTTGCCCGCTTCCGACAACCTGGGCAACCATACCGCCGGGCAGAACGTGCGCCTCGGGAATTACTATCTCTCCAGCGACGGCAATAGCGAGGGCGTCTCGGTGAACCCCTCCGGCGGCGTGGGGATCGGCGTCAACCCGGCCACGGCCAGGCTGGAAGTCAACGACAGCGACGCCGATGTGAACACCAGCGGCATGCGCTTCACTAATTTTACCTGCTTGAGCACGCAGAAGCTCACCGTGGACGTGAGCGGCAACCTGGTCTGCTCGGCCGACCAGCTGGGCAGCGGCACCGGCAACCTCATCGACAGCCTCTCGGAGACGCTCGGCGCAGGCAATAACGCCGGGGGACTCGGTGTGCTGAACCTCGGCGACGTGGCCGTTAGACGGGCTTCCGCGGGCACCAGCCTCGACGTGCAGGCTGGCGCCGGGAGTTATACGCAGTTCTGGCGCAATTCAGGCGGCACTATCGTGGCCTCGATGAGCGCGACCGGCGTGCTTTACGGCGACGCTTCCGGGCTGCGCAACCTGCCGCCCTCCGGCGCCGACAGCCTCGGCACCCATATCATGGAGGACAATTTGACGGTCGGCTCGTACTGGCTGTCCAACGACGGCGGCAATTCCGGCATTTCCCTCAACGCCACCGGCGGGGTAGGCGTCGGGATCAACCCGGCTACGGCGCGGCTGGAGGTCAACGACGCGGACGCCAGCACCCTGACCAGCGGCATGAAGTTCACCAACTTCGCCTGTTCGGGCTTCGACAAGCTTACTGTCGACGTGAGCGGCAATCTGCTGTGCACCGCGGACCAGACCGGCAGCGGCACCGGCAACCTCATCGATACCCTTTCCGAGACCCTCGGCGCCGGCAACAACGCCGCGACCTCGGGCATCGTCAACCTGGGCGACGTGGCCATAGGCCACGGCACCCCGGGCACGCGGCTGGACGTGCAGGCCGGCGCGGGGAACTACTCGCAGTTCTGGCGCAACTCCGGCGGCACGATCGTGGCTTCCATGAGCGTGACCGGCGAACTCTATGCCGACGCCTCGCAGCTGCGCAACCTGCCTTCCGGCAACGTGATCGACACGCTGGCGGCCACGCTGGCCGCCGGGAGCGACGCGGGCAACAACTATATCACCAACCTCAGTAGCGCGGCCATAGGTCACGTGGCCGGCGAGGCCGCCCTGGACGCCAAACCCCAGTTCGGCGCCCCGGTGGTGCAGATCTGGCGCGACGCTTTCGGGGTGGTGCAGGCCTCCATGACCGCGGCCGGCGAGCTTTACGCCGACGCCGCTCAGCTGCGCAACCTGCCCTCCGGCAACGTTATCGATACCCTGGCGGACACCCTGACCGCAGGGCATGACGCGGGCGGAACCTATATCAATAACCTCAGCAGCGCCGCTTTCGGCCAGGCAGCGGGCGAAGCCGCGCTGGACATGCGGGGAGTGACCGGGGACAGCTTCGTGCAGATCTGGCGCAACTCCGCCGGAGTGATACAGGCCTCTATGACGGCGGCCGGCGTGATCTACGCCGAGTCCTCCGGCCTGCGCGGCGGCGGCAGCGGCAACGTTGTTGATACACTGGCGGCAACGCTGGCCGCCGGCCCCGACGCCGGGGGGAGGTACCTCCACAACCTCAGCAGCGCGGCCATCGGGCTGGTAGCCGGCGAGGCGGCCCTGGACGTGCAGGCTTCCCTGGGCGACCCGGCCGTGCAGCTCTGGCGCGACGAGATCGGGGTGGTACAGGCCTCCATGACCGTGGCCGGCGTGCTTTACGCCGACGGCTCCCAGCTCAGGAACTTCCCGCATACGGCTACGCAGGACTTCAACCTGGCGGATTTCAAGCTGATCAACGCTTCCACCATTACCGCGGCGCCGGGCGAGCCGGGCATAGCCTTCTCCACCACGCTCTACGTGGGAGGCAGCGTGCTGTCGGCGGGCGCGGGCATGTTCAGGCAGGGCCCGCTGCTGGTGGGCACGGAACTGCCGCTGGGCGTCCTCCATGTCTCGTCAGGTGCCGGGTACGCCGGCAACATGGTGGTCGTGTCTACGGGTTTCGTCAACCTGATAACCATGAACAGCGGCGGCGAGATCCACGCCGAAAAGTTCTTCGGCGACGGCTCCCAGCTGACCGGCATCTCGGCCGCGGTAGGCAGCGTGTCCAACCCGGCCCTGGAGGATTTCGACATGGGCGACTTCGGGATCACCAACGTCAATACCGTGGCGGTCAGCTCTCGCATCGCGGCGGGCAGCATGGCCGGGCCTTCTCCGAATGTGGTCTCGATGGTGATGCACATGGTGGAGAACCAGGACATAGCCACTGACTTCCCTAACGAGGGCGTGGGGGTGCTGGTCCTTGTGAACCCGGAGACGAACAGGAGCGGAGTTGAAATGGTCATAGGCGGCGATTTCATAGCCGGCACTACTCCGGCAGCCCTGAATTTCCCGAAGGTGCTGGGCGTGCGGGCTACGGCGCTGGCGCAGGGCCCCGGTACTATTAATTCCTCCTATGGCGTTTTCGTGCAGAATACCCAGAGCGCCGGGATAGTCAAGAACAATTACGGTGTGTACATAGATACGCCCGCCTTCACCGGCGGCACCATACAGACGAACACGGCCCTGTACATCGCGGACCAGAGCGTTTCAGGGGCCGGGACGTCCCGCAACATAGTGTCCAGGGGCGTCAATTCCATAAACGAGTTCGAAGGCACGGTGATGGCCGGGAAGCTGCGCCTGCCTTCAAGGACCCTGCTCCAGCTGCAGGCGCTGGTGCCGCTAGTCGAAGGCGAAGCGTATTACTGCTCCAACTGCTCGCCCAAGAAGATAGTGGTGTCCACCGGCACGGCGGCTGGCAATTTCTCCGACGCCGTCGGAGGCGTTTTCAAGTAGGGCGCGGGGAAATGAAAAAGGCCGCGGGCAGCCGCGGCCTTTTTTATTGCCCGCCCGGCTCAGGGCCGCTCGAAGACCAGCAGGGTCTCGGCGTGGGGGGTGTTGGGGTAGAAGTCGAAGCCCGCCGAGCGGACTATCTTGTACTTCTCCAGGAAGAACGCCGCGTCGCGCCCCTGCGTGATGGGGTTGCAGGACAGGTAGATCACGCGCTTCGGCAGGATCTCCATGATCCGTTTTATGACCTTGGTGTGCAGGCCCGCGCGGGGCGGGTCCACGACCAGGATATCCGTGCCGTCGAACAGGTCCCCGGCGGTCTTCTCCGACAGCGAGCAGGCTATCTGGAAATTCTTCGCGCCGTTGGCCTCGGCGTTCAGCGCGGCGTACTTTACCGAGCTTTCCGAGGACTCCACCGCGTATACCTTGTCCGCCAGGTCGCGCAGCGACAGGCCGATCACGCCTACGCCTGAGTAGAGGTCCACCAGTTTGCCGCATTTGAAGGCGGCGCCGCGTATCTCTTTGAGCGCCTCGGCGAACAGCTCTATGTTGTTCTGGAAGAAGCAGTCGAAACCGTAGGAGAATTTTCCGCCCAGGATCTCCTCGGTGACGAAGTCGTCGCCCCAGGAGCTCAGGATGCCGTCCACCTGGCTGACCGAGCTGACGGGGTTGGAGTAGATCGCGAGGAAGCCGTTGAGGCCGGGCACCTTCATGTCGGGCAGCTCGATGTCCTGGCGCTTCAGGAACAGCGCGGCCACGCGCGAGCCGGGGGTCTTGGCTTCGCGGATGATCAGCGTCTTGAGGTCGGCCGTGGAGAGCTTGAGCTCGTTTAACTTCGCCAGCACCGCCACGGCGGCGGCGTTGGTCGCCGGGCTGATCAGGGCGCAGCCCTGCGGCAGCAGGTACTTCTCGCGGTAGTTGCCGCGCTTGTGGAAGGCGAAGGAGAGCGCGCCGGGCTCGCCGGTGAAACTGTACTCTATCTTCGTGCGGTAGCCGAAGATCTCCTTCGCGCCGTAGAACTTGTCCAGGCGGATGGTTTCCTTGGTGGTCTGGTAGAGCAGGTCCTCGATCAGCTCCTTCTTGGTCTCGCACTGGAAGCCGTAGTCCATGACCTGCCAGGGCGAGCAGCTGAGGTAATGGTCCTCCCGCGCGGCGACGCGCTTCGGGGAGGGGGTGATTATTTCCAGCAGCTCCGCCTCGGCGAAATTCTTCTTCTCGAAAGTGATCCTGACCCTGGCCGTTTCATCCGGCAGCACGCCGTAGCAGAACACCACTTTGCCCTCGCTGCGGCCCAGCGCCTTGCCTTCTCCAACTATCTTTTTGAATTCCAGCGTTAACTCTCTCATATATTTATAGCCTTATCCCGCGTAGTATTTTTTAATATACTACAATCTTGAGGGGACGCCTCACAATGACAGACTTTCAAAATTTGCTGCGGAAAGCCGACCTGGAGAAGTATCTCCGCGCCGCGGTCTTCGCTTTCGCCGGGCTCGCGCTCGCTATGAACATAGCCGCCTGCTGGAAGGTCTACAAGGCGGAGCCGCTGCGCGACGCGGCCTCCCGCTCCCTGATGGCCGCCGGGTCCTCCTGGTTCTACGCCTCCGGCCTGGCGGAGCCGCTGCCGGTGGCGGCCCTGAAGCTGGCCATGGCCGCCGGGGCCGACCCCGACAAGGCCGTGCGCGCGCAGGGCGTGGCGGTCTACGTGCTGGTGGCGGCGGCGACGCTGCTGGCGCTCAACGGGCTGGGCGGCCTGGCCGCCCCCATGGCTGTGCTGTTCCTGGCGGCCAATCCCTACATGGGCTACTACGCCATGCAGGGCTCTTCCAACCTTTTCGCGCTGCTCTTCCTGCTGCTGTTCTGGCATTATTTCGACGCGGAGGGGGGCCGGCGCTCCGCGTTGCTTGCCGGCCTCGCCGGCGGCCTGGCCTGCCTGAGCCGCCTCGACGCCGCCTGGGCGCTGCTGGTCATGGCGGGGCTTTCCTGGGCGCTGCGCCGCCGGGAGTTCCGGCTGAAGGAAGCCGGGCTCTCGCTCGGGCTGGCCGCGCTGCTGGCGCTGCCCTACCTGGCCTGGCAGCGGGCGCATTACGGCGGCGCTTTTTACGCGCAGGAGCTCAGCCTGCGCCGCTGGGCCAACATCGACCGCTACGGTTACCGGCCGGCCGAGCCCGTGCCGCAGGGGCCGCTCGGGCCCGCGGCCTTCCTGCTGCGCGACGGCCCCGGCGGCGCGCTGGCCGGCGCCTTCTCCGGACTGGGCCGGGCCCTGGCCTACGAACTGCCGCGCGTCCTGTACCACAAGTTCCTGATGGTCTTCGTCTTCCTCGGCGCCTACGCGGCTTTCGTTTTCAGGAAAGAGCGGCTGCTGGTCTTCCTGGCGGCGGCGCTGCTGCCGCTGCTGCCGCTGGCGGCCGTGAAGCAGGTGCCGGCCACCGGCGGCATAGAGCTGCGGTATTACCTGCCCGCGCTGTGGGCGCTCTGCGCGCTGGCGGGTTACGGCCTGCAGGAACTGATAAGCTGGTTCGAGAAGAGCGTAGCCGGGTGGGCGCTGCAGAAAGCCCTGCGGGCGGGAGCCCGCGCCGGGAAAAAATGAACAGGATGGTTCGCCTATGAACGGGATCAATAAATACAAATTCGCCGCCGCGGTGGCCGGGCTGTTCCTCCTGCCCTTCCTGCTGCTGAGCCGGCACTTCATCTACGGCGAGGGCGAGCTGCAGAAGAACGACACGCTGCGCTACCTGGGGCTGCGCACCTCGACCGGCGCCGGCATCATCTCCGACGTGCTGAACCTGAACTACAACCTGGCCCGCGTGGCCGGGGCCCGCCTCTCCGGCGGCCAGGCCGCGCTGAAGCAGGACCTCGCCGCCCGCGCGCAGGAAAATCCCTTCATCTATTCCGAGCTGGCCCTGCTCGGGCCCTCCGGCGCCGAGCTGGCGCGCTACCCCGCCGCCGGCGCCAAGCCGCGGCTGGACTACGCCAGGAGCCCGGTCTTCTCCGAAGCCAAAGCCTCCCTGGCCCCCGCCGGTGCCGTGGAATACGGGGAGTATACCCCGCCCGCGCTGGTGCTGGCCGAGCCGCTGCTGAAGGGCGGCTCCCCGGCGTATTACCTGGCCGGCCGCCTCAGCCTGGCCTACCTGGGCGAGGTGGTGCGGATGATGGGCCGCAACTCCTACGGCAGCTTCGGCCTGGTGGACATGGGGGGCCAGGTCATCGCGGATTCGATGAGCCGGTCCATAGTCGAGCCCGGGCTCAAGGCCCCCGCCGAGGTCCTTAAACTGCTGGCCCTGGCCTCCGAGCGCGAAGCCGCCGACCTCACCAGCCCGGTCCAGTTCCGCGGGCGCACGCTGCTGGTCTCCGTCTCCAACGTTTCGGGCACCAAATGGTGGGTCTACGAGATCATGGACGCGGGCGACGCGCCGGCGCGCAGGACCTCCTCCTGGGCCTGGCGCGTGGTGGCCTCCGGCGTGCTGCTGATCCTGCTCTTCTCCATAGTGGCTTACAAACTGGCGGTTTACTGGCTGAAGGCGCCGGAAGGCGAGGCCGCCCCGCAGTAGTTAGCCGCGCTTTGGGCCCCCCGGGCAGACCGGGGGGGCTTTTTGTTTTCCGGCAGCAGCGCCTTAGCACGGCCGGATTTGCTATAATAGAGTCCAGCATCCGGGGGACCTTCACTAAAATCGTTTAGGAAAAGCAGGGAGGGAAAGTGCTTCGTTCGAATCCTCATTTGATTGAAATCAATACCAGGCTGTGGCTAAAGCAGCTGCGGGCGAAGTATTCCTTGCCCGAGATGACACTTTCCTCCGTGCCGGACGACGAATGGCAGGAGCTGCGCCACCTGGGCTTCGACATAGTCTGGCTGGTCGGCGTCTGGGAGCCCAGCCCCGAGTCCGAGCGCATAGCCCGCGAGGACAGGGCGCTGGCCGAGGAACTGAAGACCATCCCGCCCGGCTTCGGCCCGGAAGCCGTCGGCTCTTCGCCCTACTCGGTGCACTGGTACCGCCTGAACGCCGAGCTCGGCTTCGAGTGGGAGCTGAAGGCGCTCAAGGAAAAGCTCAATTCGATGGGGATGAAGCTGATGGTCGACCTGGTCTCCAACCATACGGCCAAGGACAACCCCTACATCAAGGAATGCCCGGACTGCTTCATCAACGGCTCCGAGGAAGATTACCGCGCCCATCCCGACTGGTTCTTCGAGCTGCCAGAGGGCGAGATCAAGCGCTACATCGCCTACGGCCGCGACCCCAACTTTCCGGCGTGGTCCGACAGCGCGCAGCTGAACTATTTCAACGCCGCCACGCGCGACCGGATGCTGTCCGTCCTGCTGCGTATCGCGGACATGGCCGACGGCGTGCGCTGCGACATGGTGATGCTGACCTTGAACGAGATCCACGAGGGCACCTGGGGCTGGCTGCTCAACCGCGGCGGCTACAAGCGCCCGCAGGAAGAATTCTGGGAGAGCGCCATAAAGGCCGTTAAGGAAAAGCACCCGCAGTTCACCTTCCTGGCCGAGGTTTACTGGGGCCTCGAGTGGCGCGTGCAGCAAATCGGCTTCGATTACACCTACGACAAGGGCACTTACGACCGGCTGCGCTTCCAGGGGGCGCAGGAGGTGCGCGGCCACCTGCGCGCCGAGAAGCTTTACCAGAAGCGCTCCGCGCGCTTCATAGACAACCACGACGAGCAGCCCTCGCTGGCCGCCTTCGGGCGCCAGAAGGCGCTGGCCGCCGGCGTGGTGGTCTCCACCATAAAGGGCCTGCGCTTCTACAACGACAACCAGGTGGACGGCGTGAAGGTGCGCCCGCCGCTGCAGCTCAAGGAGCTCTACGACCGCGTGCCGGACCTGGAGATAAAGAAGTTCTACGCCAAGCTGCTCAAGATCACCGACCACCCCGCGTTCCACGGCGGCGAATGGGCGCTGCTCGACGTGAAGCAGTGCGACAAGGAGAACCGGACCAACAATAATATCCTGGCCTGGTCCTGGGCGCAGCGGCGTACGCTGAAGATAGTGGTGGTGAACTACTCCGGTGAGCCTTCCTGCGGCATAGTGAACGCCTCCATCAAGAGCGAGGGCGAGACGACGGCCATCTTCGAGGAGCTGTCCGACAGGTTCTTCTCGTTCAAGTCCGGGGACCTCGCCGGCGGTCTGCGGCTGCAGGAGATGTCCCCCTACTCCGCCTACATCTTCGACGTGCAGTTCTAGCCCACCGCGGCACCCTGAAAGGCCGGCGCTAACCCGCCGGCCTTTTATTTTTAATTCAAGAAAGAGTTGCGCCGAATGAGGCGGCCTACCGCAGGGGCAGGACCGCAAAACGCGCTTGTATTTGGCGGCCTAGCGCAGGGACGGGCCCCGAAAAACCGCGGTCGGTGCATTGTCGCTTCGCTCCACACGCACACAGTGCTCGCCGCTGCCCGTCTCGGCCTCGGCGCTACGCAAGCCTCGGCCTCCGACATGCTTTTTCGGGACCCATCCCTGCGCTCTCCGCCGGCCTCTGTCCGTTAATTGCTTTATCGTGCGAATGAACCGGAGGGGACGGCCGGGGAGGGGTTCCGTGCGACTTTGGGGAAGGGGGTCCCGCCCATAATTTCCCAAGGGCGGGGGAAACCGCGCAACGGTTTCCCTCTGCCAGGAGCACGGGGCCCCTCCCCGGCCGGCCCCCGACTGGGCATCTCGCGGTTCTTTGGGTTAGGTTAAGGTTCGCGGGCGAGGGTGTAGGCGGCGACGGAGGCGGCGCCGGCGCGCTTGAACTCGGCGGCGAGCTCGTCGAGGGTGGCGAGGGTGGTGGCGACGTCGTCGATGAGGAGGATATTGCGGCCTTTGACCAGCTCCGGCCTGGAGGCGCGGAAGGCGCCGGCCATGTTGGCCTTGCGGTCAGCCTTGGAGAGCGCGGTCTGGCTGGGGGTGTTGCGCACCCGCTCGCAGGCGCCTGCCAGGTGGAACAGGTTGCGCCGCGCGGCAAGCGCCGCCGATAGCAGCTCGGCCTGGTTGAAGCCGCGCTCGCGGCGCTTGGCCGGGTGCAGCGGCACCGCGGCGGAGAAAGTGTAGGAGGAGAGCTCCGGGAAGCGGTCCAGCGCGGCGGCCATCTCCGCCGCCAGCGGGGCCGCCAGGTCGTCGCGGCCCTTGTACTTGAACGCGTGCACCACCGAGCGCAGTTCCGGGTTGAAGACGAAGGCCGAACGGGCCAGCGCCAGCGCGCGGGGAGCGACGCCGCGGCAGTCGCGGCAGGCGGCGCCCCCGTCGGGCAGCGGCAGCCCGCAGGCCCGGCAATGCAGAGCCGGCAGCGGCTCCAGCCGCGCGCGGCACCCGGGGCAGAGCGGGGCGGCGTCCAGATAATGCAGGTCCAGGCCGCAATGCGCGCAGGTGCGCGGCAGCAGCGCGTTGAGCAGCCATTTCCCGGCCTTGAGCAATCCAGGTTTCATATCCCCCCGAAAGAACTAGAACTGGAACGTCAGCGTGCTGCCTGCCTGGTAGGACAGGTACTCTTCCTGCTTGAGGTACTTGTGCCAGTAGCGCTGCAGCCCGCCGTTAAAGGTCAGGCGCAGGTTCTTGGCGGCCTCGTAGTCCGCGCTGGAGTTCAGCGAGAACAGGCGGCTGTTCTCCGCTATGGTGATCGGCGAGGACTTGAGCGCGTAGCTGAGCGTCGTGGTCCAGACGATGCGGTTCGTGAAGACGATGGCCTGCTTCATGAACGGCAGCTTAAGGCCCTTGGGCAGCTGGAAGTCTGACTTGATCAGCAGGCTGGGGGTTATAGTGCGGGTGTTGGCGGTCATCACGCCCAGCGCGCCGCGTGTCTTGTCCGAGGAGTAGTCGGCCTTGGGAGTGAGGCGGAACTTGCGCACGTCGAAGGTGCCCTGCAGCGTGGCGTCGTCGTGCCGCGTGCGCTGCGTGACCTGGTTGACGCGCAGGTCCTTCTTGTCCGTAAGGCGCAGGTTGTAGCTGAAGGCCGTGTCCACGAGGTTCAGCAGCTTGAAGCGCAGGTCCATGCCGTAGGTGCCGGACGTGTCGAGCGAGACCGTCTTGGCCTCGTTGGTGTTGCGCGAGTACTTGAGGTTGATCGTGGCCGCCTGCGCCCAGCGGCGCGCGCGCAGCAGCCCCTCCAGCTGCGACATCGACAGGATCATGTCGGGGAAGGTGCGGTTGACGCTCTTGGAGATAGTGCCGGTCACCTCGGAGCGCTGCACCGAGTTGGAGAAATTGTTTGTCAGCGACAGCGTGCCCAGCGGCGCCGCGTTGCCCTTGAAGCCGAAGCCCTCGAACGGCTGCCAGCGCTGCGAGGAGCTGAAGGTGTCGCGCAGCGTCACGGAGTTGCGCTGCGCGAAGCGGCTGGCGGGGTCCATGGAGTCCCTGAGCCAGAGCTTGTTGCGCGTGTTGTAGTCCTTCTCCACGTTGGCCCACGCGTCGCCGTCCTGGATCTGGTAATTGGAGGACAGCACCATGGAGCGCAGCAGCTTGTTTCGCGGCGCCAGATCGTTGACGTTGATGGTCAGCGAAACGCCGCCCTGCGCCGTGCGGTTAACCGTCTTGATCTGGCCGGCCGTGAACACCTGCGAGGACTGCGCCACCGTGACAGTGGTGGTGTTGAGGTTGTTGCTTTCCAGCGTGGTGACGGAGTAGCTGAACGACGGATTGAACCAGCGGGCGAAGAGCAGGTTGGAGTTGAAGTCCACCGTCTGCTGCAGCGACTTGTTGTAGCGTTCCGAGCGCAGGGGGTCCGCCACCGGCGCGCGCTCCTCGCGGGCGGTCTGAAGCGAGTAGCCCGGGTTGAACGAGGACCCGTTCCACGGGATGAAGGTCAGCTTGGCCCCGTAGGCGTCCGTGCGCTCCTTGGTGTCGTAGAGCCCGGCCTGCCCGGCGGCGGTCAGCCGCGAGGGGTCGTAGGCCACCTTGCTGCTGCCGAGCGAGTAGTTCAGGTTCAGCGAGCGCGGCAGCACGGGCAGCGTGCCCGGCACCGAGTAGGTCATGTTGGCGGCGTAGAGGTTCCGGTCGTCCTTGCGGCTGAGCAGGCTGTAGTCCGTCAGGCCCTTGGTGTAGTTAAGCCCCACCTTGGGCAGCGCGCCGATGCCGAGGGTGCCCGAGGCCGTGCCGTCGAACTTCTTTACGCGGCCCTGCTGCAGCGAGTTGACCAGGTTGTTGGCGCCGGTAGCCAGCGTATTGGGCGTGACCGTGATCTGGCGTGCGGCCGTGACGTTGACCGGGAAGAACGCGAGGCGCGTGATGTTGAGGTACCCCGACTGCGATTCGTTGTCCTGGTTGGCGATGGCCGTCACCGGGGTCTGGAAACTGCGGTCCACGAAGCGGTGCTTGCCGCCGAAGCTCATCCAGCCGGGTATCTCGAAGGCGCCCTCCACCTTGCGGGCGTTGCCGACGCGCATCAGGGGCTCGGAGAGGTGCAGCTCGTTGAAATAGACCGTGCCGCTGTGGCCGCCGGCGTCCGTGGCCTCTACGCCGGCCAGGAACTGCGGCACCTGCTGCAGGCTGGGGGTGCCGACCGAGGAGACCGTGACGCCGGAGGTTTCGGGGGCCCAGACGTCGGGGATCTTGTCGCCGGTGATATCCACCTGGCGCACCGTGATCAGGCGCCAGCCGGTGAAGTCCAGCGGGACCGAGGCCTTGAAATGGTTGTTCACGTCGCCGGCTTTCAGGTAGAAGGCGGCGCCGGCCTGCGGGCCACCCTCGCTCTTGACCAGGAAGCGCAGCTTCTCGTGCTGCGAGACGTCCAGCGCGGTGGAGAACTTGCGGTAGACGTAGACCGTGGAGGTGGAGTAAATGGCGGCGTAGTCCAGGGCCAGGGTCTGCTCGGTGACCGAGGCGGAGTTGTTCTTCTGCTTCTGTTCCGACACGGAGCCGTAGAGGTTGTTGAAAACTATCGTAGCTTCTCCGCCGGCTTCGTAGATGGGCGCGTAGCCTGGGTTGTCGTGGTTGTTGACGCCGATGGCCTGCATGGAACCGGCGGTGGAGGACTGCACGGTCCAGGTGTTGCCCACGGCTGAGATGCGCGCGAACTTGATGGTGCCGGAAGTCGCCGCGCCGGCGCCAGCGGCCTGCTTCAGCGAGATGCGCACCTGCTTGATGGCGTTCCACTTGTAGGTGTCGGTGGAGGTGATGCCCAGCGGCAGGTAGAGCGTGCGCCAGCCGCTGAAGTCCACGGTGTTCTTGGCCGTGTTGTCGGAGGTATCGGTGAACAGCGCGCCGTTGACGTAGCCCAGGCTGCCGCCGGTGAAGTCCTGCACGTCAAGGCGCCCGTTCTTGTTGAGGTCCTCGGAGTCCAGCCGCCCGTTGGCCGCGCCGTAGCGTTTGGTGTTGGCGGTGCCGGGATCGTAGAGCCAGCCTATGTCCTCGGCGGCGGCCACCTGCTCGTCGCAGTTGAGGTCCTCGCTCTTGGGCGCGTTGGGTATGACCAGGCCCGAGGCGCAGGAGAAGTTCTGCCCGCCGGAATTGTCCGCGTCCTCGGTTATCTGGCCCAGGTGGATGTTGAAGCGCGGACCGGGCGCGGCCAGGGAGTTGTCGCCGTAAACCACCAGTTCCAGCACGTTCTTCTGGGAGAAGTCCAGGCCGGTGGGGGAGAGGGGGTAAACGATCGAGACCTCGGGCGAGACGGTGAAATCGTAATGGAAGGACAGCACCTGCTGGGTCCCTTCGGAGCTGGCCGCGGGGTTGATGTCGCGGGCTTTGATGTTCTCGTTGTACCAGTCCAGCGCCAGCGGGTCGGCCGGGGCCTGCACGGGGTTGGCCGCTATAAACCAGTAATTCTTGTCCATCGACGGCGAATCTTCCTGCTTTACGCCTTCCATGTTGTCTATCAGCGCGTAATCGTTTAGGTTGGGGTTCAGGCGGCTCTGCGCGGCCTCGGCGCCCAGGCTGGTCTTGAGGCCGAAGATATTCAGGCCCTTCAATTGCGCGTCGCCTTCGTAGACCAGCATGCTGTTGGTCAGGTCTGTGACGTTGGGCACCGTGTTGGACTTGATGCCGCCCTGGTAGAGCATCGTGGAGCCCAGCGAGAAGTGGCTGCCGAAGTCGTAGGAGATGCGCCCGCCGACCAGCGACTGGTTGCCCACCCCGCCGAACGGCGAGACCTCGTAGACTATCTCTATCTTGGAGTCCTGCCCGACGCGCTCCGGGTAGTAGAACGTGATGAAGCCGGAGTCGTAGTCGATGAAGTATTCCTCGTTGCGGCCCAGCTTCTTGCCGTCCACGCGCACGACTTCGGACTGCAGCACGATGTTGGGCTCGAGCAGGAAGGTCTTGAAGCGGAAGGAATACTCCACCCGGAGGACGCGCTTGGACGCCGGCGCGGCCGAGTAGACCTGGTCGTCGGGCCTGGGGGAGGAGGTGTCGGGGTCGAGGAAGGGGTTCTTGAGGCGGAAGATGCCCTGCTCGAAATCCACCTCTATGGTGTCGGGGTATTTGACCGGCGGGTTGGAGTCCGCGGGGTTGTAGCCGGCCACCGAGACCTCGGTGCGGTTGAGGTCCTGGACCCTGAGTATGAAGTTGCCGTTGCCGTTGTCCCGGACCAGGTTGGTCTGGCCGATGGAATAATAGGTCTTGAGTTCGTGGCGGTGGGAGTCCAGGGCTGCTATGGTGGCGGCGACGGAGGAAAGGGCTATGTCGCTGGGCGTCTTGATGATGGCCGGGGCGACGAGGGCCGCCAGGGTATTAAGCCCCGTCAGCGTATCAGTGGAATTGTTCTGGGAGAGGTTGGTCCCGCCGAAGTTCTGGAAGTCGATGATCACCACGTCCTGCGGGTTCAGCGTGCGGTTGAAGGTCACGAGGCCCTTGGAGTAATCCATCACGTAGTCTATGCCGGGGCTCAGCAGCTGGAAGCGGCCGGTGTAGGTGGAGGTCTGCACCGCCATGTCTTTGGCTACCAGCTCGAAGACGGTGACATTGTCCACCTGCGCCAGGGTCTGCTGGTCTATGTAGATACGCTCCGTGCCGGACTTTATGGGCAGGCGCGACACGTTGCCGAAGGTGACGTCGTAATACTTGCGGCGCAGGTAGTTGATGTCCAGGATGTCCGCGCCCTGGAATTGCGTGTTGCCGGTGAACTGGCGCGTCTTGGTCTGGCCCTTGGTGCGCGAGCCGACGAACGTGAACTTCAGGCGCTGCGTCTTCAGGTCCGCCCTGATGCCGAAGAGCTGCTTGTTGTAGGAAACGAACTCGGTGGCCGGCAGCGACAGGTCGATGTCGCCGAACGACACGTTCTGCACCACCTCGTTGGGGTCGCCGGTGTAGACCACCGAGATGTCCTGCTTGTCCTGCTTGGTGTCGTCGTAGTCTACGTTGACGGTTATTTTCTGGCCCACCTTGCCCTGCATGCGCACCTGCATCTGCTGCGTGATCTCGAAGAGGCTAAGCGAGCGGGCGCGCGTGACGGAGGTCTGCTCGTTTATGAATTTTTTGCCGCTGTAGTTGAGGGCGATCACCTTGCGGCCGGTGACGGAGAGGGTGGTGCCGGACTCGCGGAACTCCACCTGCGGCTCCGGGGCGGCGGGGGCCTCGGTGGAGACCTCCACCCGGGCCGGCGGGACCAGTTCCTCGCGCCTGAAGCGGCCGGTCTCCACCGCCTCGCGCGCCTCGTTCCAGGCGTCGCCGCTGTACTGAAAAGGCATATCGCCCGATAGCCCGTCCTGGGTCCCGCTGGCGGCCGCCGTGGAGACTTCCGCGGCGGACAGCACCCTGGAGGGGTCCTGCCGGTCCAGCAGCAGGAAGCGCCCGCCGGCGGGCGCGGGCGCCGCGAAATCGGCCGCGAAGGCGCCCCGGGCGCAGGCCAGGAGCAGCAGGAGTTTAAGCGGGGTCGCTTTTAAGGTCATCAATAACAAAAAGCCTCGCCGGCACTCGCCAGGGCAAGCAAAAACTGCCCGACTTCGCCTGAAACTGCCGGCGATTCGGGCTCCGCCCCGTCCTTGTTCCGCGGGGCCGCAATATATAATAGAATAAATAAATGGCCGTGCCTATAGCGAAGAGCTACATACTGAAAATCTTCTCGAAGTACTTCGGGCTGTCCATCTTCATCTTCGTCTCGCTGCTGGTCATGCTGAACTTCATAGGCATAGTCAACCGCGGCGTACTGGCCGGTTTCTCCCTCTATTTCTTCGCAGCCAGCATCTTCTACCTGCTGCCTACCATCGTAGCGATGTCGCTGCCGCTGGCCTTCCTGCTCGCCACGCTGCTGAGCCTGGGCCAGATGTCGCAGGACGGCGAGGTGCTGGCGCTGCGCGCCGCCGGGTTCTCCTTCTTTGAGATCTTCTCCTGGGTGTTCTGGGCCGCGGCTATCTGCTCGCTGCTCCTGGCGGCGGTAAACCACTGGATCGGCCCGGCTGGCCAGAAGATCTCCGGCGACTTCACCGAGACGATGCTGACGCGGGTGACCAAGATCGACCTCAAACCCCGCACTTTCCAGAAACTGTCCGACTGGACGCTCTACGCCGACTCCGTGAATTCGCTTACCGGGGAGATGCGCGGGGTGAAGCTGGAGCGGCGCATCGACAAGAAAGCCGCCCCGGCCATCATCAACAAGATCGGCGCCGACAAGGGGCGCTACGCCGTGACGCTGGGCCGCGGCCTGGAGCTGGCCCTGTTCGACGGGCAATTGAGCCAGACCGACCTGGGACGGCCTGAGACGGCGCTGTACGGGAGCTTTTCGGCTTATTCCACCCTGCTGCCTTTCTTCGCCGAGTCCGGCGCGAAGCGGCGGCTGAGCCCGAAGGAGCTGGTCACTCCGGAACTTTTTTCCCGCGCCGCGGCCGCCGAGGACTCCGACCAGGCCGCGCGGTACCGGGTGGAGGCTATGTCGCGCTTCGCGATGGCGCTCGCGCCGCTGGCCTTCTTCCTGGTGGGGGCTCCGCTCGGGGTCGGCCTCGACAAGCGCGGCCGCTCCGCCGGCTTCGCGCTGACGCTGCCGGTCATCCTGCTCTACTACGGGCTCACGATAGCGGCGATGGTGCTGAGCCGGAAGCACGGCGCGCTTTACCCGTGGGCTATCTTCGTTCCGGCCGCGCTTACGGCCTCCGCCGGGGTACTTCTCTGGAAGAGGAAGCTCTACGCCCGATGAACCGCATCTTCTTCCGCTATATCGCCTCCACATTCTGGGCCCCGTTCGGGTTCGGGCTCGGGGTCTTCTGCCTGCTGCTGCTGGCGGGCAGCCTCTTCGACAGCCTTAACTTCTTCATCCGCAGCGGCGCCGGCGCCGGGGTCTTCTTCCGTTACGTCTTCTACCAGACGCCCTACTTCGTAGTCAAGATGACGCCCATCGCTACTCTGCTGGCGGTGCTTTTCTCCATCGGGGGGCTGATGTCCCGCGGGGAGTGGAAGGCCGGGCTTGCCGGCGGCTGGAAGCCGTTCGACATGGTGAAGCCGCTGCTGGCCTGTTCACTGCTGGCGGCCGCGGGCCAGTTCCTGCTGCAGGAGACCGTGGCGCCGGGCCTCTACCTGCGCTCGACTCACCTCTACTTCGAGAAGATGCGCGGCAAGGACGACTGGCAGCGGCTCGTGAAGAAGAACGTCTCATTCTCCGCCGGCGGGGATACGTTCGTTTCCGCCGGGACTTTCGACGGCCGGAAAAAGACGATGGGCGAGGTGGCGCTCGGCTCCTACGAGGGGAACAGGCTGCGCCTGGAGCTGACCGCCCGCTCCGCCCGCTGGGACCCGGCCGCCGGGTGGATCTTCTCTGACGGGGTGGAGACGCTGCACCGGGGGGGAGGCGCGCCGCGGATAAAACGCTTCACGGAGCGCCGCTCCGGGGTGATGGTGCCCCCAGGGAACCTGGTGCTGGAGCGCCTCGTGCCCGATGGCGTCTCGATCGCGGAGGTGCGCACGCGGCTGCGGCTGCTGGAGTCCGTGGGCGCCCCCGCCAGCGGGGAGCGCACCCTGCTCTGGGTAAAGCTCTTCGCCCCCCTCGCGAACCCGGTCATGGCCCTTATAGGGGCGGCCCTGGCGATGCTGATGCGCGGCGGCAACCGCCTCTTCAGCGTAGGCTTCGCCATCGGGGCCGGCTTCGTCTTCTGGTCGACGCTGATCATGGGTCAGGCGGCGGGAACCGCCGAGCTGGTCTCCCCGCTGGCCGCCGGCCTAGGACCTGTGCTGCTGTTCGGCGGCGCCGCTCTCTGGGGCCTGCGCCGCGCGCGGGCGGTCTGAACTTTTTTGCGGCAAAATAAAAACCCCCGCTCCAGGCGGGGGTTTTTATTTCAGCCGCGCTCCGTCACTTGAGCATCTTCTTCGCCGTCTCGGCGATCCTCGCGGCGGTGAGGCCCAGCGCGGCGTAGACCTGGCCTGCCGGGGCCGACTTGCCGAAGGTCTCCACGCCCAGCACCTCCACGTCGCCGCCGACGAATTCCTTCCAGCCGGTGCCGCGGCCGGCTTCCACGGCCACCTTGGGCAGCTCGGGGATGAAGACCGAGTCGCGGTAGGCCTTGTCCTGCTCGCGGAACAGTTCGAAGGAGGGCGCGGAGATTATGCGCGCGCCGATGTTTTCCTTCTCAAGCAGGGCGGCGGCCTCGAAGAGCAGCGAGACCTCGGAGCCCGAAGCGACAAGTTCCACCGACGGGACGATGGACGGGCCGCGCAGCAGGTAGGCGCCGCGCTTGAGGCCGGCTGCGATCTTTTCGCGGTAGGCGGTCATCAGCGGCAGCTTCTGGCGCGACAGCGCCAGGCAGGCCGGGCGCTTGCTGCGCACCGCGACTTCCCAGGCGTAGAGGGTCTCCCAGGCGTCGGCGGGGCGCAGCGTCAACAGGCCGGGGATCAGGCGCAGGCTCATCAGATGCTCTACCGGCTGGTGGGTGGGGCCGTCCTCGCCCACGCCGATGCTGTCGTGCGTGAAGACGAAGATGGACGGTATCTGCATCAGCGCGGCCAGGCGGATGGCCGGGCGCATGTAGTCCGAGAACACCAGGAAGGTGGCGCCGAAGGGGATCAGCCCGCCGTGCAGCGCCATGCCGTTGAGGATGGAGCCCATCACGTGTTCGCGGATGCCGAAATGCAGCGTGCGCGCCGGCTCTTTGGTGAAATCCGTCTTGGTGGACGGGCCGAGGTCCGCCGCGCCGCCGGCGAGGCCGGGCAGCCGCTCCGCCATCAGGTTGATGACTTTGCCGGAAGCCTCGCGGGTGGCGAGCGGCTTGTCGAAGAAGGCGGCGTCGGGTTCGAACAGCCCGTCGGGGATCTCGCGGCCCAGCATTGCCTTGGCGAGCTCGGCTTTTTCGGGCAGGGCCTCGGAATAGTTCTTCCACAGCTTCAGCCAGCGCTTGCGGTCGCGCTCGCCGGCGGCGGCTTGCTCGGCGAAGCGGGCGGCGGTCTCCCCGGGCACGCAGAACGACTCCGCGGGGTCGCAGCCCAGGGCCTTCTTGGTGGCGGCGATCTCATCCGGCTTGAGCGGCTCGCCGTGCACGGAGCTCTTGTCCTGCTTGGGGCTGCCGAAGCCGATGTGGGTCTTGGCGATGATGATGGAGGGCTTTTCGGTTTCGCGCTTCGCTTTCTTGAGCGCTCCGTCGAGCTCGGCCAGGTCGTTGCCGTCGGCCACTTCTATGACCTGCCAGTCCTGGGCGAGGAAGCGCTTCCTGACGTCCTCGGTGAAGGCCAGGCTGGTCGGGCCTTCTATCGTGATGTCGTTGGAATCGTAGAGGCAGATCAGCTTGCCCAGCTTCCAGGTGCCGGCGAGGGAGGCGGCCTCGTACGAGACGCCTTCCATCAGGTCGCCGTCGCCGCAGAGGATATAGGTGTGGTGGTCCACCAGCTGGAAGTCAGGGGTGTTGAGTTTCTCGCCCATCAGCTTCTCGGCGAGGGCCATCCCTACCGCCGAAGCGAAGCCCTGGCCCAGCGGGCCGGTGGTCATTTCCACGCCCTTCGTGTGGCCGTATTCCGGGTGGCCCGGCGTGAGGCTGTCGAGCTGTCGGAAGGCTTTCAGGTCGTCGATCTTGAGGCCGTAGCCGTACATGTGCAGCAGTGAATAGAGCAGGGCGGAGCCGTGGCCGGCCGACAGCACGAAGCGGTCCCGGTCGAACCACGCCGGATCTGCGGGCGAGAATTTCAAGTGTCCGGCCCAGATGGCGTAGGCCAGCGGCGCCGCGCCGAGCGGCAGTCCGGGGTGGCCGCTGTCGGCCTTGCCCACCATGTCTATCGAAAGGCCCCTGAGGGTGTCCACGCACAGCTTGTCGGTATTGTCGAATTTCATTTTTTCTCCAGCAGTTTGATTTTCCAGGCCTGCAGGGCTATGACCGTCTTGGAATCCCTGATCTCTCCGGTCTCCACCATGCGCCAGGCTTTTTTAAAAGGGATGCTCTCGAGCGTGAGGAACTCGTCCTCGTCGGGTTCGGGGCTGCCGCCACGCAGGCCGGTGGCGGTGTAAATATGCAGCACTTCCGTGGAGAAGGCCGGGGTGGGCCAGTAGGAAAGCACCTTGGAGAGCTTCCTCGCCGTGTAGCCGGTCTCTTCCTTCAGCTCGGCCTTCGCGCGCTTCAGCGGGCTGTCCGAGGCCGAGTTCAGCTTGCCGGCCGGTATCTCCAGCGTGGCCTGGCCTACGGGGTAGCGGAACTGGCGCACAAAAACTATCTTCCCGTCCGGCAGCACCGGCAGCACGGCCACCGCCCCGGGATGGTCCACGAACTCCCTGACGGATCTCTTGCCGTTGGGCAAGGTGATCGTATCCGCGCGGAACTTGACCGTCCCGGAAAAGACGAGCCGCCGCTTATGCTGTTTCTCCGTGTAAGGATGCGCGGCGTGTTTACCCATTCCTAAATTATATAATTTAGGCGGCTTGCGTGGCTTAATGCCTTTACAGGGGAGACTATATGACCGCTATTTTCAAGGGCCGTTCGGGAGTGCGCGGGCGCGGGGCCGTACTGGCGGGCCTGGCGGCGTGCCTCCTGTTTTTCGCGGGAACTCCGGCGAGCGCGGCGGAGCGGGTAAAACTGCGCTTTAAAGCGTACGCCCCTGCCGATACCCCGCAGTACGACGTCCTGTTCGTCTCCGGCAACTGCCCGGAGCTCGGGAACTGGAACCCCGGCCTGGTGAGCCTGGTTAAAAAAGACGGCGCCTACGTCCTGGACGTTGAGGTCAAAGCCGGCGCGCCGCTGGAGTACAAATACACCCGCGGCACCTGGGATACGGTGGAAAAGGGCTCGGATTTTTCTGAATTGGAGAACCGGCGCTTCACGCCCCTGGCCCCGGCCGGGGTGACCGATACGATACAGAAGTGGGCGGACAAGAAACCATACCTGCCCGAGAAGGCCACGGTGACCGGCGCGGTGAAATATCACCGGGACTTCCGGTCCAGGGCCCTCGGTAACGCGCGGACCCTGGCGGTCTGGCTGCCGCCATCCTATGAACGCCCCGGGGATAAACGCTATCCCGTGATCTACATGCACGACGGGCAGAATCTCTTCGACAAGGCCACGGCGTTCATCGGCGAGGAATGGGGGGCAGACGAAGCCGCCGCGGCCCTGGCGGCGCAAGCCCCGGCCCTGGAGGCCATCATCGTCGGCGTCTATAACACCGGCGAGCGGAACGCCGAGTATACGCCCCACCGCGACGCCGCGCGCGGCGGCGGGAAGGGACGGGACTATGCCCGGTTCCTGGTGAAAGAGGTCAAGCCCTTCATCGACGCCGCTTACCGCACCCTCCCGGGCAGGCGCCACACTTCGGTGGCCGGCTCCTCGCTGGGCGGCCTGATCTCCCTGTATCTGCTCCTCGAATATCCCGGAGTGTTCTCCGGGGCGGGGGTGCTGTCCCCGTCGCTCTACTGGGCGGACAGCGCCCTGCCCGGGCTGGCCGGAAAAAAAGCCGCCGCGGGGAAAATGAAGATCTGGCTCAGCATGGGCACCGACGAAGGCGAGGGCGCCGAAAAAACCGCGGCGCTGGAGTCCGCGCGCAAACTGCGCAGCGTCCTCCTGGGCAAAGGCTTCGCGGAGAACAAGGACCTGGTCTATGTGGAGGACCAGGGCGCCCGCCACAGCGAAAAATACTGGGCCGGTCAGGTGCCGGCGCTGTTCAGGTTCCTGCTGCAGGGCGGGTCCTGAGCCCCGGGGGGCGGGGAAACCTGCTTTTTCCCGCGACAGCCCCGTGCCGGCTTGGAAGGCGGAAGCGCGCTTTCCGGCAGCGGTTTCCTTAAGGTGCTATTTAATTTATATAATTAAGCCTGCGGGTTGCCGGCCGCGGGGCTTTTTTATTACATGTCGCCTGACTTCATACATCTGCATAACCATTCCGAGTACTCGCTGCTCGACGGCATGCTGCGCCTTTCCGACGGGCACGGGCACCCCTCCGAATTTCTGAAAGAGCTGGGAGCGCAGAAGGGCAACGCGCTGGCCATCACGGACCACGGCAACATGTACGGCGCCATGGAGTTCTATTTCATGGCCAAGGCCGTGGGCCTCAAGCCCATCATCGGCTGCGAATGCTATGTGGCCAAAGGTTCCCGCCTGGACAAGGAAAAGGGCGGCAGCCGCCGCGACAACGGCCACATGACCGTCCTCGCCAAGAACGACGCCGGCTACCGCAATTTAATGAAGCTGGTCTCAAACGCCTTCCTGGAGGGCTTCTACCACGACCCGCGCATAGATTTCGAGACCCTAGCCAGGCATTCCGAGGGCCTGATCTGCCTGTCCGGCTGCCTCAAGTCGCACATCGCCCGCAACTGCGCCGAGGGCAAGATAGACGACGCCGTAAAGATCGCGATGCAGTACAGCGACATTCTCGGCAAGGGCAATTTTTACCTCGAGCTGATGGACCACAACATCCCCGAGGAGTCCGCCGCGATGGCGGGCCTCCTCGAGGTGGCCAAGCGCACCGGCCTGCCGCTCGTGGCCACCAACGACTGCCACTACCAGAAGAAAGAGGACTGGGAAGCGCACGACGCCCATATCTGCATTTCCACAGGCTCGCTGATGGACGACCCCTCGCGCATGCGCATGACCACCCACGAGCTCTACTACAAGAGCCCGGCCGAGATGATCAAGCTCTTTTCCCACACGCCGGAGTCCGTCAAGAACACCCTCGTCATCGCCGACATGTGCAACGTTTCGGTGGACACCAGCAAGCTGCACCTGCCCGCCTTCGACATCCCGCAGCGCTACAAGGACGAGCATAAAGAGGGCGACGGCGACTATTATTACCTGAAGGACCTCTGCGATGAAGGCCTGAAAAAGAAAGTCCCCGGCGCCGGCGACGAATACCGCAAGCGCCTGGAGTTCGAGCTGGACACCATCAAGAAGATGGGCTTCTCCAGCTACTTCCTGATCGTGATGGATTTTATAAAGCACGGCCGCAGCATAGGCGTGCCGGTGGGGCCGGGCCGCGGCTCCGGCGCCGGCGCGCTGGTGGCCTACACGCTGGACATCACCCGCGTGGACCCGCTGCCCTTCAGCCTGCTGTTCGAGCGCTTCCTGAACCCGGGCCGCAAGAGCATGCCGGACCTGGACATAGACTTCTCCGACGACGGCCGCGAAAAGGTGATCCAGTACGTGCGCGAAAAGTACGGCGCCTCGCGCGTGGCCAACATCATCACCTACGGCACCATCAAGGCCAAGAGCGCCGTGCGCGACGTGGGCCGCGTGATGGGCATCCCGCTGGCGGACGTGAACGCGATGGCCAAGCTGGTGCCGGCCGACCCCAAGGCCACCCTCTTCAAGGCCCTGAGCGAGGTCAGCGAGCTCAAGGAATTCGCCCGCGACCCCAAGATCAAGAAGATGTTCGACATCGCGCTGAAGGTGGAAGGCCTGCGCCGCCAGGTGGGCGTGCACGCGGCGGGCGTGGTCATCTCCAAGGACGACGTCACCGACTACGTGCCGCTCGCCAACCGCAACAACAAGGAAGTCATCACCACGCAGTACGACGGCAACATGCTGGGCAGCCTCGGCATGCTCAAGGTGGACTTCCTCGGCCTGCGCACGCTGACCATCATCGAGACCGCCTCCGAGTTCCTCCGCAGGCTGCCCGACAGGAAAGATTTCGACATCTACTCCGTCCCGATGGACGACGCCAAGACCTTCGAGCTCCTGTGCGCGGGCCAGACCACCGGCGTATTCCAGCTGGAAAGCGAGGGCATGAAGAAGCTGGTGAAGGGCCTCAAGCCTACCGTCTTCAGCGACATCGCGGCCCTCGTCGCGCTGTACCGCCCGGGCCCCATCAACAGCGGCATGCTCGAGACCTTCGTGGAGCGCAAGCACGGCCGCAAGCGCATCACCTACGACCACCCTCTGCTCGAGCCCATCCTGAAGGACACCTACGGCACGATGGTGTATCAGGAACAGGTCATGGAGATCGCCAAGAGCCTGGCCAAGTTCACGCCGAGCGAGGCCGACGACTTCCGCAAGGCGATGGGCAAGAAGAAGCTCGACGTCATGGAGAAGATGCGCGACAAGTTCGTGAAGCAGGCCAAAGACCACCACGACATCTCCAACAAGCTCTCCACCAAGATCTTCGACCAGATGGCGCAGTTCGCCGAGTACGGCTTCAACAAGTCCCATTCCGTCGCCTACGCCCTGGTGGCCTACCACACGGCTTGGCTGAAGGCCAACTACCCCGTGGAGTTCATGGCCGCCCTGCTCACCAGCGAGATCGGCAAGAGCGCGGTGAACTCCGAGGACAAGGAGAACAAGCTGGCCACCTATATCGGCGAGGCCCAGGACATGGAGATCCCGATAGCCGGGCCCAGCGTGAACGGCTCGCAGAAGAAATTTTCCATCGAAGAGCAGGACGGCAAGCTGGCCATCCGCTTCGCGCTGACCGCGGTGAAGAACGTGGGCGAGGGCGTAGTGGAAGCCATCGTGGCCGAGCGGGTCAAGAACGGGCCGTTCCGCTCCTTCGAGGAGTTCACGCTGCGCGTTGATTCCAAGCAGCTCAACAAGCGCGTGGTGGAGTCCATGGCCAAGGGCGGCTGCTTCGACATCTTCTACCCGGCGGCCAAGCCGGAGATCTCCCGCACCAAGGCGACCGAGGCGGTGGAGATGTTCTGCGGCGGCAAGCAGGCCGACTGCAACCAGAGCATGCTGTTCACCGAGGAGAAGAAGGAAGCCCCCGTCATGAGCGAGCACGTGCTGCTCAAGAACGAGCGCGAGGTGCTGGGCTTCTATTTCTCCGGCCACCCGCTCAACAGCTTCCGCCGCCACCTGAGCATGGTCGCCACGGCCTCCGTGGACAAGGTGCTCGCGGGCGGCTTCGCCGAGGGGGCGATGGTGCGCGTGGCGGGCATCGTGTCCCAGTTCAAGAACATCACGACCAAGAAGACCGGCGAGCCGATGGCCAAGTTCGAGGTGGAGGACCTGAGCGGCAACCTGGGCGTCTGCCTGTTCCCGAAGAAGTACAAGCTTTACGGCTCCAACCTGGGCCTCAACCGCGTCGTGGTGGTGGCCGGCAAGGTGCAGAAATCCGATTTCGACGACCAGTACGAGCTGATCGCGGAGGAAGCCTATGGGCTCTTCGACGGCCTGAACAAATGGGGCAGGGCCCTGCTGGTGAACCTGCCCGAGGGCATCCTTTTCGACGAGAAGCAGCTGCACGAGCTGAAGACGGCGCTCGGAAAAAGCCACGGCATGTGCCCGGTCTTCTTCCAGGTGGACGCCAAGGGGCGCGGCACCTACATGATAGAGACCACCGAGCGCGTCGGCCTGACCGACCAGCTCCTGCGCGACATTGAGAAGCTGCTGGGAGACAAGACATGGAAAGTGGAAAGCGTATCCTTATAGCCGACGACGACCCGGACCTGATAGACCTGCTGGAGTCCTTCTTCACGGGGCAGGGCTACGCCGTCACGGCCAAGGTCAACGGCAAGGACGCGCTGCAGGCGGCCGAGGAAGGCAAGTTCGACCTGGTGCTGCTGGACGTGATGATGCCCTATATCGACGGCTACCACGTCGCGAGCGAGATCTCCTCCCGCCTGGGCACGGAAGCCCCCAAGATCATTATCATGACCTCGCGCGACACCGCCAGCGAGAAGGGCATCGCCATGCTGAGCGGCGCCAACGAGGTGGTGCAGAAGCCGTTCTCGCTGGAGGACATCGAGTCCAAGGTGAAGGCCGTGCTGGGGAATTGAACTTTGCGGTCAACGACTACTAAGGAAGGAACGATGAAAAAACTTAACGCTGTGCTAGCGCTGCTGCTCCTGGTCCCGGCCCTGGCCGCCGGCAAGGACAAAGACGCCGGGGAGGCCGTGGTCATTCCCGACGTGGAGATGATCGACGTGCCGACCGCGGGCATCCTGGACTACTACGGCTTCACGGTCAAGACCCGCGCCTATTCCGGCGGCGGCGTGATCGGCGCGCTGAACTTCGGCGTGCAGGAGCGCCTCAACCTGGGCGCCTCTATGGCCGTCGACAAGTTCATCGGCTCGGACCCCGGCATCAAGATGCGCCGCCCCGAGATCCACGTCAAGTTCCGCTTTTACGACGGCGGCTATTATATCCCGGCCATGGCGCTGGGCTACGACGGCCAGGGCTACTACTACAACC
Organism: Elusimicrobia bacterium GWC2_64_44; assembly: GCA_001799845.1. Taxonomy (GTDB): domain Bacteria; phylum Elusimicrobiota; class Elusimicrobia; order Elusimicrobiales; family UBA9959; genus UBA9959. The sequence goes on along the minus strand of MGUG01000044.1, from coordinate 86,485 downwards.
CGGACGCCAAGAAGTACCTCGAGAAGGGCCGCGGCCTCTACCTCGTGGGCTCCAAAGAGATCGGCGTGCCGGGGCTCGCGCTGCACGGCGGCCTCAGCGTGTCGGACTTCGACAAGAACTACCTATTCTCCTTCCTCGGGCTCAACTACACCCTGGAAGACAAGGTCGCCTTCATGGTGGAATACGACAACATGTTCCACGAGGACGACCCCAAGCGCCTCAACGCGGGCATCCGCTTCTACGTGACGCCGTACTTCCAGCTGGATATGGCCGCGCGCGAGATAGGCGCCGACAAGGATTTCAGCAACGGGTGGCCGCGCAAGACCGAGCGCATCGTGCAGATGCGCTATACCACCAGCTTCTGAGCGTAAGCTTCAAAAAAGGAGATAAACCATGAAAACTGCCAAGAAAAAGATAGGAATTTTGACCGGCGGCGGCGATTGCCCCGGCCTGAACCCCGCCATCCGCGGCTGCGTCTACGCGGCGGAGAAGTTCGGCTACCAGTGCGTGGGCCTGCAGGACGGCTGGAAGGGCCTGGTGAACGGCGTCACGATGCCGCTCGACCGCGAGACCGTGGAATACGCCATCATGAAGGGCGGCACGATGCTCGGCACCTCCCGCACCAACCCTTTCAAGGAAGAGGCTAACGTCAGGAAGTGCCTGGCCAATTTCAAGAAGCTCGGCCTGCACGCGCTGGTGGCAATGGGCGGCGAGGACACGCTGGGCGTGGCCACGCGCCTCTACGGCGAGCACAAACTCAACGTCGTCGGCGTGCCCAAGACCATGGACAATGATCTCAGCGCCACCGACTATACCTTCGGCTTCGACACCTCCGTGACCAAGGCCATGGAAGCCGCCGAGGCGCTGATGGACACCGGCCGCAGCCACCGCCGTGTGATGGTGATGGAAGTGATGGGCCGCCACGCCGGCTGGGTGGCGCTGTTCACCGGCATCGCCTCCGCCGCCGACTATGTCTGCCTGCCCGAGCGCAAGATCAACACGATAGAGCTGATAGCGAAGATCAAGGCCTCCTACGCCCGCAAGCGCTTCGCGCTGGTGGTCACGAGCGAAGCCGCCGTGCTGCCTGCCGAGAAGGCCGACGCGACCAAGCACGAGCTCGACCAGTTCGGCCACCACATCCTCAAGGACCGCGGCATGGGCGAGCGCATAGCCGACTTCATCGAGAAGAACACCGGCTTCGAGACCCGCTCTGCCGTCATCGGTCACATGCAGCGCGGCGGGGCCCCCACGCTGTTCGACCGCATCCTCGGCACCCGCGTGGGCATCAAGGCCGCCGAACTGGTGCGCGACCGGGACTTCGGCAAGATGAGCGCCCTGGTGGGCAACAAGATCGTGGGCGTGCCGCTCGCGGACGCAACCGGCGAGCTCAAGACCGTGTCGAAGGAATGGTTCGACATGATGGAAGTGCTGTTCTAAAGGGGAACTATGACTGAAAACACGCCAGGCGCCGCTCCGGCGCAGTTCCAGCGCAAGACCCTGCTGATCAAGAAGCACCTGCAGTACCGCTATATGTCGCTGATCTTCATCAGCGTGCTGGTGGGCTTCATCATCGGCGGGCTCGACATCCTCTGGACGGTCTCCAAGGTGGTCAACGAGCACCCGATGATGCAGCCGATGCTCGACGAGATCTTCGCGATGCTGCCCTTCTACGGCCTCAAGGTCACGATCTACATGATCCTGGTGCTGCTGGTCTCGGTGGTCATCTCCCACCGGATGGCGGGCCCCATCTTCAAGTTCGAGAAGAGCTGCTCGACGGTGGCCGACGGGGACCTGACGCACCGCGTCTACCTGCGCCAGGGCGACCAGCTGACCGACCTGCAGGACCACTTCAACAACATGACCGGCGCGGTCAACGAGGTCGTCAAGGAGTACGAGAAGTTCCGCGCCGAAGCCGAAAGCGGCGCGCTGGCCGACAAGGCCGCCGCGCTCAAGGCGAAGATAGCGGAGATAATGCCCAAGTTCAAGCTATGAACCTGACCGCCGCCGCGCTGGCCCTGGCCTTCCTGGCCGGGCCGGCCGCGGCACAAAAGAACGGGGACCCCGTAACGCTGGCCTCCGCCGTGGCGGCGGCCGTGAAGAACAGCCCGGCCGCCCTCGCCGCCGAGCAGGACATCATCATCGCCCGGCAGCGCGTGCACGAGGCCCGCTTCATGGCGCTGCCCCAGCTCAGCCTCTCGGGCACGCTCAGCCGCCTCAGCCTGGAGTATCCCGCCATCCTCGGCGCCGAACTGGGCGACCGCTACGTGGACCCAGCCGCCGGCGACGCCTTCTACAGCCTGCGCGCGCAGGCGCTGCAGCCGCTCTACACCGGCGGCAAGAATACCAATACGCTCAAGCTGGCCAAGACCGCGCACAACCAGGCCAAGGTGAACTTCGAGGCCGCCCGGGCCGACGCCGCGCTGGCCGCCAAAAAATCCTTTTACGCCCTGCTGTACCGGGGCCGCGCGCTGGAGGCGGCCTCCTACTGGCAGGCCCGCGCCCGCGGCCTGGCCTCGGCCCTGCCCGGGGACGCTTTCGAGCAGCTCGAGGCCTCCGTGCTCCTCTCCGGCCTTGCCGACAAGGCGCGGCACGCGGAGGGGGAGCTGGAGACAGCGCGCACGGGACTCCTGAAGGCCATGAACCGCGAGCCCGGCTACGCCGCCGAGCCGGAAGGCCGCTTCGAAGTCCTGCCGGTGGACTCCGACGTCAGCCGCAGCCTGGTCACGGCGATGGAGTCCCGCCCGGAGCTCAAGAGCGAACTCTACAAAGCGCAGATGGACGACATCGCGGTCAACATGGCCATGGTCAAGCGCTACCCCACAATCTACCTCGGGGCCAGCTACGACCTGAACGCCTACAAGTTCTCCTCGCTGGCCGACTCCTCCGAACGCTCGGGCAGCTGGCTGGCTTCGATCGCCATCCATTTCCCGCTTTCTTACGATATCTGGACGCAGGTGCAGCAGCGCCGGGCCCAGCAGCGCCAGGGCGAGCTGAAACGCTCCGAGCGGCAGGATGGCATCCGCTTCGAGATCGTCGCCGCCCACAAAGAGGCCGACGCACGCCGGCGCGAAGCCGCCCAACTGGGCGACGAGCTGGCCGCCATGAAGGCGGCTTACGACGAGGCGGCGCGGAAGGCGCGCCCCTCCATGTCGGCCCTGCGGGCGCTCTGCGCCCTCGCCGACCTGGAGCAGCGGCAGCTGGCCGCGGTCTACTCGCAGCTGCTGGCCCGCGTGAAGCTGGAGTGGGCGCAGGGGCGCGACTTCGACCGCTGACCCGCCACGATTTTAATATGCGGTTAATCCTTATCCTCTCCCTGCTCGCGGCCTTCCTCCGGCCCGCCGCGCTCTCCGCCCAGGAGAGCGACGACGCCGTGCTGCGCGACGCGCTGTGGACGCGGCTGGCCTCTTCGAAGCCGCCGGCGCGCCCGGCCGTGGGCCTGGCTTTGTCCGGCGGCGGAGCGCGCGGCTTCGCCCACGCCGGGGTGCTGGAGGCCCTGGAATACGCCGGCTTCCCGGTGGACTACGTGTCCGGCACCTCGATGGGCTCCGTGATAGGCTCGCTTTACGCCGCCGGCATCCCGGTCGCCGATATCTGGAAATTCGGCCGGGAGGCCAAGGACCTCAAGATCGGCAGCGACTTCAGGAGCATCAAGCTCATCAGCCTGCTGATCACCGACCGCCTGATAACGCCTACGCACATAAACGATTTCATAGAGGGCCGGCTGGGCGGCCTCACCTTCGACAAGCTCAAGATCCCCTTCGCCTGCTCCGCCATGGACCTGCGCACCGGCGAGAAAATAATCTTCACGGAGGGGCCGCTGCCGATAGCCGTGCGGGCGAGCGTGAACCTGCCGGGCATCTTCGCCCCGGTGCAGTACCGGCACCGCTATTTAGTGGACGGCGGCGTGGTGGACTTCATCCCCATCGGCGCGGCCGAGCGCCTGGGCGCGGACTGGGTGCTCGCGAGCGTCACCAGCGGGGCTTCCACGCGCCTGCCGGAGAACGCGCTGATGTCGCTGCTGCAGGTCATCGACATTCGGGGCTCGCTGCTGGCCGGGGCGGCCGAAAAAGAGGCGGGCTTCGTCATCAAGCCCGAAGTGGGCGACATCTCCGTGGCGGATTTTGAAAGGTGCGAGGAGGCCGGCGAGACCGGCCTGGTGGAGGCCACCCGCCGGATGGACGCCGCGCGCGAGGCGCTGCTCATCTACGCCGCGCCGAAGCTGGCGGAGAAACTATGAGGTCCGTGCTGCTCTTCCTCCTCCTGCTGCTGCCGGCCGCGCCCGCCCGGGCTTTCCTCTTCGGCCGTTCCGCCGACAAGGCCGCCGGCGCGCGCCTGGGCGAGATGCGCGGGGCCTTTGAAAAAGGCGACTGCGCGGCGGTATTGGCCGCCGCCGACACTTTCCTGCGCGCCAAGCCGCCCGCCGCCATGCGCGAAGAAGCTTTCGGCTACATGGGCCGCTGTTACGAGGCCTCCGGCTCCACGGATAAAGCCATCAGCCTCTACCAGCTGTCCCTGGGCCTGCATCCTGAGAACAAGCTGTTCGCCTCCCGCCTGGCGCTGATCTATAACGCGGCCGGCTTCCCTGAGAACGCCGCGCCCCTCTTCCTGAAGGTGCTGGCCCTGAAGCCCGACGACCTGGAGGCCAACCTGGGCCTGGCCAGGGCTTACGCGGCACTCGGTTTCCTGGCCCGCGCGGCCGAGTTCTACGGCAAGGCGGTCGAGCTTCAGAACTACCGGGATCCCGCTATCCTCGACGAGTACGCGCGCTGCCTGCTGCGCAAGCGCGACTGGGCCGGCGCCGCCGTGGCGGCCGCCCGCGGGCGGGAGGTGACGCCCCGGTCCGCCGCCTGGCCGATCACCGAAGCGCGCGCCAGCGCCGGTCAGGGCGAGTATTTCAAGGCGGTGGAAGCCATGGACGCCGCCATCCGCTACGAATCCAGCCGCCGATTCCGTCTGGAGCGCGCCCTCTACCTGCTGCTGGGCGGGCTGCCGCGCCGGGCCATAGAGGCCGCGGAGGCGGAGCTGAAGCTGGACCCGCAGGACGCGCTGGCCTCGCAGGTGAAGGGCATGGCCCTCTATGCGCTGGGCAGCAAGGCCGAGGCCTCGCCCTATTTCGCCGCTGCGCTAAAGGGCGGGCCGTTCACGGCCAAGGTCGCCGGGGCCTTTCTCGGCGGCGCCGCGCCCGGTCCGGAGGAAGCGTGCAAAAAATAAAGTTCTGGAAAATGTCAGGCGCGGGCAACGACTTCGTGCTGCTGCAGGGCGGGGCGCCCGCCTCCGCCAGGCTGAAAAAGCTGGCCGTGCGGCTCTGCGACCGGCGGCTCGGCGTTGGCGCCGACGGCCTGCTGCACATAGCCAAGGCGGGGCCGCGCCTCCTGACCGTGCGCTACTGCAATTCGGACGGCTCCGAAGCTTTTTGCGGCAACGGTTCCCGCTGCGCCGCGTGGCGGGCCTGGTCCTCCGGGCTCATCCGCGATAGTGAGTTCACCCTGCGCACCGCCGCCGGCGACCTGGACGCGGAGATAGTCTCTGCTGAAACGGTGAGGATGCGCATGCCTGACGTGAAGGGCGCCTGTCTGAACTTTGCCGGGAACTACCCCGCCGGTATCAAGCAAGTGCATTTTTTGAATACCGGCGTCCCGCACGCCGTGGTCCCGGTCCGGGACCTCAAAGGCACCGACGTGGCGGCCCTGGGGCGCGCCCTGCGCTTCAACAAGGCCTTCGGGCGGGCGGGGACCAATGTCAATTTCGTGCGGCTGGCGGGCTCGACGGTGCAGGTCCGCACTTACGAGCGCGGCGTGGAGGGTGAGACTCTGGCCTGCGGCACCGGCCTCACGGCTTCGGCCGTGGCGCTGGCGCTGGCCGGCCTTGTGAAGTCCCCGGTGACCCTGGCCGCGCGGAGCGGCGACAAGTTCCGGGTCTGGCTCAAGCCCGCGCCCGCCGGCGCGGCGGAGATACGGCTGCAGGGCCCGGCGAAGACGGTATTCGAAGGAGAAATAAAATGCTGAAACTCAAAGGCTGTTACACCGCTATCGTGACCCCGTTCAGGAACGGGAAGCTGGACCTCGAGGCGCTCAAGCGCGTGGTGCGCTTTCAGGTGGAAGGCGGGGTAAGCGGTATAGTCCCCTGCGGCTCCACGGGAGAGGCCGCTACGCTGTCGCCTGAGGAATACCTGCAGGTCATCAAGACCGTGGTGGCCGTCGCGAAAGGCCGGGTGCCGGTGATCCCGGGCGTGGGCACCAACTCCACGGAGAAATCCGTCGCGATGGTAAAAAAGGTCTCGGCCCTCGGCGCCGACGGGCTGCTCGCCATCGTGCCCTATTATAACAAGCCCACGCAGGAAGGCATGACCATACACTTCTCGGAGATGGCCAAGGCCACTCGCCTGCCCATAATTCTCTACAACATCCCCGGCCGCACCGGCGTGAACATGCTGCCGGCCACGGCGCTCGGCCTGCGCAAGAAGTTCTCTCATATCGTCGGCATCAAGGAGGCCTCCGGCAGCCTGGACCAGGTGAGCGAGATCATAAACGGGGCCGACAAGGACTTTGCGGTGCTCAGCGGCGACGACTCGCTGACGCTGCCGATGATGTCGGTGGGCGCGCGCGGCGTCATCTCCGTGGCGTCCAACATAGCGCCGGCCGAAGTGGTGAGGATGTGCGCGCTTTTCCTGGATGGCGACGTGCCCGGTGCGGCCGCCCTGCACCACCGGCTGTTCCAGCTGGTGAAGACCCTGTTCACCGAGACCAACCCGATACCGGTCAAATACGCGGCCTCGCTGCTGGGCCTCTGCCGCCCTGAGCCGCGCCTGCCGCTGACCCCGCTGACCGAAAAGAACCGCGAGGTCCTGAAGAAGGCTTTGGCCGCCGCCGGCGTGAGCCGGGGGCGCTAGCGCGTGCGCCGCGCCGGGTTCCTGGCCGCGGCGGCCCTGCTGGCCGCCTGCTTCGCCTGGCTTTCCTGGTCTGCCGCGCGGCGCGAGTCCGCCACCTTCGACGAGAGTTTCAACATAGTCTCCGGTTGGACGCTGGCCCGCACGGGCCTGCGCCCGCCCGGCCAGCCCAATCCGCCGCTGCTGCTGCGCTGGCTGGCGTGGCCGCTGCCCGCCCCCGGCGCGCTGAAGCCGCACGACGACGCGGCTTACCGCGCCGCCCCGCGCCGCTACGGCCTGGACTTCGTCTATTCCAATAAGGTCCCGCCGGAAGTCCTGCTGGAGCGCGCGCGGGCCGCGAACCTGCTGCTCGGCGTACTGCTGCTGCTGCTCACCGGCTGGTGGGCTTTCCGCCTTGGCGGCCCGGAGGCGGGTCTCATGAGCCTCATCGTATTCGCCTTCATGCCGCCGCTGCTGGCGCATTCGCACCTGGCCACGGCGGATATCGGCAACGCGCTGCTCTGCACGGCCGCGCTCTTCCTGCTGTGGCGCGGCTCGCGCGCGCCCGGAGCCCTCTCCGCCGCGGCCGCCGGCTTCGCCTGCGGTCTCGCCCTCGCTGGCAAGTACACCGCCGGGCTGCTGGTGCTGATGGCCCCGGCCTACCTGTATTCGTGGGGCGGGAACCGGCTGAAAAATTCCGCCGCCTGGGGCGCGGCCGCGGTGCTGGGACTTGCTCTGGGCTGTCTGCCGCTGTCTCCGCTCGAGTGGCTGCGTACCGCCGTCGCGGTCGCCCGCGAGCTGGAAGCCGGGCATCCGACCTACCTGCTGGGCGCGGTTTCCTCATCGGGCACCTGGTACTATTTCCCGCTGGCGCTGCTGCTTAAGACGCCGCTGCCGGCGCTGCCGCTCGCCGTTGCGGGTTTGTATAAAGTCTTTTCTGCGGAAGCCCGCGACCGGCTGCGCTACCTGGCCGTCCCGGCGGCAGCCTGGCTGCTGCTGGGCGTAGTTTCCAATACACAGGTGGGGATAAGGCATATCCTGCCGGTATACCCGTTGCTCTGTGTCTGGGCGGGCCTCGCCGCCGCGCGGCTATGGGAAACCGGCAGGCACGGCCTGCGCGGGGCGCTGACAATCGTTTTCGGCTGGCTGATGGCTGGCACGCTGGCGGCCTCGCCCTGGCACCTCTCCTATTTCAACGAACTGGCCGGCGGCGCCGGCGGGGGGCACCGTTATCTGCTGGATTCCAATTTGGACTGGGGGCAGGGGCTGAAGGAGTTGGGCGCTTTTGCGCGGGAGCGCGGCGCGGAGCATATCTATCTCAGCTACTTCGGCTGCGGCGACCCGCACGCCTATGGTCTCAAATACGCGCCGGTGCTGATGACGGCCTGCGCGAAATTGCCCGGGGACGGCCTGCCGCCGCCGGCGCAGGCCAGGCAGCTGCTGGCGGTCTCGGTCACCAACCGGCTCGGGGTTTATTATACGCCGCGGATCCTCTTCGGCTGGCTGGACGGCCGGCCGCACGACAAGATCGCGGGGAATTCTATCTGGGTTTACGATGTGACGGGTGATAGCGAAGCGCTGAAACTGCTGTCCTACCCGGGGCTGGCTCAGTAGGGAGCGGTGCTCTCCCAGACCGCGGTTTCGCTTGAAATAACCACTTCCTCTTCGACCAGTTCTTCCTCCGGCAGGTAGCCGGAGGCCCTCATGCGCGCCACGATGCGGCTCTTCTGCCGCTCCATGAAGCGGGTGCCTTTTACGGGGCTGTACCTGCGCGGGCTGGGCAGGACGGCCGCGAGCGCGGCGCCTTCCTCCGGCGTGAGCTCGGCGGCGCTCTTGCCGAAGTAGGCGCGCGCGGCGGCCTCGGCGCCGTAGATCCCCCGGCCCCATTCGGCGACGTTGAGGTAAAGCTCGAGGATGCGGCGTTTGCCCAGTTCACCCTCCAGGCGGCGGGCTATCAGCAGCTCTTTGAGCTTGCGCAGCGGGTTCTTGGAGGGGGAGAGGTAGAGGTTGCGGGCGAGCTGCTGCGTGATGGTGCTGCCGCCCTTGGCCAGGCGCTTCTGCTTCCAGTCTTCGGCAAGGGCGCGCTTCACGCTTTCCCATTCCACGCCGTTGTGCCGGTAGAAGCCGTCGTCCTCGGCCACCAGGACGGCGTAGCGGAGGTTCTCGGAGATCTCGCCGAGGTTCTTCCAGATCATGACGCGCGGCAGCTTTTTGCCCTGGGCGCGCGCCTGCCGCTCCTTGATGAGCATGAAGGAGGTCTCTTTGGGGTTTTTCTTCTTCAGTTCCCCCACGTCGGGCAGCCAGACCAGGTACAGCCCGCCCAGCAAGACCAGCACGCCGAAGAACCACGCCAGCCACGCCAGCTCTTTTCCCCCGAGCAGGCGGTAGCTTAAAACTTTAGGGGTGTGGTCTGTTTTCATCGGTGTAGAGTTTCTCATGCGCCGGAACCGGAGGGCCCGCCGTGAGCGATTTTAGGCCGTAGGGCCAAGGTCCGGAGCGGACCGCCTATCATTAGGGCGGCGGCAAAGAATGTTTGAGCGAGGCACTGTGTGCCGAGCGAGTTCTTTGCCGGCGGAGGACCGCAGGCCCTCTTCCGCCACGGCCGCTTATGAGCGAGCGGCGGGCCCTCCGGTTCCTGCGAGGCTGGCTAACTGCGGGCCCGCCAGCGCCTGCGGCTGCGCTACCAGCGCTTAAGGAATTTATCCGCGGCTTCCAGGCCTTCCTTCACGCTCTCTTCCATGAAAGAGTACTTCCACGCGCCGTAGCGGCCGATGGACTGGACCTTCCTGGCCTTGAGCCAGTCGAAAATTACCGGCAGAGCCTCGGCCCGCTCGCGGTTGTAGACCACGTAGGCGCAGGGGATCTTGAGCCAGAGCTTTTCCACCACCTGCGAAGAGCTCTTGAGAAGACCGCAGGCCTTGAGGCCTTTGAGGATGGCCGCCTCGGCGGAGGCCAGGTCCAGCGGCGTGCCCGGCGTGGCTATCTCCACGTAATAAGAGGCGCAGCCGCGCGGCGCGAGCGACTTCGAGAAATTGGTGGCGACGCCGGTGCGGTAGAACGGGAACTCCGCGCCGGGGAAATAACCCCAGTGCATGTCCGCCTTCGCCCCGCGCACGCCCAGGTTGAGCACATAGACGGTGTTGTGGCGCAGCGAGCCTGCGGCGCGGCGCACAGCTATCGGCGCGTCCTCGGCGGAGGAGATGAACTCGTCGAGGGGGGAGGTGTTTATCAGGCGGCGGAAATGGACAGGGCCGAAATGCCTTACCTGCGCCACCCCTTTCTTCAGGTTCACGCTATCCACCTGCAGGCCGAGGCGCAGCCCGCTTAAATTGCGCGCCACGGCGTTCGCCAGCGAACCAATGCCGCCGCGCTTCGGGTAATGGAAGACCGTGTTGTAGCCCAGCCCCTCCGAGCGTTTGCCGTAGGCGCCCTCTATCACCTCTTCGGGTTTGGGCACGGGCACGAAGGGGGCGCACCATTCCGTGGTCAGCCGCCCCAGCGGGTACTGCCACAGCTTTGCGTTATAGGGCAGCATGAAATGCTCGGAGATGCCGTCGCCGAAGACGCGCCGCGTCCACCCGGAGAAGGCCTCCGGGCCTGCGGGCGCTGGCCTGGCGGCGTTGTAAGCCTTCAGGAAACCGCTGACGCACTCGGCCTTCACCTTGTCCGGCATGCCGGAGAGGTTGGCCTGGAAGGGGTACGGGGTCCAGCTCTTGTGCGCGTAGATACGCGCGTCGCGCCGGATGCGGGCGCAGTTGCCGCCCAAAGCTTTCAGTATGAATTCGGAGGTCCTGGGCCAGCGCAGGTGCAGCAAATGGCCGGAATAGTCGAAGTAAAACGCCCCCTTCCTGAGGGTGGCCGCCAGGCCGCCGGCGCGCTGCTCGCGCTCGGCCGCCAGGTAGTCATTTTTGCCTTCCAGCGCGGCGCCCGCCGCCAGGCCGGCCAGCCCCCCGCCGATGATCAGTACGTCCGTCTTGAGCATGAGCTTACGGCTTCTTTACGATCTCGATGGCGGGCAGCGGGAAGATCAGGCCGATGCCTTGCTCCAGCGTTTCCCTTTCCCGCTCCACGAATTCTTCCTTGAAATGCCAGGGCAGGACCAGGTAATAGTCCGGCTTCATGGCCCGCGACTCGGCCTCGCTGATGATCGGGATATCCGTGCCGAGGGTGTGCGCGCCGTATTTCTCCGGGTTGCGCTCGGCGGCGTAGTCCACGATGCGGTTGTCTATGCCGCACCACTGCAGGATGGTGTTGCCCTTGGTGGAGGCGCCGTAGATATGGATCTTCTTGCCTTCTTTCTTCAGCTTGCGCAGCAGCGTCTGCAGCTCCTCGCGGTGCAGGGCGATGCGGTCCTGGAAGTTCTTGTAGGGCTTGTCGGTGTCGAGCTCCAGGTCGAACTCTTCCTGGTGCATGCGCTGCAGGTTTTTGGAGAAGACCTCGCTCTTGAACCTGAAGTTGTTCTCGTGGGTCGCGCTGCAGCGCAGGCTGCCGCCGTTGATGTTGTTGAGCGTCACGTTGAAGATCTTCAGCCCGGCCTGCCGCAGGATGTTCTCTATCACGGCGAGGCTGTAATACTCCAGGTGCTCATGGCAGATGGTGTCGTAGGAGTTCATGCTGAGCATCGTCGGCATGTAGGACATCTCGAAGATCCAGACGCCCTCCGGCGCCAGCGCGGCGCTGATGCCCTTGGCGAAGGCGATCGGGTCCTCCAGGTCGTAGAACATGGCGATGGAGGTAATGATGTCGAACTTGGCGGCGCCGATGCGGGCCGACAGCTCGGCGGACGGGAAGATGTCCCTGACGACGGTGGCCGCGGCCTTGTCTATGCCCTGCGCCACGTCCGAGGGATCGACGCCGAATTTCTTGTAGCCGGCGGGGTAGTAGTTGAACAGGGTGCCGTCGTTGCAGCCGATATCGAGGATCGTAGCGCCGGGCTTGTTCACCAGGGCCGCCGCTTCCTCGGCGATACCCTTCAGGTGGTTCTTCATCGTGAGATTGGTGCCGGAGCGGTACCAGTAGGTGGAATAGAGGATCTCCGGGGGCACGGAGTGCTCCATCTGCAGCAGGCCGCAGGCCTTTTCGTCGCGCTTCGGGTCGCAGCGCACCAGGGACATGGGGATCTTGCGCTGGGGGGGCAGGTCGCGGCCCGGCTTTACGAACAGGCCCTGCAGGTGCTGGTCGCCGAGGTCTATTACGGGAGTCAGCGCGGCGGAGCCGCAGACCCTGCAGGTTTTTCTGTGAATTAAGTGCATACCGTTCTCCTGTGCCGCGCGCCCTTCCGCCCGGCGTTACCAATATGATAGATATTTATCGCCCGAAAGAAAACCGCTTACTGTCAGCCGTCAGCGCCGCGTTCAGCGTTCCAGGTGGCCGAGTACCGCCTGCTTCAGCTTATCGATGTCTATGAGCCCCATGCAGGCCGGCGATCCGCATTTTATCTTCGGGGAGGTGCTTTCGTAAGGGTACATATAGCAGGGCGCGCAATCCAGGCCCAGCGTCAGCGCCGTGTTGCCCTCCCCGTAGGGGGCCGTCACCGCCGGGCTGGTGGGCCCCAGTACCGTCACGCAGGGCGTCCCTACCGAGGCCGCCAGCGGCCCCAGCCCGCCGTCGGTGTTGATGAAAAGGCGGCAGCTCTTTAGCAGCGCGGCCAGCTTGTTGGTTTCCGCGCGCGCTACCTGCACCGGCTTGCGCTGCGCGAGCCCGATGATGCTGTCCGCCGCTTCCTGCTCGTCGGGCCCGGCGAAGACCAGCACCTTAGCGCCGCGGTCCGCGGCCAGCCAGTCTATCAGCTTCGCGAAAACCCTGATGTTGCCCTGGTCCCAGTTCTTATACACCTGGGCCCGGCTGATGCTGGGGTGCACGCCTATCACCAGGTCTTGCCCGGCGATGCCGCTTTCACGCAGGAAGGCCGCCGCGTAGGCCTCGTCGCCGGGGGCCAGCCAGGCCGACATGTCCGGCTTTTGGGCAGCCGGGGCCAGGCCCAGGCCTGCCAGCAGGTCCAGGTTCTTCTCCACCTGGTGCTTTTGCCTGTCGGAGTCTATCCGTATGTCCTGCAGGAAGGGCAGGGTGCGCCAGGCCGCGAATTTATAATAATGGGTGATCCGCTTCTTCGCGCCGGCGCAGAAGGCGAAGAGGTTGTAGGCCAGCCGGTTGGAGGGGAAAGAGGTGACGCTGACGTCGAACTTCTCGCGGCGCAGCGCGAGCACGGTCTTCAGGTGGCCGAGGAGGCTCGCCGGGTCGGTCTTGGAATAATTTATCAGCACCGGATTAACGTACGGGCAGTTGGCGAACAGCTCCACGCATTTCCTGTCGCGCACCACCAGCGTCATCGCCGCGCCGCCGTATTCCGCGTGGAGGCGTCTGATGAGCGGTATCATGTAGACCGTGTCGCCGAGGCCCTTTAGCGAGATGAGAAGTATCTTCATGCCGCCCGGCCCGCCTTCCTGCCTACCAGGCAGATCTCGGTATAGGCGCTCTTGAACGGCGTGGCCTTTACCGGCGGGTCAAAGGAGACGTTAAGCAATTTCATGACCGCGCCCTGCGCGCTGAACGGGTCCAGCCCGTAGAAGCCGGCTTCCTCGAAGCCGCCGGCCGCCGAGAGCGCGGCCAGGCCGGCGTAGGTGTAGGACCTCTCGTAGTCGTTGCCGGCGAACCAGTGCAGCAGCAGCTGGTAGACCCGCCACAGCGAGTACCTGGCCGGCACGAAGGTGACCAGCAGCCCTCCGTCCTTCAGGATGCGGCGCATCTCGGCGAAGAAAACGGCCTCGTCGCCCAGGTGCTCCAAGACCCCGGCGCTGTAGACCAGGTCGAACTGGCCGTCTTCGAAAGGGGTTTTCAGGCAGTCCCCGACGACGGCCAGCGGAAAATCTTTCTTGAGCCGCTCTACGGCTACGGGGCTGTTGTCGAGGGCCCAGCATTCCGCATCCGGCCTGGCGGCTTTGAGCCGTTTGAGGTTGATGCCCGAGCCGCAGCCCACCTCCAGCACTTTCTTGACGCCGGGAAGGCTGTCCAGGGATGCGTCCAGGATCTTGTCCCGCTGCGACGCTATCCAGGCTTCGGCCTTGGAGGTCTTATGCACCTGCCACTTGTGGTCCCAGTCGGAGTTGGTCTCCTGCGCGGTGGGCTTCAGCCGCTCCCAGATAGCGGTAACGGCGTAGGCGGCCAGTATCATCAGGAAGGGGTCTATCGGCACTCGGTAGCGCAGCACGACGACGAAAAAGAGGTGCACCAGTGTGTACGAGCCGAACAGCGCGACGAGCAGCGAGGTCTTCTTGAACTGCCGCCAGGACAGGAGCAGGCCGAGGAAGGCCAGCGGAATGTAGAGCCCCGAGGTGGCCATCGCCGCGTATTTCTGCCAGGGGTAGGCCATCATCGGGTAGAGCCGCCAGAAATGCTTGAAGCGCAGCCAGCAGAGGGCCAGTTGTTTATCCGGGTTCTCGCTTATCCAGGCTATGGCCTTTTCCTTGCAGATCTTGTCCCGCTCCGGCAGCGGCAGCGTCATAAGGTAGCGCCAGTCCTCGGGGATGGCCGGCTCGGTCTGCTCTATGCTCTGCGGGGTGGAGAGCTCGCCCATGTTCTCGGACCAGAACGCGGTGTCGCACGACGAGCCGTAGAGATGGCACCAGGGCGTGTTGACCGGCATGACATAGCTACGCTCGAAGTGGAAATAGTTCCTGAGGCTCCAGGGCAGGATAGCGCCCAGCGTGCACAGCCCCACCAGGAAGCCGACCCTGAAGCTTTTGGTGTTCCACCAGAGCCACGCGCAGGCCAGCACGAAGAAAGGCAGCGTCGTGGATTTGGTGAGCCCGGTCAGCCCGTACAGCACGCCCGTGGCGACGATGTTCTTCCAGCCCGGCTCCTGGCTGGTCTTGACCGTGAAGAAAACGGAGGAGACTATCATGAACATGAGGAAGGTTTCGCTGAGCGCGTCTCCGGAATAGGCGACGGCATAGGGGTAAAAGCTCAGCATGGCCGCCGCCAGTTTGCCGGTGCCGTCGGAGAACAGGCGCTTGCCCGTCTTGTAGACCAGCACGCAGGTGAACGCGCCGAGCAGGGCCTGGGCGGCCCTGACGGCCAGCACGGATTTGCCGAAGATGACGAACAGGAAGCCGAGGAAATACGAATAGCCCGGCGGGCGCCAGCTGTTGCCGACCCCGAGCCCGCGGGCGATATCCCAGCCGGTATTGATCCAGCCGAAGGCGTCCTGGGACAGCTTGTCCTGGGGCAGCGGGAGCGAGTAGGCGAGCCTGAGTATCAGCGCGAAGAGGAAAATTGCGGCCGCGAACCCTTTTTCTCCGGCGAGGAAGGCGCGGAACCTGGCCGCCGCGCCGCGCGGGGCGCCGGCCGTAACGGGCGCAAGCGCCGGGCTGCCGCTCTGTGACTCGCCGTTTTTCATGGTGTTCCGGGCCCCGTCACTCCCTGTCTTTGGAGTGCAATATGACGAGGCGCTCCAGAAGTTTGCGGTTGGTGTGGATGAGGTTGGAGGTGATGCCCATCAGCAGCGTGAAGAACGAGATGATCAGCAGCCCTACGCCGACGGTGAGCGACTGCTCGAAGCCTGTGGGGATATTGCGCAGCACGGTCAGCGTCACATAATAGTAAAGGAAGCGCCCGGTCAGGACCAGCCCCGGGATGCCGAACAGCACCGCCAGCCAGATGAAGACGCGCAGCGGGGAGTAGATATAGATCAGCGTCAGGATATCCCTGGTTGAGCGGAGCACGTATTCCACGGTGGTACCCATCAGGCGGGAGCTGCGCGTCGGAGGATTGACCGATATGGGCACGTGCGCCATGCGCACCTTGTGGCTGGACAGGCGCACCAGCGTTTCCAGGGTGTAGGTGTAGTTGCTGGCGATCACGTCTATCCACAGCGCGGCGCCGCGGCTGAAGGCGCGGAAGCCCGAGGTGGCGTCTGGTATCTCGCTGCCGCAGATGAAGGAGATCACCCCGCTGCCGGCCTTCTGGAACACCTTCTTCCAGTAGGAAAAATGCTTTATCTCGTCCATCTGCCGGGCACCTACCACGAAGTCGGCCCGGTTCTCCAGGATGGGCTTTATCAGCGAGGGGATGAACCGGCCGGGGTACTGGTTGTCCGCGTCGGTGTTGACTATGATGTCGGCCTTCAGCGCCAGGGCGGCTTCCACTCCGGCCCTGAAAGCCGCGGCCAGGCCCTGGTGATAGGGCAGCCGCACAACTTTCGCCACCCGGCGGTGCGCCTTGGCCACTTCGGCCGTCCTGTCGGCGCTGCCGTCGTCTATCACGATGACGGCTATTTCGTCCACGCCCTCGATGCGCTCGGGGAGGTCGTTGAGCGCGGAGGGGAGGAACTCTTCCTCGTTATAGCAGGGGATCTGTACCACTAGTTTCATCGGTTTTTCCAGGCCGCGGCGGCCGCCCGCCGCAGATAAACGCGTTTATATACGCCTATTATACTACAAACTCCGTCCCGCGGGGCCTCAGGCGCCGTACTCGGCCTGCCACAGGAACAGGGAGACCAGGCAGGCCAGCTTGCGCGCGTTGTCGGCGCGGCCGGCGCAGTGGTCCTCCAGCAGTTTTTCCGCGAAAGCGTAGTTGTAAAGGCCCGGGGACTTTTCCCGCGCGGCGCTGATGGCGTCCAGGGCGAAAGTCCGCAGGTCGCCCTTCAGCCAGGCAGCCGTGGGCATGACGAATCCCTTCTTGGGCATCTTGACGATCTCTTCCGGCAGGTACTTGCGCAGGGCCAGGCGCATCACGTGCTTGGTGCTGAAACCGCTGAGCTTCAGCGCCATGGGCACCTCGGCCGAAAGGTCCATCATCTCGTTGTCGAGCAGCGGCACGCGGGCCTCCTGCGAGTGCATCATCGTGACCAGGTCGGTGGCGTGCAGGGAGCAGTAGGGGAGGAAGACGTTCAGGTCCAGGTAGAGCAGCCGGTCCAGCAGCGGGCGGCCCGCCACTTGCGGCAGGTGCTGCGCGAAGACATCGAAGGTGTCGCCCGAAGGGCCGCCGGGCAGGAAGGCGGAGATCTCCTCGGGCGTGAGGATCTCCTTGTACTTCAGATGGGCGAGCTCCGGCTGGAACGCGGCGCCGCGCGTGAAGGACTTGAGTTTGAAATCCAGGCTGAGCCGCTCCGTCGAGACCGGCAGGCGGTCGGCGGCCGCGCGCAGGGCGGTCTTCACCGGCCCCGGCAGGAACCGGTAATACCTGCCGAACCTGGCGGCTATCAGCGTGGGGTAGCCGCCGAAGAGCTCGTCGCCGCCGGCGCCGGTCAGCGCCACGGTGATGTCCGGCCGGGACTGCGCCGAGAGGCGCCCCATGGCGAGGTAGGTCCAGTCTCCGTGCGGCTCCGCGAACCGCGAGACCGCGGCCGGGAGGTCGCTGCGCACGTCGGCGGGTCCGAACAGGCAGTCGTGGTGCTCGGTGCGGTATTTCTGCGCCACCAGGCGCGCGCCGGCCAGCTCGTTGAAGGTGCCGCCGCCGTCGTAGCCGACGGTGTAGGTTTTGGCCCGCACGCCGAGCTTGGCCATCATGGCCACGATGGCCGTGGAATCGAGGCCGCTGGAGAGGAAGACGCCGAGCGGCACGTCGCTGACCAGCTGCCGCCGCACCGAGTTCAGCAGGGCGTCTTCCACGCGCGCGGCGGCGTCGGCGGCGCTCATCTTCGAGGGCTTGAAGGTATAGTTCCAGTAGCGGCGCAATTCGGTCTTGCCCGCGCCCGCCTTGAGGCAATGCCCCTGCGGCAGGCGGCGGATGTGCTTGTAGATGGAGCGGGGGGAAGAGATGTAGTAGAAAGAGAGGTAATCGGTCAGCGCTTCGCGGTCCAGCTCGCGGGGCACGCCGGGAAAGGCCAGCAGCGAGCGCAGCTCCGAGGCGAAATAGAGGGAGCCGTTGAGGTCGGCGTAGAAGAGCGGCTTTATCCCGGCGCGGTCGCGGGCCAGGAAGAGTTCTTCTTTGCGCGCGTCCCAGACGGCCAGAGCGAACATGCCGTTGAGCTTCTCCAGGCAGGCCTCGCCGAGCTCCTCGTAGAGGTGCACTATGACCTCGGTGTCCGAATTGGTCCTGAACTTGTGGCGCGGCTCCAGTTCGCGGCGCAGCTCGCGGTAATTGTAGATCTCGCCGTTGAGGAAGACCGCGAGGGAGCCGTCCTCGCTGTAGACGGGCTGGCGGCCGCCCTCCAGGTCTATGATCTTGAGGCGGCGCATGCCGAGGCCGCAGTGGCGGTCCACCAGCAGGCCTTCGTCGTCGGGGCCGCGGTGGAACATCTCGAAAAGCGGCCGCTTCAGCTCCGCTTCGGAGACCGGCTTTTTAGAGGCGTAATTTATTCTGCCCAGGATGCCGCACATATCAGCCGGGCCTCCCGGGTTTCAGCAGCAGCAGCCTGTTGCCGCCGTAGTCGAAGAGCTTCTCCTCGGCGAAACCCCTGCCCTTCAGCTCTTCCGCCACGGCGGCAAAATCCGTGTTCAAGCCGGAGAAGGGGCTGCAGGGCAGCAGCAGGAAATCGTAGCCGCCGGCCTTAAAGCGCTCCGCGGCCGCGGCGGCGGAGAACTCCGGCGGCAGGCCCCTGTCCCAGGTCAGCTTGCCGGCCAGGCCGTGCTTGGCCAGGTAGAAATGGCTGGGCTCCACTTCCATCGGGGCGTAGATCTTCAGGCCGGGCCTGCCGAGGCCCTTCAAGTATTGCGCGGCCTCGCCGTACGGGAAAGCGTTCTCGCGGAAATTGCGGGCGGTCTTGCGCTGGTAGGGCGCAGGCGCCAGCGCGGCCTGGTAGAGCAGCAGGCCCAGCAGCCCGCCCCAGAGCGGGAGGCGCAGGCGGGGGGCGGCGGCGTGCGCGGCGCAGGCGGCGAGCGCCAGCAGGAAGACCGGCGCCAGGTAGAACGGCTGGGAGTGGCGGATGTAGCCCGCGGCGCCGGTGCCGCTGATCATGACGTAGTAGACGCCGGTGAGGTAGAGCAGCAGCCACAGCTCCTGCGAGCGGCGGCGCAGCAGCGCCCAGGCGGTCGCGGCCGCCAGCAGGGCGGTCACGGCGGCGCCGGCGGTCTGGTAGATGTTGAGCAGGTTCAGCGTGGCCAGGCGGAAGTCGAGCAGGTTGCCCAGCCGCAGCGCGGCGTCCCGTACGCCCAGCGCGGCGCTGAGCAAGATGAACGGCAGGCCTATCGCGGCCGGTATCAGCAGCGCCTTCAGGCCGTCGGTCCAGGCCTGCCGGCGTTCGGGGCGCAGCAGCCAGAGCGCGCCCAGCGCCGGCACGAAGGACAACAGCAGGCCGAGCGGCAGCTGCTTGTAGAAGAAGCCCGCCGCGGTCCAGAAGGCGCATTTCAGGAACTGCTCCCGCGCGCCGTCCCTCGCGGCGCGGATAAAGTGGTAGATGGCCGCGGTGAAGAAGAAGACGGTGCCGGCCTCCAGCTCCGCGCTGACGGCCAGGTTGAAGAATGTGGGGAAGAACAGGAACAGCAGCAGCGCCGGGCGGGCGGGGACTTCGGCCTTGAAGAGTTTCAGCAGGCGCAGCAGGTAAAGGGCGGCGAGCGCCAGGAACAGGAACTGCACCGCGCGCGGCGCGGCCTCGTTGACGCCGAGCAGCAGGTAGGCGCCGAGGTAGAGGAACTTGGAGAGCGGCGGGTAGCGCAGCACGGTCTCCCAGCGTCCGACGGCGCCGGCCGCGCCGAAGAAGCGCTCGGCGAGGAACCACAGGTTGCCGGCAGCGGCGAGGGCGACTACGGCGGTGTCCCGGTCGGGCAGGGCTACGCCTTTCTTAATCAGACGCCAGGCGCCCCAGGCCAGCAGGCCGGCCGCCGGCAGGCCCAGCAGGGGCAGCAGGCGGATATCCAGGCCGGCGGCCGCGGCGGCGCGGGCGAGCACCCAGGCGGCAGGTCCCGCGTGCGACTGGTCGTCGGAGCCGGTGGGCAGGGGTGTAAGCCAGAAGGGCAGGCAGACCGCTGCGCCCAGCAGCAGCGCCGGCCAGAGGTCTTTAAGTTCGGTGGTGTCCAGGTCCAGCGAAACTTCGCTGAGCGGGCTGTAGAGCGCGCCGGCCGCCAGGAGGATGAAAAGGTTGAGCAGGACCCACTGCGCCGCCGGGTGGAAAGGCAGGTTCCAGACCGGGTAGAGAACGTAGGAAACCGCGGTCAGCAGGAAGAGGACCCAGTGCAGCGGGAGTCTCATTTTGTCGCCGTGATCAGCAGGGAGCCGGCTATTTCGCGCAGCAGCGGCACGCGCTCCAGCAGCGTTCCGAGCCTGTCGGTCGCGGGGGCGAGGGCGCCGGGCATCCAGGGATGCAGGAAATCGAAGGGCCTGGCGGCCGGGGCCGCGAAGCCTGCCTGGCGCAGCGCGCCGGAGATGTTCCACCGGAAGAAGGCGGTCTCGTCGGGTGAATCGCCCAGCAGCGCCTTCAGCGGCGGGATGTTCTTCTGCAGGAGGATCTGTGGATTGAGCATGTTGGGCTCGGTGAAGACGAAGGCGCCGCCGGGCTTGAGCACGCGCAGCATCTCGGGCAGCGCTTTCGCCAGGTCGAGATGGTGCAGCACCGAGCTGCCGCAGACGCAGTCGAAGGAATTGTCCGGGAACTCCAGGCGCTCCACGTTCATCACGAGGAATTTCAGGTTGGGCGCGCTGGTGCGCGCGCGGGCCTTCTCAGCCAGTTCGGGCGAGAGGTCTACTGCCGTTACCCCGGCGCCGGAGCGCGCCAGCAGCTCCGAGAAAATGCCAGTGCCGCAGCCTATCTCCAGGGCCGTCCTGCCAGGGGCCAGGCGGCCCTCGGAAACGTACATGGCCGCGCGCCGCTCCGCGCGCAGCCTGCCGGCCACGCCGGCCCAGCCCCAGTAGAATTCCGGGTTGTCGGAGATTTTCCGGCCGTGGGCCAGCTCGTTCTCTATCCTGTCCATAGTTTTAAGCCCCTAGCGCAGCTTGAGCTTTATGAAAGCGATGAAGGCCATGCGGAACAGCAGCAGGCCGTGGCGGAAGCGGCTTATCTTGGTCTCGCCGTAGGTCCGCTCTTTGTAGCTGACCGGCATTTCGACTATCTTCATGTTCAGCTTGCTCGCGCCGAACAGCAGGTCGAAGTCGCCGAACGGGTCGAAGTCCCCGAAGTAGGCCCGCCCTGCCTTGACGCGCTCGTAGTCGGATTTCCGCAGCACCTTGGTCCCGCACAGCGTGTCCTTGATCCTCTGGCCCAGCGTCCAGGTGAAGATCAGGGAGAAGGTCTTGTTGCCGAGCATGTTGAGAAAGCGCATCGCGTCTTTCTCCATCGGGTAGACCAGGCGGGAGCCGTTGATGAACTCGCCCTTGCCTTCGGCGATGGCGGCGTAAAATTTCTTCAGGTCCTCCGGCACCACGGTCAGGTCGGCGTCGAGGATCATCAGCACTTCTCCGGTGCAGGCGTCGAAGCCTTTGCGCACCGCGTCGGCCTTGCCGAAAGCCCCGCCCTGCAGCAGCACCTTGACCGGGAGGCCGGGATACTTCTTCGCTTCCTCGTGTATCTTCTCTACGGTGCCGTCGGAGGAGTTGCCGTCCACCAGGACCAGCTCCGTGCCGCGGCCGAGCTGGGGGAGTTCCCGGAACAGCCGTTCGATGTTGCCGGCCTCGTTGCGGCAGGGCACCAGCACCGAAACGGTGAATTCCCGCGCGACGGCCCGGGAGGGGGTTTCACGGGCGATAATGAACTGCACCATCCCCAGTTCCTTGAAGATCGGCATCTTGGCCAGGAAGCGGTTAAGAAAAGCCGAGACCAGGGGCACGTAGAACGGCATGATGAAGCGGTGGCCCTTCTTGACCACCTCGTAGCCGTTGAGGTAAAGCAGGTTCTCGATGTCGGCCAGCGCCAGCCAGTTCTGCCTGGGGTCCCTGCCCTTGAAGCCCAGGGCCTGGGCCAGGGTCACCAGCGGCTCCCAGAGCGGGTTGTAGGCGGTGATCACCAGGCGGCTCTCGGGGGTGGTGACCTTATGGAGGTTGCGGAACGCCAGCCAGATATCGTCCAGGTAGCCCAGCAGGTCCTGCATGACGATGTAGTCGAACTTTTCCTCGCAGCGCAGGTCTTCCACGTCGCCGGCGCGGAAGTCCAGGGCGGGGTGGGCCTTTTTAGCGGCCTCCACCATGCTGGGGCTGAAATCCAGGCCGAGCGCGCGCCCCGGCTCCAGCTCGGCCAGCAGGGAGCCGGTGCCGGAGCCGATCTCCAGCACGGAGGCGTTCTTGGGGATGACGAAGCGGAAGAAAGAGGCCAGCTCGGAGTAATAATACCGGCTGCGCGCCCGCCGCGCGTCGCGCGCGGGGGCTTCGTTGTCGAAGAATTTTATTTTTTCGGCTTTCGTCATGCTGCCCCGTGCGTCCTGTACCAGTCGATGGTCTTTTTCAGCCCCTCTTCAAAATGGGTGCTGGCCTTGAAGCCGAATTCGGCGGCCGCGCGGGAAGTGTCCAGCATGCGGCGCGGCTGCCCGTCGGGCTTGGTGACGTCCCAGGCTATCTTTCCCTTGAAGCCGGTCAGCCGGGCTATGACGCCGGCCAGGTCCTTGATGGAGATCTCGAAGCCGGCCCCCAGGTTGACGGGCTCGGGCTTTTCGTAGCGGGCCGCGGCCAGGCAGATGCCGTGGGCGCAGTCGTCGACGTAGAGGAACTCGCGCGTGGCCTTGCCGGTGCCCCAGACCACCACTTCCGGCGCACCCGCCCGCACGGCGGCGTCGAACTTCTTGATCAGCGCCGGGATGACGTGCGAGGAGTCGGGGTTGAAATTGTCGCCGGGACCGTAGAGGTTCACCGGCAGCACGAAAATAGCGTTGAAACCGTACTGGGCACGGTAGGCCTGCGCCTGCACCAGCAGCATTTTCTTCGCGAGGCCGTAGGGGGCGTTGGTCTCCTCGGGATAGCCGTTCCAGAGGTCGTCCTCTTTGAACGGGACCGGGGCGAACTTGGGATAAGCGCAGATGGTGCCGGCCGCCAGGAATTTCTCCAGGCCCGCCTTGCGCCCCTCTTCCATAAGCTGGGCGCCCATCATCAGGTTGTCGTAGAAGAACTTGCCGGGGTTGAGGCGGTTGGCGCCGATGCCGCCGACCACGGCCGCCAGGTGGATGACCACCTGCGGCCGCGCGTCGGCGTAGAGGCGGCGCACGGCCGCCATGTCGGTGAGGTCGTAGTCCCGGCTGCGGGGCACGAAGATCTCCTTCGCGCCCGCCGCCTTCAGGCGTGCGACCACGTGCGAACCCAGGAACCCCGCGCCCCCCGTGACGGTAATGCGCTTTTCCGTCAGCCCCTGCATCGGCCTATTTCACCGCGCCGACGGTCAGGGAGGCCTTGACCGCGTCGGTCACGGTCTTTATCTGCGCGTCGGACAGCTCCGGGTACATCGGCAGCGAGAAGACGGTGTCCATCACGGCGTCGCAGACGGGCAGGTCGCCGCGCTTGCCGCCGAGGTGGGCGTACGCTTCCTGCAGGTGCAGGGCTATCGGGTAGTAGATCTGGTTGGCGATCTGCTGCTCGGTCAGGTACTTCTGCGCGTTGTCGCGCTTGGCCTTGGTGTCGAAGCGCAGGGTGTAATAGTTGAACGAGTGGCGCGCGTTGGCGGGCACCACCGGGGTCACGCAGACGCCCTTGAGCTGCTCGGCGTACGCGTTGGCCACGGCGTTGCGCATCTCGGTCCACTTCTCCACGTGCTTCAGGCGTATCGAGAGGATGGCGGCCTGCACGGTGTCGAGGCGGCTATTGAAGCCTTCCATCTCGTGGTGGTAGCGCACCTTGCTGCCGTGGTTGCGCAGCTGCTTCAGGGTCTCGTAGATCTTGTCGTCGCTGGTGGTGATAGCGCCGCCGTCGCCGAAGGCGCCGAGGTTCTTGGCGGGGAAGAAGCTGTAGGTGCCGCAGTGGCCTATGGAGCCCAGCATCTTCCATTCCGTGCCGCCCAGCTTGTACTTGCCGGTGAAGGCCTGCGCGGTGTCCTCAACGACGATGAGGTTATGCTTTTTCGCGATCGCCATGATGGCGTCCATGTCGCAGGGCAGGCCGTAGAGGTGCACCGGCACTATGGCGCGGGTCTTGGAGGTGATCTTTTTCTCCACGGACTTGGGGTCCAGGTTGAAGGTGACCGGGTCGATGTCGGCGAACACCGGTATGGCGCCCACCTGGGAGATGGTCTCGGAGGTGGCGATGAAGGTGAAGGGGGAGGTGATGACCTCGTCGCCCTTCTTGACGCCGCTGGCGATAAGCGCCATGCGGATGGCGTCGGTGCCGTTGGCCACGCCGACGGCGTACTTGGTGCCGTTATGGGCGGCGAATTCCTTCTCGAACTTGGTCACTTCTTCGCCGAGTATGAAATTGGCTTTATTGAATACGTTCTTTACCGCGGCCTCGATCTCGTCCTTTATAGGGGCATATCCGGCCAGCATGTCTACCATAGGTACTTTCATGAGTTCCTCCATTAACCGCTGAATGATATCTATTATATTAAAAGACGGGCCGCGGAGGAAGGGCGTGTGCGCCGGCCGGCCGCGCCCGCCTTCTTTTGTCTTTCCTATCTTTGTTATAATTTCAAAGCGATGAAAACCACCATAGTGATCCCGTCCTACAACGAGATGAAGACGCTGCCGGCCGTGCTGAAGGCGGTGTCCGCCATCCCCCTGGACAAGGAAGTCATAGTGGTGGACGACGGCTCCCGGGACGGCACGCGCGAGTGGCTTGAAAAGGCCATAGCGGACAAGGAATTCCCCTGCGACATTAAGCTGGTAAAGCACGCGGCGAACAAGGGCAAGGGCGGCGCGCTGATCACCGGCTTTACCGCCGCCGCCGGGGACATCGTGATAGTGCAGGACGCGGACCTGGAGTACGACCCCGCGCAGATCCCCGGGATCGTCCGGCCCATAGAGGAGGACCGCGCCGACGCGGTCTTCGGTTCGCGGATGCTGACGGCACGGACCTACACCTACAGCCGCATCTACCTGGCCGGCAACAAGCTGCTCACCTTCCTGGTGCACCTGCTGTTCGGGCTGAAGGTAACCGATTCTTATACCTGCTACAAGGCCTTCCGCACGCCGGTGCTGCGCCGGATGAAGCTGGTTTCCACCGGCTTCGAAATAGAGGCCGAGCTCTCCTGCAAAACGGCCTTCCTGGGCCTGCGCTTCCTGGAGCTGCCGATAAAGTACACCTCCCGCTCCCGGCAGGAGGGGAAGAAGATAAATTACAAGGACGCCGTGAAGGGCGTGCTGAAGATCCTCAAACTGCGCCTCGCGCTGCGCGCCTCGGATTTCAACTGATGAAAGCCCTCATAATCGGCGCCTCGGGGCAGGTGGGCGGCGCGCTGGCCTCGCTCTGCGTCCGGCGCAAGATAGAGGTCTACGGCACCTCCCGCAAGGGGCAGGGCTTCCTGTACCTGGACCTCGCCTCGCCCGAGACCATACCGGACACCTTCGAGAAGTCCCGTCCCGACCTGGTGCTGCTGACCTCCGCGCTGACGCACGTGGACAACTGCGAGCGCGACCCGGCGCTGGCGCGCCGCATCAACGCCGAGGGCCCCGCGCTGGTGGCGGCGGAATGCGCCAAGGCCGGCGCCAAACTGGTCTATTTTTCCACGGAGTACGTTTTCGACGGGAAGGCCGGGCCTTACGGCGAGGACGACGCGCCGAGCCCGGTGAGCGTCTACGGCCGCACCAAGCTGGAGGGCGAGCAGGCCTGCCTGGCGGTGAAGGGCGCGCTGTCGGTGCGCACTACGGTGGTCTACAGCCACAACCCGGCTTCCAGGAATTTCATCATGCAGCTCATCGGCAACCGCCGCGCCGGGGTTAAGATGCGCGTGCCGTCGGACCAGTATTCCAACCCCACCTACGCGCCCGAGCTGGCCGCGGCCGTGCTGGACCTGGCCGCCGCGGACGCCACGGGGATCTATAATGTAGTAGGGCCGGACTGGCTGAGCCGCTACGAGTTCGCGCTGAAGGCCTGCGAGGCTTTCGGCTTCGCGCCCGACTTCCTGGAGCCCAAGCTCACCTCGGAGCTGGGCCAGGCGGCTGCCCGCCCGCTGCGCGCCGGGCTGAAGACGGAGAAGCTGGCTAAAAAACTGGGGCATGCGCTGCCGCCTGCCGCCGAGAGCCTGGGCAAGATAGCCGCCATCTTGAAGCAATATGAATGACGTGACTGATAATTTCAAGCTCTACCTGCTGGCCTTCCTGCTGCCGCTGGGGCTGTCGCTGGCGCTGACGCCGCTGCTGCGCGCGCTGGCGCTGCGCTTCGGCCACCTGGACAAGCCCACGCATATCAAGACGCATAAGATCCCGACGCCGCTGCTGGGCGGGGCCGCGGTGTTCCTGGCGTTCGCGGCCTCGCTGGTGGTCATGCGCCTGGTCACCTCTTTCCCCACCGGCACGCTGCGCGACCTGCGGGTGCTCCTCTTCGGCGGCGCGGTGATGTTCGCGCTGGGCCTGATAGACGACTTCCGCAAGCCCAACGGCCTGGGCGTGCGGGTGAAGTTCGTGGTGCAGTTCGCGGTGGCGATATTTACGGTCTATTACGGCATCAGGCTGCACTTCATCCACCCGGATTACCTGAATTTCGTGCTCAGCGTGATCTGGATAGTGGGCGTGTCCAACGCTTTTAATATCGTGGACATCATGGACGGGCTCTCGGCGGGTCAGGCGGCGCTGGCGGCCTTCGGCTTCCTGCTGATAGCGCTGCCGTCGGAATCTATCTATGTGAACTTCGCGGCGGCGGCGCTGGCGGGCGCAGCGGCGGGCTTTCTGCCATACAATTTCTCTAAGAAGTTCAAGATCTTCATGGGGGACTCGGGCAGCCTGGTGTGCGGCTACCTGCTGGCGGTGCTGGCGCTGGGGACGCGCTACACCGACGTGAACCCGCTGGGCGTCTACGCGCCGCTGTTCATCCTGGCGGTGCCTATCTACGATACTTTCTTCGTCTCGTTCATGCGGTTGCGCCGGGGGCTGTCTCCGTTCGTGGGCAGCAAGGACCACTTCGCGCTGCGGCTGGAGAAGCTGGGCCTGTCGCGCCGCCGCATCGTAGGCCTCGCCTCCATCACCACGCTCGGCCTCTCCGTCTTCGCCTGGCTCGTCACCCAGGTCACCCTCCCCTGGGGCCTCGTCATCATCGTTTTCCTCCTCGCCGAGTTCCTCCTCTTCAGCCTCGCCATCGCTAAGATAAAAATATAGTTTTCTGACATCGGGCGGCCTACCGTGGGGACGGGCCCGTCAAAACCCGGGCTCTCGCACACAGTGCTCGGCCCTCGCCACTCAGCCCTCGCGCTTACGCAAGCTCGGGCTTCCGTGACGGTTTTGTCGGACCCATCCCCACGGTCTCCGCCGGTCTCAACCCGGTACGGCTCGGCAATAAGTAAATTAAGAGCCCATAGGGGACGCTGGTTCCTAAATTCCTAAATATGCCGCCGGGGAAGCCCGGCGGTTTTGTTTTAGTAGGGGACAGGCGGAGAGCGCGGGTGCAGGGTCACAAAAAGCATGTCGGAGGCCCGAGCTTGCGTAGCGCGAGGGCCGAGACGGGCAGCGGCGAGCACTGTGTGCGAGACCGCGGTTTTTGGGACCCTGTGCCCGCGCTAGGCCGCCCGGAGTTATTAACCCGCGGTGATCTCGAACTTGGGGGGATTGTCCATGGTGCGTTTGACGAGGCACTGCTCGGCGGCTTTGACGAGGGCCGGGAGGTACTTGGCGGGGAAGTCCTTCGGGGGGGTGATCTTCATGACGGCCTTTGAGAGCAGGTGGGTCTCAGGGCTGACCTCGAAGGAGACGTCGATGCCCAGGCCCTCGGAGCTGAGGCCGCGGCTCTGGATAAAGCCCAGCGCGAAGATGCCCGCGCAGGTGCCCAGCGACGCGAGGAACAGGTCGAAGGGCGTCGGGGCCGAGCCGTCGCCTGACGGGGAGGGCTGGTCGGTGGCTATCTCGAAGCCGTGCCAATTGGCGCTCACCTTCTTGTTGCCGGGAAAAGTTATTTTCATATCGCTCATGGTAGTCTCCTTGTAGAACCGTATTGCCCTTCCAAAAATTAGATGCAAAAAAGGCCTGAAAAGTTTCAGGCCTTACAGGATGCGCGACTGACCGCTCAGAAGTTGTGGCGGTTCATTTCCCTGGTGATGCCGGGGATGATAGTGCTCTTACCGTCGCCCAGGGCCTGCATCTTCAGGATCTCGCCGAAGACCCGGTCGAAGGCCTGCACCACGTTCGGGTCGAAGGCCTTGCCGTTCTCTTCCATGATGTACTCGCGCGCCTTCTGCGGGTCCCACTTGGGCTTGTAGACGCGCTGCGCGCACAGCGCGTCGAACACGTCCGCCACCGACACGATGCGCGCGTAGATCGGGATCTGTTCGGCCTTCAGGCGGGCCGGGTAGCCGGTGCCGTCGAAGCGCTCGTGGTGCGAGCCCGCCACCTTGCAGGCCACCTGCAGCAGGTGGCTCTCGGCGTTGCAGAGGATCTTGGCGCCGTAGACCGTGTGCTTCTTCATCTCTTCGAACTCTTCCGCCGTCAGCTTGCCCGGCTTGAGCAGGATGGCGTCGGCGATGCCCACCTTGCCGATGTCGTGCAGGGGGCTCGCGTAGCGGATATTCTCTATCTCGCGCTCGGGCAGGCCCAGACCCTGCGCTATCAGCGCGGAATACTCGCTGATGTGGCGCAGGTGGATGGCCGTGTCCTGCTGGTCGCGGTACTCGGCCGTGACGGCCAGGCGGTAAATGGTCTCGAGCTGGGACTTGGAGAGGCTCTCGTAGAGCTGGGCGTTCTCGATGCCCGAGGCCGCGAGCGAACTGATGAGCTGCAGTATGCCCTCGTCGTCCACGTTGAAGGGGCCGCTCCCCTTGTTCATGGCCTCGAACACGCCTATGATGTGGCCGCTGACGTTCTTGAGCGGCACGGCGAGGATGCTGCGCGTGCGGTAGCCGGTCAGGCGGTCTATGTCGTGGGTAAAGCGGTTGTCCTGGTAGGCGTCCTGGATATTGAGCGTCGTGCCCGAGGAGGCCACGTGGCCCACGATGCCCTTGCCGAGGGGGACGCGGATCTCGGTGTGCTGCAGCCCCAGCGTCACCTTGGACCAGAGCTCGTTGGTCTGCCGGTCCATGATGAAGACGCTGCAGCGGTCGCAGACCAGAATGGTCCTGACCTGCTCGGCGATGAGCTCGAGCAGTTTGCTGAGGTTGGTCTCCTTGGAAACGGAGCCGCCGAAATTGACCAGCAATTTCAAGCGGTTTTCCAGTTCTTCAGCGCGCGTCATAAAAATAATTGTAGCATTAAGCGTTCAAGAATCGGTCAGTTTTTTGGGCTCGTTTCGTCAATGAAGACGCTGTAGTGCACGGCCCTCGCTGAAGGATAGGCGTCCCTGAGGCCCGCGCCTATCTGCGCCAGGCAGGAAGTGCCCCCGACCACCACCGTGCCGGCCTGCACCGAGGCGATGTTGCGCAGCTTGCGGTCCAGGACTTTCTTTGAAAGCTCCACCTCGGTGAAAGCGTAGGCGCCCGCGCCGCCGCAGCACCAGTCGCTCTCCGGCAGCTCCTTGTACTGCTTGCCGGCCAGCTTCTGCAGCACTACGCGCGGCTCGTGGCGTATGCCCTGGCCGTGGCAGGCCCGGCAGGAATCGTGGTAGGTGACGGTGCCGGCTTTTTCAAGGGCGGCCTTGTCGCCGTGCTCCGCCTTGTCGGCAGGATAGAATTCCAGTATGTCCTTCACCGCCGCGGCGAAGGCTTTGGCCCGGGGGCGCCACTCGGCGTCGCCGGTGAACAGCTGCTCGTAAGACTTCATGAACGCCGCGCAGGAGGCGCAGTCGGCTATCACCGGGAATTCGCCGTGGGCCGCCTTAAGTTCCTCGTAGCGCAGGATATTGCGCCGGGCGAACTCGCGCGCGTCGTCCAGGCGGCCGTAGTTGTGGGCCATCAGGCCGCAGCACTGGTTGTCCGCGAAGATCCCGGGGCCGGAAGCCTTTTTCAGGATGCTGACCGTGGCCTGCGACACCTCGGGGAACAGGAAGTTAGGGCCGCAGGGGGCGAAGTACGCCCAGCCCGGCTGCTTGCTGCCTTCGGGCCTGAGCTCGGGGTCCTTCCTCAGTATCTCCGAGGCGAAGCGCAGCGGCACGCGGTCCACGCCGCCCTCGGCCTCGGCCAGGCCTGGCATGCCGATGAAATCGTAGATCCCCATTTTGGCGGCCAGGCGCGGCAGGCCGGTGCGCTTGGCCAGGTAGGCCAGCTTGAGCCAGAAGGCGAAGAGCCGCGGGGCGTTGAGCAGCGTGTTCACCGCCGCCCGCGCGAAGAAATTGTCGCCGTAGCCGGTCAGCGCGCGGCGGCCCTCCAGCACGATGTCGGCCGTAGGGACCTTGGCGTAGCAGACGCTGGTGCAGGCGCTGCAGAGCAGGCAGGTGTTCAGCGCCTCGGCCGCGTCGGATGTGTTCTTGGCGTGGCCCTCGATCAGCATGCGCACGAACTGGTTGCGCCCGCGCCCCGACAGCGTCTCGCGGCCGGTCAGCATGTAGGTGGGGCAGACGGTCTCGCAGTAGCCGCAGCGGTTGCACTGCGCGGCCGCGTCGTAGAGGTTGCGCTCGCCCAGGTCGGTCAGCAGCGCGCCCAGGTGGCGGTTCGCCTGTTCGTGGCCGTAGAGTTCGTTGAGTTCGGCGCGGAAATGGGCCCCGCCGACGGCGTGCTCGGGCTCCGGGTCCCAGGCGAACCCGGGGCGCTCATCTGTTTCGGTGTTGTGCTCGCTCATGTGATCTAAACTCCCCTGTAAATCCACGGGTTCAGCAGGTTCTGCGGATCGAATTCCTTCTTGAGCCGGCGGTGGATCTCCGCCGGTTCGAAAGCGTCCCAGGCGGGAGGCTCCGCGAAGGGGGGGCGCTGGCGCTCCTTGCCCGCCGAGAGGGCGAAGGTGGCCGAGAGGATGACGGCGTACGCGCCTTGCGAGCCGCAGAGCAGCCGCACCGCGTCGTAGCCGGCCACGTTCTTTACCGTTTTGCCGCCCAGCTCCAGCAGCTCGCCGGCGGCGGTGGCCACCTCGAGCCCCAGCAGCAGGCCGCGTATCTCCGGGCAGACCTTGGAGGCTATCAGGCCGCCGACGCTGCCCTTCAGCTCCGGCAGGTCCAGGTGGAAGCCCGCGGCTTTCAGCTGCCGGCGGAACTCCTCGAAAGAGAGGCCCGCCTCGGCGCGCGCGGTAAGGTTCTCGCGGTCTATCTCAAGCAGGCCGGAAAGGGATTTGAGGTCCAGCGGGCGGGCGCCTTCCGTGACGCGCTCCGGCCGCAGGCGCGTGCCCAGGCCGGTGACGGCCGTGCGGGTGCCGGAGGCCGCGCGCAGGCGCAGCTCGTCGATGATGCTGCGGGCCTCTGGGCTGAGCCCGGACTTGCCGGGGAAGACGAAGGCGCCGGCCAGGTCCGGCTTCGCGGCCGGCTTCTCGCCGGCCACGGGCAGGATCTTGTCGGGGTTGGCGAGCCCCGCCGGGTCGAAGGCGCGCTTGATCGAGTGAAAGAAGGCCAGTTCGCCGCGGCCGTAAAGCCAGTTCATCGCCACGCGCTTCTCCACGCCTATGCCGTGCTCGCCGGAGATGGTGCCGCCCAGTTTTATGCAGGACTTCAGCATCTCGTAGCCGGCCTTCTTGACGCGCTTCACTTCCTCGATGTCGCGCCGGTCGAAGATGACGTTCGGGTGCAGGTTGCCGTCCCCGGCGTGGAACAGCAGGCCGGCGGTCAGCTTGTACTTGGCGATTATCTCCCGGGTCTCCTTCAGCGCCTCGGGCAGCTTGGGGCGCGGCACCACGCCGTCCTCCACCAGCAGGTCGGGGGCCAGGCGGGCCATGGCGGGGTAGGCGCCCTTGCGGGCCTGCCACAGCAGCGCCCGCTCGTCCTCGTCGGCGGCCACCTTGAAGGCTTCACAGCCGTTGTCGGAGCAGATCTTGTGCGCGGTCTCCAGGTCGGTCTTTATCCGCACCGGGTCGTCGCCGTCGAGCTCCAGGATCAGCACGGCGTCGGTGCCGGCGGGGAAGGGGCTGGCCTTGCCGGTCAGCGCGGCGTCGAGCGAAACCTTGTCCATAGCCTCCAGCGCGCGCGGCAGGATGCCGGCGCTGATGATGCGCGTTACAGCGCGGATGGCCGCGTCCAGCGAGGGGAAGGCCGCGGAGGCGGTCTTGATATGGGCGGGCAGCGGCAGGATCTTGAGCCAGGCGTGGATCACGATGCCGAGCGTGCCCTCGGAGCCTATCAGCACGCTCATCAGGTCGGGGCCGGCGTCGGAGTAAGAGAAGAACTTCACCTCGCCCTCGGGGGTGACCACTTCCAGCTTTTCCACGTTGTCGGCGGTCACGCCGTACTTCAGGCACAGCGGCCCGCCGGCGTTCTCGCCGATATTGCCGCCAATGGTGGAAACTTTCTGGCTGGCCGGGTCCGGGGCGTAGAAGAAGCC
Organism: Elusimicrobia bacterium GWC2_64_44; assembly: GCA_001799845.1. Lineage (GTDB taxonomy): Bacteria > Elusimicrobiota > Elusimicrobia > Elusimicrobiales > UBA9959 > UBA9959. Next base: position 54,308 of record MGUG01000044.1, on the reverse strand, counting down.
GAACGGCTCCAGGGCCCGCTGCAGCTCCAGGTTTACCACGCCGGGCTCCACGAGGGCGAGGCCGGCGGCGGTGTCTATCTGGCGTATCTTCTTCAGCCGGGCCAGGTTCAGGATCGCCCCGCCTTTCAGCGGGATGGTGCCGCCGGAAAGATTGGTGCCCGCGAGGCGCGGCAGGAAGGGCACGCCCGCGCCGTAGAGCATCTTCACTACCGGCGCTACCTGGGCGGCGGAGGTGAAGTTTATCACCGCTTCCGGCCGGGCGCGCGCCATGCCGGAATCGTAGGAGTACATCAGCAGCTCGGCTTCTTCCGTGCGGACGTTCTCCGGGCCCACTATGGCCTCGAGCTCTTTGCGGATGGCGCTGATCCTGTCTTTTCTCTTGAACATAAGTCGTGACGCTGCGGTCTTTTTCCGGCGCTACTTCGCCAGCTTCAGCTTGGCGGTGAAATGCGGCAGTATCGCCGGGGCCTCGACTATCTCCAGGCCCTTGATCGACTTCTTGCGCTTGGCCAGCCAGGAGAAAACCTCTATCACGTAATCGATGTGGCTCTGCGTGTAAACCCGGCGCGGTATGGCCAGGCGCACCAGCTCCATCGGGGCCGCCTGGTAGACGCCGTCCTTGCCGCGACGCCCGAACATCAGCGTGCCTATCTCCACGCCGCGGATGCCGCCTTCCAGGTACAGCGCGCAGGCCAGGGCCTGGGCCGGGAAGTTAGCCGGCTTGATGTGCGGCAGGAACTTCTTGGCGTTCACGTATACGCCGTGGCCGCCGGGCGGGTTGATGATCGGCACGCCGTGCTTCAGCAGGCCCTCGCCCAGGTAGGCCGAAGAGCGGATGCGGTAATGCAGGTAATTCTCGTCGAGCACCTCGCGCAGGCCTATCGCTATGGCCTCCAGGTCGCGGCCGGCCAGGCCGCCGTAGGTGTTGAAGCCCTCGGTCAGGATGAGCATCTGGCGGGCCTTCGCGGACCACTCCTTGTTATTGAGGGCCAGGAAGCCGCCGATGTTGACCAGCGCGTCCTTCTTGGAGCTCATCCACGCCCCGTCGGCCAGCTCGAACATCTGCTCGGCTATCTCGCGCACCGGGCAGCCGCCGTAGCCTTTCTCGCGAAGCTTGATGAAATAGGCGTTCTCGGCGAAGCGGGCGCAGTCGAGGAACATCGGGATGCCGTTCTTGCGGCAGAGTTCCTGCACGGCCTTGAGGTTCTCCATCGAGACCGGCTGCCCGCCGAGCGAGTTGTTGGTGACGGTCATCACGCAGAGGGGGATGTTCTTCGCGCCCCTTTCCTTGATGAATTTGGCCATCGCCTCCACGTCGGCGTTACCCTTGAACGGGGCCGGCTTGTCGAAGTCCAGCGCGCCCTTCGCGGGGAAGTCCATGGCCTCCGCGCCGGTAAACTCCACGTTGGCGCGGGTGGTGTCGAAATGGGAGTTGGAGATGATGCACTTGCCCTTGCCGGCGATCGCGCCGAACAGGATCTTCTCGGCGGCGCGGCCCTGGTGCACCGGGATGATCTCGGTGAAGCCGGTCAGGTCCTTTATCTCGGCCTCGAAATTATAGTAGCTGCGGGCGCCGGCGTAGGACTCGTCGCCTACCATGATGCCGCCCCACTGCGCCGCGCTCATGGCGCCGGTGCCGGAGTCGGTCAGCAGGTCTATCAGCACCTTCTCGGCCCTGATGTTGAAGAGGTTATAATGCGCCTGCTCCAGCGCGGTCTTGCGCTCTTCGCGCGTGGTGATGCCCAGCGGCTCGACGCTTTTGATCTTGAACGGCTCTATTATGGTCTTCCAGTTCCATTCCATGAGGGTTCTCCTTTATCTCACCAGCAGGGTCATCAGTACGAAATAGACCAGCATCAGCGCGCCGCCGAAGGGCAGGGCCGCCTTGGCCCATTCGCGCGACTTGATGCCGAGCTTGGCCGCGCTCACGATATTGGGGATATTGCCGGGTATCAGCATGCCCCCTGAGATGAGCAGGCCCATCAGGATGAAGGTGATCTGCCGGTCCGTCATGATCGGGGCGATCTCGGCCGCGGCCAGGGTGGCGTTGTCGAGGATGGCCGAGACCGAGTTGGCCCAGTAGAGGGCCCAGGTAGGCATCTGCGCCACAAAGCGCTCCGCCAGCGGCGTCAGGCCGGAGCCGAGGAAGATCAGCGCCATCACGAAGATATAGACTTTGCCGGCGCGGACCAGGATGACCTTGTTGGAGTCGTGAGCGTCCTCGTGCAGGCCGCCCTTCTTGTCCGAGGCGCCCCGCGCGCCGTGCGCCGCCATGGCGGCGCAGAGCAGCACGCCGGGGATCACCCAGGCGCCGATCTGCTTGAACAGGTAGAAGAAATCGGCGTAGTGCGGCGGGCCCTTGAGCTTGGAGACGACAATGGTGGAGAGCGGCTCGCCCAGCGGCGTGAGGGCCGCGCCCAGGCCGATGGCGTAGCAGGCGTAGACCGTGAGCTTTATCTCGAACTCGCGGTTAAGTTTCAGGAGGGTGACCACCTCGGCCAGCATGATGGCCGAGACTATGGCCGTGAAGACGCTCGAGCCCAGGCCGAGCAAAACGACGATGAGGAAGATGGCCCAGGGCAGGCCCACTCTCGCCGTTAGGGCGTCCATCCAGCCCTTGAGGTGCCGGCGCACCGAGCGGAACAACCAGCCTACAATGCCGACCGCGGCCGTTATGGCCAGCGGCTCGCGCAGCGCCTCTTTGATGAGGTGCAGGCTCCACAGGCCGGAGATGCTGACGGCCGCCAGGCCCATCACGAAAAGGAAGGCCTCCAGGTCGTCCTCGACCCGCTTTACGGAGAAGGGAAGCACCAGGGTGAGGCCCATTACGACCGCTAAACCGGCGAGTATCAGGTAGTCTGACATAGGTTTCCTCTTTCAAGGCGCGGCGCGCGCCATTTGCTACAATAATATTCTATTATTTTATAAAGGGGCGATAAAGGCGGATGTTTAAATTTCGCAGGCCGGTGGGTCTTTTTCTATGCGGCGGCGGCGCGCTGGGCGCGTGGCAGTCAGGCGTGCTGGCCGAGCTGGTCAGGCAGGGGCTCCACTTCGACGCCGTGGCCGGTTTCAGCATAGGCTCGCTCAACGGCGCGGCCTACTGCTACAACAAGACCGCCGAGCTGGGCCAGATCTGGCGCAACATGAAGCCCGCCGACATCCTGGGCCTGAAGCCGCGCTTCTCTAATATACCTTTGGAGCTCTACCAGCAGGACGGCGGCAGTTTTTCCAACAAGCTCAACTTCTTTTTTCAGAACCGCCTGTCGCGGCTGTCGCTGTTCAGCAACGAGCGGGTCAAGGATTTCCTGAACGGCTGGCTGGCGCGCAGCGGGCCGCAGTTCCCGCGCAACATCAAGTTCTACGTCATCAGCCACGCCGTGGAGATGAAGCTGCCCTACATCGTGCGCTTTGACGGCTCCACGCAGAGCCACAACCTCTCTTTCACCGACGCGCTGATGGCCAGCTGCTCCATCCCGATGATCTTCCCGCCGGTGGACGTGGAGGAGCACGGCCGCAAGTACCACCTGGTGGACGGCGGCGTGATTGGCATCGCCACCATCAACCTGAGCCTGTTCGAGGGCTGCCGCACCGTGATCATGATAGGCAACTCCCGCGACGAGGACCTGAACTACCCTTCGAGCGGCCCGTTCAGCTATTTCGAGCACAAGGCGCGCCGGATGCTGTCCATCCACACGCAGAAGATCTACGAGTCGCGCGTCTTCATGAAGTCCGAGCCGGACGTGCACTTTATAAAGCCGCCGATGGACCTGGGCCTGAACCTGCTGGAGTTCGACGGGGCCAAGTGCGGCAGGGCCTACGACATCGGCGAGGCGGAGGCCGATATCTTCCTGCGCGGGCTGGAGCAGGCCGCCGGCTGATATGTTCGAACTGACCGCCCTCAATTTCACGGCGCTGCTGGCCTTCGGCGTGTTCATCGGCCTGCTCGGCTCCGCGCTAGGCGTGGGCGGGGGCATCTTCATGGTGCCGTTCCTCGTGCTCGCGCTGGGCCTCCCCATCCACCAGGCCGTGGCCGCGTCGCTCGCGGCCATAGTGGCCACCTCCAGCGCCGTGGCCGCGGTCAACGTGGAGCGCGGCCTCGCCAATATCCGCCTCGGCATCACGCTGGAGGTCACCACCGCGGTGGGGTCCATAGCCGGAGCGCTCGTCGCCCACAAACTGCCGGGCGGACTGCTGCAGCTGCTGTTCGCGCTGATGCTGTTCCCGGTCTCCGTGCTGATGTTCCTGAAGGGGCGCAAGGCAGCCGTCCACGCCGCGCTCCCCGCGGGCGGGAGCAAGACCGCCTTCGACTCGGCCTTCTTCGACCCGGCGGCCGGCGCCCATACTCCTTACGCCGTTAAGAACATGGCTCCCGCCTCGGTGGTCTCTTTCTTCGCCGGCTCGCTGTCGGGCCTGCTCGGCATCGGCGGGGGCATCGTGCAGGTGCCGGTTATGAATTTGCTCTGCGGCGTGCCCATGAAGGCCGCGGCCGCCACGAGCAACTTCATCATCGGTGTTTCGGCCGCGGCCAGCGCCTATGTCTATTTCCGCAAGGGGCTGGTGCCGCTGGAACTGACGGCGGTGATAGTGGCCGGCGTGCTGGGCGGGTCCTTCCTCGGCATTTACGTCCTCTACAAGGTGAAGTCCGAGAAATTGCAGCTGGTCTTCTCGGCGCTGACGCTGGTGGTGGCGGTGAAGATGCTGATGAGGTCGTTCTGATGTTCCAGGAAAAAGATTTCGCTAAACTGATACAGCGCACGCTGCTCTCCGGCGTGTTCCTCAGCCTGCTCCTGCTGCTCGCGGGCCTGGGCCTGTCGCTCTCCGGCTCGCCTGCGGGCGCCCCGCTGCTGAAGGCCGGCCTGCTCGCCCTGCTGCTTACGCCGGCCGCGCGCGTGGGCATGCTGATCTACGGCTACTGGCGCGGCGGAGAATATTACTTTGCGCTGGCCTCTTTCGTGGTGCTGGCCCTGCTGGGCGTGTCGCTGCTGGTATAAAGGAAAATATGAAAAACCTCCTGCTGCTCCTCCTCCTTTGCTCCGTGCCCCCGTCGGCCCTGGCCCTGCCGGCCGTAGACGACGAGCTGGGGCCGGCCCTGGTGGACCTCAAGGCCTCCACGCGCCCGTTCACGCTGAGCCGCGGCGCCGACGAGCGCTACGACCGCGGCATAGCCCAGATGTACCGCCTGGAATTCGACAAGGCGGAGGGGGAGTTCAGGGAAATAGTTAGGCTGTCTCCGGAAGATCCGGCCGGCTACTTCGCGCTGGCCGCCCTCGCCTGGTGGCGCTATTCGCAGAATTTCGACAACCAGGCCGGGCTGGACGCGGTGGAGCGTGAGTTCATGGTCAACGCCGACAAGGCCATAGAGCTCTCCAAGCGCCTCATCGAGGCGGAGCGCGACCTGGACCAGGCCTACTTCTTCATGGGCAGCGCCTATGGCCTGGAGGGGCGTTGGTACGCAGTGAAGCGCAGCTGGTGGAGCGCCTACACGCACGGACGCAAAGGCCGCAAGTACCTCAAGAAATGCGTGGAGATCAACCCCGCCGTCTATGACGCCTACCTGGGCCTCGGCATCTTCGACTATTACGCAGCCACGCTGCCGGGCGCGCTGGGCCTCGGCGCCAAACTGTTCGTGGGCGGTGACCGCCAGCGCGGCATGGAGTACGTCAAGGTGGCCCGCGAGAAGGGCCGCTTCTTCAAGATGGAGGCCCGCTTCTTCCTGATAGAGATCTACTCCATGCACGAGGGGGATTTCAAGGCCGCCTACGCCGAGACGGCGGAGCTGAAGGCCGTGGACCCGTCCAACATGCTGTTCCGCGTGGGCGAGATCATGACCCATATCCAGGCCGAGGACTGGCAGGGCGTGCTGGCCGAGTGCGAGGCCTTCCTGGGCGCGTGGCAGATGCGGCCTCAGAAAGGCCTGGAGCAGCAGCTTGCCATGATCTACCTGTCCGCCGGCGACGCCCTGATAGCGCTGAAGCGCTACGACGAGGCCGTGGCCTGGCTCACTACGGGCATAGAGAAGACCGGTTACCCGGCGAAGGGCTGGGTGACCTACTGCTACCTGCGGCGCGCGCAGGCCCTGGACCTGCTGGGCCGCCGCCTGGACGCGAGAGCCGACTACCGCCGCGCGGAGGCCCGCCCCAATTTCTGGGACTCTAAAAAATACGCCAGGGCCGGCCTGAAGTCCCCGCCCGACTACAAAGAAGTCTACCGCCAGATGACGGTGGACTAAATTCTATAATCCTTAAAGAGGTGCTCTATGGCTAAAATCGAATTTACAGCGGTGGTGCCGGTGGCGGGAACGGGGACGCGGCTGCGGCCGCACACGCACACCTATCCCAAGGTGCTGCTGACCGTGGGCGACAAGCCGATCATAGGCCATATCCTCGACGACCTCTCCGGCGCCGGCATCAAGAAGGTCTGCCTGGTGGTGGGCTACCTGGGCGAGAAGATCCGCGAGTACGTGGCGAAGAATTACAAAGGCCTGGAGGTCTCTTACGTAGAGCAGGCCGAGCAGAAGGGCCTGGGCCACGCCATCTGGCTGACGCGCCGCGCCGTGAGCGGCCCGGTGGTGGTGATGCTGGGCGACACCGTGCTCGACGCCGACCTCTCCAAGTTCCTGACTTCCAAAGAGGACTGCATCGCCGTGAAGGAAGTGGCGGACCCGCGCCGCTTCGGCGTGGTGGAGACCAAGGGCGGCTATATCTCGGCCATGGTCGAGAAGCCCGAGCACCCGAAGACCAACCTGGCCATCGTCGGCATCTATTCTTTCCGCAACTCGGCGCTGCTCTACAACAGCCTGGAACGCCTGGTGGAATCCGGCCGCACCACCAAGGGCGAGATCCAGTTCACCGACGCGCTGTCGCTGCTGGTGAAGGGTGGGCACAAGCTCAGGCCCGTGCCGATAGAAGGCTGGTACGACTGCGGCAAGCCCGAGACCCTGCTGGAGACCAACCGCCATATCCTCGACAAGAAGAAGTTCTCGCCCAAGGCCAAGAACTCGCTCATCATCCCGCCGGTCTACATCTCGCCCACGGCGCGGGTGGAGAACTCCATCGTCGGGCCCTACGCCTCCATCGGCGACGGGGCCAGGATAGATTCCTCCATCATCTCCGACTCCATAGTCAACGAGAACGCCCAGATCAGGAACATCAACCTGGGCGGCTCGCTGGTGGGCCCCAGCGCCACGGTGATAGGGCGCAAGGACCAGCTTAACGTCGGGGAGAACTCCGAGATCCGCTTCGACCGCACCATCTGCGAGCCCTGAGCGCCGCCCTTAGAAAACGGGGCAGGACGCATCGGCGGGCTGCAGCGTGAAGTAGAAGGTGGCGCCTTTGCCCTCTTCGCTCTCCACCCACACCCTGCCGCCGTGCAGCTTCACGAAATCGCTGACTATCGCAAGCCCCAGGCCCACGCCCTCCTGCGTGTCGTAGGACGAGAGCTGCACGAACTTGTGGAAGAGCTTGTCCAGGTCTTCCTTGGGAATGCCGTGCCCGGTGTCGCGCACGCCGAACAGCACGCCGCCCTCTTCGCCTGGGTTGCACGCGGCGGCCACGGTGACGGTGCCGCCCTCCGGCGTGGCCTTGATGGCGTTGGAGATCAGGTTGGTCAGCACCTGCACTATGCGCGGCGCGTCCGCCAGCGCGGAGAGGTCTTCCGGTACGGGCCGGACGCTCAGCGTGATGTTCTTGGTCTTGGCCCAGGGCATCAGGCCTTCGGTCGCCTCCGCCACTATCGGCGCCATCAGCGTGGGCTGCGGGTGCATGTCCAGCTTGCCCGACTGCAGCTTGGAGAAGTCCAGGATGCCTTTTATCATCTGGCTCAGGCGGTGGCTGTTGCGGATGCTGATGTCCAGGAACTTGTTCTCCGTAGTGTCCAGCTTGTTGCCGGCCGCGTCGGTGAGCATCTCCAGCGCCGAGGTGATGGAGGACAGCGGCGACTGCAGGTCGTGCGTGATGCGCGACAGGAACTCCTCCTGCAGTTTCTGGGCTTCCCGGTACTTGCTGATCTCTGGCAGCGTGGTGTAGGTGCCCAGCACGCGGCCCTCGTCGTCTTCCAGCAAAGCCATGGAGCGGCGCAGCGCGCGGCCCATGTGCTCGTCGCCCTGCTGGTTCACCTCGCCGGAGAGCTGGTTGTTGCCGGTGAGGTCCATGTCCTTGGACAGGGTCAGGAAATGCTCCCCGGGGCGCATGTGCTCCGAGATATGCCGGCCCACGGCGTCGGCGAGCTTGGTGCCGGCTATCTCCTCGGCGGCCGGGTTCATCATCAGGATCTTGCCCTGCTTGTCCACGATGACCTTGCCTTCCGCCACGTGGGACAGTACCTGCTCGGTGCGGCTGCGGGTCTTGATGGCCTGCTCTTTCTCGGCCGCTATCGCCTTGGTGGAGTCGGCTATCTGCTGCTCCATCGTATCCTTGATCATCTTCATGGCGTCTTCGTAGGCGCGCACGCGGTCCTTGGGATCCTTCACGGCGGATTCCACCAGGCCCTTCAGGATGCCGCCGAAGCTCATGGCGGCCAGCGCGCTGGGCTGCGCGGCCGGCTCGGGTTCCGGGGAGGGCGCAGGCGCGGGCGCCGGCGAGCCGAAGAGCGCGTCTCCCGCGCCTCCGGACCCCCTGCCACTGCCTTTGCCGGAACCGCCGCCGGAGCCTGTCCCCGCGCCGAATAGCGCGGCGGCCGCCGTGGGGGCCGGCTTGGCCGGCGCAGGCTGGAGGGCAGGCCGCTGGGGGGCAGCGGCCGGCCTGGGAGCCTGCTGGATGGCGGCCTGTACAGGCTGCGCCGCCGCTCTTTTTAATTCTTCGAAGCGCGCCGGGCGCTGCTGCGCGGGCTGCTGCGGCCGGGGCTGGGGGGCCGGGGCCGGCCGGGCCTGTGGCGCCGGGCGGGGCTGCGGCGCTGGCGCGGGCCGCTGCTGCAGCGGGGCAGGGCGCGCCGCCTGGGCCGCTCTGACCGGCTCCCGCGCGGGAGCCTGCTGTCGGGCCTGTTCGTGCGCCTCCTGGGCGGCCCTGTAGGGGTCCTGCCTGGCGAAGCCGCCTTCTTTGACGTAGCGCACGGCCTCGGCTTTGATGTTGGTGACCCCTTTGCCTGCGAAAAACTCCTCCATGAAGTTATCGGGGCGGTTCTTGGCCGGAGCGGCGAGGAATTCACAGAGAGCGGCGAGCTCGAAAGACTGGATGCCGGCCAGGAAGGTGAGCCCGGTAATGCGGCGGGCCTTGAAGAAGGCGTTCATGTTCTGCGATTCCTGCGTCACCGCCGGGACGGCGGTCTCGTTGAAGAGCCAGGCGTCGTTCATGAACGAGACGGTCAGCGACTCTTCTTTCTTGGCCCTGAAGATCAGGCCCAGCAGCGAGGCGTCCTTGCGCACGGCCTCTATCACCAGCGGGTGGGCCAGGCCGTAGAGGGCCGCGTTCTTGACGGACTTCGCGAGCGCCGTCAGGAACTCGGAGCAGAGCTCCGGGTAGGACAGCTCGTACTTGCCGTATTCGGGCGCGTACGGGTCGCCGTCCTGGTTAAGTGTTTCCTGGTCGGGCGTTTCCATATAGATCACCCCATCATGATCTTGAACGCTTCCTGCAGGGAGGTCTCTCCCCGCCGGACCGCGTCAAGGGCCGACTGGCGCAGCGAGGTCATTCCCTCGCTGACGGCCAGCGCGGTCAGTTTGTCCACGTCGTTGCTGGTGGTGATGAGCTGCCTCATGGCCGAAGTCTCCACCGGCATGATCTCAAAAACGGCCCTGCGCCCGGAGTAGCCGCCGCTGCAGTGCTTGCAGCCCACCGGGTGGTAAACGGTCTTCAGGGAGGCTATCTCTTTATCGGTCAGGAATTGCCTGTCCTCCTGGGTCACGGCGCCCGCGCCGCGGCAGTGCTGGCAAAGCGTGCGCACCAGGCGCTGGGCCACCACCAGCCGCACGCTGGCCGCCACCAGGTATGGCGCCACGCCCATGTGCGTGAGGCGCACTATGGTGGCCGGCGCGCTGTTGGTATGCAGCGTGGAAAAGACCAGGTGGCCGGTGATGGAGGCCTTGATGGCTATCTCGGCGGTCTCCATGTCGCGGATCTCGCCGACGAGCATGATGTCCGGGTCCTGGCGCAGGAAGGCGCGCAGGGTGGACTCGAAGGTGAGGCCGATGCTGGAGAGGATCTTCACCTGGTTGACGTTGGGGACCTCGTACTCCACGGGGTCTTCGGCCGTCATGATATTGACGTCGGGCTTGTTGAGCACGTTGATCATGGTGTAGAGCGTGGTGGTCTTGCCGCTGCCGGTGGGCCCGGTCACCAGTACCAGCCCGTTGGAGCTCTTCAGCGAGCCCTGCACGGCGGTCAGCTCGCGCGGCGTCAGGGTCAGCTGCGAGAGGCTGCTGTTGAGCTTGCTCTGGCCCAGCACGCGCATGACGATCTTCTCGCCCTTGATGCACGGCAGGGTGCTCACGCGGAACTCTATGCGGTTGCCGCGGATCTGCACGCGGAACTGGCCGTCCTGCGGCAGGCGGCGCTCGGTTATGACCAGGCTGCTCATGATCTTGATGCGGGCGGTCAGCCGCTGGTGGATAGCGATGGGCAGCGTGGTCAGCAGGCGCAGCACGCCGTCTACGCGCACGCGGACCATCACTTTGTTCTCGAAGGGCTCTATGTGGATGTCGGAGGCGCGCATCTCCACCGCGGCCATCAGGATCTTGTTGACGCGCTGTATGAGGGGGGAGTCGTGGGAGAGGTTCTCCAGGCCTATGGCGTCCTGCTTGTCTTCCTTGCGGGGGGCGCCGCTCTCCAGGATCTCCAGTTCGGCGTTGTCCTCGCCCAGCATAAGGTCCATGTCCGGGGTTTCCGCTTCCGGCTCGGGGACAGCTTCCGCTTCTGGGACGGCTTCGGGCGCCGGTTCGGACGGCGCTTCGGGGAGGGTGATCGGCTGCTGTTCGGGCTCGGCCTGCGGCTCAGGCGGCGCCTCGGGCTCAGGCTGCAGGGCCTCCGGGGGCAGTTCCACCTGCGGCGTGTAACGCGCCTCGGGGCGGGCCGATGGCTCGCTGGTCTCGAAGCGCTCTATGGCCAGCGCGGGCGGCTCGGGCTCCAGGACCTCGGGTTCGGGGGCGGGCACGGGCCTGGCCTCTGGCCTGACTTCCGGCCTGGGCTGGGGCTTGGGGGGCGCGGCGGGAGCGCCGCCGCCGAAAGCTTTGGAGATGCTCTCCAGCAGTTTGGAGTTGGAGACCGGCTTCTCCAGGAAATCGGTGATGTCCATGTTCAGCGAGCGCAGGTGCTGCCGGTTGGTGGCGCCGGTGAACATGATGATCTTCAGCTTGCGGGTCTCGTAATTGCTGCGGACTTCCTGTATCATCTCATACCCGTTCATCTTGGGCATGTTGAAATCCACCAGCACCAGGTCGGGCATCTGCCGGCCTATGACAGAGAGCGCCTCCTGGCCGTTGGCCGCCTCGAGGACGCTGTAGTGGTGGACGCTGAGCAGGTGCTTGACCAGCTCCCTGTAGTCCTTGTTGTCGTCCACCACCAGCACCGTCCTCGAGGGGACCGGCTGCCGCAGAACAGCCGGCGCGGGTCCAGCGGCGGGGGGCGACTGGACCCGGGCCGGAATGTTGGGGCGCGGCTCGCCGTACGTCGAGTCGATGGCCGCGCCCGGATTTGTCAGAGCATGCTTTTCCATAACCCCGCCTTCAACCGCCTGCCAGGGTCAGGTGCTTGCCGTCCCCCGGCTTCCTACACTCATAGTATAGCCCCGGGGGCCGCCGGTTACAATTGGCGGGCTCCCTCTTTTACTGACTTGTTTCCACTATCGTTTTTTCGGGGGCCGCTGGCCGCGGCGGTAGGCGGACGGGGAGGTGCCAGTTATCTTTTCGAACTGGCGGATGAAGGACTCGGCGTTGGCGTATCCTAGCTTGGCGGAGACCTGCTTTACGGTGACGCCGGTGGTCTTCAGCAGTTTCTTGGCCTGCGCCATCTTGACCTTCAGGCGGTACTCGTTGAAGCCCATGCCGGTCTGCTCCCTGAACACGCGGCTGAGGTACTTGGGGGTCAGGTAGACCGTGGCGGCCGCGTCGTCGAGCGAGATCTTCTTGAAGCAGTTGCCCTCGAGGAACCAGCGGACGTGATCCACCTTGCCCGGCAGGTCCATCTCTTCCGGGCTGGCCTCGCCGCGGCTGCGCGACAGCTCCCGCTCTATGGCGGCGCGCATGGTCTTGAGGTCGAAGGGCTTCTCGATGAAGTTGTCGGCCTTGGCCTTCAGCGCGCGGATCGCGGCGTCCTTGGAACTGTAGCCGGTCATGATGATGACGCTGCGGCCGGGAGCCGCGGCCTTGATGCGCTCCAGCGCGGTCAGGCCGTCCATGCCCGGCATCTGCACGTCCATTATGACGAGGTCGAATTCGTTGGGTTTCTTGAGGAGGGCCAGGCCTTCCGCGGCGCTGCCTACGGGCGTGATGTCGTATTCCTCGTACCAGAGCGTGAAATCGGTACGAAGCGCTTTGTCGTCGTCAACCAGCAGTATCTTGCCGCGCATAAGGTCCCCCGTCAGCCGGCTGGCTGACAGGGTTATTCTACCTAATTATTTCCCGGCCTTTAATTTCTTCCAGTCCAGCGCGCGCACCCTGCGCGCGGCCTCGGCCAGCCTGGCGTCGGGCTCGGTCAGGGAGAAGCGCACGAAGCCCTCTCCGTAGCGGCCGAAGCCGGAGCCCGGCGCGGTCAGGATATGCGCGTGCTCGAGCATGAAATACACCGCGTCCAGCGAGGAGCAGTTCACCGGCGGCCGCGCCCAGACGAAGCAGCTGCCCCGCGGGTCCGGGAACCGCCAGCCGGTCTCGTGCAGCGTCCGGCAGAAAAGCTCCGCCCGCTTCTTGAAATGCTCCCGTATGGGGGGGACTATCTGCTCGTGGTGCTTCAGCGCGTAGGCCACGGCGTTCTGGATGGCGTTGAACGGGCCCGAATCTATGTTCTCCTTCACCTGGTTGAGCGCGCAGACCACCTTGGAGTTGCCCACCACCCAGCCTATGCGCCAGCCGGCCATGCAGTAGGTCTTCGACGAGGAATAGAATTCCACCGCCACGTCGCGCGCGCCCGGCACCTGCAGGAGGCTCGGGGCCGGCTCGCCGAAATAGATGTCGCAGTAGGCCGCGTCCTGCGCTATGACCACGCCGTGCTTCCTGGCCCACTTTACCAGGTCTTTGTAGAAAGCCAGGGTGGCGCCCGCGCCGGTGGGGTTGTTGGGGTAATTGAGGAAGAACAGCTTGGTCTTCTCCAGCACCTTCCGCGGGATGCGGCCCAGGTCCGGCAGGAAGCCGTTCTTTTCTTCGAGCGGCACGTCGTGTATGCGCCCGCCCGCCAGTATGACGCCCGTGCGGTAGGTGGGATAGGTAGGGTCCGGGATCAGGCAGTAGTCGCCCGCGTTCAGCAGCACGAAGGGCAGATGCGCTATGCCCTCCTTGGAGCCGATGAGGATGGAAACCTCGTCGGAGGGATGGAAGTCCAGGCCGAAGCGCCGCTTATGCCAGGCGGAGATCTCCCGGCGCAGGTTCTCGTTGCCCTTGGTGTTGGGATATCGGTGGTTGGGCGCTTTCTTTATCTCGCTCACCGCGTCGGCCACTATGCGCCGGTCGGTGGGAATGTCCGGGTCTCCCACGGCCAGGCTGATGATGTCCCGGCCCTTGGCGCGCTCGGCGCGCTCCTTGCGGTAAAGCTCCTCGAAGAGGAAGGGCGGGAAGGATTTAAGCTTGTCGCTGATTTCTATTTTCATGGTTTCCTGTCTGGCCCGGCTTCGGGCTAGGCTTTGGCTTTTCTCCAGAAGGCGCCCGCCCAGTCTATGGCGTGCACACCCTCGGTGACGGCGTGCGCCGCCCTGAAATCGTCCACGGCCCTGCGGCAGCCGGGCAGGGTGTAATCGTCTATGATGCAGAAGCCGCCGGGAGAGAGTTTGGGGTAGAGCGCGTTGAGCGCTTCCAGCGTGGAGCCGTACATGTCGCCGTCGAGGCGCATCACGGCCAGCTTGTTTATGGCGGGATCGGACAGCGTGTCCTTGAACCAGCCCGGCAGGAAGACGACGCCTTCGTCGAGCAGGCCGTATTTGCGGAAGTTTTCCTTCACTTCCTCCAGCGGCACTGCCAGGGCGGGAAAAGTGTGAAAATTGGAGTCCCGGTCCGCCGGGTATTTTGGGTCCGGTTCCGGCAAGCCCCGAAACGAGTCCGCGACGAAGACCTTCCTGCCCGTGGACTCGTGCGCGGCCAGCACGCCCTTCATGAAGATGCTGGCGCCGCCGCGCCAGACGCCGGTCTCTATCAGGTCGCCTTCCACGCCCTCTTTCAGCGCCGTCTCCACGCAGGCCTGCAGATTGTCCAGCCGGAGCAGGCCTATCATGGTATGCGCGGCAGCGGGCCAGGTACGACCCTCGCGGCGGGCCTCCTCCGAGGGCTGGCGGGTGGAGAAAAGGCCTATCTCGGCGCGCTCCAGCGCGCCCGATACATAGCCCAAAGCCGCCCGCTCGAGGAGCGAAAGCCGCGCGCCGGGATCTGCCGCCGGGGCCGGCGGCTCGGGCCAAAGGGTGAACGTCAGGGTTTTTTTCAGCAGGTCCAGGTACAGGTTTGCGGGTGAACTTGTCACAAAACTCCTCAGGCCGCGGCGTCGGGCGGCGCCCGGCGTCAGTTAGCGCCCAGCAGGCTCAGCGAGGGCAGATAGGTCACGAGGGCCAGCATGGCCAGCAGGATCAGCAGGAAGGGGCCGGTGGCCCGGTAGAGGGTGGGCAGCTTTTTGTGGAAGCGCGAACTGGCGAGGAAGAGGTTCAGCCCCAGCGGCGGCAGCATGTAGCCGATCTCCAGGTTCAGCAGGAAGATGACGCCCAGGTGCACCGGGTCTATGCCGTACTGCGAGGCCACCGGCACTATGATCGGCACGACGATGATTATCGCCGAGAAGATCTCTATCATGTTGATGACGAGCAGGAAGGCGTTGAGCAGGATGAGGAAGACCACCTTGCTCGAGACGTAGGTGTGCAGCCAGGCAAAGATCTGGTCGGGGATCTGCGCGTCTATCAGGTAATTGGTGAAGCCGAGCGCGGTGCCCAGAACCATGAAGATGGCGCCCACCAGCAGCATGCTCTTTACGGCCACGCGTGGGATGTCGCGGAAGAAGTGCAGGTCCTTATAGATGAAGACTTCCGTGATGATGACGTAGAAGGCCATTACGCTCGCGGCTTCGCTGGCGGTGAACAGGCCGCGGTAAATGCCCCCTATTATAAGGAAGGGCAGCGGCAGCTCCCAGGCTATCTCCCTCACCGCTTTCTTGAGCGCCGCCTTGGAGAAAGGGATGCTCTTGACCCCGGCCTTCCGGGCGGTGAAGAAGGCGTAGACCGATAGCGCGGCCAGCAGCAGCAGGCCAGGCAGCAGGCCGGCGCGGAACAGGCGGTCTATGTCGATCTTGGCCACTATGCCGTAGAGGATGATGGGCAGGCTGGGAGGGAACAACAGGCCCAGGCTGCCGGTGGTGGTGAGCAGGCCCAGCGTGAACTTTTCCGGGTAGCCCTGCTTGGACAGCATCGGGTAGAGCAGGCCGCCCAGCGCTATGATGGTGACGCCGGAGGCGCCGGTGAAGGCCGTGAACAGCGCCGTGGTGAACAGCGCCACGATGGCGAGGCCGCCGGGCATGGTGCCGAACAGCGCCTCGGCCAGGTTCAGCATGCGGTGCGGCGCCTTGCTCTCGGCCAGGATATAGCCGGAGAAAGTGAACAGCGGGATGGCGATGAGCGCGGGCAGGGAGGCCAGGCGCAGCATCTCCACGATGACGGCGGAAGAGTCTATGCCGGCCGCGGCGAAGAGGAAGATGGCCCCGCCGCCGATGAGCGTGAACACCGGCGAGCCCAGGAAGGCTAGCAGGACTATCAGCAGGCCTATTACGAAGCCCATCAGAAGGGTCCTTCCTGGTGGTCTTTGGGCCGGAAAATTCCTATCAGGGTATGGAGGCCGATGAGGGCGAAAGAAATGGGGATGATCAGCTCGGCCCAGCCGGCCTTGACCGTGAACCTGTTTATGTAGAAGGCCACCGCGCCGGCCGTGAACTCGTCGCGGATGAATTTGTAGGAGGCGTAGAACAGCAGCGCCGAGGCCGCCGTGGTGAACAGGGCCGCGAAGACGTCGAGCGGGCGGTGCATGTACTTGGGGGCGAATTTGACGAAGGCCTCGAGCGCGAAGTGGTGCGCGTAGCGCGCCGACAGCGCCGCGCCGATGAGCCCGGCCCACAGCACCATATGCCGCAGCAGCGGGTCCAGCCAGACTATGCCCGAGTGGAAGAGCAGCCGCAGCAGCACCTGCATGAAGGACAGCGCCACCATGGCGAAGATCAGCGTCACGACGGCCGCCTTCTCGGTCTTGACGAGGTATTCCTCGGCTTTGAACACTCTTCGCATGTTTTCATTATCCTAAATGCCCGCCACGCTCCGCAAGGGCGCGGGGGTTGCGCGGCCCCGCGGCGTGGGCTATAATACGGGTAGATGACTCCCGCTAACGCGCTGGACCTGCTGCTGATAGACGACGAGGAGGAGATCTTCCGCCCGTCGCAGCCCCCGCGCGGCTCGGCCGGGGTCTACAATCCCAACAGCGCCCTCTTCAACCTGGGCATGGCTTTGCTGCGCTGGGCGGTGGTGCCGCCCAAGCTGGCTGTGCCGCTGCTCTCCGCGCAGGCCAAGGCCGCGGGGCTCTCCGTGGAGACCGTCTGCAGGCCGACGCTGCCCTGGCAGGGCCCGCGCTTGCGCCGGCTGCTGGCGCGCCGCCCGCTGGCCGCCGCCGTCACCACCGTGGCCATCTTCGACCCTGTTTTCCTGGCGCGCATCACCTCCGAGATCAGGCGCCTGAGCCCCGGCACCGTCATCATACTGGGCGGCCACGGCGCGGCCGCCTCCGCGGAAATACGGGCGCAGGGCGACCTGTGGATAACCGGCCACGGCGAGCGCCGCCTGGCCGAGGTGGTGCTTGAGCTTAAGAAAGGCGTGCCGCTGCCGCAGGTTCCCGGGGTCACGGCCGTGCCCGGCGGCGGGCTCAGCGCGGCCGGCAGCCTGCGCTACGAGGGCATACCCCGCGTGCTGCCGCCAGACTGGTCCGCCGCGTCCACGCTGGCGCGCAGCTACCCGGTGGAGGCCTCGCGCGGCTGCCGGTTCAACTGCGCCTTCTGCGATTTCCCCGGCCGCGGCTGCCAGGCGTTCCGCCCCGCCGCCGACGTGGCGGCCGAGCTGGCCGCGGTGCGGCGGGAGCGCGGCGTAAAAAAATTCGAGTTCGTGGATTCCTCGCTCACCTCGGACCCCGCCTTCGTCCGGCAGCTCTGCGCCGAGATGCGGGCCGCCGGCCTGCGCGTAAAGTGGAAGTGCTTCGCCAGGCCCGACGCCTTCGCCCGCGACGCGGGGCTCGCCCGCGAGATGGCGGCCGCGGGCTGTACTGAGATCTTCATGGGCATAGAATCCATCCACGACGGCCTGCTGGCGGCCATGCGCCGCGGCATGGACAGGGCGGCGGTGGAGCTGGGGCTGGCGCGGGCTTTCGAGGCGGGGATAAGCGTGCACGGCAACTTCATCATAGGCTTTCCCGGCGAGACGGAAGCCACGGCCCTGGAGACAGCGGCCTTCGTGCGCGCGCGGCCTTTTCACAGCGCTTATTTCTGCACCTTCGGGGCTTCGCGCGAGATGCTGGACCTGGCCGCCCGGGAGCCGGCGCGCTACCTGAACCTGGCCGGGACGCCGGTGAAGGGCTGGCGCTGCGACGGGCTGGATTACCGCGGCGCCTACGGGCTGACGCTCAAGGCCGTGGCCGCGGTGAACGCCGGGCGCAGCAAGCCGCTGGCGGTCTCGCCGCGCACCAACGACCCGGACTGCCCGCCGTTTTAATATTTTTTTAGAAACCTTTTTTAGCCGCGCCTTCCGCGTCCTGCGGAATGCCGACTACGTCTTTGCCGTATTTCTTTTTCAGGTAGGACAAACCGTGCATGATGCGGAAGAAAGTCTTCACCGGCGCGGAGCGGCCGGTCTGGGAGCCGGCGTTGGCGCCGGCGAACTGCAGGCCCTTGCGCAGCCCGCCGTGGAAGACGAAAGCGTCGGGCGCCACGGCCAGCTTCCAGCCGGCGCGTCGGGCCCTGATGGCGTAGTCCAGCTCTTCCAGGTAGCCGAAGCCGAAGCCCTCGTCGAATAACCCGATATCGCTCAGCACCTCGCGCTTCATCAGCGTGCAGAAGCCGAGCAGCCAGCCTGCCTCGGCGTGGGGCAGGGCGCGGGCGGAGAGCGCCGCGCCGTAAGCGTCGAAGCGGGCCAGCTCTTCCGGAGCGAAAGAAACGAGCGGCTCCGGCAGGCCGGGCGCGGCCTGCATGACTGAATTGTAGGCCCCGTTGGACACCGGCCCCGCTATGCCCAGCCGCGGCTCGGAGTCCAGCGCGGCTCCCAGCCGCTCCAGGGCGCCGGGTGCCAGGCGCGTATCGCTGTTGCAGAGCAGCAGGCGCCGGCCCGTGGCCAGGCCCAGCCCCGCGTTGATGGAGCGCAGGTAGCCAAGGTTTTCAGTATTCCGCAAAAACTTGACGTCCGCCCACTGCCCGGCGGCCGCGGCCAGCGCGGCCGTTTCCGCCTTGAGCGGGGAGCAGTCGTCCACGATGACCAGTTCCGTCCCGGCCGGGCAGTTGGCCCGGATGCCGGGGAGGAACAGCTTCTCCAGCATTTCCGAGAGGTAGGCGTCGCGGCTGTAGACCGGCACTATCACGCTGAGCGTGGCGGCCCCGTTGGCGGCTTTTTCCATGCGTCTATGATACCAAAATGCCGCCTGAGCCGCCTCTTGGGAAAGCGCGCGGCTATTTTTGTATTATAAAGGCGTCGGGCCCGGCCCGGAACGCTTTAAGAAAAGTCAGGAGGTAACTTCATGAAGATCAACAAAAAAGTGGAAGAAGCCATCAACAAGCAGGTCAACGCCGAGCTGTATTCGGCCTACCTGTACCTGGGCATGTCGGCCAAGTGCACCGAGCTGAACCTGAAGGGCCTGGCCAACTGGCTGTACGTGCAGGCGCAGGAGGAGATGACCCACGCCATGAAGTTCTACAAGTTCGTGCTGGAGCGGGGCGGCCACTCCGTTATGCCCGCCATCGAGGGCGTTACCACCGAATGGAAGAGCCCGCTCGCCATGTTCGAGGCTGCCTACGAGCACGAGCAGAAAGTCAGCGCGATGATCAACAATATAATGGACATAGCTCTGGCCGAGCGCGACCACGCCACCGCCAGCATGCTCAACTGGTTCGTGGACGAGCAGGTGGAGGAGGAAGCTAACTCTTCCGAGATAGCCGACAAGCTCAAGCTCATCGGCGACTCCAAAGAAGGCCTCTTCATGCTGGACAAGGATCTTTCCACCCGCGTGTTCGTGGACAGCACTCAGCCCGCCGGCGGCGCGCAGGCCTGACGCCAAATTCAAGTGGCGGTAAAGTTCCTGGTACGGGGCATACAGGCCGCGCTGGCGCTGCTGCTGGCGGCGCTGGCCGCGGCGCTGGCGGGCCAGTGGGCCGCGGCCGCCGTTCTGGCGGTACTGCTGGCGCTGCTGCCCGCCGGGTATTACTTCTACTGCCTCCTGCGCCTGCGGGCGCTGGCGGCGCGGGGCCCCGAAGCGGCCGCTGACTTCGTCTTCGGCACGGGCGCCTGGCTGGCCGGCGCGCTGCAGCACCGCGAGGAGATCCTGCCCTTTATCAAGAGTTTTCCCGAGCCCCCGCGCGCGGTGGCGGAGATAGGCCGGGCGCAGGGCGGCACGCTGGCCCTGCTCTGCTCCGCCGCGGCCCCCGACGCGCTGGTGATAAGCCTCGACCTGCCGGGCGGCGCTTTCAGCGGGGAGCTGTCCTCCTTTAATAAAGCTTTCTGGCGGCGCCCGCTGCTGCGGGCCATGAAAGGCCCCGGCCGCAGACTTGAACTGATAGACGGGGATTCGCGCTCGCCCGAGTCGCTGCGGCGCTTCGCGGAGGCCCTGGGCGGCCGGCGGCTGGACCTGCTCTTTATCGACGGGGATCACAGCTACGACGGGGTCAAGGCGGACTTCGAGCGCTATTCCGGTTTCGTGCGGCCGGGCGGCGTGATAGCTTTTCATGATATACAGCCCTGCGCGGCGCGGCCGGGCGTGGAGGTCAGCCGCTTCTGGCGCGACTACCAGCTGCCGGGCACGCGCGCCGAGTACGTGAAGGACAGGGCGCAGGACGGCATGGGCATAGGCGCGGTGCGCCTGCCCGGCTGAGCCGGCGCGGAATAGTTTCAGCGAGGAGGGGGAATATGCCTACCGATATAGAGATAGCCAGGACCATCAAGCTCAAGCATATCAACGAGATAGCGGAGCGCCTCGGCGTGCCGTCGGACGATCTGCACCATTTCGGCAAGTACAAGGCCAAGCTGCCGCTTAAGCTGATAGACCTGGGGAAGGCAAAAAAGAGCAAGCTTGTCCTCGTCTCCGCCATCTCGCCCACGCCGGCCGGCGAGGGCAAGACCACCGTTTCCATCGGCCTCACGCTGGGCCTCAACCGGCTGGGCAAGAAGACCACCGTCGTGCTGCGCGAGCCTTCGCTCGGCCCGGTATTCGGCATCAAGGGCGGCGCCACCGGCGGCGGGCGCTCCCAGGTGCTGCCCATGGAGGACATCAACCTGCATTTTACCGGCGACTTCGCCGCCATAGAGAAGGCGCATAACCTGCTGGCCGCCATCATCGACAACAATATCCAGAATAAGAAGAACAATTTGGGGCTGGACCCGCGGACCGTCACCTGGAAGCGCGTGATGGACATGAACGACCGCTCGCTGCGCAAGATCATCGTAGGGCTTGGCGGCACCATGAGCGGCGTGCCGCGCGAGACCGGCTTCGACATCGTGGCCGCCTCCGAAGTGATGGCTATCTTCTGCCTCTCCAACGATCTGAAGCACCTCAAGGAAAAGCTGGGTAATATCTTCGTCGGGTATACCTACGACAGGAGGCCCGTCTACGCCCGCGACCTGAAGGCCCACGGCGCTATGGCCGCCCTGCTCAAGGACGCGCTGATGCCGAACCTGGTGCAGACTTCCGAGGGCACGCCGGCCATCATCCACGGCGGGCCTTTCGCCAATATCGCCCACGGCTGCAATTCCATCATAGCCACCCGCATGGGCCTCTCGCTGTCGGAGTACGTCGTCACCGAGGCGGGTTTCGCCTTCGAGCTGGGCGCCGAGAAATTCCTGGACATCAAGTGCCGCTACGCCGGGCTCTGCCCCAGCGCGGCCGTGCTGGTGGCCACCGTGCGCGCCCTCAAATACCACGGCGGCGTGGGGCTGAAGGAGCTGGGCAAGCCGGACCCGGCGGCGGTAAAGCGCGGCCTCGAGAACCTCGAGAAGCACGTGGAGAACATGAAACAGTTCGAGCTGTCGCCCGTGATAGCGCTCAATAAATTCGCCTCCGACACCGACGAAGAGATCGCCGTGGTGAAGGCCAGGTGCGCGGAGCTCGGCGTGCCGGTGGCCGTGGCCGACGTCTGGGGCCAGGGCGGCGCCGGCGCGGAGGAACTGGCCGGCCTGGTGGCCGGTGCCGTGGAAGCCCGGGGCGTCTGCGGTTTCAAACCCGTCTACGAGTGGGAGTGGCCCGTCGAGAAGAAGATAGAGGCCATAGCCTCCAAGATGTACGGCGCGGCCCACATAGACTACACCGCCAGGGCCAGGAAGGACCTGGAGAAGATAAACAACCTGGGCCTCGACAAGCTGCCGGTCTGCATCGCCAAGACGCAGAAGTCGCTGTCGGACAACCCGGACCTGATAGGGCGGCCGAAGGATTTCGTGGTGACGGTGCGTGAGATAGAGATAGCGTCAGGCGCGGGCTTCATCATCCCGATAACCGGCGATATCATGCGCATGCCCGGCCTGCCAGAGCACCCGGCGTCGGAGAACATAGACATCGACGAGCAAGGCAACATCACCGGCCTGTTCTAGCCGCGCGCTCAGCGCCAGCTGATGGGGGTGGCGGAGCAGACGCGGCAGACGGGCGGGGTCAGGGCGGGGATGTCGAGGATCTTCACGTCGAAGATGGATCCCATGAGGTTTTTTTCTTCGTAGACGCCGCAGCAGGGGTACAGGCGGCCGTCGAAATCTATGGTCACCATGCTGCGCTTCATGATGCAGTCGCGCGGGCCCGGCAGCGTCCGGGTCATGGCCCGCTCGCGCGCCATGTCGATGAACCCGGCGTAAAACTCCGAAAATTTCTCTTTTTCCTTCTGGAAGGCCGCGTTGCCTTCTACGCTGGAGATATAGCAGCGTATCGGCTTGAAGATAAAGCCGCGCGCGCGGGCTAGCGCCTCCGCCTGCGCGGCGTCGGCGGCGTTGTAGACGTACTGGTGGAACTTCAGCGCTATCTCCGTGGCGCTGCCCAGGCGCTTGCGGGCCGCGTCGAGCGCGTCGAGGTGGGCGAGCACTTTGCTCAGGTCGCCGCCCACGTGGTTGCGCCCGTAAACTTCCTGTGTCATGCCGGACAGCGAGACTTCTATGATGTCCAGGCCCGCGCCGGCCACGGCCTCCGGGTCGGGCAGGCAGGTCAGGTTGGTGAAGAGCGTCAGTTTTGCGCCGGGCAGCAGGGCCCTGGCGCAGCGGGCCATTTCAGGAAAATCCGGGTTGAGCAGCGGCTCTCCCCAGTCGGCGAACCACAGCTCGGCCACCTCCACCTTCTCAGCGAGGAATTTATCCAGGATGCGCCTGAACAGCGCCGGGGCCATCTGCCCGCGCCGCTCGTTCTTCAGGCCGTGCATGCCGCCCCTGGGGCACATGACGCATTTTAAATTGCACTGGGCTATCTCCACGCAGACGGTGGCGCCCATGGGGAAGTAGCAGTCGGGGCGCAGCAGCAGGCCGCGCCGCAGCGGGAACGGCAGCCGCCGGATGAACCGGTAAAATCTTTCGCGCAGCGCGGCGGGTATCTTCATAAGCTACAGCCCAATTATACTCCGGCTGCCGCCGTCAGGCCAAGTCCTCGTCTTCTTTTGGCGCGAACCAGCGCTGGGCCGCGAAGGTGGGCAGCACGGCGCTGGCTATCAGCACCCCGGTCAGTACCGAGTACTGCGCGTCGTCGAGATAGCCCGCCCGGACGCCCGCCAGCACGGCCATCAGGCCGAAGGTGAGGCCGGTGGACATCAGCAGCGTGGAGTACATCCCGGCCGTGGGAAAATACTTCTTCATCAGGAAATGCACGCCCGCGAACTTGGAGAGCTGCTTGGCCGCGAACAGTCCGGCGAACAGCAGCGGGGCCGCCCACAGCGCGGCGAGGGAGACCTTCAGCCCGGCCACGATGAAGAAGAACGGGGTGATGAAGGCGTAGGCCACGGTGCGCAGGCGCGTCTTCACGCCGGCGGTCCTGCGCTGCGTTTTGAAGTGGCGGCTCATCAGCAGGCCGAAGATAAAGGCCGGCAATATGGCCTGGCTGGAGCCGAGGTCGGCCAGGTAGACGAAAGCGAGCAGGATGAAGAAGATATATTTTATCTCCGGCTCGGCCACCTTGCCGGCTAAGGCCGGGTCGCGGAGAAGGCCCAGGGAGAAGCGTCCGGCGAAGGCGAGGAAGAGGCCGGAGACGGTGAGGAACAGGAGGGTGTACAGGTTGGGCTTGAGGAAGACCAGGCTGAGCGCCAGCGCGGTGAGGGTGTTGGTGAGGAAGGTGCAGGCCATCAGCAGTTTGCCGGCAGCGTTGCCGGAGCGGCCGGTTTCAGCCAGCACCGAATACACCACCGCCAGGGAGGTTTCGGAGAGCGCAATGCCTGTGATCAGGGAGGCCTGGGGGCTCCAGCCGGCGAGATAGCGGCAGAAGAGGTAGCCGGCCGCGAGCGGCGCGGCGAAAGAGGCGAGGCTTACGACGGCGGCGCCGCGGAAATTGTCCCTGAGCAGCTTCACGTCCACCTCGGCCCCGGCCAGGAACGTGAGCACTATGCCGCCGAAGCCGGCGATATAGACCATCCACTCTTCGGCCCGCAGGCCGAACTGCCCCGCGCCGACCCCCAGCAGTATTTCGAAGATGGCCACCGAGAGGCCCAGCCGCAGGCTCAGGACGCTCGCTGCGAAGATCAGCAGCCCCGCTATAACAGGTATCTTGTCAGGTTCCATAGCAGCTCCGTATAAAAACAAAGACCTCTACCTTGTGGGGTAGAGGTCATCAGCCCCTGCGGGCGGTTCCCCCGGGCGGCCGGGGCGGCGGACA
Source organism: Elusimicrobia bacterium GWC2_64_44 (assembly GCA_001799845.1). Taxonomy (GTDB): domain Bacteria; phylum Elusimicrobiota; class Elusimicrobia; order Elusimicrobiales; family UBA9959; genus UBA9959. The sequence goes on along the minus strand of MGUG01000044.1, from coordinate 30,142 downwards.
TCATCGCCGGTAACTGAATTATACTACTTCTTGGCGGCGCGGAAGGCCTTGAGGGCGTTTTCCACTTTCACCAGCAGTTCCCTGGAATAGAGCTTGCCCACGAGGGCCTGGCGGGCGCTCTCGCCGGCCTTCTCCAGCTCTGCGGTCACCGCCGGGCTGGCCGGGTCGGTGAAGGTCAGGCCCTTCTTCTTCAGGATGCCGACGGACTGCTCGTTCTCTTTGCGGCTCTGCAGCGTCAGCTCGCGGAAATACCTGTCGCCCAGCGCCAGCATGGTCTTCTGGTCTTCCGGGGTCAGCGTGTCGAACATCTTCTTGGAGATCACCACCGCGCCTGAGGCGTTGGTCAGGGGCAGCGAGAAGACGTACTTCATGCGCGCGAACCACTGCAGCGCTATGACGGAGAGGGGGGAGCCGTAGACGCCGTTGATCATGCCGGTCTGCAGCGAGGTCATCACGTCGGTGATGGACAGCGGGATCGGTTTTATGTGCAGCGCCTCGAAGGTGGCCTCGGCGATGGGGTCGCCTTCCCAGATCCACATCTTGACGTTCTTGAGGTCCCCGGGCTGGGTGACCGGCGCGTTGGAGAAGATGTTGACGTTGCCGACCTCGGCCCAGCCCAGCAGTACGTAGCCGCGGCTCTCGAAGATCTTGCGGAAGTCCGCGTCCATCGTCTTGTAGACGTGGTCTATCTCGCGGGCGTTCTTGAAGAGGAAGGGGGTGTCGAGCAGGCGCGCCTCGGCGGCCATCTCGCCTATGCCGACGCCGGTAAAGCCGCCGGCGTGCAGCTGGCCCAGGCGGATCTTGCGCACCACGTCCTTCTCGTCGCCGGAGACGCCGCCGGCGTAGGTCTTGAACTTCACCCGGCCGGCCGTCTTAACGGTCACTTCGTCGGTGAACTTCTTCATCGCCTTCATCCACGTGGAGCCGTCCGGCGCCAGCGTAGCGAACTTGATGATCACGGGCGCCGGGGCCTGGGCCGCGAGCGGCAGGGCCAGGGACAGCAGGGCGGCGAATATCGTCAGTCTTTTAGAAAAGTTCATCTTTTTTCTCCAGCAGTCTTTGGGCTTTCTGTTTGGCCACTTCGTTGGCCAGGCGGGTGTCCCCGTCCTTGAGCTCGGCGGAAATTATCTCGCCCAGCAGCCGCTCGAAAAGGTCCGCGTCCTGCGCGGCCACGGCGGCCATCTTGGCGTAGAGGTAGCGGCTCAGGTGGAAGTCCGCCCCGTGCCCCTTCAGCGCCAGTTCGAAGTGCTCGGCCGCCTTCTCCGGGCTGCCGCCCAGCATGCGCGGGCGTATGGCGTGGTAGGCGCCGAGGATGACCTCGGCGGCGTTATAGTAGTAGCCGGGGTCCAGTTGCAGCAGCTTCAGCGCGGCCGGCTCCAGCGTCGGTATCTCCGCGATGGCCTCGGGCTTGTCGCGGTTGATGTTCATGTAGAGGGCCTTGCAGAAGGTGTGCCAGAACAGCGGGTGCGCGTCCTTCTTCTTCGCGGTCTCCACGGTGGCCCCGCGCAGCGCGCGCTCGGCGTAGCCCTGGCCCTTCAGGTAGAAAACGGAGGCGCGCTCGGGAGAGTCCTCTTCCAGGAACATGAAGGCGTAGCCGCAGAAGCCCTGGGCGGCGTTGACCAGCATGCCCTTGTTGTGCGGGTCGCTCGCGAGCAGGATCTCCATCAGCTGCAAATTGCCGGGCAGCGCCTCTTTCACGTATTGAGGGTCGGACTGGGAGAAGACGGCGGGCAGGCCGGCGTCTACCACGCCCGAGGTGACGCGGGCCGCGGTCTTGTTCAGGGTACAGGCCGCCAGCGGCAGCAGCAGCGTCAGCAGGAGGAGCTTTTTCATTTGCGTTTTTCCCTGACTATCGCGGAGAAGCTCTCGGCGGTTTCGGCGTGCTTTTTCAGGAAGTCCTCCGCCGGGGTGGGGAAGCGCCAGGTCCAGTTGTGGTCGCCCAGCGTGCCGGGCGTGTTCACGCGGTCCTTGGTGCCGAAGATGTCCTGGATGGGCAGGATGACTATGCGCGAACCGGCGCCGAGCAGCGACCCGAGCGCTTTTTCGCGGGCCTTGGAGAAGACGGGCGGCTTGCCCTCCTCGCCGGAGACCAGCTTCCAGAAAAGCTTTTTCTCGACGCCGTCCACGGTGTCCCACCAGTCGGCCAGCGGCTCGTTGTCGTGCGTGGAGGAGGTGGCCAGCGACACCGGGTGGTACGCCTGCGGGTCGGCGTAATTGCCGTCCTTGGCCTTCTCCCAGCGCATGACCTTGTAGCCGGGGATATTGAGTTCTGCCAGGACTTCCCCGACGTAAGGCGGGATGAGCCCGAGGTCCTCGGCCACCGGCAGCATGGGGCTGGCGGCGGAGACGGCCTGCAGGAAGCGTTTGCCGCGCTCGCGCTGGCAGGCCTCGTCCTTGATGTCGAAATCGGGCTTGAGGGCCGTGTCGCGCGGGATGACCCAGGTGCGGAAAAAGCCCACCATGTGGTCTATGCGGAACAGGTCGTAGAACTCGGCCGCCTTCTTCACCTTGGAGCGCCACCAGTCGAAATTGTTGCCTTCTATCACGTCCCAGTTATAGGCGGGCAGGCCCCAGCGCTGGCCGGTCTCGCTGAAAGCGTCGGGCGGCGCGCCGATCTCGCGGTTGATGTCGAACTCGGCCTGGCGGGCCCACACGTCGGAGCTTTCCTGGTTGACCATGAACGGCAGGTCGCCCAGCAGCTTGATGTCGAGCTCTGCGGCGCGGGCGCGGGCGGCGGTCCACTGCCGGTGGATGGCCCACTGCAGGTACTTGAAGAAGAGGATCTGGTTCTCTTCGCGCTGGTGCAGCTCCTTCAGCGCTTCGTGGCCGCGCTCCCTGAGCGGGGCTTCCCAGTGCGTCCAGGAGGTCCAGTCGTGCGTGTCCTTCAGGCGGCGGAAGACGGCGTAGTCGTCGAGCCAGCCGGCGTTGGCGCGGCAGAAGGCGCGGAACTCGGCGGCGAGCGGGGAATCTTTGAGCACATGGTTCTGGTGGAAGTGAGTGTAGACCTTCCAGAGCGTGCTGAACTTCAGGTGGCGCACCTCGTTGTAGAGGACGGTCTTGGCGGCGCGCAGGCGGCGCAGGCCGGCCTGGAAGCGGCGGGAACTGATCTCCTCCGACAGCGCGGGGGATTCTTTGAGCTCCGGCAGTTCGCCTACGGCGATGTAGATGGGGTCCAGCGCGAAAGCGGACAGCGCCGTGTAAGGGCAGGAGACGCCGGGCGGCATCTCGTTGATGGGCAGCACCTGCAGCAGGTCCAGGTCCAGCGCTTTCATGGCGTCGAACCAGAGGGTCATGGAGCGCGTGTCGCCGATGCCCCAGTCCTGTTTGTGGCGCATCGAGAACAGGGGAAACAGGGTGCCGGTGTGTTTTTTTTGCAGTAAAGGGTGCATAGGTCCTTGCGCCTTCTCCGGCCTCAGCGCGCGGCGACCGCCTCGATCTCCACCAGGGCGGCCTTGGGGAGGGCTTTGACCTCCACCGTGGCGCGCGCCGGCGGGTTGGCTGAAAAGAATTTGCCGTAGACCTCGTTCATCGCGGCGAATTGGCCGAGGTCGGCCATGAAGACGGTGGTCTTCAAAACGTGCTCCAGCGAGAGGCCCTCGGACTTGAGGACTCCCTCCAGGTTCTTCAGCACGGCCTCGGTCTGGGCCTTGATCTCGGCCGGGGCCATGGTCCCCGTCGCCGGGTCCAGCGGCAGCTGGCCGGAGATGAAGAGCAGGCCGCCGGCCTCCACGGCCTGGGAGTAGGGGCCGATGGCGGCCGGGGCGTTACGGGTGGAAATGATCTTTTTCATGGTCAGTCCTTTTTGTGCGTGCGGATGAAATTTTCCACGGAGCGGTCGTAGGTGCGCTCCCCGGCCGGGGTAAAGAAGCAGCCGGGCAGTTCGCCGTTGCCGCGGTGGTAGGCCACGCAGTCGCAGCAGACGCCCTTGCGCGAACAGGGCTCGTAGGTGCAGGAACAGTTCTTTGTGTTCGAGTTTTTATTGCAGTCCATGGGGCCTACCCTGTAAATATATTATCAAATTACGAAGTAGCGCCGCCCGTGCCCCGTACGGATAATCAGAGGGGGGGACTGGCGAAAAGCGCAAAAAGCGTCTATACTATCCTTGCGGAGGGACGGCCCCCGCGCACAGAGGGATCCTATGAAGAACACTTTACAGCCTACGCACATGATAGTCCTGGGCTTGTGCGCCATGCTGGTCGCCAGCTTCTTTGCCGTGGCCCACGTGGGCACGGCCAAGCGCCAGGTCCGCGGCATGGAGTACGGCTTCGGCTCGCGCAAAGCGCCGGAGCCGCCGCCCGAGCCGGGCCTGGCCGCCAACTTCAAGCGCGGGGCACAGAGCATAGCCGACAAGACCGGCGGCCTGGTGGACGATCTCTTTTCCTGGGGCGACGACGCGCCCGCGGCCGGGCCGCTGACAGCTTCCGCCGGCCAGGACGCGCCCGGCGAAGAGGCCGACGAGAAAGACCCTTTCGAGGATTTCTATAACCGCAACTACGGCAAGGGTACCGGCGCCTCCGCCTCTTCGGGCGGCGGCTTCGGCGGCTTCGGCGGTTCCTCGGGCGGCTCCTGGGGCAGTTCCGGCGGCGGGGGCGGCGGCGACGACGGCCTCCCTTCCGGCGGCGGCTCTGCGCCCAAGGCTTCCGCAAAGGAAAGCGCCGGGGAAGAGGCGGCCGCGGGCCGCGCTCCCAGGCCCGCCCGCCCCTCTGTGGAGGACGCCTCCGGCGACTGGGTAAAGTATCCCGGCCGCAAGGGCGGCAAGCAGGACGCAGCCGGCCCGCAGCTGGCCTCCCTGCCTTCCGGCGGCTCTCCCGACGGACCGTTTTCCAATCCGTTGACCCAGGGCGAGAAGCCGGGAAAAGGCGGCAGCCTGTCCGAGATGCCCGGCCAGAAGGGCGCGGTCGACCTGAACGGCGCGTCGGAGCAGGCCCGCACCGGCGCCGAGGGCAGCTATAATTCCAAGATGTCGGGCGGCGCCTCCGCGGCGGCCGCGGCCGGCGCTTCTGCCGCCGGCGGCGGCGGCGTGCCCGCGGCTTCCGCCGCCAAGGAAGTGGGGGCCGACGGCAAGAGCGGCGACGCGGCGGCCGGCGGGAAGGACGCGAAGGACGCTAAGGACACTAAGGACGCTTCCTCTTCCGACTCCTCCAAGTCTTCCGGCTGGAATTTTCGGCCCTCCTCCTCCCGCGGAGCCGTGGTCACGGCCGCCGCCGCGCCTCCGGCGGAAGAAGAGCCGGACTTCCTGAAGACGCTGATGAACGAGCGCCAGAAGGGTGCCGAGACCAGTTTTATCAGGGAGGAGGACGCCGCGGCAAAGCCGCCGGCGGCGCAGCTGCGCTCCGGCGCCCTTATCAAGCCGCCCCAGCTGAAGATGGCGCTGGCCGACGGAGAGGAGCAGCCTGAGGAAAAGCCTGACCCGGAGAAGTTCTCCAAACTTTCAGCGGACCGCAAGAAGGAGCTCAAGACCGAAGTGCACACCTTCCTGCGGCAGGTAGAGAACCAGTACGGCGGCATGACCGACATGCTGTTCACGCCCTGCAGCAAGGCCAGGGAGGTCTGCGCCGACCACGAGATCAAGATGGGCTACATCACCATGCACACGGCCGACGGAGCCAGGGTGCAGCTGTCGCTGAAATACGTCGATAAGAAATGGGTTCCCTACACGGTCTCCTTCGGCGAGACCATCAAGATGCCCAAGCCGGCCGCCCCGCCCGAGACCCCTGCAGAAGACCAGCAGGGAGAAGATCCCGATGACGGCGGCGACACGCAGGGGTCCGAAGACGGCACGATGTGGGTTTAGGGCTGCCTTCCGCCGCGGCCGCCCGGCCGCGGCGCGGTAACGGGCCGGCGTCTTGCCTGCCAGCGCATAATTATCAATAATTACCTTGTGACAACAGGGACCATGCATTTTTCCGGCATCGGCGGCGTAGGCATGAGCGCGCTGGCGCAGGCCTCGGCCATGGAGGGCCGCGCCGTCAGCGGCTCGGACCGCGACTTCGACCGCGGCCGCAACCTGGGCGTGAAAGAGGCCCTGCTGAAGCTCGGCGTGAAGATATTCCCGCAGGACGGCTCGGGCGTAGGCCCCGGCACCGCGGAACTCGCGCTCTCCACCGCCATAGAGGATACCAATCCGGAAGTTCTCCGCGCCAAAGAGTTCGGCGTGAAGATCAGCCACCGCTCAGAGCTGCTGGCCGCGCGCGTCAACGATCTCGACACCATAGCCGTGGCCGGCACCAGCGGCAAATCCACCGTCGCCGCCTTGCTGTTCGCGGCGCTGGAGGCCGGCGGCCTGGAGCCTTCCATCATCACCGGCGGGGCGCTGGTGGCGCTGCAGGAGCGGGGCCTGATCGGCAACGCCTTCCGCGGCAAGGGCCGGCTGCTGGTGGTGGAGGCGGACGAGTCCGACGGCACCATCGTGCGCTACCGCCCCAGGACGGGAGTGCTCCTCAATATCAGCAAAGACCACAAGGACGTGGAGGTGCTTAACGGGATCTTCGCCGAGTTCGCATCCCACTGCGGCCGCGTCCTGGTCAACGCCGACGACGCCCCCGCGCTGGCCGTGCTGCCCGGGGCCGAGAAGTTCGGTTTCGACGCCGGCGGCTGGAAGGTCTCGGATGTAAAGCTGGCGCCTTTCTCCTCTTCCTTCAGCGTCAACGGCGTGCCCTTCGAGCTGCCCGCGCCCGGCCGCTATAATATCGAGAACGCCCTGGCCGCCTGCGCTGCGGCCGCCGGCTACGGCGTGTCCCTGCAGGCCTGCGCCGCCGGGCTGAAGAATTTCCGCGGCGTAGAACGGCGCTTCGTGCTGGTGGGGGAGAAGAACGGCGTGACCGTCATAGACGATTACGCCCACAACCCCGCCAAGATAGCCGCGCTGCTGACGGCGTTGCACCAGGCCCCGGGCCGGCGCGTGCTGGCCGTCTACCAGCCCCACGGCTTCACCCCGACGCGGCACCTGAAGGCCGAGCTGATAGAGAGCTTCGCCGCCGGGCTGAACCCCGGCGACCAGCTGATCATGCCCGAGATCTATTACGCCGGCGGCACCGTGACCAAGAACATTTCCTCGAAGGACATCGCCGACGCGGTAGCGGCCCGCGGCCACAAGGCCGCTTTCTACGAGAGCCGCGCGGACATTCCCGCCGTGATCTCGAAGACCGCGCGCCCCGGCGACATAGTGGCCGTGATCGGCGCGCGCGACGCCACGCTGGCGGAGTTCGCCGGCCAGCTGCTGGCGGCCCTTCCCTGAAGCTGCAGACGGAGGTATTCATGAAACCTGAACTAATAACCAACGACGTGTACTCGCTGCGCGTGAACCACTTCAACCGGCGGCTCTTCGACTCGCTGATCCCGCTGCCCGAGGGGACCAGCTACAACGCCTACCTCGTTAAAGGCACGGAGAAGACCGCGCTGTTCGACTCGGCCGACCCGGAGAAAGCGGCGGCCCTGTTCGACTACCTCAAGGACGAAAAGAAGATAGATTACGTGATCTCCCACCACGCCGAGCAGGACCATTCCGGTTCTATCCCGCTGGTGCTGGAGAAATACCCGGCCGCCAAGGTGGTCACCAACCCCAAGTGCAAAGAGTTCCTGATGACGCACCTGCACATCCCGGCCGACAAATTCATAGAGGTGAAGGACGGGGAGACGCTCTCGCTGGGAGGCCATACGCTGGAGTTCGTCTACCTGCCCTGGGTGCACTGGCCCGAGACGATGGGCACTTACCTGCGCGAGGAAAAAGTCCTTTTTTCCTGCGACTTCTTCGGCTCGCACCTCGCTACGAGCGCGCTGTTCTCGGAAGAGCACGTGGTCTACGAGCCCATGAAGCGCTATTTCGCCGAGATCATGATGCCGTTCCGCTCCAACATAAAGAGCCACCTGGAAAAGCTGGCGAAGTACGACATCCGGTTCATCGCCCCGAGCCATGGCCCGGTGCACCAGAACCCGAAGTTCATCATGGATATTTACAGGGATTGGGCCGTCAGCGAGCCGCTCAACAAGGCGGTAGTGGCCTACATCTCCATGCACGGCAGCACCTATATGCTGGTCAACCGGCTGGTCAGCCGCCTGCAGGAGGCCGGGGTCTGCGTGGAGAAGCTCAACCTGGACCAGTTCGACGAGGGCCGCGTGGCGATGTCGCTGGTGGACGCGGCGACCATCGTCATCGGCACGCCGACCGTGCTGGCCGGCGCGCACCCGAAGGCCGTTTACGCGGCGCACCTGGCCAACCTCCTGCGCCCCAAGGCCAAGTATGTGTCCGTCATCGGTTCTTACGGCTGGGGCGGCAGGGCCGTGGAGACCATAGCCGGGCTCATCCCCAATATCAAGGCCGAGGTGCTCAAGCCGGTGCTGGTAAAAGGCCTGCCCACGGAGGCCGACCTGCAGTTGGTTGACGAGTTGGCCGCCACAATAGCGGAGAAGCACAAGGCCCTGCAGTCCTGCTCGGCCGTGAGCTAGCGTCCGTCGTGCCGCTAGAGGGCCTCGAAGCGTAAAAAAGCCCCGGTCAGCCGGGGTTTTTTTTCTTTTCCGGCACCCCTTGAAAATAGCGGTTTTGTCTGCTACACTCTAAGTGTAAGAAACCTGCTTTTTCAGTTTCCCGGCCAAGGGAAGGGTGAAAAACGGGAATCTATTTTTTGCTCATATACAGACAGGGGGCCGTTATGCAGGACAATTCCAGCAACCGGAGGAAGACGCTGATAGTTTCAGTGCTGGCCTTCCTTTTCGCCGGCGGCGGCATCTTCCTCTTCTTCATCGTGCAGGGTTCCAACGACCTGACCAGGGCCGGCAAGAACCAGAACTTCACTTACGGCAGCGCCGCCAGGGAAGGCGTGACTTCTTTCTTCAAGTCCATGGGCGTCATTCCGGAAGATGAACCCAAGCTTTCCGAAGCGGCCTTGGCCCGCAACGCCAGCCGCGGCCTGCCGCTGGACGAGCTGGGGATAGCGGCCACCAACCCCGACATGTCCGACTGGATGGACAAAGCCCCGGCGGCCTCGGCCTCCGGCAGTTCTTCCCGGTCCGCCTCTCCTGCCGTGGTGCCCAAGATGCAGGGCGGCGGGGGCTCCGGCCTGGCCGGTGGGGGCGGCGGCGGCTCCAAGTCCGCCGGCTCGGCTACCAGGTTCGGCGAAGGCTCGGCGGCCGGTACCACCTCGATTTCCAATAAATCCCAGTCCGGCGCCGGCGGCGGCGAAGGCAAAGGCACGCTGGCTACCCTGAAGAATACGCGGGCGCTGCTGGGCGAAGGCCTCCGCTCCGGCTCGGCCATGACCGCCAGCGCCAAATGGAACCAGAGCTTCGGCCTGGGCAGCGGCAGCAACCGCGGCGGCGGCGACATGTCCTACAAGAGCGGCCTGGTGAACCTGGACAAGATCAAGAGCGGCGACATAGCCGACCTGAAGATGGATAAGAAGGGCGGCCTGAAAACTACCGAGGTAAGCAACCCTGTGAAGGACGAGGACGGCACCAAGAAAGCCCTGGGCGAGGACGCCAAGGTTCAGCAGTCCGCCAAAGACAAGGCCGAAGCTGATATGAAGAAAGAAGCCGCCGCGGCCGCGATCAAAGCTGCGGAAGACGCCATGGGCAAGGGCGGCACCGGCACGGGCGCCGGCACCGGCACCGGAGCTGGCACCGGCACCGGCACCGGCAATGGCATGGACCAGCTGCCGGAGGGTGTGCAGAATTCCATAAACGATGTGACCTGCGGGCAGGGCTGCACCACCGAGGGCGGGGACAAGTACAAGGACTCCAGCCGGGCCATTACCGTCAACCAGGGGCCGCCGCCCACTTTCACCTGCGAATTCAAGGGAGAGCAGACCAACGCTGACGGCACTGTTATCTCTTATAATGATAAGGTCACCTATGACGAGAAAGGAAATGTCATGGACCTGCTGGTGACGGAGAAGCCGAAGTAAGGGCCGGCTGTGAGCGGTGCCCTTGACAAGTCAACTTTTGTCTGCTATAACATCACTGTAATCAACTTTGACCTGAACGCCCCGGGGGCTGTGTCAGGAAAAGTTTAAAGTTATTTTGGGTGCGGCGAACGGGATAAAGAGGCGGGGTTATGATGAAATTCCAAAACAAAAAGAGCAAGTCGACGCAGTATGCTATCGGCGGCACTGTGGCGGTCATTATGCTCGCGCTCTGGATAGGCCTCCCCCTGATGAGCGGCTCCTCTCTGGATTCTAACGTTTCGGCCGGCAACCCGTTCCGCTCCAAGGTGGCCGACATCGGCATGCTGGGCAGCGACATCTCTTCCGAGGGCGGCGCCCCCGGTTCCCCGCTCTCCGGCGAGATGATAAACAACCCCGCCACCTCCGGCGAGAACATAGCTTCCTCCCTCTTCCAGTCAGGCCCCCTCGAAGAGGAGACCGCGGACGCCGCCGCCTCTTCCGACGCTTCGGCCTCCGCTCCCGTGGCGCCGCCTCCTTCCGGCTCCGCCGGCGCCCCTTCGGCCGCTGGCCCCAAGGGCGGCAAGCTGGCCTCAGCGGCCTCCATCACCGGCGGCAACTCCAATTCCATGACGGCCGGCGGCATGCATAACAAGTTCTTCGGCTCCGGCGCCCAGAAGGCCGAGTTCGCCCCCACGACCAAAGCCGACCTGAAGCCGGCCGCGGTGGACAAAAAGAATTCCCTGGTGGCCATGCTCGGCAACAGCGCCCAGAAGAGCGAGTCCGCCGTGAAGACCGGCAACATGGACCAGGCCAAGGGCGGGGCGGCTTCGGCCTTCGCCAACTCGGCCAAGGGCCCCACCGGCGAGAACCTCAACGGCCAGATGGAGCAGAACACCGCGCTGGCCGGCCTGCAGATGGGCCAGACCGCCCAGGATCTCAAGAAGAACGATCCCAGCCTGAGCAAGACCAAGATCACCCCGCCCTCCAAGCCGGAGGACGCTACCGATGAAAGCGAAGAGATGAAGAAGCAGATAAAGATGATGATAATACAGATGGTGCTGAAGATGGCCCTGGGCGCCGTCTTCGGGCCCCTCGGCGCCGCTGTCTAGCCCCGTATTTAAATTGGGAGGAGTTATGAACGATTATAACGAGAAAAAAGAAAAGAAAGCCGGCGTAGGCGGGCTCTTCGGCAGCGGCGGCTCGTCCGTCGTGGGCGGCGGCGCCTCCTCCGGGCTGGGTTCCGGCGGCGGCCTCGCGGGTCTTTTCGCCAGCAAAGCCGGCATACTGGGCATGGTGCTCGGCGGCGCTACGCTTGCCGCGGGCGTGGGCGTGGTCTACAACTTCGTGGGCCCCTCCTCCAAGCCGGTTTATAACCCCGACCTCTTCCAGAACACTTACATAGAAGAAGAGGCTTCCCGGGCCAGCGTCGAGCGGGCGCAGTCGCGCGACGCTTCCGCCGCGGCTTCCTCAACCCTCGACATGTTCAAGGAACAGGCCAAGAAAGACGGGCTCGGCCTCGGCGGCGAGGGCGGCGAGGGCAGCGGTTCCGCGGAGGCCGGCGATCCCGCCAATTCCTCCGCCGACGCTTCTGCCGAGGCTCCTTCGGCTCCCGGCGGCGACGCCGCCATGGGCGGGGCGGCCGCGGGCGGCCCCAAACTGCAGGCTAACGCCGGCTTCGGCAGCAAGGGCGGCGGCGCGGGCGGCGGGTCCTCCATGCCCAAACTGCAGGGCGGCGCCGGCCTGGCCGGCGGCATAGGCGCCCAGTTCCAGCCTGTTTACAGGGCCCCGGCCCAGGCCAACGCCGGCAAGACCTCGGCCATGACCGCCTCGGCGGCGCGGGTCAAGAGCTCTCCTAAGTACGCGGTTCCGAACGTCAATAAGAAGGGCGCTTACGGCCAGGCCAAGTTCGCCGGCAAGATGGGCGCCAAGGCGGCCTACTCGGCCGACGGCGCGGGCGCGCGCACCAGCGCCACCGAAGCCTTCACCGGCGAGACCAGCGGCGGCGACAGCGGGTCTCCCGCGGCCGGCGCGGGCCTGGGCGGCGCTGGCGTGTCCAACGGCGCGGGCCTCAAGGGCAACGACCCCAGCCTGAGCTCCAACGAGTACACGCCCCCCAAGGTGCCTAAGCCCGAGGACGTGGACCCCTGGCAGGCCGAAGAAGACAAGGCCATGAACGGCATGATGTGGGCCCTGGGCGCCATCCTGCTCGCCAAGCTCTTCTCCAAGATCGGCAACATGTGCGGCCCGTGGGGCAAGGTCATCTTCGCCGCGCTGGCGGCCGCAGCGGCCATCTTCGCCATCATTAAGGCTATCACCGTTATCATGGCCGGTTTCGCGATGTACAGCAAGTTCGACCAGAAGATGATGGGCGGCATCTACATCCTGACCGGTGTGATGCTGATGCTCGAGGCCATAAAGGCCCTGGGCGGCGCCTGCTCCGACGCAGGTGGCGCGGGCAGCACCACTACTACCACCGCGGCTTCCGGCACGACGCCCGCCACCAGCGTCACTACCCCCGGCGTACTGGGTTCGGCTGGCGGCACGCTGTCGTCTATCGGCAGCGGCCTGTCGTCTGTTGGCGGTATCATGAGCGGTATATAGTTTCGAGGGATATTTGGGAGGCGTTATGAACGACAATCTACCGGAAATAAACTTCAAGGAAAAGAAGGAAAAGAAGGGCGGCGCGCTCGGCTGGCTTCGCGGCAAGTTCGGCGGCGCCTCCCGCGGGGCGATGGGCGAGGCGGGGATAAACCCCTCGGCCATGAACCTCGGCCGCGGCGCCCTCGGCGCCGGCAAGTTCGGCGCGTCCACCTCCGGCGGTTTGGCCGGCCTCCTGGCCGGCAAAGCCGGCATAGTGGCCACCATCGCCATGGTGGCGGTGGCGGGCGGCGTGTACGTAGCCAATAACTCGCCGGCTCCCTCTACCAGCGCGGCCGCCTTCAACTCGGGCCGGACGCCCGACAACTATGTGCCGGCCATCCTGCGCAGCCAGGCCGCCAACGGCGGGTCTTCGCTCGACATGTTCAAGGAGACCAACAAGGGCGCTGTTGCCATGGAAGGCGATACCTCCAAGGCCAAGGCCCCCGACGCCGGCAAGCCGGCGGACGCGGCGGCCGAAGGCCAGGCGGCGGATCCCAACGCGCAGCCCGGGGCCGACCAGGCGGGCGGCATGGCCCAGGAGATGATGGGCAAGCTGCAGGGCGGCAGCATGGGCGGCTCGCTCACCAGCCAGCTCGGCGGCGGCTCCAGCAAGTTCTCCAACATGGGGGGCTTCAGCAACAAGTTCGGCTCGGGCGCCTCCGGCGGCAAGCCCGGCTTCTCTTCGGGCATCGGCTCGGGCTTCTCCTCTATGCCCAAGTTCGACTCGCGCAAGGGCAAGATGCTCTCCATGAAAGGCTCGCCCCGGCCCGTGTTCGGCGGCGCGAAGTCCGGCAAGAAGGGCGCCCTGGCGCCCGGGGCTTTCGGGCAGGCCAAGGGCATGAAGGCGATGCAGCAGTCCTACAGCGGCTCCAGCATAGACTCGGCGCGCTCCACGCAGGATAAGGCCTGGGAAGGCAGCACCGGCGAAGGCGATGCCTCGGCTGGCGGCGCGGGCCTCAGCGAAGGCGGCGCGGGTCTGATGACCTCTCCCTCGCTCGACAATGCCGGCACCGGCGGCGGCGGCGGCGGCACCGGCACTCCCGCCGAGCCCGTCATCCCCGAACCGCCTCCCGCCGCCAACGTCAGCCCGTGGGGCAGCCTGACCACCATAGCGATGATGCTGATCCTGATGGCGGCCCTGCTGGCCGGCATCGGCGCCAAGCTTATTAACATGGGCGACACCATGATCGAGTCCGGCACCGCGCTCGCGGCAGTGCCGTACACCGCGGCGGCCGGCGCCGCCATGATAGCGGCCGGTACTTCCCTGAGGGGCATCGGTATGGCCCTGGCAGGCGTAGCGCTGGCGCTGGGTATAGCGGCCACCATCATGGGCATCATGATCATGCAGCAGCACGGCCAGTCGACCCTCGGTACCCTCTACACCATCGGCGGCGGCTGCGCCACCGCGGCGGCAGGCATGGCCCTGGCCGGTGTTGACCTCGGCCCGATAACCCCCGCCTGGATGGCGGCCGGCGCCGGCGCCATAGCGCTCATCGGGAGCATGCTGGGCGGTAAGTAAGCGGTCTTTTGAGGGGTAGAGCGGCTGCCGCCGGGTTTAAAGCCCGGCGGCACCGGACGTAACGGGAAGCGGATTTTAAGGCGTTAAATAGGTGTACGGAGTTTTTCCAGCGGCGCAGTTCGCCAATGGAGGTTATATGGGCAGCAAATTCGTAGAAAAACATAAACGGAAATCGGTCCTGGCGGCCCTGCTCTTTATTTTCCAGGGCAGGACCAAATACGTGGGCATCCTGCTCATCCTCACCATCCTTTCCGTGCCCTTCGTGATCTCCGGAGAGACCTTGGGCAGGATCCTCGAGCTGGGCCCGGTGGCCTCGTTCCTGAGGACGGTGGGCCTGGGCAGCATCGTATCCACCATCAACCCCAAGTATTCAAACGACCTCCTGCGCGCGGCGATGGACAAAGCCGCGGAGGACAGCGCTCAGAATTCCTATTGGGCCAAGTTCCTCAAGAGCATCAACGCCACCATGCCTCCCGGCGGCGGGCCGTCTTCCATCGCCATGCTGCGGGGCGGGGCCGACGATATCTTCGGGCCCCCGGTGTTGAAGGACGGCAAGGACGCCAAGCGCGGCGCGGGCCAGGTGAAGGGCGCGGTTAACGACGAGGAACAGGCCAACGGCCAGGGCGCCGACGGCGTAGACCTGCAGGGCCTGCTGGCGAACGCCGGCCAGGGCGGCGGCGGCCTCTACGGCGACCTGATGGGCCAGAACCTCGCGGGCAATTTCGGCGGCGGCTCCGCCTCCGGCGGCGGCCCCTACGCCAACCGCACGCTGCTGAGCGGGCCCGGCGGCACCGGCGGCGGGCGCGCGGCGGGCATGTACAGCAAGGTCATGGGCCAGTCGGCCTCCAAGGTGCCCGTGCCGGGCTCCCCGCAGAAGGTCAACACCAAGACCATGGGCCGCGTCTCCGGCTTCTCCTGGAAGAACGTGGGCTATAAGACCAGCAGCGCCAAGATGAACATCAAGCTGAACTCCAAGAAGCCCATGTTCCAGCTGGCCGAAACCTTCGCCATGACCGGCGCGGCCTTCAAGTCCAAGGAGTCGGCGCTCGAGTACCAGGCTTCCTATACCGGCACCACTTACGACGGCAACGACGCCAACCTCGACGTGATACAGACCGACGCCGGGTCGCCGCCCAGCGTGCCCGACACTTCGTTCACCGGGGACCTCATTTCCGGGGCCGGCGACCTGCAGAACCAGGCCAAGGCCTGCTCCGAAGCCTCCGGCACGCACGGCGCGGCCATGTCCGACGACGGCAAGAAGATGGAAGACGTCGGCAAGACGCTGGGCAAGCCGCCCAAGTGCTGCAGCAGCGGCGTGGGCGCCTGGAACGGCAAGATAGACCGGATTATCGGCTACTGCAACGATTATAACGGCCACGAGGTGCAGCTCGCCGCCGCCTGCCAGAACAAGAGCAGCCCCATGAACTGCGCCGGCTACAACAAGATGAAGATCAAGCCCTGCTCCAAGTGGAAGTGCTGGCTGGCCATCATCCTGATGATATTGCTGGGCGGCCTGTTCGGCATATTGGGCGCCGTCATAGTGGGCGTGCTGGCTATCGGCTCGGTACTGGGCAACGGCAGCATGTTCGGCCCCATCGGCGATATGGTCAGCGGATTTATCAGCAAGGTAGCCGGAGGGGAATAAAGCCACCCTGCGGCGGCGGTTTAAGTTTGCTGCGTTTTCTTAAGCCCGCGGTTAAAGCCTGTTCGGAGGATAGTTCCGGTGTTAAAAAACTTAGGCAACACAGTGCGCATCTCATCGAACGCGTTTTTTGCGGAACTTTCCTCCGGGTCCGCCCGGTAGGCGGCCTGGTTTTACCGGCGGGTTTTTTGCGGCCCGGGCCAAAGGGCCCAGCGGTATAGGGGTCCAAGGGCACTTGGAAGCGGTTGCTGTATCAGGTAGATTATAATCGGAGAACTATATACGCGGTTTTTACGCGATATCATCGTTCGGCGGATTTTAAATTAGCGATCGGAGGCGGTTATGAACTTCTATAATGACGACGACAAAAAAGCAGGGGCGCCGGTAATACCGGGAGCGGCATCGCCGTTCAAGAAAACCTCGGCTTTCGGCAAATCCCCGATGTTCTCCCGCGCCGCGGGGAGCATTTTCGACAGGCTCAAGAACCTGTCGCGCAAGGACATGGCTTTCGTTGGCATAGGCCTCAGCGTCCTGGTGATGGCTCCCGTCGCCGAGTACATGATGAGCCAGCCGGCCGAGACCAACATGCTCACCGGCGACGAATTCAAGGGCAAGCGCGGCGAGGGCCCGAACGACCTGGGCATGGGCGGCCTCAGCACCGGCTCGTCCGACGGCTCCGGCGAGGTCATTACCCCGCTGAGCTCCCGCGACCCCGCCTCGCTGATCCTGGGCTCCCAGCCCGCGCAGCCCGTCATGCCTCCCGCCTCGGCGCCCCCGCCGCAGAGCAGCTGGCGCGACTCCGTAAAGGACGCGGGCCGCGAGGCCTTCTCCGCGGCCGCCAAGTCGGCCGGCGCCCCTACCCCTATACCTAAGATGCAGTCCGGCATGCGCGGCCTGTTCGGCGGCGGCGAGAGCTCCCGCAGCTCCGGCGGCCTGAGCGGCGGCAAGATCATCCAGGACGCCCAGTCGGCCTCCAAATCGGCTGCCAAGCGCTCCATGGTGGGCCCGGTCGCGATGGCCGGCTACAAGGGCGTAGCCTCCAACACCCCTAACAGCTCCTCCAAGGGCGCCTTCGAAAAGCTCCGCGCCCAGAGCGACAAGTCGGCCGGCTACTTCACCGGCGGCTCGGCCATGAACTCCCTGGACAAGGCCGCGGCAGAGGCCGTTAACGTAGGCGCGGGCGCCGGCGGCGCCGGCGGCCTGGGCGACGGGGACAAGACCACGAAGCCTTCCAACTCTAACAATAAGTACGAGCACAACCGCTCGGGCGAGACGCTGGCGGAAATGGCCGCCAAGCAGCGCATGAACAAGGCGCTGGAGTGGGAGTTCTTCAAGAAATACGAGATCCCCAAGCAGATCATCAACGCCGTGGTAGGCAAGGTGGCCGAGTGGTTCGGCGGCCAGGTTGGCCGCGCCCTCAACGGCCCCGGCGCTGGTCCTACGAGCTATGTTTGTATCGGCAAACTGAACAAGGACTTGCCGTGCGAGAGGAGCAACTTCAAAGAAAACCTGCGCTCAAGCGATGAGAAGACGGTGGACTCTTGGAAGAGCAACCAGAACACCTGCCCCTGCGGTGTGCTGCCTGCAGATGAATTCGCCGGAGCGCTTGGCGGCGGCACCACCACTGGAGGCGGCACCGGCACCACCACTGGCGGCGATACCGGTACCACCACTGGAGGCGGCACCGGAACCACCACTGGAGGCGGCACTGGCACCGAGACAGGCGGCGGCTCGGGCAATGCCCCGGCCATAGCCGCGGTCTTCAAGGACTACGACGAAACCCTGAAAAAGATGCTGATGGATGTTAAGGACGGCGCGGCTACAGATGACGCGGTCAAACTGCTGGACTATTCCATAGCTGTGGCCGGCGGTTTCTCTAACCTCAAGGTAGACAGGGTGGTCATAGAGATCAACAACCGCACCGACGCCAGCAAGAGCGGCGAGGTGGGCGCCTATGAGCGCGCCGTAGTAACGGCCAAGCGCGAGCTGGAGGCCGAGAAGTCACAGTACCGGCTGTTCAAGACCCAGCTGCAGAAGACCCTGGACGCTGCTAATAACAACACCCTGGTCGCCGGCTCCGTGAACGGCGTTTCAGCCGACACCAGCCAGGCAGTTAAGCCGTATCTGGAAAGCTCCATGTCCACTTTGGCCCTGTTAGAGCGGGACTTCATAGCCAAGGCCGACGCCAAGATAGCCTTCCACGAGCGCGCCGTGCCGGTCTATAACAGCCAGCTCGGGCAGGTGAAAACCCTGGCCGCCGGCGTGAGCGAGGACTATACCGGCAGTGTGCTGGGCTCCGCCAACGGAATACTTGGAGAGCTGAACACCCTGAAGGGCGAACTGGCAGGCGCCCAGCCTAACGCCGAGCAGGTCACGAAGATAAAGGAAAAGTTCCTGGCCCTGTCAGGCGCCGATTCCAAAGTGGCTACGCCTCCGGCGCAGCCCGTGCAGCCGGCCGGGACTATCATAGTCAGCGCGCCCCCTGCCGACCTGCGGACGGCCGTGGGTGGCACTTCCGGGCCCCTGATATCAAAGCCCGTCACCTGGCGCGGCCTTAATCAGGAAACGCCCTTCGATGCCAAGGGCCCCAACGACGCGGAAGGCCGCGGCGCCGAGGCCACCGCCTGGGGCGAGACCTCTCCCGCCACCAAGGGCGGCGTGGCCGCCTCCGTAGTAGACCTTAAGAACCTGGCGCCGGCAAGCCTGCTGGGCGCCTCCATGCGCGGCGGCGACGAGGTCAAGAACGACGCCAAGAACGCCACCGTAGACCCCGGTACTGCGGTCAGCCAGATGAACGCCGTCAAGACTGAGATGGACCAGATCCGCAAAGTCCTTGCGGATACCTGGAAGATAGACCTGGCCAACCCCACCGGCGGCGCCGCTAACACCGGCACCGGCACGGGTTCCGCCACCGGCACGGGCACCGGTACTGGCACTGGCGCCGCTACCGGCACGGGCACTGGCTCCGGGACCGGCACTGGGGCCGGCACGGGCACTGGCGCTGGCGTGATGTCCGCCTCCAACGCCGGCGTAGAAGCCCTGCGCGCCATGGACGCGACCATAGCCGTGGACCAGCCGCTCTATAACGAGATCTGGGCCGGCCGCCGCAACTGCACCTCCACTACCTGCACCTCCAACCTGCGGGTAGCCGGCGAGCAGATGCAGCGGATGAACACCCTGCGCTCCGAAGTAGGCGCGCTGCGTGAGTCCGCCGCCAGGCCCGGCGCCGACGTGCCCGCCATACAGCGGCAGATAGACGAGAAGCAGGCCGCCTTCAACAACGCCCACGCGCAGTTCGCCCCCGCGGCTGCTACCGTGAAGCGCCTCGAAGGCATCCCCAGCCATCCTAACACCGGCCACAACACCAAGCCGAACACCGGCACGAACACCGGCACCAGCACGGGTTCCGGCACCAGCGGCATAGATCCGCAGCGCGCGGCTGCCTTCCGGGCCACCCTGCAGACCAAGAACCAGGCCATACAGGACGCCCGCAGGGAGATGGACGTGGCCGTGGCCGCCTCACACAGGGCCAAAGCCACCTTCGACGCGGCCTTTAAAAAGTGCGACGACCGCTGCGACGGCGTGATAGGCGAGAACGCCTGCTGGGCCGTCTGCAAGGTGGAGACCAGGTTCGACGCCAAGAACCAGGCCTTCACCCAGGCCAACCAGTCCGCAAACAGCCGCATCCAGTACGTGCGCCAGAAGAAGAGCGACTGCGCGGCCTTCATGGGCACCGTCCCGGCCAACTACCGCACCGCGGTCGGCACCTGCGAGAACTAAAGCAGTTCCATAAACCATGAAAAACGCCCCCGGCTCCCCGGGGGCGTTTTTTATTTATGGGGCGGAGGCAAAAATCGTATAATGATGGGGAGATTTAACGGCTTTAGGTTAGAGAAAAACGGTAATAAAAGGGGATTAAAGATGAAAAAACTCATTGTTTCGCTGGCGCTGGTGGCCGGGCTCGGCCTCAATGCCTCCGCCTGGTATTTCGACGGCGGCCTGACCGGCACCACCGGCCCGGACGGCTACAGTTCCTATAAACTGAACGTGCTCATCGGCCATGAGAACCTGGCCTTCGAGCCCTCGCTGACCCGCTATACCTCGGACGCCCTGGACAAGGACTACAGCACCATCGGCCTGCGCGGCGCGCTGGAGACCGAGAAGTACACCGTCGGCGGCGAGGTGGGTACCACCCCCGAGGTGAACAACTACACCAATAAATACGTCGGCGCCGACATCACCTTCAGCCTGACCCCGACCTCCGGCGGCAAGTCCCGCCTGGCCGGCCCCGGCTCGCGCGGCATGGCCCGCGGCGGTGAAGGCGTGACCCGCGTGGACGTGGGCGCGGCCCTGAAGCATACCATCCACACCAACTCCGCCGGGACCTCGGACCTCGACACCACGCAGACGGCGGCCACGCTGTTCGCCGGCGCGAAGGTGCTGATGCTCAACCTCTCCGCCTCTTTCACCGGCTACAGCTACGGCGACGAGGACGCGACGCCCCAGGGCTTCGTGACCGGCCACACCTTCCTGACGGCCAACATGCCCCGCTCCAGCGTGAACGCCCGCGTGGACATCCCGTCCACCCTGCCCATGGTGACGCCGTTCGCCGGCTACACCATGACCAAGTACAAGAACGGCTCCTCCGCCCTCAAGACCGACGAGAGCTCCGCCATCATGCTCGGCGGCTACGTGGACCTGAACATGGTGGTCGCCAACGTGACTTACCAGATCTTCAACTACGCCGACGAGAACAACAGCTTCGTGTCCATCGGCGCCGGCCTGAAGTTCTAAAGTCCGCCCGTTCCGCGGCCCGCCCGGCCTACCCGGGCGAGGCCGGGGGACCTGACGCAGTTCTCTAACCACCGCTTTATGTCATACGAAAACCTCGGCACCAAGTACCGGCCCGGCAACCTCACCGAGGTGCTGGGGCAGGAAACCGTCAAGACCACGCTGCAGAACGCCGTGAAGCTGGGCCGCGTGGCCCACTCCTACGTGTTCTACGGGCAGCGCGGCTGCGGCAAGACCACCATCGCCCGCATCCTCGCGAAGACCCTCAACTGCCACAAGCCCAAGGACGGCGGGCCCTGCGGCAAGTGCCCGTCCTGCACCGAGATAGCCGAGAGCAAGTCCATAGACGTCATAGAGATTGACGCGGCCTCCAACACCGGCGTGGACGACGTGCGCGGCGTCATCATCGACCACGTCGATTTTGCGCCCTCGCGCGACAAGTACAAGATCTACATCCTAGACGAAGTGCACATGCTCTCCAAGGGCGCCTTCAACGCGCTGCTCAAGACCGTGGAGGAGCCGCCGGCGCACGTGGTGTTCATCATGGCCACCACCGAGCAGAACAAGGTGCCGCCCACCATCCTTTCCCGCTCCCAGTGCTTCCGCTTCCGCCCCATCTCCGAAGGTGACATCGTAGCCCGCCTCACCGAGGTGACGGCGGCCGAGAAGCTCAAGGCCGAGCCCGAGGCCCTGCGCCTGATAGCCCGCTCGGCCGGCGGGGCCATGCGCGACGCGCTGACCATGCTCGACCGCGCGGCCTCGTTCGCGCACGGAGATATCAAAGCCTCCGTCATAAGCGAGCTGCTGGGCCAGCCCGGCGGCGAGCTGATAAATTCCATGGCGCTCGCGCTGCTGGGCCGCGACGCGGCCGCCCTGCACAAGGCTTTCGATTCGCTCTCGGCCGACGGCTACGACCCGCTGGCCGCGCTGCGCGAGCTGCGCAACCTGTTCGCCGGGGCCTACCTGGCCTCCCAGGGCTTTGCCGGCGGCGAGGAGATAAAGGGCCTGCCCAAGGACACGCAGCCCCTGGCGCTGGCGCGCCTCGCGCGCAAGCTCAATGTCGTTATAGAAGAGATCAAGTTCTCCGATTCCCCGGCGCTCGCCGCCGAGGTGGCGCTGTATACGCTGCTGGAAGTGCCGCAGGACCTGGACGCCCTGGTGCGCAAGCTCGAAGTGTTGGAGGCCCGCCTGGGCTCAGGGGGGGACTATACCCCGCCCGCGCCGCAGACCGGCGCTCAAAAAAAAAATGAGATAGCGTCCCCGCCGCCTGCCGCTATCCGGCCCGCTCCCGGCCCGGCCCCCGCTCCCGTCACCGCCTCCGCCGCCGCTCCTGCGGCGGCCCCGGCCGAGGCCTGGAAGCGCCTGCTGGGCCAGGTCTCCTCCAGCCGTCCCTCCCTTTACAACGTGCTGCTCTCGGTGCGCATAGTGCCGGAAGGCGCCGACAAGCTGCGCCTGCTCACCTCCAACAAGTTCGAAGTCACCATGATGGAGACGGCCAAGGGCGAGCTGGAAGAGACGCTGGCCAGGCTGGCCGGCCGCAAGCTGATCCTGCAGCCCGAGCACGCGCCGCAAGCCGCCGTCGAGTCTCCCGCCGATATTCCCGAAGCCCCGATGGACGCGGGCGACGCCGAGACGCTGGTAGAGCCGCCCGACGCCGCGCCGTCAGCGGCCCGCCCCACGGCCCAGCACGCCCCCAAAGCGGTGGGCGCCGAGACCGAGCCCGAGCTCAAGCATTTGACCAAGGTATTCCACGGCCGCATCACCAAGATCAATAAAATAAAATGAAGGCGCTGGAAAAGATCATAGGGGTATTCCGCAAATTCCCCGGCGTCGGCCCCAAGCAGGCCGAGCGCTTCGCCATGTACGTGGTGCGCGCCTCGGCGCCAGAGGTGGAGGGCCTGGTTGCGGCCCTGCGCGAGGTGAAGGCCTCGGTGAAATACTGCTCCGAGTGCTTCAACTACGCCGAGGGCGACCTCTGCCCCATCTGCGCGGACCAAGGGCGAGACCGCTCCGTGATCTGCGCGGTGGAGCGCCCGCAGGACCTGGCGGCCATCGAGAAGGCCAAGAGCTTTTCCGGGGTTTACCACGTGCTGCACGGCGCGGTCTCGCCGGCGGCCGGCGTGCTGCCGGAGCAGATCAAGCTAAAGGAACTGGTGGAGCGCGTGCGCGCGGCCGACGGGGGCGTCAAAGAGCTCATCATCGCCACCAACCCCGACGCCGACGGCGAAGCCACGGCCATGTACCTGACGCGCCTGGTCAAGCCCTACGTGGAGAAGATCACCCGCATCGCCTACGGCGTGCCGCTGGGCGGCGACATAGACTACATGGACGAAGTGACGCTGGGTTACGCGCTGAAGGGCCGTATCAAGATCTGACAGGGGACGCTCTTCGTTAATTCAAGACAGTTCAGACTTCCAAAGAGCGCAGTCCGGCAGCGGCCGGCCCTGATCTATTGAATTAACGAAATGCTCCTTTCCTATTACCGACGGCCGCTGTTTTTGCTGCTCCTGGTTTACGCCGGGGGCCTTTTTATTTTCCGGGAGCGCCTGCTCACGCCAGCGCCGTTGCCCTTCGCCCTGCCCCGCGCCGGGGCGGTGGCCGAAGGCCGCATAGCCGAGTACCCGGTGCTGGTGCCCGGCGGGGTGCGCTTCGCGCTCGAGGCCTCCGCATTTTACGGGCGCCCGGCCGCGGCTGGGCTGATGGTCTACGCCAAGCCGGGCGATTTCTCCTACGGCGACACCGTGGAGCTGTTCGGGGACCTGGAGCTGCCGCCGGGGGCTTCGGTGCCGGGCAGCCTGGACTGGGCCGACTTCCTGGCCCGGCGAGGCATTGCCGCACAGCTGCGCGCCCGCGAGGTGGCGGTGAAGCGCCGGGCGGGGCCGCTCCTGCTGCTGGCGCGCCGGGCGCGCGAGTCGGCGCTGGCCTCTTTCCGCGCGGCCCTGCCCCCGGAAGGGGCGGCGGTGCTGGGCGGCGTGGTGCTGGGAGAAAAGAAGAGCGTGCCGCCGGAGCTGAAGGAAGTCTTCCAGGATTCGGGCGCGATGCATTTGCTTGTGGCTTCCGGCTCCAATGTGGGCTTCGTGGTGGCGGTGGTCTATTTCCTGTGCTCGCGGCTGGGCCTCGGCCGGCGTTATTCCGGAGGGGCCGCCCTGGCGCTGGCCGGTTTCTACGTGCTGGCGGCGGGGCTGGACGCGCCGCTGGTGCGGGCCTACCTGATGTTCGCGGCCGGGCTGCTGGCCTGGCTGCTGCGCCGCGAGAGCGGAGCCTTCCAGGCGCTGGCCGCCGCGGCGCTGCTGATCCTGCTGCTGTCGCCGCGCTCGCTGTTCGACGCGGGGTTCCAGATGTCCTTCCTGGCCGCCTACGGGCTGACGGTGGGGTTAGCCCTGTGGGGGCGCTACCTGAAGACCGGCGGCCCGGCGGGCGCGGTGCTGGGCGTGCTGGCGGTCAGCTTCTTCGCGCAGCTCTGCCTCTACCCGGTGCTCGCGGTCTACTTCCATAAGATCTCCCTGGTCTCGCTGCTCTCCAACATGGCGCTGGTGCCGGCGTCCGGGGTGGCGATGGGGCTCGGCTTCGGGCTGGCGCTCTCCGGCGGGTTCCTCTTCGCCGCGCTGGCCCGGGCGGCAGGGCTCTTCATGGACGTCTTTCTCTGGACGGTGCGCTTCTTCGCCGGGCTGCCCTACGCTTCGGTCAGCGTGGCGCAGCCCTCGGCCTGGTTCGTGGCCGGCTTCTTCATTCTGGCGCTGGCCCTGCTGCACGCGCCGCTGCTGGGTTTCCGGCGGCGGCGCCTGTACCTGGCGGCCGGTCTCGGGCTCGGCGTGGCGTCTGGCGGCTACTTCGGCGGCGCGGCGCCCGAAGCGCCGGCGCGCTACAGGGCGCAGCTGTTCGGCGATTCCGACACCGCCGCCGCGCTGGTGAGCGCGCCGGGCGGGCTGTACCTCGTGAACCCCGGCGTGAACGGGCGCAAGGCGGCCGACTCGGTGCTGACCGCGGGCCGGGCTTCGCTCGACGCCGTGCTGCTGACATCGCTGGAGGAAAAGAATTTCAGCGGTTTAGAGGAGCTGGGGCGGCTGGTGAAGATCAGGAGGATCCTGCTGCCCTGCGGCCCGCGGCCGCCGGCGCTGGCCCGCGCCCTGGCCGGGCTGGAGGGCAAGGGCACCCAGGTGCGGCGGCTTTGGCCCGGCGAAGCGGCGGAGGCCGGAGAAAAAATTTACGCCGGCTGGGGCGGGTCCGGCCCCGGGTATACCGGCGCGGGGGATGTGCTTGACTGGGAGATAGGGGCGGTAAAGGTGAGCGCCGGCGGCGCGAGGGCCGAAGGTACCGCGCCCTGCGGCGCGCCAGCCGCGGAGGCCGAGGCGCAGGCCCGCCAGACGGTGACGCTGGAATTCGAACTGCCGCCCGGCGGCTGCCGGTAGGGCTACTTCAGCCCGGGATAGGCGGCGCGGAGCTTGGCCTCGTGGGCGCGCTCCTCCTGCACCAGGCGGTCCAGGCGCGAGCGCTTCCAGGCCTCGGGAAAGGCCTGTTCGAAGAGCCGGTAAAATTCCGCTGACTTTATTTCCTGCTTTATCGCGAAAGCCGCCAGCTCGGCTTCCGGGGCGGTGTAGGGGGGCGGTTCCGCGAAGAAGCCCTCCTGCTTTACCCTTTCAAGAATAAGCGGCCACTCGGTCAGGTGCGTGCCGAGCGGGCGCCATTTGTCCAGGTGGTCCTGCGCGAACCGCCGGTGCTGCTCTTCCTCTTCGGCCAGCCAGGCACAGAGCTTCTTGGTAGCGGGCTCGGCGGCCCGGGCTTCCAGTTTCAGGTAAAATTCCTTGCCCTTCTCCTCTATCAGCACCGCCACGCGGAACACGTCCCGCAGGCGCACGTTCACGCCCAGGGCGCTCAGGGCGCTGCCCTCGGCCGGCACGGCCGCCCCGGCGTTGCCGCGGCGCAGGTAAGAGAACAGCAGCACGCCGCCGGCCAGCGCGGCGGCGAGGGTGGTCAGCAGGTAAGGTGTTTCCATAAAAATATTTTACTCAAAATCGGGGCGCCTGTCGCGCTTGATGTCGGAATGGCGCTTCTTGCCTTCCAGCCGCCGCAGCTTGGACCCGTAGGAGGGTTTTGTCGCCCGCCTGTTCTTGGGCGGGCGCAGCGCGCGGGCCAGCAGTTCCTCCAGGCGCGCCCGCGCGGCCTGCCGGTTCTGCTCCTGCGTGCGGTACTCGCTGGCGACTATCATGATATCGCCCTCCGCCGTCAGCCTGGAGCCGGCCAGCGCCTTGAGCCGCTCGATAGCGGCCCAGGGCAGGCCCGACAGCGCGGGGAAAAAGCGCAGCTGTACGGCGGTGGCCACTTTGTTTACGTTCTGGCCGCCGTGGCCGCCGCTCCTGACGAACTTCTCCTCGTAGGAGCCCGGCCGCAGGTAAACGCGCTTACTTTCCATGCCCCTATATTATCAAAAATATTGCGCCGGGCCGCTTAATTTCCTACAAAAGAGGTATGGCTAAAACTGTCTTGATCACTGGCGCTTCGGCCGGCATCGGCTACGCGACCGCGGAACTGCTGCTGAAGAGCGGGTACAAGGTCTACGCCGGCGCCCGGCGCGTGGAGAAGATGCGCGGGCTGGAGTACCAGGGCGCCAAGATCTTCGCGCTGGACGTGACGGACGAGGATTCGCTGGCAAGCGCCGTGGACTTTGTGCTGAAGGACGGCGGCTCGCTGGATGCGCTGGTGAACAACGCGGGCTATGGCGCGCACGGGGCGGTGGAGGACGTGCCGCTGGCGGAGGCCCGGCGGCAGTTCGAGGTGAACCTGTTCGGTCTGGCGCGGCTGACGCAGCTGGCGCTGCCGCATATGCGGGCGGCGGGCGGGGGGGCCATAGTCAATATCTCTTCGATAGCGGGCAAGATCACCACGCCGACCGGCGGCTGGTACCACGCCAGCAAGCACGCGCTGGAGGCCTACTCCGACGCGCTGCGCCTGGAGACGGCGCAGTTCGGCATAAAGGTGATCCTGATAGAGCCCGGCCCTATAAGGACCGAGTGGGACAATACGGCGCTGGTGAACCTGGAGAAGTATTCCGGCTCCGGCCCCTACGGCCCGCTGGTGAAGCGCGTCACCGAGAAGTTCCGCGCCGGCTACCGCAGCGGCGCCCCGGGCCCCGAGGCCGTGGCCGCCGTGATCCTGAAGGCGCTGCGCTCGTCTTCCCCCGCGGCCCGCTACCCGGTCCCTTTCACGGCCTCGTTAATAATCTTTATGAAGTGGCTGCTCCCCGACCGCGTCCTCGACTGGGCCCTGCGCACCGCACTTAAAATATAAGAACTGTATCGATTCCGGCGGCCTACCGTGCGCTCACTCGGCACTCGCCCTCCGCGCTACGCAAGCGTCGGGCTCGCGACGGTTTTGCTTGTCCTACCCCTGCGGTCTCCGCTGGTGGCTCGCTTGGAATAGACTGACAGAGGATGCGGAGGGGACGGCCGGGGAGGGGTTCCGTGCGACTTTGGGGAAGGGGGCCCCGCCCATAATTTCCCAAGGGCGGGGGGAACCGCGCAACGGTTCCCTGCAGTCCAGGAGCACGGGGCCCCTCCCCGGCTGGCCCCCGACTTGGCATCTCGCGGTTCCGTGGTATAAGGAAATAAATAAAAACCCCGGCGAGGGCCGGGGTTTTTGCTGCGTGAGCGGCGGTCAGTTCATGCCGTAGACGTAGGCGGGTTTTTCGCCGGAGCGGTCGACTACGGCCCAGTAGGACTTGCCGGAGAGTCGCAGGAAGAAGACCCAGTTCTTTTCCACCAGCTCGCCGTTCAAGGGCTGGTACTGCTTGTAGGGGTGCACCATGGAGAGGAAAGAGTCGCGGCGGTTCAGGGCCTCCAGCAGGCGCTGGCGGGCCCGCTTCAGGTCCGACTTGGAGGGCTTCTCCGGCGCGCCGATGGCCGCCAGCTCTTTGGCCAGCGGGCTCGTGCGGTCGCTGTGGTCCTCCAGCAGCGCGGTCAGCGCCAGGCGCAGCGCGTGCTCGAAGCAGAAGGCGTTGTCGTAGGAGGTCTGGCGCATCACCTCGGACTCGGGGATGTCCAGGCCTATCTCGGTGACGGCGAATTCCTTGATCAGGAGTTCCTCGGCGCCGGAATAATTCTGTCCGTCGCGGGGGCCGGAGATCTCCGCCCGCACGGGCGCGGGGACTTCCGTAACCGTTATCGTTTCGAGGTTTACTTCCGGCGCCCAGGCCGCCGCGTAAGCGGGGGCCAGCGTGAACGCTGCGGCACTGATCATGGCTGAAATTTTCACTTGTCTCTCCTCACCCTCGTTCCCTAACCGCCTCTATTTTACCAAACACCTGCCCGTGAGCGCTTTGACGGCGGTCATATGGGGACTGCGCCCGCGTCCCGAGGGGGACACGGGCGTATGATCCTATTATTAGCAGTCAGGAGGCGGTATTGACAATTATGGGGCAAGGGTGTATAATATTTCTGGCAGACATTGCTTTTGAGTGCTAATTAAACTTGGCGGGAAAATTTATGAGGGTACTTAAACCGGAAGTCGCGCAGGACAGGAAAGAGAAGATCCTTAACTGGGTCATCTACAACTTTGTCAGCACGGGCCGCCCGGTCAGTTCCGACCTGATAGCCGAGGAAGGCCGCTTCAACGTCTCCAGCGCAACTATAAGGAATATCTTAAAAGAGCTGGAGACCGAGGGCTACCTGGTGCAGCCGCACACCTCCGGCGGGCGCGTGCCTAGCGACAAGGGCTACCGCGCCTACGTGGACAATATCATGCGCATGCAGCGCATGGCCGCCGGGGAGAAAGAGCGCCTCGAGCGCGAGTACGACAACCGCATAGAGCAGCTCGACGGCTTCCTCAAGCACACCTCCCGGATGCTCTCCGACATGTCGCAGTGGGCCGGCTTCGTGATGAGCGCCGACCTGGACCTCGACAGCATCAAGCGCCTGGACCTGCTCTCGATGGGGCCGCACAGCGTGCTGTCCATGATGTTCGCCCATTCCGGCCTCATCAAGCACGCGGCCTTCTCGCTGGAGCGGCCCGCAGACAAGGCCGCCGTGAAGGCCCTTTCTTCCCGCCTCAACAAGCGCGTGAAGGATTTGCCCATAGCCGACCTGCCGCAGGTGCTGTTCAAGGAGTTCCTCGCCAAAGAAAAGGACAAGGGCCTCGAGGAGCTGCTCAAAAAGCTCATAGAATATTTCAAGGGCCTCGCCCGCAGCGAGGACGCGCTGTACCTGGAGGGCCTCAGCCGCATCTTCTCCAACCTCGAGGGCGGCAGCATGGAGGACATGCGCAACATCGCCCGCCTCCTCGAGGAGAAGGAGCGCTTCTCCGGCCTGCTGCGCGAACGCCTGCGCGATTCCTCGCTGAAGGCCAAGGCCCTGCCCGAGCCCGGCAAACGCCACATCGTGGACGTGACCATAGGCTCTGAGAACAGCATCAAGGAATTCAAGAATTTCAGCCTGGTGTCGAGCTCCTACTGCATGAACGACAAGGCCGTGGGGCTGGTGGGGATACTGGGCTACAAGCGTATGGAGTACCCGCGCATGATCTCGCTCGTGGACACGGTCAGCTCCATGATGGAGGACATGCTGGGCGAGTGGGAAAAGATAGATTTCGAAGAGTGAGCATATGAAAAACCATAAGGCCGAAGACAAGAAAGCGAAATCCGAGCACGAAGCCCCCGAAGGCGCCGTCGGCGCCGCGGCGCCGGCCGCCGAGGCCGGCGAGCTTGAGAAGCAGAAGAAGCAGGCGGAGGATTACTATAACCAGCTGCTGCGCCTGCAGGCCGACTTCGAGAATTACCGCAAGCGCGTGGACAAGGAAAAGCCGGAGTGGGTGAAGTGGGGCAAGGGCGAGATCCTGCTCAGGCTGCTGCCGCTCTACGACCTGCTGCAGGCGGCCCACTCCCACGTCAACGGCAGCAAAGAGGCCGGCAACTCCGACGAGGTGCTCAAGGGCCTGGAGATGATCTTCAAGGAGTTCTCCAAGGTGTTCGAGGCCGAGGGCATACGCCCGATGGAGCCGCTGGGCAAGCCCTACGACCCAATGGCCTCGGAGATCCTGGGGGTGACGGAGGGTACCGAGGAGAACGACGGGCTGGTGACGGAAGAGCTGCAGAAGGGCTTCTGGTACGGCGACAAGATCCTGCGCCCCGCCCGGGTGAAGATAGCGAAAAAGAAGGCGGCCCCCGCGCCCGCGGCGGAGCCGGGACCGGAGCCGGAGCGGCCGGCGGAAGGCTCGGGAGAGTGAATTTAGCGGTTACTTATTTTTGGAGGACACTAAAATGGCAAAGATAATCGGAATAGACCTCGGTACATCCAACACAGCCGCGGCGGTGATGGAAGGCGGCAAAGTCACCATCATCCCCTCGGCCGAAGGCACGAGCCTCGGCGGGAAGGCTTTCCCGTCCTACGTGGCTTTCGCCAAGGACGGGCAGATGCTCGTCGGCGAGCCCGCCCGCCGGCAGGCCGTCGCCAACCCGGAAGGCACCGTCGCCGCGTTCAAACGCAAGATGGGCACTGAGTACAAATACAAGATAGCCGGCAAGGAGTTCACGCCCCAGCAGCTGGCGGCGTTCCTGCTGCAGAAGGTCAAGCGCGACGCCGAGGCGTTCCTCGGCGAGAAGGTGGAGAAGGCCGTCATCACCGTGCCCGCCTACTTCAACGACAACCAGCGCCAGGCCACCAAGGACGCCGGCACCATCGCCGG
>MGUG01000043.1 GCA_001799845.1 Elusimicrobia bacterium GWC2_64_44 | reverse complement strand
GTTCTCCGCCGTCACCAGCACGCGGCCCAGCTTGTCCACGTCGTCGCGGAAGTCGCGGGCGTAGCGCACGTTGACCGAGTAGCGCTCGCGGCCTTCCACCGTGGTGGTCAGGTTCTGGCCGCCGATGGCGGTCATCAGCGCCATCTGCGCCTCTTTGACCGTCAGGCCGTAGCGGGCCAGCGCCTCGCGCCGCAGGGTGAAGTCGAGGAAGTAGCCGCCGGCCGTGCGCTCGGCGTAGACGCTGCGAGTGCCCTTCACCTGCCGCACCAGCTTCTCCACCTCTATGCCGGTGCGCTCTATGGTCTTGAGGTCGGCGCCGAAGATCTTGATGCCCACCGGCGTGCGCACGCCGGTGGTGAGCATATCTATGCGCGCCTTGATGGGCATGGTCCAGGCGTTGGACACGCCGGGGAACTGCATCTTGGAGTCTATATCGCTGATCAGTTCGTCCCAGGTCAGGCGGTCGTACCAGACGGGGCGGAACACCGGCTGCAGGAACCCGGGCATCCATGACGAGTACCACCGGTCTTTCTTCCTCCACTGGTCCATGGGCTTGAGCACGGCCACGGTCTCCATCATGGAGAAAGGCGCCGGGTCGGTGGAAGTGTCGGCGCGGCCGGCCTTGCCGAAGACGCGCTCCACCTCGGGGATGGACTTGAGGATGCGGTCCTGCGCCTGCATCAGCCGCTGCGCCTCGGTGACCGAGATGCCCGGCAGCGTGGTGGGCATATAGAGTATGGTGCCCTCGTTCAGGGGCGGCATGAACTCGGAGCCGGTCTTCAGGTAGACGGGGATCGTCGTGAGCACCAGGAAAAGAGCGCCGGCTATCACCTTGCGCGGATGCTCCAGCGTCCAGCGGCAGACCGGCTCGTACACCCTGAACAGCCGGCTGGAGATCGGGTGCTTCTCCTCGGGGTAGTATTTACCGACGGTGACGGTGTTGAAGAGGTTGGACAGCCAGGCCGGCTTGAAGTGGCTGTAATCCATGCGCGTGAACATCATGCGCAGCGCCGGGTCCAGCGTGATGGCCAGCAGCGCCGCCACGAACATGGTGAGGTTCTTGGTGTAGGCGAGCGGCTTGAACAGCCGGCCTTCCTGGTCAACCAGCGTGAAGATGGGCATGAAGGCCACGGCTATCACTAGGAGCGAGAAGAACACCGCCGGCCCCACTTCCTGCAGCGCCTCCAGCCGCACGGCGTGGAAATCCCCTTTGCGGCCCCCGGCGTCCCAATGCTCCAGCTTCTTGTAGGCGTTCTCCACCTCCACTATGGCGCCGTCCACCAGCACGCCTATGGAGATGGCTATGCCCGACAGGGACATGATATTGGAAGAGATGCCCATGAAGTACATCGGGATGAAGGCCAGCAGCACCGAGACAGGTATGGTCACTATCGGTATAATGGCCGACGGTAGATGCCAGAGGAAGAGCAGAATGACCAGGCTCACGATTATCATTTCCTCGGTGAGCTGCCGCTTGAGCGTGGCTATGGCCCGCTTGATGAGGTCGGAGCGGTCATAGACGGTGAGTATCTCCATGCCCTCGGGCAGGGAGGCCTTGGCGATCTCCAGCCGCTCTTTCACGCGCTCTATCACGGTCAGCGCGTTCTCGCCGTGGCGCATCACCACTATGCCGCCCACCGCGTCCCCCTCACCGTCCAGGTCGGAGACGCCGCGGCGTATCTCCGGGCCGGAGGTAACGGAGGCCAGGCTTTTGAGCAGCACCGGTGTGCCGCCCGCCCCGCGCGAGACCACTATGTCCTCTATATCCTTTACGGACTTGGCGTAGCCCTTGCCGCGTATCATGTACTCCGCGCCGGAATACTCTATCAGCCTGGCGCCGGCTTCCTCGTTGCCGTCCTGCACGGCCTTGAGCACACGGTCTATGGAAATGCCGTAGGCGGCGAGCGAATTGGGATTGAGGTTCACCTGGTACTGCTTCTGGAAACCGCCGATGGCGGCCACCTCGGCCACGCCGGGCACCGACTGCAATTGGTAGCGCAGGTTCCAGTCCTGGAAGGAGCGCATTTGAGCCAGGTCGTGGCGGCCGGTCTTATCGACGAGGGCGTACTGGTAGATCCAGCCCACGCCGGTGGCGTCGGGGCCGAGCTCGGTCTTCACGCCCTCGGGCAGCTGCGGCAGGATCTTGCTCAGGTATTCCAGCACGCGCGAGCGGGCCCAGTAAATGTCCGTGCCGTCCTCGAAGATGACATAGACGTAGGAGAAGCCGAAATCGGAGAAGCCGCGTATGGTCTTCACCTTGGGCAGGCCGAGCAGCGCGGTGATGACCGGGTAGGTGACCTGGTCCTCGACGATGTCGGGCGAGCGGTCCCACTTGGAATAGACTATCACCTGCGTGTCGGACAGGTCCGGGATGGCGTCGAGGTTTACGTTCTTTACGGCGTACCAGCCGCCGGCGCAGGCGGCCAGCGCCAGCAGCAGCACCAGCGCCTTGTTATGCGCCGAAAAAGCGATGATGTTCTTTATCATAAAGCCGCCACTGCGGTCAGTTCCCCAGCGCCGCTTTCATGCGCGATTCCGAATCTATCATGAAGTTGGCCGAAGTCACCACCTTCTCCCCCTTCTTCAGGCCGGAAATTATTTCGGCGTAGTCGTCGTTGCGGCGGCCGGTCTTCACCTCGCGCGGTTCGAAAGTGCCTTCCCCCTTCTGCACGAAGGCTATCTCCCTCTCGCCGGTATTGAGCACCGCCGTCACCGGCACCGCCAGGGCGGCGCCGAGGTAGGCCTTTATCACCGCCTCCACGTACATCTCCGAGCGCAGCTCGCCGCCCGGGTTCTCAGCCTCTATGCGGGCGCGCAGGGTGCGGGTCTCCTCGGAGAAGATTGGGTCCACCGAGCGCACGGTGCCGGAAAATTCCCGGCCGGGATAGGCGCGGGAGGTGATGACGGCCGCCTGGCCGGGCTTCACCGCGGCGGCTTCGTACTCGTAGACCTGCGCGTATACCCATACCTTGTCGCCGGCCACCAGCAGATTGTCGTAGCGGGCCGGGTCCTTGTCCACTTCGGCCAACTGCTCTTCGCCTATGCCCAGCTGGCGCAGTTTTAATTTGGCTGAATCCACCATGGCCTTGGCCCGGTCGGCGGCCTCCTGCCAGGAGCCGTCCCTGATCTTCTCGTAGGCGGCCCGGGCTTCGCGGTATTCGCTGATGGCCCTGTAGAGGTCCGGGTCGTAGGCCACCTTGCCCGAGGCCCGCACGGTCTTTGACAGGTTGCGGTAGGCGGCTTTTTCGGTCTTGAGGCCTATCATGCGCTGGCGCTCCGGCGTCAGTTCCACGGCGGCGCGGCCTTCGGAGGATCTGCCGTGGTCGTGTCCCCCGGCGGCTTTCTCCTGCTTTACCAGGTTCATGCCGCAGATGGGGCAGGAGCCTGGCTTGTCCGCCGTGTAGTCCGGGTGCATGGGGCAATAGTAGACTTCCTTCTGCGCGGCCGGCCCCTCCGAGCCGTGGCCGGCGTGGAAATGCCTGTAGGCGGCTATGCCCCCGCCCAGCAGCAGCAGGGCGGCCAGGCCGGCTATAATGATGTTCTTGTTCATAAATTTTCCCCGGTCAGGCTGCGCAGCCTGCCCAGCCAGGCGGCGTAGCCCGCGCTGTATTCGTACAATTCGCGCTTGGTCTCGAGCAGGGTGCGGTTGGAGTCCACCAGGTCCAGGAAGTCGGTCTTGCCCGCCTGGTAGCCGGCCTCGGCCGCCTTCAGCGACTGCTCGGCCTGCGGCAGCACCGTGCCGGAGTAGAGCTCGGAGAGGCGCGCGTAATAGTTGAGCTTCACCGAGGCTTCCTTGAGTTCGAGCAACAGGTTGTTGCGGGCGGCGTCGTATTCGGCCGCGGCCATGTCGCGCTCGGCCCGCGCCTCGCGGCCCATGGCCGCGGTCCGGCCGAACCAGAGCGGCACCGTAAGCCCGAGCGACACGTCGTAGGTGCCGTCCATGGCCGCGTCGTCGGAGCCGCGCTTGCGCCAGCTCAGCATGAAGTCCGGCGCGTACTCCGCCCGGCCGAGCGAAAGTTTCTTCTCGGCCGCTTTCACCTTGGCCGCCGCGGCCGCCAGCGCCGGGTTCTTGGCCAGGGCTTCGGCCTCCATGGCCTTGTAGTCCGCCGCAGCGGGTTTTAGATGGAATTCTTCAGGCTCGGGCAGGGCGGTCTCCGGCGGCCGGTTGCGCAGGGCGTTGAGCCGGGCGGCGGCCGTCTCTTTTTCCTGCTGCACCGTGATCAGCATATTCAGCGCCTTGGAGAGCTCCACCTGCGCCTTCACGGCGTCGCCCTGGGCGCCCTGGTTCACGGCATAGCGGGTCTCGGCAATGCGGGAGAATTTCTTGAGCAGTTCTATGTTCTCGGCGTAGACGCGCTCGCTCTGCCAGAGCAGGGCGTAGTCGTAAAAAGCGGCGCGCGCCTCGGCCAGCACGCGGTTAACCCTGTCGCCGCGCAGGGCGCCGTAGGCCTCGCGTTCGTAGCGGGCCGCTCCCCTCTGCAGGCTGTATTTATAAGGATTGCGGAATTCCTGCCGTATCAGTATATTGCGCTCGGCCGCGCCGGAGCCCAGGGCGCCGTCGGCGTACATCCGCTCGAACTCTATTGTCGGGTCCATGGGCTGCCAGGCCTGCTTTGCTTTCTCGGCGTAGACCTTGGCCAGCGCCGAGGCCGCGGCTATCTCCGGGTTGGCGGATCTTACCTCGGCCAGGTAGCCGGAGAGGTCCAGGCGCGCGGCCTCCTGTGCCGCCGCGGGAGCGGCGCTAGCCAGAAGCAGGAATACCGCGGTTGACGTCTTCATATAACCTTCTTAATTGCCGAGCTTGGCGGCCAGAGTATTGAGCGCCGGCATGTGGTAGAGGAACACGCCTGTGAGCACCAGCAGGTAGGCAAGGCCCGCAGCTATGGCGCCCTTGGCCAGCCGCTGACCGCGTACGGTTATGGCGGGGTCCTTGAGCGCCATCACGCCGAAGGCCACGGCCAGCGCGGCTTTCTCCACTCCGAAAAGGTGCACGAAAGAAAGCAGGCCCATGGCCAGGGCCGCTCCCGCAAGTTTAGTCGACATGATGTTCCTCCGTATTCTCCGCGGGCGCGGCCGCGCCGGCCGCCTTCTTCATATCGCAGTCCTTGCAGGGGCACAGGGCGGCCTTGCCGGCCTCGTGCATGCACAGGCACATGTACTTTGAGCATTCGCCGCAGAGGCGCGCCACCGCCACGGGGTTGAGCAGGCTGGCCGGCCTGGCCAGCTGCGTCACCACTTTCCTGGCCAGCTCCCGGCGCGGACCGTTCTCAAGGGCGTTGATGTTGAAGGCGAAGGTGAAGATATTGAAGATGATGAAGGCCGTGAGAGCCGCCGCGGCGGGCACGGGGAAGAGCAGGAAGCGGCGGAAAGGCCCGTGGTATTCGTTCAGGGTGCGGGCCGCGGCCGTCACCTTGGCGGCGAAGAAAGGCGGCGGCTCGAGGACTGGCAGAGCGCGCAAGGCGGCGTCGGCGGCGGCGAAGCGGCGCAACTCCTCCGCGCAGGAGGCGCAGGCCGCCAGATGCCGCTCTACCGCGGAGCGGTCACCGGGGCCGAGCTCTCCGTCCATATAGGCGGATAACTTTTTCACTATCCCGCTGCAGTTGTCGAATATCATAAACACACCCTCGTACTATGTTTAACGCATAAAGCGTAAAAAACCTTCGGTCCATGACCACCGCTCATGGCTTTTCGTCTAATGGCTGTGTTTATGCCCTTCATGTCCGGCCGCGGGCACATGCCCGGTTTTTGCTGCCTTTTCCCCTTCCCCACCGAGGATAACGCTTACGACCGGTTTAACCGCCGCCCCCTCCAGGTAGACCATGCGCGCACCTATATCGGCTCCCTGCATGGCGGCCAGGTTGGCCAGCCCCAGCAGCGCGAGGAAAACCCAGGCGGCCTTGGGCCGGTGTTCGGCTTGAAAGAAACTCCACGCAGTGAGCGCCCCGGCCAGGGCCAGCACTGCCCAGCCCAGGGTTTCATGCGTTTCCATCATATTATGGATGACTTCGTTGTGCGGGAAGCTGTTCTCGGCCTGCAACCCCGTTGCTACGGCTGCCAGCGCCCCGGCCGCAGCCATGTAAAGGCAGGCCCTGCCGGCCAGGTTCAGCCCCGGTTTCCTCAGCGTTATTCCCAGGGCGAACAGCAGGAAAGCCCCTGGAAGAAAAGCAACCGGAAAATGCACGAACATCGGGTGAATATTGAACAATTCCCCAACCGCCTTAAACCCGAATAAGGACCAGTCCATGGGACCCCCTCCCTGCATATTAGAAATGCGGGTGCGGCAATACTTTTCGCTTTGGTAAAGTTCCCCCCTGATCATTAGCGCAATTTAAAAACACCCTGTCAACATTTCCCGGGCGGAAGGACAAAATAGCGGGATCTATCGGGGATTTGCCAGTTTCCTGGCGAGGCTCTGGCGGGCGCGGAAGATAAGCGAGTCCACCGCGGAGTCTGAAAGGCCCATGATCTCGGCTATCTCGGCGTAGGAGCGGTGTTCATAGGCCTTCAGTATAAGCGCTGACCGCTGGGCATCCGGGAGTTCAGCAAGACCGGCGGCTATTTCTCTGTTCCGCAGTGAAGTTTCAAGCAGGGCGGCCGGAGAGGCGGCCGGGCTTGAGACCCGCAGCGGCGCCTGGCCCCGCTCCCCCGCGTCCAGCGCCTGGGTGGGCGCGGCGGAATTGCGGCTTTTAGCCCTGCGGGCCTGGTCAACGGCCAGGTTGTAGGCGATCTTGTAGAGAATGGTGGAAAGTTTTGCGTCGGGTTTAAGACCTGGAGCGGCCTTGTAAAGGCGCAGGAGGGCTTCCTGCGCTATGTCCTCGCTGTCCGCCCGGTTGTGAGTGTAGCGGTGGAGGAAATTCAGCAGCGGCCCGGCGTGCTTCTCGACGATGCGGGTAAAGGCCTTTTCGCTGCCGGCGTTGAACTGCGCCAGCAGGTCGAAGTCTTCGGCTTTGTCTTCCCCCATGGTTTTATTTTACTTATCTGCCGGCCCCACCAGCCGCGCCATGCGGTCGAAGCGGCGCCAGAGGTCCTCCATCTGCGAAATACCGGCGCCTATCATTTGGTTTTCCTTCCGGGCTTCCGTTGCTTCCCGCCCTGGCGGCGCGCCAGGTCGGCTATGGTCACGCCCTTGAGCGAATTCTCCAGGGCGGAGTTGGCCACGCGCCAGACGTCCCTTGTCAGGCAGTCCGCAGAGCGCCCGCAGGCCGAGGCGTCGGTCACGCAGTGTACCAGCTGCACCGGGCCGTCGAAGACCTTGAACACGTCGTGCAGCGTTATCCGGGCCGGCGGTACCGCCAGCCTGAAGCCGCCGCCGGCCCCGACCAGAGTCCGCACTATGCCGGCCTTCTTCAGGGCCGAGGCTATGCTCCCGAGGTATTTAAGCGAGATCTGCTGGTCCCTGGCGATGTCGGACAGGGGTACCGGCGCGCTGCCGCCGCGCAGTGCCAGCTGCAGCAGGAACCTGGCGCCGTAGCGCGTCCTGGTCGATATTTTCATAATTACTACTATATTACTAGTATTTGCGCCCGCGCGCCAGAGTCTCGCCGTGCCGGGGTCCCCGGACCCTGAAGATACGGCTGAAAAAACATATAAGGCGTAAGCTGATTTTTATGCCCTAAGGGCCCTTGAAATATTGCGCTTTTGGAGCTAGGCTATGACTAGGAGACGGGACCCCTCTCCGCATGTGGGAAGTAAAAGTACAGTTGGGGTCCAAGCAGAGGGCGGACCAACTGGTCCGCCCCGCTTTATGCCCCGTACCCATGGCGCGGTTTTTGATAAAATATAGAGCAAAGAACAGCGGAGGGGTAATGGCAACTTTCATAGAAAAGCCTATTCTGGTCCAGGCCTCGGGCAATAAGCCCAAGGTCATAGAGGAATACATCGGGCGGGCGAATTCCAAGACTACCACCATCAGCGTGGCGCGCATGGTCAGCCCCGGCGGCTGGGAAGAGCCGCCGCAGAATCCCCTCTTCACCGAGTACACCCTGGTACTCAAGGGCGTGCTGCGTGTGGAGACCCAGAACGGGACTTTCGAAGTCAAGGCCAAGCAGGCCCTCATCACCGAGCCGGGCGAGCGCGTGCGCTACTCTACGCCAGACCCGGAGGGCGCCGAGTACATAGCCATCTGCCTGCCGGCCTTCTCCTTCGAGACGGTGCGCCGTGCTGGCGAGACCCGGAAGCCGTATTAAGACAGCGCTAAAAGAAGAAGGCCGCCAGGTGGCGGCCTTCTTCTTTTAGCGCTATTTCGTTCCGGGCCATTTCAGCCGCAGCGTCAGCAGGGCGTCGCCCGAAAAAAGGCGCGCCGACAGCGCCACGCCGGCGGCGAAGACCGCGGCCTGGTAGACTATCCCCCACACGACCTGGGAAATATTGCCCATCATCACGTTCTGCGGCGCCATGAAGGCGTGCGTGAAAGGTATGGCGTAGAGCAGGAACTTGATCCCGGCGTGCGCGGTGCTCATGTCTATGAAGATGGGCAGCAGGTACGCGAGCATCAGCGGCATCATCAGCGGCGTCATCATGGTCTGTATGCTCTTGACGTCCTCCGAAAGTATGCCCAGGATGAAGGCGACGGCCAGCGCGCAGAGTATGCAGAACAGCACCGACAGCCCTATCAGCAGGTAGCCCGACGAGGTGATGGTCAGGCCGAGCTGCGCCAGGGCCGGGCCGGCCGCGGCCACCGCCACCGACGGGTCGGCGCCAAGGCTGGTGACGCCCGCCATGAAAGAGCGCATGCCGAGCATGTAGGCGCCGGACAGCGCCGCGGCTATCAGGCAGGAGGCCGCCAGCTTGCTCGTTACCAGCAGGCGCCGGTCCAGCGGCGAGCTCAGCAGGGTCTCGAGCGTCTTGTTCTCCTTCTCGCTGGCGACGGCGGTCATGATCATCTGCGCCGAAAGGATGACTATGAAGAAGACCGCCACGGGAAAGAACAGGGACTGGGACTGGATGAAGCCTATCACCTGGGACAGCGAGATCTCGGCGGTGTGGCCGTCCACCACGGCGAACTCCCTGGCCGGCGCGGGGTCGCGCAGGAAGGCCGGCGTCCGCGAAGGCATGCCGCGCTCGAGCAGCCAGGAGCTGATCTCCGCCGTGGCCGCCTGCGCCGTGCGCCGGATGCGCGAGGCCGCTATGGCCGGCCCGAGGCCGGAGGCGTCTTTCCTGAAGCGCGAATAATATTCGATGCGCGAGGCCCTGCCAGCCGTGACCTCGGCCTGCAGGCCCGCCGGTATCACCATGAAGGAATTCTCCGAGATGTTCTCCGGGGCGGCCAGCGCGGCCTGGATGTCCCCCGCTCCGGCCGGCTTCACTTCCGTCTTGCCGGCCCTGACGGCCGCGGCCACGCGAGCGGAGAGCGCGCTGCGGTCGAGGTCGAGCAGGACTATGGTGTTGTGCGCCGCCGAGGCCTTGTTGTGGGTGCCGACGGACTTGCCTATGACGTGGAAGACCAGCAGCGTGGCGGCGATGGTGAAGATCAGCTGGCGGGTGACCAGCTCCTTGATCTCTTTCTTCAGCAGGATGTAGAAGATGTTCATTGCGTGAGCTTTATGAAGACCTCTTCCAGGTCCTCGGTGGAGAACTTGGCCTTCAGCGCGGCGGCGGTGTCGCAGGCGAGCAGTCGCCCCTTGTTGATGACCCCGATGCGGTCCGACAAAAATTCTATCTCGCCCATGTTGTGGCTGGAGATCAGGAAGGTCATGCCGCCGGCCGCCAATTCCTTTATCGTCTTGCGGATCTCGTAGCCGTTCACTATGTCCAGGCCCGAGGTGGGCTCGTCGAGGATGGCGAGCCGGGGCCTGATCATCACGGCGCGCGCCAGCAGCAGCTTGCGGGCCATGCCTTTGCTGTAGGTCTTGATCTTGTCCTCCAGCCTCGCGCCCAGGCCGGAGAGCCGCTCGCCCTCGGCCACGGCGGCCGCGGCCCTGGCCTTGTCCTTCAGGAAGACCATGGCCATGAAATCCAGGTAGTCGCGCCCGGTCAGGTTCTTGTAGGCGCCCGCCTCTTCCGGCAGGTAGCTGATCAGCTCGCGCACGGCGTGCGCGTCGCGCACCGTGTCGCGGCCGAAGACGGCGGCCGTCCCGGCGGTCGGCGTCAGCAAAGTGGCTATCATCTTGAGCGTGGTGGATTTGCCGACGCCGTTGGGCCCGACGAGGGCGAAGATCTCCCCCTCCCGAACGTCGAAGCTGAGGCCCGCTACGGCCTCGAAGTCCTTGTACTTCTTGGCCAGGTCCTTGATCTCCAGGGCTATGGTCATAGGGGCTTTAGCCGCTCCGCTATGGCTTCGAGCAGCGCCTGCGGCTCGTCGGTGCCTATCAGGAATTCCCCGCCGTTCTTAAGGTTCAGTGCTACCGCGTCCAGGCTGAGGACCGTCCAGAACCAGCCCTTGCCGGTCCAGCGCAGCCCCCAGCCGCCGTACCATGCGCCCTTCTCTATTTTAGCGGACTCTATGTCGGCCAGCGGTATGGTCCTGCGTATCAGGCCGATACCCAGCCTGGCCACCACCTTCTCGGCGTCCACGGAGACGGCGAGGCGGTAAAAGTTGAGCGCCACCAGCGCGAAGAGCGGCGGGAAGGCGAAGCCGTAAAGCGCGCGCCCGCCGACCCAGCCGGCCACGGCGACGCCCAGGGTTATCAGCAGCGCCGCTACCATGGTGAGCAGCATCAGCCAGCCGGTCTCGGAATGCTCGTAGCGGGGCTTCATGAGTTGCCCGCCGCGGCGCCGGCCGCCAGGCCTTTCACATAGCTCATCCCGGCGGGCCAGAAGGCCGCCAGCAGCGAGGCCCCTATGGGCGCGAAAAGCGTGGAGACGGTCCTGTTCCAGAACGGGTAATTCTCGTCGGCCAGGCGCAGCAGGCCCGCCGAGACCACCAGGAAGGCCACCGGCGACAGCCACAGCTCGCGCGGCAGCACGCCGAGCAGGCTGGACTTCGCAAGCACGCCCGACAGCGCGACGGAGACTGACAGCATCCAGAGCAGCGCGCTGCAGAGCGAAAATAGCAAGCCTGTCAGCAGCATGCTGAGCGTGTAGCACTTGAAGAGGAAGAGCAGGAAGGCGAGGCCCGCCGCCGCGGCGGGGATCAGCCAGAGGAGGTAGGTCATGGCGGCTTGGTGCTTGTGGTAGAGGCGCAGGGTATCCTCCCGGAAGTCCGAAAAGGACTGGAACGAGGGGCCCTTGGCGTTCTTGAGGCTGCCCATCACCTTGCCGGCCGCGCCAGGGAGCTGCGGCAGGGCCGCTCCCCCCCGCCCGCCGGCCAAGCCGACCTGGCGCGTGAGGGCGTTGCTCCTGAATTTCAGCTGCGGGGCTGCGTCGCGCATCAGCTCCCGCTCTTCGCCGGAAAGCCCTGCCACGGCCCTGACCGGCTCACCGCCGGCCGCCAGCCGCTTGAGGTCGGCCATGGTGCTGCCGAGGTCCGCCATCTCGCGGCGCAGCTCGGCCGAACTTTCGTCCTTGCCGGCCGGCATGGCGAAGTCGGGCACTTTGCCGGAAGGCAGCTTCGACAGCCCGCCCAGCAAATTGGGCAGGCCGGAGGCGCCGGCCGAAAGGCCGACGAGCAGGATGAATTTAAGCAGGCTTTTTGCCATCCCCGCCCTCGTAATAGCCGTAAACGCGGCCTATGGTCTGCACATAGGCGAAGCCTTTGCCGGGTTTAGCCAGTTCCAGGTCCGCGGCCACGCCGGTGAGGATCTTGTCCACTTTTTCCGCCGTGGTGGCTATAAGGATTATTTGCTTTTCGGCCTCGATGAACATGCCGAACATGCTTAGCTTCTGGCGCACGCCGGTGCCGCGGCCGTAAAAACTGGTGACCCCTGGCGCCCCGTGTTTCAGCGCGGCGTCTATGGCGCGCTGGCCGTCCTTGCGCTGCACGACTACGGTGATAAGCTCCATGCTCTGGTCTGCCATTAGTCCTCCGTCCGTCTACCCCGCGTTTAGTATATCAAAAAGGTCCGGACCCGGCCCGCGCCGCGCGGCGGGTCAGGGTTTGCGGGCGGCCTTGGTTTTCTTCTTCTTTTTCGCGGGCTTGGCGGCGGGCCGCGGCGCCGCGGGGGCCGCTGCGCAGTTCTGGCCGAGGGCTTTGGCTACGGCCCTGTTCCTGCGGAAGACCGGCTTGACGGCGGCCAGGGCGCCGGCGGCGGCGGTGCGCTCGGCGCAATCTCCGGTGGTGAAGTTTTTCCACAGGGCGCCTTCGGCCTCCGCCCCGCGCGGCCCCAGTCCGCCGATGGCGGCAGTAGCGGCGAGGCGCAGGTCCCTGTCGGCGTGGGCCAGGGCGCCGGTCAGCGCGGCGAGGGCCCTGCCGTCGGAAACAGCGAGTCTGGCCAGCGGGGCCACGGCGGCGCCGCGCGCGGCTTTGTCGCCGCCGGCGAGCGCCTCGGCCAGGAGGGCGGCGCCCGCCTTGCCCGATTTAAGGAGCGCCTCCCGGGCCGGCGCCGCCGCGGCGCCGGGCTCGCCGGCCAGCCAGGTCAGGGCACGGACGGCTTTTTCCCCCAGGCCTGCCAGCCGCGCGGGCGGGCAGGCGGCCAGGGCGCGCGCGGCGTCGGCGCGCACCTGGGCGTCGGGGTCTTCCAGCGCGGCGCCCAGGGCTTCGAAAGCTTCGCCCGGGGGCTCGGGAATGGCCGCCAGCACCGCCGCCGCTCCGGCGCGCGAGCGGGCGCCGGGCGCGCGCAGCGCGTCAGCCAGCCACCGGCCCGCCGGGGCGCCGATAGCGCCCAGGGCGGCGGCGG
Organism: Elusimicrobia bacterium GWC2_64_44; assembly: GCA_001799845.1. Taxonomy (GTDB): domain Bacteria; phylum Elusimicrobiota; class Elusimicrobia; order Elusimicrobiales; family UBA9959; genus UBA9959. The sequence goes on along the minus strand of MGUG01000043.1, from coordinate 3,530 downwards.
CCGCCGTTTTTACTTCGGGATCGCTGCTGGACGCGGCCCTGGCCAGCGCCGGCACGGCCCGGGCCGCGGCGGGGCCCATGCCGGCCAGCGCTTCCGCGGACTTCAGGGCGAGGTCCCTGTTGCCGCGCTCGAAATTCTTGCCCAGGGCCGCCGCGCCCGCCTCTCCCTGCGCCGCCAGTATGCGCGCGAGCCTGCCCCGCAAGTCAGGGCCGGCGCCGGCCATGGCGGCGGCGAGGGTGTTGGAGGTTTCCCAGAGTTTGCCCAGCGTGCGCTCGGCCGACTCGGAGATCTCCGGGTCGGGGTCCTCCAGGGCGGCGATGAGTTCCAGCTCGGCCGCGGCCGCGGGAGGGCCTAGATCTTCCAGCGCTGCGGCGGCCTGGGGGCGGCCGGCCGCTTTTTTGTCGGCGAGGATGTTCTTCAGGTGCGCCGCCAGCTCGGCCTTTTTGGCGTCGCTCGCGGCGGCGGCGTCCACGCCTGCTTCAGCGCGCGTCCGCGCGTCGCCGGAGAGCAGGCGCTTCTCGAGGGAAGAGCAGGCGGCCAGCAGGGCGCAGGCGGCGGCGAGCAGCAGGCGTTTCATAAGGTAAAGGATACAACTTTTTTGCGGGCAAAAATAAGCGCGCCCGGGGTAGCCGCCCCGGGCGCGTGTTTTCTTAAGCCCGATCTTTATCAGTCGAAGCTGACCGACCTGGACGCGCCCTCCGCGGGCTGTATCGAGCTGGAGTCCACGTCGCGAACTTCGAGCTCCTCGGGGACCGATTTTTCGCCGGCCAGTTTGGGGATGAAGGCGGCGAGCACCTCTATCTTGGTCACGTCCTCGCCGCGGCCGCCGGTCTGGTCGTAGGTGGCCATCGCCGTGCAGCCGGCAGGGCTGTCGACGAAGTCCTCGTCGCCGCGCACCAGGATGCCCTCGATCTTCTTGGTCCGGGCGTTGAAGACCGGGGAGCCGGAGTTGCCGCCGAAGGTGTCGAGGTCGGCGGTGAAGTAGCCTACCTTGGAGAAGTCGCGCACCCGGGCGTCATCGGCCAGCTTGAGCGGCAGGCCCACGGGGTGGCCTACCACGAAGATGCCGTCGCCGCGCTTGAGCTTGGCGCCGCGGTTGATGGCCAGGGGCTTGCGGCCGGCCGGCTTGCGGTCCAGCTGGATCAGCGCGTAGTCGGCGCCGAGGTTCTGGCCGGTGGGGTTGGCCGAGTTCGGCTCGCCGGCGAGGAAGCGCTTCACTACCTTCTTGCAGGTGAAGACGTTGCCGGCGGGCTGCGTGGTAACGGCCGCGCCGCCCTCGCTCCTGATGTTAAAGTCGAAGACGATCTTGGTGTCCTGGCACTGAGCGTCGGTCTTGATGCAGTGGCCGGCCGTCATGACCAGGTCCTCGCCCACCAGCGAGCCGGAGCAGAAAGCCCCGATGGGCTGTTCGCGGTATTTGGCGTCCGGGCAGAGGTTCAGGCGGTCGCCGAAGTTGACGGTCTTCAGCGTGAAGCCGGAGCCCTCGGCGGTGACGGCGGCGGACTTCCAGAAGGAAACCGTGGAGTTGGCCAGCGCCTTCTGCGCTGCGTCCAGCTGGAAATATTCTTTGCGGCTGTCGGCGCCGTAGATGCTCTTGGCGTCTTCGGCGAACGAGAGCAGGGGTAATATAAGGAGAGCGGCCGAGGCCAGCAGGGTGTTTTTCACAAGGTTTTTCATAACTCCTCCGGTTGCGTACGTTAACTTCCGCTATGTTATACAGCGCGGGTTGACAAATGTCAATAGCCAGTAGGCCCAGGGATCGCGGGCCCGTTGGGCCCAGAGGCGTATAGGACTTTAGGGTAAGGAGGCTTTTAAACCCAGCCGAGGTAGAGCCTGACCGTATGGGCGTCCACCGCCCGCAGGGCCAGGTAGCAGACGAGAGGCAGCAGAGCGGCGGCGGCGCGGCGCAGCGCCGCGGGCGCGGGCTGGCCCGGCAGGGTCCAGGGCGTTTCTTCCCAGTTCCGGCCGGCGCGCAGCCAGGAGGCCAGGCTGTAGAGCGAGTAGCAGGCCGGGCCCAGCAGGACAAAGCCGGCGTAGGCGGCGGCTGGCAGTGGCGCCAGCCAGGGAGGCAGCGCGTATTCCCAGCCGGAGCCCCCGGCGCGGTTCCACCAGTTCCAAAGCAGGCCCATGGCCAGTCCGGCCGCGGCCAGGCGGGCGGTCCTGGCGGGCAGTCCCCCCGCAGCTTCGCGCGTGAGCGAGGGCAGGCCCAGCCGCAGGTTCAGCGCCTCGGCCAGCAGGAAGACGGCCGGCAGCGCCAGCGGCCAGAACAGCGCGGGCTTTATGAGAGCCGGCAGCGCCAGGGCGGCGCCGGCGGCCAGGAAGGCGCGCGGCAGGGCAGCTGGCAGCTTGAAAGGCGGCGACTTGAGGCCGCGGAAAAAGCCGAAGGCTTTGAACAGCTCGTCCAGCACGAAGACCGAAGGCAGCGCGGCGGACCACGCGAACAGCCGTCCGCCCCAGCGCGTGGACTGGTCCGAGGCCTGGTTAAGGTAATGCCAGGCCTCCAGGCGCAGGTTCAGCAGCTCGGCCAGGGCGGCCAGGCCCAGCGACCAGAGCGCGAGGTAGTAAAATTCGGCCGGCCGGGAGATCAGCGGGGACTCGCCCTTGAGGCGCCAGGCCAGGTTGTCGGCGAGCAGGATGAAGCTCCACACAGCGAACGGGAAGAACTGGTTGTTAACCGGCTCTATGCCGGTGTACCTGCCTGCGTAGCCCAGGAAGGTGAGGAAAAATCCCAGGTACAGGGCGTATTTGGAGAGCTGGTCTTCTTCGAACATTAAGTAATAGATAGCAAAAGAAGGCGGGGTAAAGCAAAAGGCGGCGGGTCCGCCCGCCGCCTTCCTGCCTTGCACGCGCCTAGAAGTTGAACTTGTACTGCTTCAGCCCGAGCTCTTCGCGCATGGCCAGCATCTCGCGCTGGGTTTCCTTGTTGAGCGGCACGCCACGGTCCTTGCGGTACAGCCAGGCCAGGTGCTCCTTCTCGCCGGCGGTGTAGATGCGCTTGGCGCCCGGCATCTTTTTGGAGGCGCGCAGGTCGCGCAGGATGTTGCCGGCGGTCCTCTTGAAAGAACTCAGCTTCACGAAGTGCCCGATGTCTATGGCCAGGAAGAAATGCCCCAGCGGGTAAGGGATCTTCTTGCCGTTCTTGTCCACGCCGAGCAGGGCCTTCAGGTAGGCGCCGTCCTGCAGGGCGGCGGAGAGGATCTCCACCACGGTGCAGTAGCCGTAGCCTTTGTAGCCCGCCAGCTCCTCGCCTATGCCGCCCAGCGGCACCAGGGCGGCGGTGCCCGCCACCAGGTCCTTCAGGACGGCGCGGGAATCGGTCTTGGAATTCCCCTTCTCGTCGATCACCCAGCCCTTGGGCATCTTTTTGCCGAGCTTGGCGTAAACCTCTATCTTGCCGCGCTGCGTGATAGGCGTGGCGCAGTCGAGCAGGAACGGGAACTTCTCGTCGGTGGGGATGGCGAACGTGAGCGGGTTGGTGCCCATCATGTTCTCCACGCCGAAGGTGGGCGCCACCGACGGCCTGGCGTTGG
>MGUG01000042.1 GCA_001799845.1 Elusimicrobia bacterium GWC2_64_44 | reverse complement strand
GAGTTCAATATCCCGCTCATCGCCACCAACCCCAACGTCATCTACAAGGTGCAGGCCAAGGACAAGCAGGGCCTGAAGGGGAAATACGTCGAGGTCACCAACCCGGCCGACTTCCCGCATTACGGCGACGTGATCGACATCATGGAGCCGTACGTGAAGGCCAACATCATCGCGCCGCTGACCTATATGGAGGGCATCATGAACCTCCTCAAGGAGAAGCGCGGCGAGCATATAAAGATAGAGTACATCTCCACCACCCGCGTCATCGTGGAGTACTACCTGCCGCTCTCCGAGATCATCCTGGACTTCTACGACAAGCTGAAGTCCGTCTCGCGCGGCTACGCCTCGTTCGACTACGAGCCGCACGAATACCGCTCCTCGGAGATGGTGAAGATAGAGATCCTGCTGCACGCCGAGGCCGTGGACGCGCTGTCGTTCATCACGCATAAGACCAAGGCGCTCTCCAATTCCCGCGTGCTCTGCGAGAAGCTCAAAGAGCTCATCCCGCGCCACATGTTCGAGATAGCCGTGCAGGCGCAGGTCAACGGCAAGATCATAGCGCGCGAGACCATAGGCGCCCAGCGCAAGGACGTGCTGGCCAAATGCTACGGCGGCGACATCACCCGCAAGAAGAAGCTGCTGGAAGCGCAGAAAGAAGGCAAGCGCAAGATGAAGCTGATGGGGTCCGTAGAGATCCCGCAGGAGGCTTTCATGTCCCTGCTCAAGATCAGTCAGGACAAGTAGCGCAACCGCCGCGCGCCCCTCCCCGTATTGAGGGAGGGGACAGGTACCGGAGACTTTACAACATGGAAGAAAAACTTTTCTGGATCGGCGTACTGATGGGCGGCCATTTGTTCCTGTCGCACCATTTCAAGGACAAGGGCAAATTCAAGGGCGACACTAAATTCACCCGCGGCTGGCACGCCTTCTTCGCCGCGCTGCTTTCCTTCACGGTGGCGGTGCTGCTCACCGTCAGCCTGGACAACCGCCGCGGCGACGTGGTGACCTCGGTGCTGTTCAGCTCGCGCCAGCTCGGCTACGGCCTGCTGGCCGCGTGCGCCGGCGCCGCCTGGGCGCTGTGGAAAGGCTTCAGGGGCAAGACCCCGGTGAAGGACGGCGTGAACGCCGCGATGAAAGAGGACATGGAATGGTCCGAGACCGTCTTCTCCGCAGTGCTGCTGGCCAGCGTGGTGATGTACCTGTTCATCCAGGCCTTCAAGATCCCGTCGGGCTCGATGGAGAAGACCTTCCTGATAGGCGACCACCTGTTCGTCAACAAGTTCATCTACGGCTTCCGCATCCCCTATACCAGGATCAAGCTGCTGAAGTTCCGCAAGGTGAAGAAGGGAGACATAGTTGTGTTCCAGTTCCCGTCCACCGACCCGCGCGAGTTCCAGTGCGGCGGCAGCCAGTTCGGCAAGGATTTCATCAAGCGCGTGGTGGGCATGCCCGGCGACAAGGTGGAGGTGCGCGAGGGCCAGCTCTACGTCAACTCCGTCAAGATAGAAGACGAGCCTTACACCCAGTTCGCCGACCGGTTCCGCTACCCCAAGGCCGCCGAGAAGGTGGCGCCCGGCGACTACCAGGTCTTCTGGGAGAACCGGATGCTCGGCAAGATGTTCTCCGAGTATATCCGCGACAATTTCGGCCCGGTGACGGTGCCGCAGGGCCAGTACCTGGTGATGGGCGACAACCGCGACCGCTCCTGCGACTCGCGCTACTGGGGCTCGGTGCCCGAGGGGCTCATCAAGGGCAAGGCCTGGTTCACTTATTGGCCGCCGTCGCGCATGGGGTTCCCTGACTAACAGTATGCTGAAGAATCCTCTTTCGGTTTCTTTTGGCCGCTTTTGGCCTGCGGCTGCGTTGCTCGTCGCTTACATGCCTGACTGGCATGCTCGCTCCTCCCGCCTTGCCTCGGCTCAAAATCGCCTCAAAATATTCCCGAGAAGGATTTTTCAACATACTGTATGAAATTCACAGAGCGCCTGAAGACCGGCAAGAAGGTCTACTCCTTCGAGTTCTACCCGCCTAAGACCGCGGAGGACACCGCCAAGCTGTTCACCAACGCCGTTGAGCTGCTGAAGCTGTCGCCGGACTTCGTCTCGGTCACTAACTCCTCCAGCGGCGTGACGCCGTACCGCACCGTGGCGCTGTGCGGCGTGCTGAAGGCGCAGTTCGGCCTGGAAGTGGTGGCGCACCTGACCTGCCTGGCGCATACCAGGACCGAGATCGCCGAGATCCTCTCCGGCCTAAAGAAGATGGAGATCACCAACGTGCTGGCCCTGCGCGGCGACCCGCACAACGTTGAGGCCGGCGCCCGCCGCCGCGACTACAATTACGCCGCCCAGCTGATAGCCGACCTGAAGGCCGCCGGCGGCTTCGCCATCGGCGGGGCCTGCTACCCGGAGAAGCACCCGGAGGCGCCCGGCCTGGAGGCCGACATCGCCCGCCTGAAGGAAAAAGTGGACGCGGGCGCCGAATACCTTATCACCCAGCTTTTCTTCGACAACGACTGCTACTTCCGCTTCCTGGAGAAGACCGCCGCCGCCGGGATAAATGTGCCGGTGCTGCCCGGGCTGATGCCGGTGACCAGCTACAAGCAGATGCAGAATTTCACCAAGCTGATGAAAGTGTGCATCCCGGAAGCCCTGCGCGCGGGGATAGAGCGCTGGGAAGGCGACAAGGACGGGATGTTCAAGTTCAGCGTCGAGTACGCCTCGGCGCAGGCCGAGGCGCTGCTGAAGGGCGGCGCGCCGGGCCTGCACCTGTACACGCTCAACCGCAGCCGCGCCGCGATGGCCATTCTTAAGAACGTAAAAGGGGAAGCCCTTAAGTAAGGGCGGGGGAACATGGAAACTCTACACACACCGGAAGCCAGGGCGCTGGCCGACCTGCAAAAAAAAGACCTGGCCATCGACGCGCTGAAGGCGCGGGCGGCCGCGATCCCGCTTAAAATAAAGGGCGTCAACGCCGCTTTCGCCGGCAAGAAGGCCGCCATGCTGGCGGCGCGCGAGGCTTTCCTGTCGCTGCAGTCGCGCAAGAAAGACCTGGAGCTCCGCATCGCCGAGGCCGAGGAAGGCATCCGCAAGCACCAGCTGCAGCTCAACCAGGTGAAGGACAATGCCGCTTTCAAGGCCCTGCTCACCGAGATAGAGGGCGACAAGGCCGCCAAGGACGAGCTGGAGACGGGCGTGCTGACGCTGCTGGAGGAGATAGACAAGGCCTCCGTGCAGGATAAGGCGCTGCAGGCCGAAGTGAAAGTGGTGGAGGACGCCAAGAATATTGAGGTGGCCGGGCTCGAGGCTTCGGGCAAAGAGACCGCCGCCGCGCTGGAGGCCGCCGCCGCCGTGCGCGCCGCCGCCGCCGCCGCGATAGACGCCGGGCTGCTTGAAAAATACGAGGCCATCCGCGCCGCCCGCGCGGGCCTGGCCGTGGCGCCCGTGCACGAGGAGCAGGCCACCGGCAAGCTGACCTGCAGCGGCTGCCACATGGGCCTGACGCCGCAGAAGGCCGTGGACATAAAGAAGCCGGAGACTTTCACTTTCTGTCCAGATTGCCGGCGGCTGATGTATTCGGAAAAGACCCTTTACGGGCAATAAGGTTTTCAGACCGCGGATGGAGGGCCGCTCTTCCCGCAAGGGGAGGGAGGAACTTCCGAACTTCACAGGGCAGGGTGCCGGTTCAAACTTCGCAGCATTATATGAGCGGAGCATAGGCCGGGAGGCGGGGGCCACATCCCCCGTCGCCGGACAGCGCCACAGAGAACATACCGCCCGCAAGGGTAAGGGTGAAAAGGTGCGGTAAGAGCGCACCGCGTCCGCAGCAATGCGGACGGCAAGGCAAGCCCCTCCTGAAGCAAGGCCAAAGTTGCGCCAGGATAGCCCGTCCGTCCCCCTTCGGGGGGAGGCGCAGAGTGGGCCGCAATAGATAAATGGTCCTCCAGACGCCGCAAGGCGTTGGACAGAATTCGGGGTATAGTCCGCGGTCTGAATAAATTCCGGCTCCGTCACTGGGGCGGAACGCAAAAACAGGGTCTCGCACACCGTGCTCGCCCTTCCCCGTCTCGGCCCTCGCGCTACGCAAGCTCGGGCCTCCGACAGGGTTTTGCTAACCCGCCCCAGCGCCGAAGCCTCCACGCAACTGGTTTAAAGGAAAGGGGAAACTTATGGACTCTCTTGCAGGGAAGATACCTGAAATTAAGTATTCGTCGGAGGCGGGGGAGATACCGTGGGAGAAGGCGGTGGTGTGGACCGCCATGCCGCGGGTGGGGCCGCGGGTCTACGAGTGGATAGACGCGGTGCATATCCGCTCCGTCTCCTGGAGCAACGGGATAGTTAGCATCCTGCCGGAGCACAGCTCCATCCTCAGCTCGCATTGCCAGTGCATAGTGCTGCCCTCGGCTTTCGTCTGGGTGGGCCGGGACGTTAAGGTCTCTTGACGGCCGTCAATACTTACCGGGCGGTAAAATTATAGAATATCGTCATAGCCCCGTAGTAAATGGGGGGACTATACGGAGGAACAGTTAATGAAGAAAGTTATTTTCGCGGCGCTCGTGACCACGGGCCTTATCGCCGCAGCCAACGCCCAAGTGGATTTCACCCGGGCCCCTGACACCAAGGACTTCGTCTCGCAGGCCGTCAGCGTCGACCTGCCGGTGCCGGCCGTAGCCGCGCCCGGCCGCATGACCTACTCCCGCGACTGCGCCCGCTTCTCTTTCGGCCCCGCCGACGGCGAGGTGCTGAGCCAGAAAGTGTACCTGCGCAGCACCGAGTACGAGACCGTCTGCCACACGCAGATGGTGCAGCAGTGCCACACCGTGATGGTGCCCGGCCCCAACAACACGCAGGTGCCGCAGCAGCAGTGCCACATGGTGCCCGTGCAGAACTGCTACGAGCGCCCCGGCATGACCTGGGGCGAGTACGGCCAGATCAAGGTCAACGCCCGCAAGCTGCTCCCCTGGGAGCGCGAGAACTTCGAGATCTGCCTGCAGGGCCCCTGGATGGACCTCTACGTCAACGCGGCGGCCTACAAGTATACTGCCAAGCGCGAGGGCGGCAACTACGAGACGCTGTTCGTGATGACCCCGCATGAGAAGGTCGCCATGAAGGCCGACGAAGACGGCGTCAATTACGCCGACTTCTCCTTCGTGGACGGCAAGTTCGTGTTCAAGGCCAGCGACAAGTGGGCCAAGGAATACGCCGGCGAGAAGGTGGCCATCAAGGTGGAGCTCTACAAGGACAACGCCCTGTTCTTCGACACTTTCAAGGGCTCGAAGGAATTCACCTTCGACGCGGCCGAGGGCTACACCATGGCCTTCGCCGAGAGCGACCTGGAGCAGCCCGAAGCCGACGACAACGACGGCCTCCGCGCCAAGAAGTACTTCCTCAAGTGGGGCTTCAAGCGCGTCGGGACCCTGTCCAAGGACAACTTCGTCAAGAAGGACAAGACCCCGGTCATCAGCAAATAACCGGTTCTCAGCCAATAAAAATACCCGCCCTCACCGGCGGGTATTTTTTATTCCAATCAGTGTATAGCAATTCGGCGGCCTACCGCAGGGGCAGGGCCGCACGGGAGAGGGAGGGCCGGCGAGGGTATGCCTTCTCCGGGTACGTTCGGCCACACCGTGGCCTCACTCTGTCACTCGCCCCTCGCGCTTACGCAAGCTCGGGGCTCGCGAGGCCCCTGCGGTAGGCCGCCAACCACGAGCGCCCCCGACTGGGCATCTTGCGGTTCCTCTTTGGGTAAGGCTATTTCAGTATTGTGGATATTTGTATAATAAAAACAGATTTTCGCGAAGATTAATCCGGAGGAACCGCAATGGCTAAACTTAAAGTGAATTCCGCTATCGTCAAGAAGAACGCCGCGCTGTGCAAGAAGCGCGGCATTATCATGCCCACCTTCAAGCAGATGAAGGACCCGAACCTCATTCCCGAGAAGATCAAGAAAGCCCTCAAGCCCGTCGGCCTCTGGGACATCAACCCCGTCAACCTCTTCCGCATCACCTGGAAGAACGACCACAAGACCGGCGGCTTCGGCCCCGTGAACATGCTGGAGATCCCCCGCGAGATCACCGGCATCAAGGCCCGCGTCGTCGGCATAGTCGGCAAGTACTTCCCGACGGGCGCGCACAAGGTGGGCGCGGCCTACGGCTGCCTGGCTCCCCGCATGGTCACCGGCGAGTTCGACGCGCAGGCCCAGAAGGCCGTCTGGCCCTCCACCGGCAACTACTGCCGCGGCGGCGCCTTCGACTCCAAGCTGCTGGGCACCACGCCCGTAGCCATCCTGCCCGAGGGCATGAGCAAAGAGCGCTTTGACTGGCTCAAGGAGATCGGCTCCGAGGTCATCGCCACCCCAGGCACCGAGAGCAACGTGAAGGAAATTTACGACAAGTGCTGGGAGATCAAGAAGACCCGCAAAGACTGCGTCATCTTCAACCAGTTCGAAGAGATGGGCAACCCCACCTGGCATTACCACGTCACCGGAAGCGCCCTCGAAGAGGCTTTTAACGCCGTGAAAGGGCCGCGTAGCCGCATGGCCGGCTTCACCTCCGCCACCGGCTCTGCCGGCACCATCGGAGCGGGCGACTACCTGAAGAAGAAGTTCCCCGGCTCCTTTATCACCGCCTCCGAGGCGCTGCAGTGCCCCACCATCCTCTGCAACGGCTTCGGCGAGCACCGCATAGAGGGCATAGGCGACAAGCACATCCCCTGGGTGCATAACGTCCGCAACACCGACGTGGTCACCGCCATCGACGACGAGTCCTGCGTGCGCATAGCCCGGCTCTTCAACGAGCCCGAGGGCAAGAAGGTCCTGGCGCAGTACGGCGTCAAGAAGGACGTCATCGAGCGCCTGAACCTGCTGGGCTTCTCCGGCATCTCCAACCTGCTGTCCGCCATCAAGACCGCCAAGTACTACGAGCTCGGCGAGAACGACGTGGTGATGACCGTGTTCACCGATTCCATGGAGCTCTACGGTTCCCGCATTAAAGAGATGGAGCGGGACATGGGTAAGTACACCCGCGAGAACGCGCTGGTGGACTTCGAGCGCCGCCTGCTGGGCGAGAACACCTCCGCCATGAAAGAGCTCACCTACGCCGACCGCAAGGCCGTGCACAATCTGAAGTACTTCACCTGGGTAGAGCAGCAGGGCCGCACCTCCGACGAGCTGCGCCAGCTCTGGGAACCTTCCTACTGGGACGAGACCTTCGCCCAGGTGGAAGAGTACGACCGCCTGATAGAAGCCTTCAACAAGGAAGCCGGGGTAAACTGATGGCCACCAAGGGCGTTTTCAGGGTAGAGTGCCCGCATTGCGGGGAGAGCTTCGACGCGGACTTCTGGACCGTGGTCCGCGGGGACCGCGACCACGACGTGAAAGAGCTCATCTTGAGCGGCGAGTTCGACCTGCTGGTCTGCCCCAAGTGCGAGGAGATGGTGCAGCACGAGGAGCCTTTCCTCTACATCGACCCGCACCGGGACCTGCTGGCATTCGTGATGCCCGAGAGCTACGAGGCCGAGAAAGAAAAGTGGATAGCGCGCATGAACGCGGACTACGAGCCCGTTAAGGCCTCTCTCTTCGCCGGCCAGGGGCTTAGCTCGGCCCCGCTTTACCTGTTCGGCCTGGGCCAGCTGGCCTCCCGGCTGGAGAACGACAGGGACCGCGAGGAAGAGACCGAAGTGATGGAATTCATGGCGCGCGAAGAAGGCCTGAAGCTGCTGCCGGTGAACCCGGTGGCCGCCCGCGAGCTGGATATCCCCTTCACCCTGCCCATGCCGGCCGGCCTCTTCAGCCGGGCCGCGGGCCTTAAGGCCGCTGAGGGCCTGTACGCCAAGAACGACGCGCTGCCCCGGCTGAAGAAGCTGGTGGACGCCCTTAAAGCCGGCAAAGACGATACCATCCCCTTCGTAAAGATCTGATGCTGCTGCGCCCCCTCAACGACCTGCCGCTGCTGCAGAAAGCCGCCGCGCTGGCCGCGGGGGCGGGGCTCGAACTCTACGCCGTTGGCGGCTGCGCCCGCGACTGGGCGCTCGGCCGCCCCAGCGCCGACATAGACTTCCTGGTCGGCGGGGACCAGGCGCCGCTGGTGGAGGCGCTGGAGAAGGAATACGGCGGGAGCCACCAGAAATTCAAGCTTTTCCTGACGGTGCGTTTCTTCGACGCGCAGGGCCGCCGGCTGGACTTCGCGCGTTTCCGCAAGGAAATCTACACCAAACCCGCCGCGCTGCCCACGGTGAGCCAGGCGGCCTCCGCCGCCGAGGACCTAAAGCGCCGCGACTTCGCCTGCAACGCCATGGCCGTGCGCCTCGACGGCCCCGCCCCTTACTCTCTCCTGGACCCGTATAAAGGCCTCGACGACATCAAGGCCGGCCTGGTGCGCGTGCTGCATGCGGCCAGCTTCGAGGACGACCCCACGCGCCTCTACCGGGCGGCGCGCTTCGCCGGCCGCTTCGGCTGGCGGCTGGAGGCAGGCACGCTGGCGCTGGCCCGCGCCGCTGTCGGCGCCGGGGCGCCGGGGCTGCTGTCGCGCGAGCGGCTGCGCAACGAGCTGGTGAAAATTTTAAAAGAAGAGAACCCCCTGCCGGCGCTCGAGCTGCTCAAAGAGCTCGGCGCCCTGGCCGTCATACATCCCGCTTTCGCCTTCGGCCCGTCGGTGGCCGCGCAGAGCGGGCACTTCGCCCGCCTGGCCGCCATAGCCGCCCTGATGGGCCCCGCCGGCGAAGAGTTCGCCGCCGGCCTGCGCCTCTCCAAAAAAGAGACCGCCGAGCTCCTTAAGAACTCGGCGGCCCTGCGGCGCGGCTGAACCGCTACTTCTTTTCCTGCTTCTTGTCCCCGGCCTCGCCGGGGTTTTCAATTTTCGGGTTGCGGGCGAAATCCTGGAACTTGGAGGTCAGCTCCGCGGCGCGCTTGACGGCCTCTATGATGCGCGAGATCTCGGTCTTGATCGGGCTGTCGGGCTTCAGGTCGTCCTCTATCAGCGTGGCGTAGCCGTTGATGGCCGCCAGCGCGTTGTTGAAGTCGTGCGCCATGGGCCGCGCCACCTTGCTGACCGCCTCGGCGGCGTTGGCCAGCGCCAGCGCGCTCTCCATGCGCTTGAGCTCGGTGATGTCGCGGGCGATGCCCAGCAGGCCTATCACCTCTCCGGAGGAGTTCCTCAGCGGCGTCTTGATGATGTTCACGTAGCGCTCGCCGCCCGGGAACGGGTGAAGATTGTTCAGCGACAGCGTCCGCCCGCTGCGCACCACCTCGGAATCGGTGCGGAACACGCTGTCGGCGGCCTCGCCGGGGAAGTAATCGGAGTCGGTGCGGCCTATCATCTCTTCGGTGGTGCTGCGCATCAGGTCCGCGCAGGCCTTGTTCACCTTCACGTACATGCCGTTCATGTCTTTGACGAAGATGGCGTCCTTGGCCGTGTCGAACACCATGCGCATCAGCGCCTCGTTCTCCCGGAGCAGCAGCTCGGTGCGCTTCTGCTCCGTCACGTCGCGCACCACGCCGGTAATGCAGAACGGCCTGCCGCCCTTGATCACTACGCCGCTCTTCTGCTCCACGTAGGCGTAGGAGCCGTCCTTCTTGCGGATGCGGTAAGGCACTATCGGCAGGGTCTTGCCGGACGCCACCGTGTTGGCGAAAGCCTTGGTCAGGAATTCCTTGTCCTCGGGATGGGCCAGCTCCGTGACGCTGCGCCCCGTCAGCTCCTCGGGGGTGTAGCCGTAATCCGCCGCGCGGGGGCTGATGTAGGTCAGGCGGCCGTCCATGCCCGCGGTGTAGATCACGTCGCGCATGGAGGAGACTATGGCGCGGAAGCGGCTGTCCTCTTCCTTCTGCCGGTCCTCGGCCAGCTTGCGCTGCAGGATCATGGCGTAGACGCGCGCCAGCTTTTCCGCCGCCACCAGGTCTTCGGGCCCGTAATCCCCGGCGGGGTTGGCCAGCGCCAGCATGCCCAGCAGCTTTTTGCCGGACAGCGCCGGCACGCCCAGGAACCTTTCAATCCTGATGTGGCCGTGGGGCAGGCCGGACGAGCGGCGGTCGGCCCGGGCGGCGTTGGTGAGCAGCGCCTTCTTCTTGAGCAGCACCCAGCCCCAGAGTCCGCTGAAACGATCGAAGACCAGCGGCTTGGCGTTCATGCCGCTGTTGGCCCAGGCTTCCGTGGTCAGGGAGGAGATGCTCAAGCGGCCGCTGACCTGGTCGATATTCCCGACGAAGCCGAAGGCGCTGCCGGTCAGCCGGCGCGCCTCGTCCAGCACCGCGCGGGAGATCTCCTCCAGCGAGATGCCGGGAAAAGACAGGTACAGCTCCTCGATGTGCTTTACGGAAGAGGAAAGATCGCGTTCCCGGGCCAGTTCGGCGTCGCGCTCTTCGCCCTGCAGCCTGGCGGAGATGAACTGCGCCGCCAGCCCCAGCAGGGACTGCGTGGCCATGCGGTTGCCGGCCGGCTTTTTGAGGAGCACGGTCAGTTTGCCGGCTTTGGCGTTGCCAAGGCAGATGGGCTCGGTGAACAGCAGGCCGGGCTTCGCGCCGGCGGGCCTGCGGCCGGCCAGCAGGCTGGCCCGGTCCGCGCCCTGGAAGCCGCGAAAAACTTCCCTGACACGCCCGGTCTTCAAGGTTACGGCCAGCCTTGCCCCGGGGCCTATGACCGAGCTTTCGGACATGATGCGCAGGGCTTTTCCGAGGAAAGGGCCGAAATTGTCGGGGGAGAAAGCGGTGGAGAGCAGGGCCTGCAGGGCCTTGCCCAGATAAACCGCGTCGGTTCCGTCTATCGAAGGTTTAAGCATGCGCTGGTCAGTCGAACTTGTAGCCGTGTCCGGGAACGGCCTGGATGCGCTTGCCGAAAGAACCGATCTTGCGGCGCAGGTTGGAGACGTGCACCTCCACGGTGTGGGGGTCGTTGTAGTCGGCGGTGTTGTAGCCCCAGACGGCCTCGAGCAGGCTGTTGAGGCTGAGCACCTTGCCCGGCTTGGAGACCAAAGTGTGCAGCAGGTCGAATTCCTTGGAGGTGAGCTTGACGGGCTTGCCCTTGAGCTGCAGGGTGCGGCCCTCGAGGTTGAGCTCCAGGTCGCCTATGCGCAGCACGGCGGTCTTTTTCTTGCCGCGGGCGGCGCGGCGCAGCATGGCCTTCACCTTGGCCAGCAGCACGGGGTAGGAGAACGGCTTTACCACGTAGTCGTCGGCCCCGCAGCCGTAGCCGGCCACCTGGTCGGCCTCGGAGATCTTCTTGCCGGTCATGATGATGACGGGGATGTCGGCCAGCACCTTGTTGTCCTTGATGCGGCGGCACAGCGCGAGGCCGTCGAGGCGCGGCATCTCGACGTCGGTGATGATGATGTCGGGCTTGCCCGAGGGCGCGGCGGCCAGCGCCTCCGCCCCGTTGGAGGCGGTAATGGTCTCCAGGCCGTGGTTCTCCAGGTATTTCTTCAGGATACCCAGCAGCTCCGCGTCGTCGTCCACTATGAGGGCGCGCTCTTTCATTAAAGTGATTATAATAAAAGGGGACGCTGATTCCTAATTCCTGAAGCCCCTATTCCAATTCCGGGCAATTCTTGATATATTCGCTGAGGGGGGACTATGAGAAAGATCTTATTGGCGGCTTGCGCCTGCCTGCTGGCCGCGCGCGCCGGCGCGGCGGAGAATACTTACCGGAAACTGGCCGAGGAGCTCGGCGCAAGGGCCGGCAAGAAGCTGCGCGTCGCGGCCGTGCTGCCTTTCGGCTGCGCGCAGGGCCCCGGCACCTGCCCCGACGGCCGGCTGCTGGGCGAGCGGCTTACCACTGAATTGATAAACCACGGGCGCTTCACCATACTCGCGCCGGGGCAGTATTCCAAAGAGCTGGAGGAGTTCGCTTTCAGGCCGGAGGCGGGCGCGGCGCCAGGCCTGCTGAAGCGCCTGAAGAAAGAGCTGGGCGTGGACGCCGTGGTGACCGGCCTGGCGGCCGACCTGGGCGCCGGCCTCTCCGAGCTCAATGTGCGGCTGTACGCCGTGCCTGGCGGGGCGGCACTCGCCGCCGTGAGGGCCGTGGTGGAGCGCGACTGGGCCGCCGAGCCCTCGCCGCGCGACCTGCGCTCCCTGCTGCGGGCCCTGGCCAAGAAGGGAGTAAAGGTGACTTCAACGCCGGAATGGGCCGATTTCGCCAGGATGAAGGCCGGCAGCCTGGCCACGCGGCTGTCCATAGCCGCGCTGGGCGGCAGCGAGAAGATGAGCGACTATGAGATAGAGGCCTGGAAGGACGCCCCGGCCGAGACCGTCAGCACGGTGAATTATTTCTGCGCGGCCACGGACTGCGCCGCGCTGGGCGTCACGGGCGCCGGCTACTACAAAGCTTATTTCCCCGACGGTTTCGTGCTGGCGCTGGACGAAGGCGGCGACGTGCTGGACTGCTACTACCCGGAGCGCTCCTACGCCCGGCTCCGGATGCGCCTGCTGGCCAGGCGCGCGGCCGGCCGCAACCTGGCCGGGTCGGCCGACTGGGACAAGTTCCAGGCGGCCATGGACTATCGCTACGTGCCGGTGCCCGACAGGCGCGACCCGGACTCCCTGCGCACCGAGATAGACAAGTGGAAGCTAGGCCCCGGCGAGAAAGTGACCGGCATCTATTCGCCTGAAACCCCGGAGAAGCCGGATTTCTACAAGGTGACCTTCGCCGACGGCTTCACGCTGGTCTTCGACGGCCCCACCGGCGCCATCGAGCGCTGCGAGTACGGAAATTAAGTCCTATACCCCCGGAGTGTGATTACTTCTTTTTTTCGTCGGGGTCTATATCGTCCGGCAGGTCCGGATAAGTGATGTCCTTCAGCCGCAGTGCGCTGGGCTGCCGGACATGCATATATTCCACCGACCAGAAGGCCTTACCGGCCCCGTCGAACTTGACGTCCCCCGTTTTCGGCGGAGTGCCCGAAAAATTCCCCCAGATATTGCCGACCTGCATGATGGCCCTTATCTTCTGGCCGTTCCGGAGCTTTACCAGTACGTTATACACGGGCACGGCGGGCCACTTGTTGCCGGCCAGCGAGAGGGCCGGTTTAAAGATCAGCTGCTTGACCGAGACGGCGGGAGCCTTCCACCTGCCGTTCTTTGCCGGGAAATCGTATACGGCCCTGCCGTCCTCGAGCCAGAAAAAGGTGAGGTTAGCCGGGGTCATAGTGCAGTTAAGGGTCACCTGCGTGAGCTCTACTTTCTTGTTGTTGGTGAACCGCACCACAGCGGGAGGCCCGTTCTTAATGCTGAAATCTGCGGCCGCGGCGGGGGAGGCGGCGAGCAGCATTAAGGCCGGCAGGACGGCGAGGCTGCCGGTCGAGGGGAACAGGGGCATAGCGTCTCCTGGGGAACTGTATCTGGCAATTATATCATTGCACGGCTTAAATGGCCGCCGCTTACCGGCGCTTTATGTCTATAAACTTTACGCTGTGCCCGTCAGCTGCCTTGGTCCAGACCAGCACCGCCACGAAGGACCCGTCTTTGGCGAAGGCGACGTCGTTGATGTTCCAGTCGGTGTCGAGGGTGCCGGTAAAATCCCTGTCTATGATGACGCGGAGGTCCGGAAGCGAGTAAACCCTCAAGCCTTCGCCATACCCCACGGCCAGCATAGAGCCGTCGGGAGAGAAGTCCATGGCAAATACCAGTTTTCCCCGCTTGGAGACCGAGCCGGTAAATTTCCAGTCGGAAAGCCGGACCAGCCGCACCTGGCCATCGGAGTCGGCGAAAGCCAGCGACCCGCCGTCAGGCGAGAACCTGACGTGCCCTATCGGCCCGAACAACTCCGGGGAATATTTTTTGAGATACTTGCCTGTCTTGAGGGAGAGCAGCTGGAGCGCGGAAATGCCTTTCTTGCCGTCCTTGGCGGGGCGATAGATTGAGAATGCGGCCAGCTTATCGTCTGGTGAGAGTTCTGCGTGTTCAAGGTCCGCGGGCAGGACAAATTTGGGGGAGAAGCGCTCGCCCGAGATCAGGCCGAGCACGTTCTTCTCCGCGCCGTCTTCCTCGTGAGAGTCCAGCGCCCATTTGAAGCTTCGCGACACTCTTAAGGGGGCAACCTCCCGGACCGCGCCCAGAAACCTGGCGTCGAGCGAGTAATATCGCAGCTCGTCCTCTTTAAGCAGGGCGACCGCCACCCGCTTGCTGTCCGGGGTAAAGCCGATGGCGGTCCAGTTGAAACTGTCGCCGAGCGCTACCGCCCCCGTGAATTTCTTTTCGGCCCCTTTGATAACGCCGATATTCAGATTTCCGCCGAAAGCCGCCATAAAATGCTTCCCGTCCGGTGAGATCTCGAGGACTGGGTCGAATTTCCACCGGGCAGAAGCCGGGCCGCCCGCCGCCGCAATCAGGATCGCTGCCAATAATATTTTCATGCCAACTCCTTATAATAGCCGCGCCCGTTCCTTGCCGCCCGGCGGAACGCCGTCCGGGCGGGACGCAAAAAAGCGCCCCGCCGGAACAGTCATGATGAGTTACAAGTTGGCCTTACGAGGAGTCTGACAAGTTGTGCCCGGCGGGGCAAATAGACCAGCGCTGCAGATGCTAGAGCACGGAGCCCGAAGGCCCCGAGTCTTGGGGGGTTGGGTTAGGGGGGCGCACCGTACAGCGCTGGAGATCTGATTTTTAAAAGAACTGACTACGCAGAAAGTATAACAAACACCGTTCAAGAACGGCTCAAATCCTGATTTGAGCCCGGTCAACCTTTAAAATGCGCTCTGCCGGGGTTGAGGGAGACTGACGAAAGCCTTACTAATTGCCTTAAGTGTTGACCGGCAGAGCTTAAAGTGAGCCGGCGCCGCGGATACTAGAGCAACGAGCCCGAAGGCCCGAAGTCTTGGGGGTTTGGGTTAGGGGGGCGTATCAACGGCGCCGGGGATCTGTTTTTAAAAGAGCGTTAGACTACACTCATAGTATAAGAAAACCCCTTCAAGAAACGCTCAAGTGCGGCTCAAAAGGCGCTCAAGATTGAATGGCCGCTTTCTCCGTCGGGCGCGGGAAATTACTATAATATTTCCCGGCAAAAAGAGATGACTTCTATCCAATTTCTGAAGGGCGTGGGGCCCAAAAAAGCGGAGCTTTTCGGCCGCCTTGGCGTGGAGACCATGGACGACCTGCTGTTCTATTTCCCGCGCGCCTGGGAAGACCGCCGCCTGCCCGGCAAGAAAGAGCCCAACCCCGTCCTCGAGGACGCCCCCGTCATCCGCGGCAAGATCAAGACCGTGCGGGACATGTACACGGGCTCCGGCCTGCGCATCTTCAAGACCGTGCTCGAGACCCCCGCCGGCGAGGCCGAGGCTTCCTTCTTCAAGCGCCACAGCCCGCGCTTCGACGTGTTCGCCCCGCTGCGCAAGGACCTCAGGCCGGGGCGCACCGTCTGGGTCACCGGCACCCCCGACGACCCGCTGTTCCTCACCCGCCTGCGCGCCGACGAATATTATCCCGACGACGACGCGGCCGCGCTGAGGATGCACGTCGGCCGCATAGTGCCGGTGTACCCGCTCACCGAGGGCCTGACGGCCAGGTTCGTGCGCGAGGCGGTCTACGAGGCCGTGCAGGCCGGCGCGGAGTCGGTGGGGGACTTCCTGCCGCCGGCGCTGGCCGCCAGGCGCGGCCTGCTCGCGCGCTCGCTCGCGGCCCGGGCCATCCACTTCCCCGAGAACAACTTCGAGCTGGTGCAGTCCCGCCGCCGCTTCATCTACGAGGAGCTGCTGCTGCTGGCCCTGGCCTGGGCCATCAAGAAGCGGCAGACCCGCGCCGTGCAGAAGGGCTTTGCCTACGAGGTGAAGAAAACCCTGCTCACGCCCTTCCGCGCCAATCTGGGCTTCCAGTTCACCGCCGGCCAGGCGCACGCCATCAACGAGATCTTCACCGACATGCAGGCGCCCACCCCCATGGCCCGCCTGCTCGAAGGCGACGTGGGCAGCGGCAAGACCGTGGTGGCGCTGTCGGCCATGCTGCTAGCGGCCGAGAACGGCGGCCAGAGCGTGTTCGCCGCCCCCACCGAGATACTGGCCGAGCAGCACTTCCTCACCTTCGGGCGCTTCCTCAAGGGCCTCGGCGTGCGCGCCGCCCTGCTGACCGGCCGCGTGAAGGCGGCAGAGAAGAAAAAGATACTCGCCGACCTGGCCGCGGGGAAAATAGACATACTGCTGGGCACCCACGCCGTTATCAGCGACGGGGTGGCCTTCCGGAACCTGCGGCTGGTGGTCATAGACGAGCAGCACCGCTTCGGCGTGCGCCAGCGCGCGGCCCTGCGCGCCAAGGGCGACCGGGCCGACATGCTCATCATGACGGCCACGCCCATTCCCCGCACGCTGTTCCTGGCCATGTACGGAGACCTGGACCTGAGCGTCCTGCGCGAGCTGCCGCCCGGCCGCAAGCCCATTAAAACCGCCGAGGCCACCGAGGACGTGGCCTTCATGGCCGCCAAGGACGAAGTCGCCAAAGGCCGCCAGGTCTACATAGTCTATCCCGTCATCGAGGAGACCGCCGACGCCGATATGAAGTCCGTAAAGGCCGAATTCGAGCGGCTGCAGGTCCTTTTTCGCGGCAAGCAGGTGGACATGCTGCACGGCCGCCTGCCCGGCGAGCTCAAGAAGCAGGTGATGGAGGATTTTGCCGCCGGCCGCACCGACGTGCTGGTGGCCACGCAGGTGATAGAGGTGGGCATAGACGTGCCCAACGCCACCCTGATGGTGATAAATAACGCCGAGCGCTACGGCCTGGCGAGCCTGCACCAGCTGCGCGGCCGCGTGGGCCGCGGCAAGCACGACTCGCGCTGCCTGCTGGTGGCCCACAACCGCGGCGGCGACTCGGCCGAGCGCCTGCGCGCGATGGTGGCTACCTCCAACGGTTTCGAATTAAGCGAAAAAGATATCTATATAAGGGGCGCGGGCGAGATCCTGGGCGTGCGCCAGCACGGCGACATGGACTTCAAGCTGGCAGACATGTCCCGCGACAAGGATATACTGGAGGCTGCCATAGAGGACCGCGAGGCCATCCTGGCCGCCGACCCAGAGCTGGCCGCCAAAGAGAACCGGGGCCTGCGCAAGAAGCTTTCCTCCCTCTACGCCGCCCGCTGGAACCTCATAGACCTGGCCTGAACTATGCTGAAGATAAATAAAATTCCGATACTCGAGTTTGACACAGAGCGGCGGGCGGTCATAAACCCTTCCCACATCCGCCCTGGCGTGGCCGGCCTGCCGGAGCGCGGGATCATGTGCTTCCAGGGCGAGACCGTCGCCAGGCTCAAGAGCGCAGGCCGCCTGAAACAGATATACACCTGCAACACCGTCTGCCAGGATTACCCGATCTATCAATTTACCCACAAAGGCAAAAAACTGCTGCTCTACAGACCCTCCGTCGGGGCGCCGATAGCCGCCGGCATAATGGAAGAGCTGGGCGCGAAAGGGTGCTCTAAATGGGTGCTCTGCGGCTCGGCCGGCGGGCTGGATAAGTCTCATTCCTTCGGTCATTTGATAGTGCCCCGCTCGGCCGTGCGGGACGAGGGTTTCTCCTACCATTACCTGCCGCCTTCGCGCGAGGTCGCGGCCTCGCCGCGCGCCGTGGCGGCCATAAAAAAAGTGATGGATAAGCACGGCGTGCCGTATCTGGTGTCCAAGACCTGGACCACCGACGCTTTCTTCCGGGAAACCCCTGAAAAGGTGGCCCTGCGCAAAAAAGAAGGCTGCCTGGCCGTGGAGATGGAGGCGGCTGCGGTGTTCGCCGTGGCCAAATTCCGCGGCTACCAGGCCGGCGCCATACTTTACCTGCACGACGACGTCAGCGGCAAGGACTGGGACAAGCGCCACGCGCATGACCCTTCCTACATACGCGAAAAGATATTCTGGCTGGCGGCGGAGGCCTGTCTAGGGATATGAAAAGCAAAGAACTTCTGTTTGCCGCAGCCATTTTGCTGTTGGGCGGCTGCGCCGGGCCGGAAAAAAGGATCGGTAAAGCTCTGGAGTCCGTGAAGGCGGCGCAGAAGGCCAAGGATATGCCGGCTTTTGAACGATTAGCCGGGGAGATACCGGACGCTTACCTGGAACCGGAGCGGCTGGGCGCCTATTCACGCGAAACCCTGGGCCGGTTGTGCAAGGCGTTGGGGACCATAGCCTTTTATACCCCGGACAGCGAGGCCAACGCCCTTAAACTTGAGAAGGCCGTCAAAGAGAAGGTGCGCCGCGGGACCTTTGAAGCCGATGACATCGAGGATATGTATTCTGCCCTGCTCAACGCCCGCCTTTTCGATAAAGCGGGGGAGATGCGGGAGCGCTTTCCGGCCATAATCACGGAAAAACTGCCGAAAATAGTCGTGCCGGAGCCAGCCCCTGCGGGCAATTGGCTGGCCTACGAGCTTTCTCCCGACGGGAAGACCGCCCGGCTGCGCTCCCTGCGCCTGCACCGCGGCGCGCATATGATAATGGCCTTTTCGCCTGGCTGCGGCGTTTCGGCCCGCGCCGTGCGGGAAATAATGGAGGACCCGGCCCTTGGGCCCATGTTCGAGGTAGGCGCCGTACTGGTCTCCCGCCGTTTCGACGCCGCCGGGGTCGTCGAGATGAAAGCGGCTGCCGGCCTGCAGCAGGTTTACATTGCGCGTAAGTGGGGGGATTTCCCCGGCGTAAGTTTTATGTCCTCTCCGTGGATCTTCTTCCTGAAGGACGGAAAAGTCGTGTCTGACATGCGCGGCTGGGCCGACGACGGCGCCCACTCGCTGAAAAGGCTGCGCCGCGGCATGCAGGATATAGGGCTGAACCCGCCCCCGGCCGAATAGAACTGCGTATACAGTGAAAACCGGGCGTAAAAAAGGCCCCGCGCCGGTAAGCGCGGGGCCCTTTTTTGCCTTCCTCCTAGAAGGTCGACCAAGGCGAGAATACAGCGGTGCCGCCGTCGCGCCCCTTTATGTCCTCGTGAGTGCAGGCCACCACGAAGTTGCCCCAGCTGGCCGCGTGGGTCGGGTCGTTAAAGTAGGCCCAGCCAGTCGCGTCAGTTATGGCTCCTCCGTTGGCAACAGCCGCCACCCCGCGCGCGTCGGCGTGAGCCGTGCCAGGCGCCTTCGCCAGCGGGATCTCGCCGATATACTTCGCGTTCAGGGTAATGCAGCTCAGGGTGTCCGCCGGGAACCAGCCTTCGTTGTCCCCGTAGTACACCTGTATGGCGCTGCGCACCGAGGAGAGAGCCCCCTTGGTGGCGCCCTCCTTCGACTTGTTGATGAGGTCGGCGAACTTCGGTATCGCTATGGCCGCCAGGATACCTATGATCGCCACCACTATCATCAGCTCTATCAGGGTGAACCCCTGTTTTGCCTTTTTCATGTCTCTGCCTCCTGTAACAATGCCTCTCCGGGGATAATATATGGATGATGCCCCGGCGGCCGCTGTTACCGCAATAGTTTAGCCCCTCGCGGCGGCTTTAGCCATCGTTTCCAGGTCACACTTGACCATGGTTACATGTAACATAAAGACAGGTTTGACAAGTCAAGCGCGCGCGCTTATAAAACGGCGTATTTAACAGTGATAAAAGAAACGAAGGATCCGTAATTTAATGTCAAATATTATTTTTCCCAATGAGAAAACAGAAAAAGATTGCCTCAAAAATGGGACATAGTGTAAAATATCCTTGCTACTACTAATAGTGGTGAGGGTTGTAACAAGCACAACGTATGGTAGATAGGCGAGCGTCTAGTATAGTATAGCAGGGACGCTGAGCCCGGGGGCCTTTCGCCCCTTTTAGACAGGTAAAGAAACGATGAAATGTCCATTTTGCGGCGCCGAAGACACCAAAGTCACCGACAGCCGCGACTCGTCCGAAGCCTTTGAAATAAGGCGCCGGCGCGAATGCGAGAAATGCGAGAAGAGGTTCACCACCTACGAGCGCATAGAGACGCACCCCCTGGTCGTCATAAAGAAGGACGGCCGGCGCGAGAGCTTTTTGAAAGAGAAGCTGATGAGCGGCATCACCAAGTCCTGCCAGAAGCGGGACGTCAGCGTGGAAAAAATGGAGGAGGCAGGCAGGGATATCGAGAATACTTTGAGGAACGAGGACACCTACGAGATACCCAGCAGCAAGATCGGGGAGCTCGTGGCCCGCAAGCTCAAGGCGCTCGACAAGGTCGCATACATCCGGTTCGCGTCCATCTACAAGGACTTTGAGGACGTGGCGGATTTCGAGAAGGAAATAAAGTCCATAAAAAAGTAAATAGGGGATATAAAGAAATGAACGAATTTTTTCCGAAAGTGATCAAGAAGCGCGACGGCAAGAAAGCCCTGTTCGAAATACAGAAGATAAAGAACGCCATCTCCAAAGCGGCCCTCACGCTGGGCGGCCGCGACGAGGAGAAAGCCGTGGAAGTGGCCAACGAAGTTGCCCGCCGGCTCAATAACGACTTTACCCTTAAGGGGAACATCCCCACCGTGGACGAATCCAACGCCATGTGCGTTACCGTCCTGCGTGAGAAAGGCTTTGACCGCACCGCCGACAAGTTCGAGTTCTACATGCTCGACCGCACCCGCGTCCGCAGCGGCCTGACCGTCAAGAAGAAGAACGCCAAGGCCGACATCACCGACCAGATGCTCCTCGTGCAGTCCATCACCAACGAGACCATCGAGCCCTTCGACCGGGCCAAGCTCGCCCAGGCCCTGGAGAAGGAATACGCCCTGACCCCCGACCTGGCCAGCATGATAGCCAAGGAGACCGAGAACAACGCCTACGAGCTCTCCGACAAGTACGGCACCAAGTCTTACGACACCCAGTTCCTGCGCCGCATCGCCGAGAGCCACCTCTCCATGATGGGTATCCCGCTCAAGAACTCCGCGCTCGCCATGCCCATCTCCACCGTGGAGTCCCTGGTCATCGGCAACAGCAAGGAAAACTCCAACATCACCTCCAACAACCCCGAAGCCGTGAACCTCGGCATCGCCGAGTACGTGCTCAAGCAGTACAACCTGCGCAAGGTGTTCTCCGAAGAAGTGGCGCAGGCCCACAACAACGGCATGGTGCACATCCACGACCTGGGCTACCCCCAGCGCGTGTATTGCTCGTCCCACTCCGTCGAGTACATCAAGAAGTACGGCCTCGACAAGATAGTCTCTAACCTGCAGAACAAGAGCAACCCGGCCAAGTCCGCCATGGTGCTTAACGGTCACATCCAGACCTTCCTGGCCTCGATGCAGAGCCGCTACGCCGGCGCCCTGGGCTTCGGTTTCCTTAATATCCTGTATGCGCCCATGCTCAACTGCCCCGAGATCCTGGTCGAGGGCGAGCTGGAGGGCAAGGCTGTGCGCCTGCGCAAGGACACCCTGGAGGCCATGGCCGAGGCCGGCACCGTCACCTTCACCGACGGCACCCCGACGCCCTACTTCAAGAAGACCGGCGAGGTGCGCGTGCTCAACAAGCAGAGCCGCCGCGAGATGCGCCAGATAGCCCAGAACCTCATCTTCTCCGCCAGCCAGAACGCCTTCAGCCGCGGGGGCCAGACGCTGTTCATAGACTTCAACATCCACACCGGCGTGCCGCAGTACATGCACAACGTCCCGGCCATGGGGCCCGGCGGCAAGTACATGATCGAGGACGCGCAGGGCCACATCGAGCTGGTCGACGAGGCGCCGCGCTTCAAAGGCGTCGAGGGCGATTCCCGCAACGGCGACGTGGTGCATCCCGCCGACGGCCGCAAGTTCATCACCTACGGCGATGCCCGCATGGTCAAGACCTCGCAGGAGTTCGCCATCGAGCTCATGAAGGTCTGGGAGGACGGCGACAAGTACGGCATCCAGTTCGCCTTCCCCAAGTGCGACCTGCACGTGAGCAAGGAAGCCCTGGAGAACCCCGACGAGCGCGAGGTCTACGACTACGGCTGCAGGCTCGCCACCAAGAACGGCTCCACCTACTTCATGTTCGACCGCGACGGCGCCGGCGCGACCCTCGCGCAGTGCTGCCGCCTCAAGGAGAAGGTCACCGACCCGTTCCTGCTCAAGCACCCCGAGCACATCCGCTTCACGGGCTTCCAGAACGTCACCATCAACCTGCCGCAGGCCGCCTTCAAGGGCAAGACCCTGCAGGGCACGCTGGACCAGATCACCAAGGCGATGGACCTGGCGATGCGCGCCCACCTGGAGAAGAAGGTCTACACCCAGACCCTGCTGGACACCGACGGCAGCCCGCTGCGCTCGCTCGGCCTGCCCTCGGACGACGGCACGCCCTACGTGAACCTGGAGAAGGCCACCTACATCATGGGCCTTATCGGCCTTAACGAAGTGGTGCAGTACCTCACCGGCAAGGAGCTCCACGACGGCAAGGACGCCTATGAGACCGGCCTGCAGATCATCGACCACATGTACCAGAAGGTGGCCTCGCTGAAGGCGCAGTACGGCCTGAAGGTCACGCTGGAGGAAACCCCGGCCGAGTCCGCCACGCAGAAGCTCGCGAAGGGCGACATGGCCCGCTTCCCCGAGGCGAAGAAAGTGGTGAAGGGCGACCTGAAGAAGGCCCCGTACTACACCAACTCCATCCACCTCAACCCGGGCGCCAACGTGAGCATCCTCGACCGCATCGAGCTGCAGAGCAAGTTCCACGACATGATCGAGTCGGGCTCCATCATCCACGTGTACTGCGGCGAGTCCCAGATTCCGCCGGCCTCTATCGGTACCCTGATCGAGAAGGCTTACCGCAACACGCGGGCGTCGCAGATCACGGTGTCGCCGGAGTTCACGCACTGCAACAACTGCCATACCAACTTCTTCGGCTTCAAGGAGAAGTGCGGCAAGTGCGGCAGCGAGGATATGACCAAGCGCACCAAGATAGTGGGCTACTTCTCCAACCTCCCCGGCTGGAACGACTCGCAGCTGGCCATCAGCAAGGCGCGCGAGGCCGTGGCTCACCACTACGCCAACATGGCGCCCGGCGCCAGCTGGCTGCACGAGACCGACCCGTCCAAGCGCGTGATGGTATTCGGCAAGGTCGGCTGCTCCATGTGCGAGGAGGCCAAGACCTGGCTGACCAAGGCCTTGAAGGAAAAGGGCATGGAGATCCCCGTGGAGTTCTACGACCTGACCAAGCAGGACGCGCGCCTGGTGGCCGCCCGCTGGAACGTGCCGCTGGACCCGATCCCCACGGTGCTCGTCAAGAACAACGGCACCGCCGTGCGCTACGAACTGGAGTTCAAGCGCGGCAAGCCGGTGCACCGCAAGGAGCCCGAGTACGTGAAGATGATCGAGGGCGCCTACGCAGTAAAATAGGCCCCTTGTCTCCGAGACGGCGGCGCCCGACCGAGGGCGCCGCCGCCAATTTGAACCAAATGAAAATAGGCGCGACTTTAGGTTTTAACCTGATAGACTACCCCGGCAAGATCGCGGCGGTGGCTTTTACCACGGGGTGCAACTACCTGTGCCCGCACTGCCACGCGGCGCCGCTGCTCAGGAACGCTCCGGACCTTGGCTCCGAGGGTTTTCTGCAGTACCTGGACACGGTAAAAGACTGGGTCAACGGCGTGGTGATCTGCGGCGGCGAACCCACGCTGCAGCCCAATTTGGTCCCCTTCATCGGCAAACTGCGCGACCGCGACCTTTGCGTCAAGCTCGACACCAACGGCAGCAATCCCAAGGTGCTGGAGCGCCTGCTGGGCGAAGGCCTGGTGGATTACGTGGCCATGGACGTGAAGGGCCCGCGTTTCCTGTGGCCGGCCACCGCCGGCGTGGAAGGGCACGAGGAAGCCATGGCCGAGAGCATGAAGCTGGTGGCCAAGTTCCCCGAATACGAGTTCCGCACCACCGTGGCGCCCGTGCCGCGCGGCGACGGGGAGATAACCTTCCTGACCGTGCACGAGATGGCCGCCGCGGCCAAGCTGATAGCGGCCGCCACCGGCGGCGCGGCGCACAAGTACTACGTGCAGAAGTTCGTGCCGCGCAAGAACGGCCTGCTCGACGCGCGCCTGGAGGCTTTCCCGGAAACCCCGGTGACGCTGCTGCAGGAAATACACAAAGAAGTGCTCAAATATCTCCCCAATACCCAGTTGAGAGGCTGACATGTCCAAAGTGGAAATCGAAATTCAGAAGATCAACCCCGAGGCCAAACTGCCCGCCTACGCCCATCACGGCGACGCCGGCGTGGACCTTTACTCCGTGGTCGACCATACCCTCGCCCCCGGCGCCCGCGCGCTGATCCCCACCGGCCTGAAGATGGCCATCCCCGAGGGCTACGAGGGCCAGGTGCGCCCCAAGAGCGGCCTCGCGCTCAAGCACGGCATCACCGTGCTCAACACCCCCGGCACCGTGGACGCGCCTTACCGCGGCGAGGTCGGCGTCATCCTGATGAACCTCGATCCCAAGACCCCCTATGAAGTGAAGAAGGGCGAGAAGATCGCCCAGATGGTGTTCGCCAAGGTGAAACACGCCGAGTTCTCCGAGAAGGCCGAGCTCACCGCCACCACCCGCGGCGCCGGCGGCTTCGGCTCCACCGGCAAGCATTAACAATTAAGGGGACAGTATACCTAACTCAACAGGTGAGTTAGATATACTGTCCCCTTAACTCTCCCAATACTTAATTAGGCAATTAAGTATTGTGTCCCCCGAATTAAAACCCGGCCCCGCGCCGGGTTTTCTTTTTTCTACAATATAGGCGTGAAGAAAACATTTTTGCTTTTTACCCTGCTGCTGTCGCTGGCCGGTTCCGCCGCGGCGCTGACCGTGGCGGTCTACCACACCTCCGACGCGCACGGCTGGTACTCGGCCCGCCCCGCCCGCTGGGACAACGCCCAGCCCGACCGGCTGATAGGCGGCTTCGCCGCGCTGGCCGCCCACCTGAAGACGGAAACCACGCCCTATATCCTGCTGGACTCCGGCGACATGTTCCAGGGCACGCCCGAGGGCATACTGACCAAGGGCCTGGCCAGCGCCGTGCTGATGAACCAGCTGGGCTACGCCGCCGCCGCCCCCGGCAACCACGACTACGACTACGGCGAAGCCTCTCTGAAAGCCCTGATAGCCGCCTCGAATTTCCCTTTCCTCGCCGCCAATGTCTACGAGAAGAAGACCGGCGCGCTCGCGCCCTACTTCAAACCTTACACGCTGCTCGAAGTCGCCGGTAAAAAAATAGCCGTGCTGGGCCTGGCCGGCTCCCACACCGGCACCTCCACCCGGCCCGAAGGCGTGCGCCACCTGGAATTCCGCGACGAGGCCGCCGAAGCCGCCGCCCGCCTGCCCGAGATAAAGAAACTCAACCCCGACGCCGTCGTCCTCATCATCCACCGGGGCATCACCGAGGACCTCTCCACCAAGCGCGTGGACGTGTCCACCTGGACCTTCGAGGGGCTGGGCGCGCACAGCGCGCTGCTGGTCGCCCGCGCCGCGCCCGGCATAGACCTGGCTCTGGGCGGCCACCACCACGCCGCCCTGCTCAAAGGCTACCGGGACCCGGTGTCCGGCACGGTGCTGGGCGAAAGCGGCTACGGCCTCTCCTACGTCACCCGCGCCGAGCTGACCTTCGACGACGCCACCGGCAAGCTGACCGGCGTCTCGGCCGGCGTACTGCCGCTGTGGACAGACCAAACCGGCGAGGACGCGGCCGTGCTCAAGACCATAGCGGGCTTCACCGCGCAGGTGGAGCGTGAGATGGGCCAGACCGTGGGCCGCGCCGCCACCGACCTGCTCTTCAGCCCGGAGCGGCTGGACTCGGGCATAGGCAACTGGGTCAGCGACGTGACGCGGGAAGTTACCGGCGCGCAGCTGGCTTTCCAGAACACCGGCGCCATCCGCGCCGAGATCCGCAAGGGCCCGGTGCGCCTGCGCGACCTGTACCAGGCCATGCCCTTCGACAATAATATCATCACCATGCGCCTTACCGGCGCCCAGGTCCGGCGCCTGATGAGCGACAATCTGGTCGGCCCCAAAAGCTTCATGCAGGTCTCGGGCCTGCAGGTGGAGTTCAAGCCCGGCCCGGTCCGCGAGCCGGCGCTGCTGCGGCTGATATGCCGCGGCAAGGAAATAAAGGACGACCAGGAATTCACCATAGCCACCAACGACTACCTGGCCGGCGGCGGTACCGGCGGCGAGGCCTTCGCCGGGGGCAGGGAGATAAAAGATACCATGCTCCCCCTGCGCGACGCGCTGATAAAGGCCTTCAAGAAGGGGCCGGTAAGCGCGCCGGCTACCGGCCGCATAAAGCTCATCCCCTGACCCGCGCGCGGAAACGGCGCGATAATCGGCCCCGGCTCGATCCGGGGCCGCTTATTTTTGTTATTATAGCGGGATAGGGGAACCATTCATGAAACTTTGCTCAGGACGGCCTGTCTTCAGGGCCGGATAAAGCTATGAAAAAGAAAATTTCAGCCGATAACGGGCCGGGCGGCGCGCCGGCGCTGCCGCCGGAGCTGTTCCCGGCGCTGCTGGATAAGATAGCCGACAGCGTGCATATCCTGGACCTGGAGGGCACTCTCCTCTACGTCAACGACGCTGCCTGCCGCGCCACGGGGTATACGCGCGAGGAACTCATAGGCAAAAGCATCGGCCTGATGAACCCGCCCGCGGACTCGGCCCTGGTGCCGGAGCGTATCAGGAAAATAGCGGAAAAAGGCGAGGCGCGTTACGAGCTGACGCACATGCGCAAAGACGGCAGCCAGTTCCCGGTAGAGGCCTACGCCCGCGTGCTGGAGCTGCAGGGCAGGAAGCTGATAGTGGCCATAGACCGCGACATTACCGAGCTCAAGAAATACGAGAAATACCTGAAGCTGAACAATACCATGCTGGCCGCCCAGCAGGAGGTGGTGCCGGACGGCCTGCTGATGGTGGACGGCGCCGGGAAGATAGTTTTTTTTAACAAGAATTTCGCCAGGATGTGGGAGCTGCCTGCCGCCGTGCTCTCCTCCGGCAGCGACGAGCGCGCGCTGGGACACGTGATAGGCAAGCTGGCGGACCCGGAAGGGTTCCTCGCCAAGGTGAAATACCTGTACTCGCACGATTCCGAAACCAGCCGCGACGAAGTGCGCCTCAAGGACGGGCGGGTATTCGACAGGTTCTCCGCGCCGGTCTCGGCCGGGGATGGAAAACAATTCGGGCGCATCTGGTCGTTCCGGGACGTAACGGAAGACAAACGCCTGCAGCGCGAGTTGGCCACCAGCGAGGCCCGCTACAAGGCCATTTACCTGGGCTCCAGCGACGCGCTCCTGCTCTACAGCCAGGAGCGCGGGTTCTTTGACGGCAACGCCGCAACCTTTACGCTGTTCAACTGCACGCGGGAGCAATTCCAGAACCTGACCCCGGCCGATCTTTCCCCTGAGCGGCAGCCGGACGGGCGCCTGTCGTCGGAAAAAGCGCAGGAGATAGTAGCCCTGGCCATGGCGAGGAACGATTACTCTTTCGAATGGCGCCACAGGAAATGTTCCGGCGAGGAGTTCGACGCCTCGGTGCAGCTGACGCGGCTGACGCTCGACGGCCAGCAAGTGCTGCACGCCACGGTGCGCGACGTCACGGAAATTAAAAAGGCCGCGACGGAGCTGCGGGAGGGCTACGAGATCCAGGCGGCGCTCAACACGATGCTTCACCGCTCCCTCGAGACCTCGCCGCTGGCCGTGAAGCTGGCCGAATACCTGGACGACATCCTGCGGGTCTCCTGGCTGTCGGTGGAGGCCAAGGGGGCCATCTTCCTGCTGCAGGGCGGGGTGCTGAAGCTTACGGCCCAGCGCGGCTTGTCTCCTGAACTGATAGCTAAATGCGCCACGGTCCCGCTCGGGCGCTGTCTTTGCGGCCGGGCCGCCGCTTCCGCCAGGCCGCTCCTTTCCGACTGCGTGGGGCCGGAGCATGAGACCGGCTATGAAGGCATGCCGGAACACGGGCACTGCTGCGTGCCGATAATGGCCGGCGGCGAGACGCTGGGCGTGCTGAACCTGTACCTGAAGGCAGGCTCTCCCATCACCGGCAAGCAGGAGGAGTTCCTGAGAACGGCCACCGACGTGCTGGCCGCCAACATTGTCCACTCACGCATAGAGGGCCAGCTGCTGCAGTCGCAGAAAATGGAGTCCATAGGCCGCCTGGCCGGCGGGGTGGCGCACGACTTCAACAATATCCTGACCGCCATAAAGTTCTACGCGGAACTGGTACGCAAGGCCATGCCGCCAGGCGACCAGCGGCGCGACGACGCGGCGGAGATACTCTCCGCGGCGGACCGCGCGGTGTCGCTGACGCGGCAGCTGCTGGCCGTCAGCCGCCGCCAGATGATGACGCCCAAGGTGGCCGACCTGAACGCGGTCACCGCCGACATGCTCAGCATGCTCTCCCGCCTGATAGGCGAGCAGATAGAGCTGAAAACCGACCTGTCCGTGGAACCGTGCATGGTGAAGGTGGATACGGGGCAGATAGAACAGGTGGTGATGAACCTGGCCGTCAATTCCCGCGACGCCATGCCCGACGGCGGCACCATCAGGATAGAGACGGCCGTGGTGGAAGGGACGCCGGCGCTGTACCTGGTGCACCCCGAGCTGCCGCGCGGCCGGCTGGTGCGGCTGAGGATAACCGACAATGGCACCGGCATACCGCCGGAAGTGATAGAGCATATCTTCGAGCCGTTCTTCACCACCAAGGAGGCGGGCAAAGGCACCGGGCTGGGGCTGTCCACGGTGTTCGGCATTATAAAACAGAGCGGCGGCGAAGTGGAAGTGGAGAGCCGGCCGGGACTGGGAACCACGTTCAGCATCTACCTCGCCTATTCCGGAGAGCGCTGCGCCGAAAAAGGCGAAGCCGCAGGCAGCACGTGCGTGGTGCGCCCCGCCGCCGGCGAAACCATACTGCTGGTGGAGGACGAAGACAGCCTTCGCCGCATAGGGGAGCGGGTTATGACCGCGGCCGGGTACGAGGTGATCTCGGTGCCCGGCGGGGCCGCCGCCCTGAAAGCGCTGCACGAGCGCGGTAAACCGGTAGCCCTGCTTGTTACCGACGTGGTGATGCCGGGCATGGGCGGCCGCGAGCTGGCCCTCGAGGTGCAGCGCCTGGGTCTCGCCCCCAGGGTGCTCTACATGTCCGGCTATACAGACGAAGCCGGCGGCGTCGTGGATGAAGGCCTGGCTTTTATCTACAAGCCTTTTTCGGTGGACGCCCTGCTGCGGAAAATGCGCGAAGTGCTGGACGGTCCGGAGGAGAAGGCCAAGGCTTGACCGGTCCGCTCTCCGGCACGCCGCGCTGGCGGCACTGACTTTCATCAACGGACCAAAGGCCCATGCCGCGGGCGGCTAAAGACGCCGCCGCCGTGGGCCCTTCGCCTCAATCGGACCTGCCTGGCAGATTCATACAATTATCTTAATGCACAAGATAATTATCTCCTTCCTTACTTTAGCCTCCGTAACGCCCGCCGCCGCGCAGGTGAGCTTCGAAAGCCTCTCCGTCAGCGCCTGGGAAATCAAACAGGCCTCGGCGGAGAATATCCCGCAGGCCAGCCCCGCCAAGCTTGAAAAGCTGAAGCTGGGCCTCTTGTCCAAGGCCGAGCGCGACGAGTACGTCACGCGCGCCACTGTTTTCCGCCCCGAGAGCGAGCTCAACACCGCCGCGCTCGATTTCAAGGCCGGGCCCTATCCCAAGATGAAGTACGCCCCCGAGGAGCTGGTCACCTGCAATTACATCCCCATGAAGGACGCCTACGAGGGCGGCGTTCCCAACGGCATGACGCGCAAGTTCAAGTGCCGCGACGCCAAGGGCAAGGACTTCAAGGTGAAGTACGGCGAGGATAACGCCGAGCTGATGACCGAGGTGGCCGCCAGCTGGATCTACACCGGCGCCGGCATTTACACCGACCGCATGTACCCCGTGCGCCTCAACTGCCCCGACTGCCCGTCGGACCCTTTCAAGAGCGAACGCGACCCCGGCGCCTGGAAGCAGGGCCAGATCGCCGTCATAGAGGACAAGCTGGGCGAGCGCATAGAGTACGCCGCCAACTCCGGCATAGGCTTCGACGAGACGCACCTGATGCAGAACAGGGTGGAGGCCGAGGCGCTGGCCGGGCTCGCCATGCTGTTCGGCGATACCGACAACAAGGCCGAGAACCAGGCCGTGGCCTGCCCCAAGGACGAAGTCGTGCTGGAAGGCGGCCGCGCCGTCTGCCGGCGCCCCGTGGCCTACCTGCAGGACATGGGCGTCAGCTTCGGCGGGCGCAGCATCTATCACAACCGCCGCATGCATTTCCGCAAGTGGAAGAACGAGGATGTGTGGGACAACCCCGAGGCCTGCATCATGCGCCTCAACATAGTCCGCACCAGCTCGCTGCGCGAGAAAGACTCCACCCGCCGCGACATGCACCAGATCGGCGAGCAGGCCCGCCAGCTGCTCATAAGGCGCCTGTCGCTGCTGTCGCGCTCGCAGCTGGTCGACATCTTCAACGCCGCCCGCGCCCCGCAGCGCGCGCCCGAGCACAGCGCCGAGGAATGGGCCGACCTGTTCCTGAAGAAAGTGGACACACTGCGCCGCCCCCTGGGCAACAAGACCCCGGCCAACTTCGCCTGCCCCTACAGCGTAGTGCCGCCCAACTCCTACGTGCAGCCGCCCGACCCGTTCAGCCAGTACAACTGAACGCGCCAGCCAATAAAAAGCCCCGGACCCATAAGGCCCGGGGTTTTTTATTGTGCGGGGAGGGGGAGCGAAATAAGGGGACACAATACTTAATTAGGTAATTAAGTATTGTGTCCCCGGAATTATTTGCTGTCGCCGGGGAGGAGGCGCTGGGGGATGTTCTTGAAAGAGACTACCCTGCCGTTCTTGAGGTCCAGCACCCAGGCGCGGTCGTAGGTCTCGGAGTCCCACTCCAGGGGGAGGGTGACGGAAGAATTGTTGTATTCGGCCAGCTCCGCGGCGGCGTCCACCAGCCGCTCATGCTGCCAGCACACCAGCACCAGCCGCCCGTCGTAGTCCGGGTTCTCCATTATCGCGCGCACCAGCTTGCCGGTCTGGCCGCGGGTAAAGCTGGCGTCCACCTTAACGCCTATGGCGCGGGCCAGCGGCGTTACGGTCTGTATGGAGCGGATGGAGCTGTCCTCGTTCTTGGGCGCGGCGGCGTAGATGCCCGCGGGCGTGCCGTATTTGGTGACGGCGGGATTGGTGGTGAAGAATTTTACCAGCGCCTGGGCGCGCTTGAAGCCCTGGGCGTTCAGCTCGGGCCCTTCGGCCGGCTTCTCGGCGTGGCGTATGAAGATCACCTGCGACGGCGCGGCGTAAGCCTGGCCCGCGCCCAGCAATACCGCGACAGCGACAGTGTAAAGTATCCGCATTACAAATATCGTAACAGTTAAAGCGCGCCGCCGCCTGCGCCGTAGGGCCCATTCCGTGCGCGGCAAATGCCGCCGGTTTTTTGGGACCTTCGCACCTATTGGGCGCGGGCCAGGATTTATAGAATTACCCTAATGCTGAAGATAATTTTCTCCCTCATCCTGCTCGCCGCCCCGGCCTCGGCCCAGGTGGACCAGATAAACTCTTTGCGCGGCGCGACCGGCCTGCCCCTCGTCACCGCCGAAGACGCCGCCGCCGTCCCCGAGCCCGAGCTCGAAGACGTGCTCAAAGACGTGCGCGGCGCCAGCCCTCAGAAGATAGGCGACAAGCTCATCAAACTGATGATACGCCACCCCAAGGCCATGCATCTGGTGGAATACCCGCTCTTCAAGGTGATGGGCTACGCCCACAAGCGCGGCAAGCTGGTGCCCGCCCTGGAGCACGCGCTGCGCAGCCCGCTGATGGCCAAGTTCCTGCCGCCGCTGCCGCCCGCCAAGCGCGAGGACTACATAAAGAAATTTCCCCGCATGATAGCCGCCCAGCTGGAAGGCGGCGGCTATGTGCGCGGCGCGCAGGCCTTCGAGGAGTGGGAGAAGATGTCAGAGCGCCATATCGTCCTGATGAAGTCCTCCAAGTTCAAGCCGCAGGCCAAAGCCGCCTCTCTCTTCGAGCATCCCGGCTACCTGGCCGAGCTGGAAGGCATAACCGGCGCGCCCTTCGCGGCCGGCCACGCCGTAACTCCGCTGGTGGACGGCCCGGCCTCCTTCGCCGCGCGCGAGCGCATTATACGGGGCGCCACCCGCAGCGTGCACCTGATGGTCTGGGGCTTTTACGACGACGTCACCGGCAAGATCACCCGCGACCTGCTGATAGAGAAGAAGCGCCAGGGCCTGGACGTGCGCGTGATGGTGGACGGCAATATCGCCAATTTTCTCGGCAAAGAGTCCTTCGCCGCCCTGGCCGCTGAGGGCGTGCCCGTGGCCCGCTTCTGGGACGCCGAGCGCAAGTACGACGGCATGCACTCCAAGATCCTGGCAGTCGACGGCGAGATAGCCGTCACCGGCGGCATGAACATAGGCGACAAGTATTCCCACCTCAATCCCGACTCCCACCACTGGCGCGACACCGACGTGCTGTTCTCCGGCCCCGCCGCCGCCGACGCCGCCCGCATCTTCGCCGACACCTGGAACGGCGTGGCCGCTTCCCAGAACCTGGACACGATGACCGCCTCGGGCTCCGCCGCCGCGTCCGGCCCCGTGCGCGCGGCGCTGGTATATCAGCGCGCCGACGCCGAGCCCGCCATCTACCTGTCGCTGCTCAAGGCCATCTACGGCGCCACCTCCAGCGTGAACATAGAGAACGCCTACTTCGTCACCATCCCCTCGCTGCGCACCGCCCTGAGCGAGGCCATAGAGCGCGGCGTGAAGGTACGCATCCTCACCAATTCCGCCCAGAGCAATAACGAGCCCATCCTCACCTCCTTCATCCTCGAGAGCCTGGCCGAAATGAAGGCCGCCGGCGCCGAGGTGTACGTGAAGGAGGGGGAGACCCTGCACAGCAAGTTCATGACCGTGGACGGGCTGTTCGCCACGGTTGGCTCCTATAATTTCCACCCCAAGAGCATCCGCCACGAGCGCGAAGTGACCCTGCACGTGGTGGACCGCGACTTCGCCGGGCAGATGGAAGCCGTGTTCGCCGCCGACATTGCCGCCGCCCGCCCCATCGCCGACCCGGCCGAGCTGGGCCTCAAGGACAACCCGCTCAACTACCTCGCCCGCCGCTACATGTTCGACCAGCTGTAACCTGAAGCTAAATTAATGGGGACAGGCTGCTTTTAGCAAAAAGTAGCCTGTCCCCATTTTTATATAATTAGAGGGATGGCCACGGCTAAAGCTTTTAAAACCTACTTCCTCGGCGACGCCTGCCTGTGCTGGCAGCTTGGCGAGAAGATAGACCGCCTGACCTCGCTGCAGGTGCTTTACGCCTACCGGCAGCTAAAGAATCCCGAGCTGGCGCGCCTGGGCGTGCACGACCTGGTGCCCTCTTACACTGCGCTCGCCGCCCACGCCGGCCCCCTTTGCGACTGGGACGCCGTGCGCTCCGTGGTGAACGCCTGCCTGGCCGCCATGCCGGCGGCCGAGGCCAAGCTGCTGGTGCGCTCCGCGCGGCACGTGCTGCCCGTGGTCTATAACGGCGAGGACCTGCAGCGCGTGGCCGACCACGCCAGGATAACTCCCGACGAGGTGGTACGCCGTCACACCACCCCCGAATATTTGGTTGCCATGATAGGCTTCCGCCCCCATTTCCCGTATTTGCTCGGCCTCGACAGCAGCCTGGTGACGCCGCGGCTGGACTCGCCGCGCACGGCCGTGCCGGCGGGCTCAGTGGCCATAGGCGGCGAGCAGACCGGCGTGTACCCGCAAACCTCGCCCGGCGGCTGGAATATCCTGGGCATGACGCGGCCCGAGCTGCTCTACCCCATCGAGCCCGGCGACACGGTGCTTTTCACGAGGGACGGGGCATGATACTGATAAACTGCGACATCGGCGAACAGGGTCCCCTGCACGAGGGCGACCGCGCGCTTATGGAGTTCATCCATATAGCCAATATCGCCTGCGACGGCCACGCCGGGGACAAAGAAAGCGTGGCGGCCTTCCGCGCCCTGGCCGAGCAGCGCGGCGTGCGCATTTCGGCCCACATTTCCTACCCCGACAAACCTAATTTCGGCCGCGCCACCATGGAGATGGCCGACGAGGCCCTGCTGGCCGCGCTGGACGCCCAGCTGGCGCTGCTGCCCGGCGTGCCGCTGGTCAAATTCCACGGCGCGCTCTACAACGACGCCTGCCGCGACACGCATCTGGCCGAGCTGCTGGCCGTCTGGCTGAAGCGCTCCGGCGTGGCCACCGTGCTGGCCCCCGCCGATTCGGAGCTGGCCGCCGCCGCCTATACCCTGGGCGTGAGCGTGCTGCGCGAAGCTTTCCTCGACCGCCGCTACTCTTACGACGAGGCCGCCGGCCATTTGCGCCTGCTGCCCCGCGCCGCGGGCAACGCCGTCATCTCCGACGCGAACGAGGCCCTGGCCCAGGCCGCCGACATCATAGAGCGCGGCCGCGTGAACGTAAGCGGCAACCCGGCCAAGCCCGCCTGGAAGCCCATCAAGGCCGACACCGTCTGCATCCATTCCGACTCGCCCATAGCCCTGGAGCTGGCCCGCCGCCTGCGCCCGGCCATAGAGCAGGCCGAAAAGGTGGCCGCCGCCTCCGGCGTGCGCGGCAATATCCGCCTGGTAAAACCCGGTTTCTGCGGCACCGCCGGCCTGCCGGCCTACGGCAGGCAGCATATCGGCGTGTCGCCGGGCGGGGCCATGGACTGCTTCTCGCTGCGCCGCGGCAATCTGATGCTCGGCAACCCGGAGAACAGCCCGGCGCTGGAGATTCTCGGCCCCCCCGAGATAGAGCTGCTGACGCCGGGCCGCTTTGTGCTGACCGGCGGCCGCCTGGAGGCCTTCCTGCACCGCGGCGCCGCCGCCCCCGAAGAGCTGGAGCACAGCCGGGTCTACGAAGCCGAAGCCGGCGACCGCCTGACCTTCGGCGGCAAGCGCTACGGCCTGCACACCTATTTCTGTTTCCGCGGCCGCGACGGCGGCGGCTCCGTGCCGGCCGAAACCGTGCCTTACGCCGCGGTAAGCGGCTGGGCCGACCCGCAAGGCCGCATCCGCGTGCTGCCCGGCCCGGAGTTCGGCTGCCTGGAGCAGCCGGGGCTGTTCTTCCTGACCCCGTGGCGCACCACTTTCAAGATGGACAAGATGGGCATACGCCTGGCCGGCGAGCCGGGCCTCACCTGCAGCATGGGCAATATGATCTCCGGCGCCGTGGCCGACGGCACCATACAGCTGACGCCGGAAAGCCCCATCATCCTGCTGCGCCACCGCCAGACCACCGGCGGCTACCCGCGCATCTTCAATGTGATCAGCGCCGACATAGACCTGCTGGGGCAGTACGCCCCCAACCAGGCCATACACTTTGTGCAGGTCACCCTGGAGCAGGCCCGCAGCTTCGCCCGCCAGAAAGAAGAAGCCTTGGACAAGTTAAGGTAATCCGCCGCACAGGCTATATGCAATTAGAACTTTTTCCCGAAACCGCGCCCGCCCCGGCGTATTTGTTCTTCGACACCGAGACCACCGGCCTGCCGCGCAGCTGGAACGCGCCGGTGACGGCCCTGGACAACTGGCCCCGCATGGTGCAGCTCGCATACATGGCCTATGACGCCGAGGGGAATTTGCTGTCGTCGGTAAACACCATAATAAAGCCGGAGGGTTACGCCATCCCCGCCGACGCGTCGCGCGTGCACGGCATCACCACCGAGCGCGCCCTGAAAGAGGGCCGCGACCTGCTTACGGTGCTGCTGGAGTTCAAAGCCCTGCTCGACCAGGCCAAATACCTGGTGGCGCATAACATGAGCTTCGACGAGAAGATAGTGGGCGCCGAGCTGCTGCGCAAGAATTTGCCGGACATACACGCCTCCAAGTTCAAGATCTGCACCATGCACGGCACCACGGAGTATTGCGCCATCCCCGGCCCGCGCGGCTATAAATGGCCCAAGCTGGTGGAGCTGCACTGCAAATTGTTCGGTACCGAGTTCGACGGCGCGCATGACGCCTCCGCCGACGTGGCCGCCACCGCCAAGTGCTTCTGGGAACTCATGCGCCGCGGGGTTATAACGGTGAAAAGCGTTTAGCCCATGGACAAAGAAGCTATCCGCAAATACGACGTGCTAAAGAACCCGAAGCTGAACTTCTGCGGGTTCGTGACGGACATCGCCAAATATATAGCCCTCAAGGACCTGAAGCTCAAGCAGGCCACCTTCGATGCCGCCTACCTGGAGCCGGCCACGCCCGAAGAGAGCACGGCTTTCACTGACCTGATAGCCGCCGAGCGTGAAAATCTTAAACCAACCCCGGCCGGCCCCGCGCCAGCCGGGCAGGGCGGCTATGCCGGTATGGCCGTAGGCGCCTTGGCCCTCTGCCGCACCACGGGCAACTACGGCCTGGTCACCGACGTGGACCCGTCCCACGGCAAGGCCAAGCTGGTGCGCTCGCATGAGGGCTCCTGGTGGGTGCCCCTGTCCTCGCTGGACCTGCACGAGCCGCCGCCGCTGCAGGACGGCCTGCGGTTCGGCCAGTTCGTCACTTTCCTGAAATCCCCCGGCGAGGAATGCGTGGGCAAGCTGCTGGAGATAAAAGACGGCAAGTACACCGCCCTGGGCGCCGACGGCAAATGCTACCCCAAGGGCCAGCGCTACGCCGACGGTGACCTGTATGACCTTTCGGAGATAAAGCCGGTCTCGCCCGAGGCGCAGGAGAAATACCTGTTCAAGCTCAACCGCAGGCATAACCCCGAGGAATACGTCGACCGCCTGGCCAGGACAAAAGCCGGCTGGGCGGAGAAGGGCTGCTCCGCCCTGCTGCCCAAGTTCGATATCTTCTGGAATAAGGTACTCTCGCTGATAGGCGACCACCCCGGGGCTACCTGGGGCGCGCGCGTGCGCACCATCTACGGCCATTCTCCGACGCTGAACATCCCGCCGGACAGCCCCGAGGACCTGCAGAACAACATGGCCTGCTTCTTCGTGCTTTCTAACGACGAAGGAGTGCCCGAACTTTACGCTTTCATCAAGGATTACAGCTTGATACCCGAGTCGGCTCGCAAACACTTCCCGGCCGAGGGGGACAAGAAGTTCTACGCCGGGGGCAACCGCACGGTTATCCCGCTGGCCGGCCTGAGCGACGCCGAGCTGGTTGAATACGCCGTCTCCATGGCGGCCATACACAAGGCCGCCTGCGACAGGCACAAAGCCATATGAAAACCAAAAAACAGCTTTCGAGATTGAGCAACTATTTCGTCGGGGCCCTCAGCCGCTACGACGCCGGCCGCCACAGCGGCGGCAAGACCGTGCAGGACGACCTGCGCGCCTATACCAAAGAGATCGAAGCCGGCAAGGCCGACTACATCCTTTACAGCGACCGCGGCTGCGCTTACCTGGACCTGGGCCAGCCGGAGCTCGCCCTGCCGGATTTCAACCGCGGCATCAAGCTTAACCCCAACGACCCGGTGCTCTACAGCAACCGCGGCGACGCCTACGCCGAGCTGGGCAAGTACGAGCTGGCCTTCGCGGATTATAACCGCGCCATCAAGATGGACCCGGCCGAGTTCTGCGCCTACAACAACCGCGGCCAGGCCCACGCCGAGACCGGCGACCTGGAGGCCGCGCTCAAGGATTTCAACCGCTCCATAGAACTGGACGACAAAAGCGCCTCGGCCTACTTCAACCGCGGCTGGACCCACTTCGAGCTGGACAAGCCCGAGAAGGCCATAAAAGACTTCGAGGCCGCGCTCAAGCGCGAGCCCGGCTCGGCGGAGATACTTGGCAGCCTCGGCCAGGTCTACCAGGACCTGGGCGAGACCGACAAGGCCATAGCCCAGTACACCCAGATACTCAAGCACGAGCCCACGAACGGCTACGCCTATAACAACCGCGGCCTGCTCTATCTTGAATCAAACCAGCCGGAAAAAGCCTACGCCGACCTGGAGCTGGCGCTGCGCTACTGCCCCGACGAGGGCAGCGTCTACAATAACCTGGGCCTGCTGGTAGGCGCCACCGAAGGCCGGGCCAAGTACGCTCCCGCCTATTTCACCGCGGCCCTGCGGCTGGAGCCCGACGCCACGCTCTACCTCTACAACCGCGCCGACGCCTACCTGCGCATAGGCAACGCCAAGCGCGCCCTGAAAGATTTCGACAAGGCCATCGACATGGACCCGGACATAGGCCTGTATTACTGCGGCCGCGGCATGGCTTATTACGACCTGGGCGACATGAACAACGCCCTGGCCGACTTTAACGAGGCCGTGGAGCTGGAGCCGCCCACCGCCGAGCTGTTCTGCAACCGGGCGCAGGTGCATACCGAGCTTGAGGATTACAAAGCCGCCCTGGCCGACTACGCCGCCGCGCTCAAGGCCGACCCGCGCTGCGCCGACGCCTATTGCAGCCGCGGCGCTATCTACCAGGACCGGGGCGACTACGCCCTGGCCAAGGCCGACTCGGCCAAAGCCCGCAAACTAGCCGCCGCTCCCAAGTCAAAAAAATGATCGACCCTGAAAAACCTTCCGACCTGGCCGCCCGCGTGCGCGCCGCCGTCGAACTGCTGGAGACCCTGGCAGACGACCGCGGCCTGCTGATAGGCCTGCCCGAGACCGAAACCACCCGCCTGCTGACGGCCGCCGGCAAAGTGTCGCGCCCAGACGCCGCCGCGCGCCGCCAGATGCTAAAGGCCTACGAGCGCCGCCGCAAGGCGGAAAAGCTGGAGCGCGCCGAGAGCGTGCTGCACCAGACCGGCATACGCAAACTGCGCCGGCAGACCGTTTTCACCACGCCCAACCAGCTGGCGCCGGCGTCGGCCGCCCAGCAGGAAGTCACCGACAACCCCGACTTCCGCGAGCCGCAAGAAGAGCAGAACTGCTACGTCTGCAAGACCAACTACACCCAGCTGCACCATTTCTACGACCAGCTCTGCCCCGCCTGCGCCGAGGTGAACTACGTTAAGCGCACCGAGACCGCCGATTTGCGCGGCCGCGTGGCCCTGCTTACCGGCGGGCGCGTTAAGATAGGCTACCAGGCCGGCATCAAGCTGCTGCGCGCCGGCGCCCACCTGATAGTGACCACGCGCTTTCCGCGCGACTCGGCCGCCCGCTACGCGGCCGAACCCGATTTTAAGGATTGGAGCAGCCGGCTGGAGATCTTCGGCCTGGACCTGCGCCACACGCCCAGCGTAGAGGCCTTCTGCGCCCACCTGCTGTCCACTCGGCAGCGCCTGGACTTCATCGTAAACAACGCCTGCCAGACCGTGCGCCGCCCGCCGGACTTCTACTCGCACATGATGGAGCTCGAGCAGGGCCCGCTTAAGGACCTGCCGCCGGAAGCCCGCCGCCTGCTGGGCGCCTACGAGGGTCTGCGCGGCTATCACATTTTGCCCGAAGGCGCGCCGTCCGACGGCAAAGCCGTGGCCGCGGCGCAGCTGCCCGGCGCCCCGCTAGCGGGCCTCACGCACGCGGCAGCCCTGTCTCAGGTGCCGCTGCTCCCCGAAGAGCTCGCCGCGCAGAAAGGTTTATTCCCCGAAGGCCGGCTGGACCAGGACCTGCAGCAGGTGGATTTGCGCGAGCGCAACTCTTGGCGGCTCCTCATGGCGGAAGTGCCCGCCGTCGAGCTGCTGGAAGTGCAATTGGTCAACGCCGTGGCCCCGTTCATCCTCAACGCCCGGCTGAAGCCCCTGATGCTCCGCACGCCCGAGCGCGACAAGCATATAGTCAATGTCTCGGCGGTGGAGGGGCAGTTCTACCGCAAGTTCAAGACCACCCGCCACCCGCATACCAACATGGCCAAGGCCGCGCTCAACATGATGACGCGCACCTCGGCCGCGGACTACCAGCTGGGCGGCATCCACATGAACGCCGTGGACACCGGCTGGGTGACCGACGAGGATCCCGCGCACATAGCCGCGCGCAAGACCGCAGAGCACCGCTTTCACCCGCCGTTAGACATCGTCGACGGCGCGGCGCGCATAGTGGACCCTATCATCTCCGGCTTCAACACCGGCGTGCATGTGTGGGGAAAATTCCTGAAGGATTACAAACCCACCGACTGGTGAGCTAAGGCTGCGGCGGCTCCTGGGGGGGCTCCTGCGGCGCGGGCTCCGGCTTGGCGGCTTCCTGCTGCGGAACTTCCGGCTTGGGGGCTTCCGGCGGCTTCTCGCCCTGGATGAACCTTACCTTGGCGGGGTTCTTGGCGTTGGTGGCGCCTATGCGGCAGCGCTCGCAGCGGCGCAGGCAGTCTTCGAACTTCTCAGCCAGCGGTATATTGCGGGCTTTCACCGGCCCCAAATGCTTGCCGCAGCCGGGGCAGCGCAGATGCGGCAGTTCAACCATAGGTAAATGTTTACGCTTCTTCATACCTAAAGTCTATCAAATCTATCGAGGCCTCGCCTCGATAGCGAGGCGAGGCCTCGATAGGGACGCGACAGGCCCTTGTCGGGATGATGCTGTATAATATTATGGAGGGGTAACCATATGAAGATCACAGTACACCGCGGCGCCGAGGAGATAGGCGGCAATACCATCGAACTGCAGTCGGGCGAGTCCCGCATTCTGCTCGATTACGGCGCCCCTCTGCCGAAGATTGACCCGGAAACCAACAAGACCGTCTATCCCACGCCCGAGCAGATTGTCCTCAACATCCCCGGCCTCTACGAGGACGGCACCAAGCCGCTAGACGGCATAGTCATCTCGCATAACCACGGCGACCACTTTGGCGGGCTTATCCCCAAGCCGGTGAATCCGGCTGTGCCCGTCTACATGACCGCCGCCATGGAAGAGCTGATCCGCCTGGTGGGCCGC
Source organism: Elusimicrobia bacterium GWC2_64_44 (assembly GCA_001799845.1). GTDB lineage: Bacteria > Elusimicrobiota > Elusimicrobia > Elusimicrobiales > UBA9959 > UBA9959. The sequence goes on along the minus strand of MGUG01000042.1, from coordinate 17,740 downwards.
ATCCCGCGCGACGCCACCGAGCTGAAAGCGACCGTCAAGCATTACCGCAAAGGCGTGCCGTTCACCGTGGGCGCCTTCAAGCTGACCCCTTACCTGATGGACCACTCCGCCCCCGAGGCCTTCGCCTTCCTGATAGAGGCCGAGGGCAAGCGCCTGGTGTACACCGGCGACTACCGCAAGCACGGCAACAAGCGCGCCGCCTTCCAGCAGTTCCTGGAGGCGGACCTCGGCCCTCTGGACCTGCTCATTACCGAGGGCACCCAGGCCGCCAACCTGAGCGGCCCGAGCGAGCACCAGGTGCTGCGCGACATTGAAAGCCTGGTGAGCGGCCGCGAGGGCACGGTGTACGTGATGTGCTCAGGCCAGGACCTCGACGTGATAACCAGTCTCTCGGAGATAGCCCAGGCCCACGGCCGGTGGCTCGCCGTCGACGGCTATATCATGATGGTGCTCGAGATCCTTAAGTCCCTGGTGCGCCGCGAGAGCGGCGTGGAGCTGCAGATCCCCGGCATAGGCGACGCTCACATAAAGGTGCTGGAGACGCCCGCCACGCTGAAGCTCTCGCGCCGGCCCGAGTACGCCGAGATCTTCGCCCGCATGAAGACGCATCTGGTGACCTGGGACTGGGTGCGCGAGAACCATAAAAAGCTTATCATCCCCGTGCGCACCTGGTCGCAGTACTGGGTGGGAGACAATATCCGCGACCTCGCCGGCGCCGTGCTGGTGTATTCCATGTGGGACGGCTACAAAGAGGAAGTGAGCTTCCACGACACGCTGGAATTCTTCAAATCCCGCGGCCTGCCGGAATTCCCCGTGCACGCGAGCGGCCACGCCTATTTCTCGGCCGTGATGGAGCTGGTGGAGAACAAGAAACCCCGCCACATCATCCCGGTGCACACCGAGCACCCCGAGAACTTCGCCTGGGCCTTCGGCCGCGACCGCGTGCACCCCCTAAAGAACGGCGGCAGCTATACGCTTTAATTGTCTAAAATAGACCCGGGGATGAACATGATAAAAAACATTACGATAGCGGCGTTCCTGATCAGCTTCGGCCTGGGGCGGCTGGCCGCGGCCGAAGCCAAGCCGGCTTACAAGTGGATAGCCGGCACCGAGTATTACCTGCTGCTGCCCATGGCGCAGGACCTGCGCCTGCCCGCGGCCGGCGTGACAGAAAGCGTTAAGCCCTGGGGCCTAGGCATACGCGCCGTGGGCAACGGGCCCTTCGGCAGAACAGCCGCGCTGCAGCTGCAGAGCGTAAAAGTGGACAGCCCCACTACCGGCAATAACACCTTCTACCTGCTGGACCTGCTGCTAGGCGTGGAATATATGACCCCCAAAGTACAAGGCAAACCCCTGCGCTTTACCGCCGCGGCCTTCGCCGACCTGGGGCTGTCCGGCAGCACGCTCTACGCCGCCCCCGTCCTTACCGCGGGCTTCCTCTACACCACCAACAATACGGCCCTCACGCCCACGGGCCTCACCTTCAACCTCTTCTACCGCCTGACCGACCTGGACCTCGACGACGCCGGCAACGGCAAAGCCGCCACCCTTAAGCCCGCCCTGGGCCTTAAGGTGGGCTACGCCTTCCAGGGCTTCTGGACCAGCAAAGAGAAAGAATGACCAACTCCGCCTATATCATAATAGCCGCGAACCTCCTGCCGCTGGCCATGACCATGGGCGGCGCCTGGGCCCTTAACGAAATACTGCCCCTCTACTGGAGCGAGTCGGCCATAATAGGCTTCTTCACGCTGCTCAAGATACTCATGGCCGGCGGCCCCATAGCCAAGCTCAATAACCGCCGCGGCGAGCCCACCGAATTTACCCCGCAGGACGCCATCCCCGGCGGCATGTACTCCGCGCTGGCCCTGGGCGCAAAGATGTTCACGGCGGCCTTCTTCACCTTCCATTTCGGCATGTTCATGTTCGTGCACGGCATCTTCCTGTTCGGCTTCGTGCTGCAGGGCATGCATCTGGGCAAGGCCACCGTGGACCCCATGAACCCCAATCTCTGGCTGCATTACCTGTGGGCCGTGAAATGGGGCATACTGTCGCTCTTCGCCGGCCACGCCGCGTCTTTCTTTATGAACTACCTCGGCGCCGGCGAATACCGCCAAGCCCGCCCCGACCAGTGCATGTCCGCGCCTTACCCGCGCGTGATAGTGATGCATTTCACCATACTGCTGGGCGCCTTTGTGTCTACGGCCATGCCCGCGGCCGGCCCGGTACTGGTCTTCTTTGTCGCCGCCAAGATCTTCGCGGACGTCCACGCCCACCTAAAAGAGCGCGCCCGCGCGGCGCAGCAGGCCCCGGCGCCCGCCACACCCGTTGGTTGACCCCGAATTGCTAGTATAGAGCTATGAATCTTAAAATTATGCCCGCGCGGACGGCCGCCGATTGCGAAAAAGATTACGACAGAGAGCCTTGGCTTAAATTCGCCCGCCGTATTATCAGGAACCCCTACGTTAAAGCTTTCCTGGCCCAAAGGGACGCTGGGAAATGCGCCTGGTGCGGCGAAACCATCACCGACGGCGGCGGGGTGCACCATCTTACCTACGCCCACACCTGCACTTTTGCCGGCACTATCGAGGTGCGGCAGCAGACAGTACAGCGCCACGCCAAAAAACGCCTGGCCCCGGACTGCCAGCGCTGCCAGGCCGACAACAAAGCCCGCTTCGACGCCTGCATGACCAAGCTGGTCCTCGTCCACCACCTCTGCAATAAAGAGATATCCGAGCGGCAGCCCGGGGCACAGAGCTGAAATCGTTTTCCCGGCACGGGCCGATTAAGTACAATGTTTAATCGCAGAAAGTCAGACCGGGGGCTGGAGATAAAAATGCGGATATTAAAAATACTTTTCGTTCAGGCATTATTGCTTTCAGGCTGGGCCGCGGCACAGGCGCAGGAAGCGCCGGCTGGCGCCGCTGCGCCTTCGGAGAAGACTATAGTAGACCCGATCGGCTGGCAGCCCGTAGACCCCAAGACCCTGGGCCGCGCGTACCGGATGTCCATCATGGACTTCGACGTGCAGTCCGACAATCCGCAATACAAATACCTCGGCAAAGGCTTCTCCGAGTTCATCAGCATAGAGCTTTCCAAGGCCAAGGGCATGGCTATCATCGACAGAGAAAAAAGGGAAGAGGTCTTCAAAGAACAGGCCTTCGCCCTCTCGGGGGCCGTGGACGCGAAGAACAGCATAGAAATGGGGAAAATGCTGGCCGCGGATTACCTGGTGGCCGGCAAGATCTTCGACCTGATGGGCAACCTTACCGTAACCATCAAGGTGATAGCCACCGCCAGCGGGGAAGTGGCCTTTGAGGACAAGGTGACCGACAAGCTGACCAAGTACAACTACATCTCCTCCAAGTGCTCGGAGAAGATAATCAAGCATTTCTTCACTAAGTCTAAGGTGAAGACGGCGCGCGCGGTTGAGCGGCCGGCCGAAGCCGTCATCAAGTTCTCCAAGGCCGTGGACGCCTACGACAAGAAGGATTTCGAGGCCGCCAAGAAAGAGCTGACGGAGGCCAAGAAGCTGGACCCGCAGAACGCCGCCGTGAACCTCTACATGGACAAGCTGTTCACCACTACCACCAAGTTCAAGGTCATGCCCGAGTTCTATACGTCCTACGAGAACCCGGCCTACCTGGGTTTCCTTACCCAGGATAAAGCCTACTTCACCCAGAGCGGCGTGGCGGCGGACAAAGACCAGGCGCGCACCCCGCAGGACGGCGTGCAGGAACATTCCGAAAGGACCGGCGTGGGCTACTTCATGCCCGTTATGAAGGGCTGGGGCCTGGGCGTGGAATATGTGCGCTTTCATACCAGGGACGCGGTGCTGGGCTGGCAGGGCGATCCCGCCCGCCTGGGCGGTAAACTGGCCATAGTCTCCAACGAGAACGTAACCACCACGGGCGCCATGCTGTCCACCGGCTTCCGGGTTACGCGCAATATCTCCGTAGGCGGCGACGTGGCCGCGCTAACCAAGACCCGCGAATACTGGATACAGGACGTGATGGTGGACGGTTCCGCCAACCCGAACGACACCAACGGCAGCTACGTGGACTCCCCCGACCAGAGCGTCCTGGCCTATACGGCCGCGCTGCTGGTAAAGAACAGCGCCAGCACGCTGTTCTTCGACTCGCACTATACGACTACCGACCAGAAGGCCGAGTATTTCGACACCGTGGCCGGCATCTTCAGGCAGTATGACATGCCCAGCGTGCTGGAGAACACGCTTACCTGGGTGCTCAACCAGAAGCGCACCTCGCTGGTGGTAAAGCACGCCGTCTACAGCTACTCCGGCCGGGACTACGGCATGACCAGGCTTATGCCCGCCGCCGAGCAGCGCCTGGGCAAGCGCTTCTCGCTGCGCGCGGGGGCGGAGCTCACCAATATAGAGCTGAACGGGGAAAAATCCACTGGTTCCGGGTTTATGGCGGGCGGCAGCGCGGACCTGGGCCGCAACTGGACCTTTGACCTTAACTGGACCTCCAGGCACCGCCCCTCGCGCAACTTAAGCGACTTCAAATTCAGGGAAGACCTGATCTTCTTCACGTTCTCCCGCTCCGCGATATTCTTCGGCGGCTGACGCGGCGCCGTGTCATTAGCAGTGACGACCAGAACCCTGCCGAACACGGCAGGGTTTTTTGCGCTTTCAGCGGGTTAATCTACTCCTTTAGTGGTATGGGTCATTTGCGGCAAAAGATGTAGAATTTAGCTTGCGGGTTAGGCACGGGTTCTATACTAGTATAACAGCATGACTATCACCACAGGCATCATTGCTTTTACGGGCATTAAAGGTCCCCTGTGATAGTCTATTCAGGCACCAAAAGCCGCTTTCATAGCGATATCATGTCCAATGATATCGGCAATATAATCTATAACGCCTTCCAGGGCGCTACGGGCCGTCGCACCACACGTGCTGAAGTAGAGTCCTGGTCCAAGTCCCTCATGTACATGCACAATGTGCTCGAGGACCCCGCTATCCCCGCCGACGCCGGCGTGGCCATTGAGTACCACATACCCCGCTCCAGCAAGCGCATAGACTTCATCCTCACCGGCACCGACGCCGCCAACACCGACACCGCCGTGCTCGTAGAGCTCAAGCAGTGGCAGCAGGCGGCCCTCACCACTAAAGACGCCATAGTAAGCACAGTTTTCACCGGCGGCCCGCAGGAAACCGCCCACCCGTCCTACCAGGCCTGGTCCTACAAACGCCTGCTCGAAGACTACAACGCCACCGTGCAGGAAGAGAAGATAAACCTCTACCCCTGCGCCTACCTGCACAACTACGAGCCGGACAATGTAATAAACAACCCTTTCTACAGCCAGTACACCAAAGAAGCCCCGGTCTTCCTCAAGCCCGACGCCCTGAAACTGCAGGAGTTCATAAAGCGCAACATCCGCCGCGGTGACAGCAACAAGCTCCTCTACCGCATAGACCACGGCAAAATAAAGCCGAGCAAGAGCCTGGCCGACAGCCTGGCCAGCATGCTGCAGGGCAACCAGGAATTCGTAATGGTGGACGACCAGAAGATAGTCTACGAGACCGCCCTCGCCCTGGCGAGCAAAGCCGCCACCGGCACAAAACAAGTGCTCATAGTAGAAGGCGGCCCCGGCACCGGCAAAAGCGTGGTAGCCGTCAACCTGCTGGTAGCGCTCACCAACAAAGAGCTGGTGGCGCAGTACGTCACGCGCAATTCAGCGCCCCGGCTGGTTTACGAGGCCAAGCTCGCCGGCACCATGCGCCGCACGCGCATAGGCAACCTCTTCAGCGGCTCGGGCTCCTACCACGACGCCGAGCCCAACACCTACGACTGCCTGCTGGTGGACGAAGCCCACCGCCTCAGCCAAAAGTCCGGCTGGCTGGACAGCAAAGGCGAGAACCAGGTAAAAGAGCTCATCAACGCCTCCAGGCTGGTGGTCTTCTTTATAGACGAAGACCAGAAGGTGACCCTTAAGGACATAGGCGAAAAGGACGAGATCCGCCGCTGGGCCAAAAAGCATACGGCCAAAGTGACCGAGCTAAAGCTGGAGTCCCAGTTCCGCTGCAACGGCTCGGACGGCTACCTGGCCTGGCTGGACAACGCGCTGCAGGTGGGCAGAACCGCCAATGAGCTGCTGGATCCCCGCGACTACGACTTTAAGGTGGTGGACGACCCCGCCCAGCTGCACGCGCTGATCCGCCAGAAGAACCTGCCCAACAACAAGGCCCGCGTGGTGGCTGGCTACTGCTGGAAGTGGCTAAGCAAGACCAACCCCGCGCTTAAAGACATTGTAATAGGCGACTACCAGGCCAGGTGGAACCTTAACGACGACGGCCAGACCTGGATAATACAGCCCGATTCCGTAAGCGAGGTGGGCTGCATACACACCTGCCAGGGCCTGGAGCTGGACTATGTGGGCGTAATAGTGGGCCCCGACCTTATAGTGCGCGACGGCGAGGTTGTAACTTCGCCGGCTGCGCGCGCCAGCACGGACAAATCCGTGCACGGGTGGAAGGCTTTATATAAGGCCGACCCCGAAGCCGCCAGCAAGCGCCTGGACCTGCTGATAAAGAACACCTACCGCACCCTTATGACCCGCGGCCAGAAGGGCTGCTACGTATATTTCACCGACAAAGAGACCGCCGAATATTTTAAAACGCTGCTCCAGCCCACCCCCGCCGCAGCACCCGCCGGCCTTGCCCAACAGTTGAAGAAGGCGCTCGACATTCTGCCGGACATCGCCGGGGCGCTCCGGTGGAAGGAGTATCTGCCGGTCTATAGCCTGGAGGCCGCCTGCGGCGCTTTCGGCCGCGGCATGGCCGTTGAACCGCAGGGCTGGGCCAAGTGCCCGCCCGGCCTTAAGCCCGACCGCAACATGTTCATGGCCCGCGTGAGCGGCCGCTCCATGGAGCCCCGCCTGCACCACGGCGACTACTGCGTTTTCCGCGCCAACGTGGCCGGCACCCGCCAGAACAAAATAGTGCTGGTGCAGCACAGCTCCATAGCCGACCCCGACACCGGCGGCAGCTACACCGTGAAGAAGTACACCAGCAAGAAGAAATACGCCGAGGACGGCGCCTGGCAGCACGAGGAGATAGTGCTGAAGCCGCTGAACCCGGCTTACGCCGACATAGTGATCCCGAACGCGGAAGCCGAAGAATTCATGGTCGTGGCGGAGATAGTTGCCATCTGTTTTAGTTGAAATGCTCAATCAGATTGATTTTATATGCCAGGAAAGATAATTAAAGTTTTTCTCAGTTCAACAATGGATGATCTTAAAGATCTTCGTGCGCAACTGAAAGATGTGATTAATCGTAACCCTGAGTGGAAAGCGATTATGGCGGAAGATTTCCATGCGCAGCCGCTTCCGCCAAAGGATGTTTGTCTACAGAATGTTGCGGAAAGTGATGTGTATGTGGGAATTTTTGATGAAAAGTATGGGTATATTCCGAAAATAGATAATCCCCAGCTAAAATCTGTTTGTGTTCTGGAATATGAGTGCGCCAAGGCCCAAAATATTCCGCGATTAGTTTTTATTTCTGAATCTTCTGGAAAAGATCCAGCTTTGAGTAAGTTTCTAAAGGAGGTTTCGGATTTTGAAAACGGGGTTTGGATAAAGAAATATATAGGCGCAGCAGATTTGGAGCAGAAGATTATTGGGGCTATTTATCAGCGTTTGTTGGATGCGCATGATACAAATCGCAAAAGCCAACAGACCTATTACCAGTCTAAATATTTTCTGGATCAAGAATCTAAATTGAAGGTTGCGGGGCATATAAAACGTACGTTGATAGAGAGTGAGGTTTATTACAAAAACGAGTCTTTTATTGATCTTGGGTTGGAATCTCTTGCAAACAATCGCCGAAGCCTTGAGGAATTGATCGGAGAGAACAAGAAAAGAATTGTCTTGCTGGCTGATGCTGGGTATGGAAAAAGTTGTGAGTTAAAAAATCTGTTTTCTCAGCTCACAAAAAGTGGAGAGGGTTATTGGAAACCCATCTATGTCCCACTTAACATATATACAGGTGGTAGCTTAGAAAAATATATCGAGAATTGTGTCCCGGATTGGCGGGGGATTGCCTCTGCCGTGCCGCCCAATCAACTTATCTTTTTGCTTGATGACTATGACCAGGTTAAGGATAAAGAGTCTACCGCTAAGGAAATTGAACAGTTTGCGAGCAAATATTCGGATGGAGCTATTATCGTCGCTTGTCGCACAAATTTTTACTCAAATCAGTTTAAAACATTCCAACAATATAATCTCCCGTACTTTAACAAAGAAGATGTTTTGGCATACTGTGCCAATTTGAAAATAGATGGCGATATGCTTCTAAAAGAGGTTTCGCGTAAGGGGATGTACGAATATGCACGCAATCCATTCTTTTTGAAGTATTTGTGCGATATCTATAGTACGGCAAAGGAAATCCCGTCAGATAGAAAAGAGATTTTCAATAAAATCATTGATGACTCCATCGCTGAGGATGTCAGGGTGGGCAGAATTTGTGCGCCAGTTGATGCTGGACTCATCAAAGAGTATCTAATCAAGATGGCAGTGGTTTTTGAAATACTTCAGCGTAACTGGGGGACTGCGGGGGAGATTTCGAAAGTAGTCAGTGAGGATGGATATGGTCGAATTGAGCGACTATCTCTAATTAAAAAGACGTTTGCAGACGGCAATCAGAATTTTCAATTTATCCACAACAACATTCAGGAGTATCTTGCTGCGCTAAAATTATCAGAAGCAGATTTGTGGAAAATAGTGGACTATATCGGCATTCCGAAAGCGGGTACTGGTTTTATAGGCGAGGCTATAGATTACTTGGACACTTCAGTGTTCGGGATAGATGTTGGCAAAGTGCTTGCTCTGCTGTGTAAACATCTTCGAAAATATTATCCGCCGCCCCGGACAATCAATCCCTCCTGGGCAAATACGACAGCCTTCCTTGTGCAGTTGCGCCCAGACATGTTCGGTTATATATACAAAACGCAGCCTGAATTTTCGCTTAAGTTTGATGCCGATAGTATGGGTCAATCCAACAAGTCCAAGGTCTTCTGGAAAGTATTTAATTCATATTCAAAGCGTCACATCGTGTTCTCTCAGGAAATTGATCCAAAGGAACTTGCTAGGTTTTGTGCGGATGAGGTGACGTACAAGCGCCTAAAAGCAATTGCACAAAACTCTGTAATTCAGGCTGAAAAGATAAATTCATTCGAGGTCTTGAGGTATTGTCCCATAGCAAAAACAGACCCAGGGATCAAAGAAATGCTTTTGACGTGCGCCCTGAATAATAAAGAAAGTGAGGGAGTCCGAAGAAGCGCGGTTTACGCTTTGGCAGGGCTTAAGTGTTGCGATGCGGAGGATCTATCCAAGTTGATAGAAATTAGAAAGACTGGTGGTGTTTATCTTGTCGCGGCAGTGTTTTCGCTTGTTTCTCGGAGTGTATATGTGGAAACACAGGTTGATGCGATTCTTGATGAGTTAGGTAAGCAGAAGAGCACTACCCTGATGGATTACGGCTACAATATCGCAGAGTGCCTAAAAAATATGCGATCAGCGAGCCCAGTTAGGAAGGTTTTGGGCTTTTACTCCGCTGCTGAACATCGCCTTTCCGAGTATCGGACTAGCAAAATTCTGGAAGTGCTTATCCCCAATGCGACACAGGCTTTTGCGGATGACCCCAAAGTTGCGGATAGTATGTGGGAACTCTTTGTTAAGGCTTCCGAGTCAGGTGAGCGAAAAGCCGTAAAACCTATTCGGGAATTCTTTCTCAAAACAAATCTGTCCGTTTCAAGGACTTGCGAACTATTAAAGAATGTCAATAATGAATCTTTGTCGTTAATTGCGGATATTGTGGGCGAGGCCGGAATTGAAGTTTTGATATCGGAGTATCAGGCTGGAAGAATTGCAGAAGCAGACGTGTGGAAGTTTGTGCATTATTTCAGACTTGAACGATATGACGATATCGGCATGCTTTCCCCAGTTTACGAGGTGCTCCCAAAACAGCAGGTTGAAAATGCACGAGATTGGAAAAAGGAGCGTGAACAGGCATTTGCGAGAGACCTGGAAATTATTTTTGACAAAGAGAAGCTTGTTGCGGAAATAACAAACGTTTTTGACGCGGCGGGCAAGAAGACAATAACAGAAGATGATCTAGATCGCAGATCTCTTGTCCAGGATCCGTTGCATAATTCTCAACATGTGTATCACTTGCTTTTGGAATTTATCCATGAAAAAGGGGATAGTGGGCTTAACCTGGATGACGTATTGGGGGCAATATCCAAGTGGGATTACCGGGAATACTCGGTTTTTCAGGCCCATAAGTTGTTCGAAAACAGTCACGATTTTGAATTGAAGAATGAATATGTGGAGTTGATCCGGGGATATTGCGTTGATACTCTGCCTAAATTAGAGTTTAGGGTGGGGGTAAGGGAAAATCCACTGGGACATTTTTCGCTTTTGACACGCGAACGGATTGTGGCGTTTTTTATGCGGAAGTATTCGGTTGAATGCCCTGAGGCAATCTTAAAAGATATGACACTGTTTGATTGGCTTGAAGGGCAGGGCTGGGTTGGTTTGTCATACGTTGAAGAGCGGTTGCCGGCGGATACCTTGAGGCGTGTTGTGCTGGAAAATCTTAAACAAGGGATTACGGTTTCGCCTGTGTTACATAACCATATTTCATATTGCGCTAAGCATGACTTGAGCGAGGCTTCTGCGTATTTGGAGATGGTTGTGTTTAATCCTGACTGCAGTGTGGATAACCGAGATTTGGCTTTAGATACATTAGTTAAGTTCTCAGTGCAGGATGATGTGCTTTTAAAGGTTTCCGATTTTGACATCCCAGAGCTGTTTGAAAAAGCTGCGACCGAGTTGCTGAAAAGAAATTATGATCGCTACACAAGCAACATTGAGGCCAAAATGGACTCAAAAAAGGTGGAAATCGCCAATAAGGCTACAGAACTCTTAATTAACTCGCAAAATATTAAGGCGATAATGCAATATGTAGCGAAGATTAAGGAAGAAAAGAAGTTCCGTTACAACAGGGATGATTGCCCATTAATGCGAATTAAAACCAGCCAGGCAATACCGATACTTTTGGATTTGCTTGAGTTTAGTTACTGCGATAAAGTTGAGGAGGATGAGTTTCGAAGACTCTCATCCACGACCATAACTGTATTGCGTGAAATAGCGATACTTGATGTCTCCAATATGCGCAGGGTCTGTAAGGGGCTAGACCAGATAATTGGCAAACTTGGAAAAGAAAAAGACTACGTACACTACCTGCACCAGGAAATCAGTAATATTGAAAAAGCGTATTACATCTCCGTTACCACGCCATTGGCCAACATTGGGATTGAAAAGGCGATTGAGAAGGCAAACCAGCTATATGTTAGAGGCTAGGACCAGTAGTTTTCGAGCGATATATGGCAAATGAATTAATCCGCTGCAAAGATTTGGTTGAGAAGTATTCCGATTTCTGGAAGTCTATCGAGATTCGAGGAGTTGCCGTCCTAATTGAAGGCAAATGGGTCGCCCTTGAGATGGCAATTAAGCTTTCTGCGGCAGAAGAGGTGGTGCCCACGGAAACTTGTGCTGATTTGGATCTTCCTTGGCTAAGGATTATAGATACAACACTAAATATTTCTGCGTTGTCGAATCTGTTTCAAGGACTTGCGAGGGGGCTTTTGGATGTCGGAGAGGTGATATATCTGGGAATACCCACTGAGGACGGCAAGGGGCGGCCCTTGTCTTTTTGGTTCCGTAAGTTTGAAAGAGCTCATTATCAGTTTGCCAAGGATACCCCCAGTATTGTTTTGCAGGCCACTTTTTCAGCCAATGAAATATTGGCGAAATTACCTGAATATTCATTGGATAATGGCAGATTTTTTGATGATCAGCTGAAAATGGCAAAGACCCCGTTTAATGGTAGAGCCGATTTTATCGGACGATTTCTTGGGGAGACGCACTCTCCCATGGGCGCAACAGACATGGGGCGGGTAACTCTCTTTGGACAGTTGCCTTTTGGATTTGCGCGCAAGTGTGGACTGAATAAGAACAATCTTGTCCTGGAATTTCAGCCCAACAAGATACAGGACGTACTATCTGAAGTGAATTTGGGGGTAATTGGGTATGACGGAGCAATCCCTCTAGTTCGCGCTCAATATCTCGGGAGCAATCTTTGTCACAATCTTGCTAACGGAAATTCTATTACATTGCCACTGAAGGCACATACACAGATTACTGCAGCAGATGTGTTCATGATTTTTAGAGAAGAAGTGATTGCCTCGGTTAAGGTTGAGGACCCCACCGTAATAACTGATAACCCTCGGGTTCTTCTTTATGAGCAGTACGACCAGGATTTGAAAGTAATTAAAGAACAACTGTCATCGGAAGATGCTGCTAGATTTGAGTCTGGAGTGGCGCTTCTGATGCATTTTTGTGGATTAAACACTGCGGGGTATGGATTGATTAAGGGCAAGAGAGGCATATCCGGCATCCAAGATGAAATTGACATAATTTCATTCGTAGGGGAAAGATCGGTTGTTGCTGTTGAATGTACAACAAAGGACATAAATACAAGCGATAAAATATCAAAGTTTTCGCGTAAGATTAAAAATGTAAAGGAATTGCTGCCGGATTATTCAGTGTTGCCTTTAATATTTACCGGGCTGGAATTGGATAAGATTTCCGCACAAGATCTCAGCCGAGCAAAGACTGAAGGAATTGGCGTATTGGCAATCGAGAACATTATGGGGTTGTTGGCATTTGCCCGAAAGGCGAAGCCAGAGAAAGATGTCCTGGATCATTTTTATGGGTTTATTCCGCCGAGTAAAGATTTCCCATGGCGGCCATGAATAATTTGAGGAGGGGAATATGACGCCATCGTCAATTAAACAAAGTCTACGTGAGAAAAATGTGCTGTCCCAGCATAATGCTATGCCAATGCCTAATGCGTCGTTTCTTCTGCGATTCCTTGAAAACTGTAGGTGAGTCTTGGATAAGGCCGGTTGTGAGATGGGCTATGTCCATAACCGTGCTGTGGCGGCAGGGACCAAGACCGTAACTGAGGTTCGCCAGGAGGGGGCCGACAAGGACCCCACAACTCATATGCAGTATATAATTCCCAGGAGGATGCCCAATGACTAAATCCTTTCTTCTGCGGTTTCAGGAGCCCTGCGAAGAGCCATCACCGAGAGTGGGGGCAACTGGCACTGAAACCAGAACAAAGATTACGAGAGAACAATCGGACAAAGATTCGGCAATGGCTGCGCCACAATTCCTCCCTGTTGCCACGTCTAGTGTCGGGACGGCCACACACACACGTGTGCGCAATGAGCAGGCGGATACAGATCCTGGCATGACGCCAAAAATGTTGCCACCGCAATATATTTTGGGGACCAGAACCAAAACAGCGGTGAAAACAGAAACGGCTGATCAAGATCAGCAATCCCAAAAATTAAGGACGCTCCCTAAATGCTCCTTGTTTTAACAAACAGTCTGGATGCGACAGCAGACTATATGCTGTCGCACCTTTTAAAGGCCTCGGTTCCATTTCTGCGTCTTGATACGGATTCTGCTTTAAGCCGAATTGCCTTGTCATATCAAGATGGAAAACCGGCACTTAAGGTCGATGGTCACTGGTATAAACCCAACGACTTTACTGCTGTGTGGTATCGGCGGCCCGAACGGCTGTTGTTGTGCAACGCAACAGACACTCCGGAAGGGAAATGTGTTTTGGATGAGTGGTCGGAAGCCTTGGAAGGCTTTCTTGCGCATATTCCTGCCGCACAGTGGATGAATTACCCGGCTGCAAATGCGCAAGCGTCAAAAAAATTAGAGCAACTTAGTATGGCTCACACGCACGGGTTCTTAATCCCAGAAACAATTGTCACACAGGATCCGGAGGTTTTGCGTAATTTCTTTAATACTCACAATGGGGAGATTATCGTTAAGCCCATGGGGCGAGCCTCTGTAGAACGACCAGATGATGGATGTGACTCACTAATTTATACTAACCGAGTGCGGGGATCTGACATCGAAGATTTGACTGATCTTCCCCAATGCCCGACATTATTTCAGCAAGCGATTCGTAAGGTGTCGGACATTCGCATCACAGTGGTAGATGCAGATATCCATGCGGTAGAGCTAATTGCAAAAGACGCAGATGGACGCCAGCGATGTGACATTAGGCGCAATAATATGCAAGATGTTGCATATCGCATGATTGATTTGCCGGCAAGTGCGAAATCTGCTGTTCGCAATCTAATGGCTTTCTATGGATTACGATTCGCAGCCATAGATATGGCCAAAGCTGAAAATGATCAGTGGTATTTTCTTGAAGTGAATCCAAATGGGCAATGGGCCTGGCTAGATTTGTGTGCTGGGATGACAATTTATAAATCATTCATTGCTTCATTTTCGAAAGAGGCCGTCTAGAGACTAAAAGATTATATGAGCGAGAAACTTCAAAAAGCGTTGGATCGGTTCCATGACTTTAGGAAAGATGCTGTTATAGTTCTTGCCTACCTAACGTTGCGAGTGTTCGGTAAAGAGCCCACTTATGATGAAATCAAAGCCGGAACTTATGCTGATAGGGAATCTGCGGAGCTAAACCTGGGAGAGGCAAAAGATATCGATTTAATCCTGGATACTTCGAAGGCGATTCTTCTAGACTCGGAAAAGCGACTCGCGGCTGTGACAGACAAATGTCAGACACTTCTTACGTTTGGATCACTTTTGCTCGGGGTTGTCGGTCTGCTACTGCCAAAATATCTTGAGTTCGATTCATGGTGGATGCGATGGTTATCATTTGTTGCTATTGCGATGTTGTTTGATGGCATTATTATTCTCTCAATGTTTTTTGACGTAGGGAAAGGGATGAGTGTCTCTTTGACTAAGGACGACGTCCCAAGCGATTCTCATGCTCTGAAAAGGAGTCTTGCAAATAGCTATTTACGTTGTTCAGGCGCATCTGAAAGGCGCACCGATTACTTGGTGGATCTGTATTCTGCTGCTAGGTTTTGTTTCCTGTCAGCTCTTTCGGGAGTTGCCGTTTTGGTTTTCGCAAGTCTAACTTTGCGTATCCCGTCCGACCAAACAACACATATTATTCAGGAAATCCGAGCGGATTCAACGCTAACCAACCTTCTTCGTGGACCGAAGGGTGATCCTGGCGCAGTGGGTTCAATCGGGCCGAAAGGTGAAAATGGCTCTAGCGTAAGTGCCACAGAGATTGTCAATTGTTTATTATCTGATGTGCGATTTAGAGAGACAATTGAGAAGGCAAAGTGTGAGAATGTTAAGAAAGCACAATAATTGTTTTCAAAGGCTAATCTCCGTTAAGTTTTTTTGCAGGACTTATGCTGTAAGAATCAATCCCTCGGGTTGTCTGCTTTCAGGGGGATATTAATTTATGGGAATGTATAAACACTACTTAATGCAGCAACAGAGTCAGGGATGGTCAAGTGTTGGCGATAAATTTGTGTGCTCCAAATGCTTCGAAGACTACGCCATTAAAAAATTTATTAAGACGCACGCGGAGGCGACTAATTGCGACTATTGTGGCAATACCTCAAAAGCTCCTGTTGCGGCATCATTGGATGAGGTCCTCGGATTTATTGCAGATGGGTTGCATCGCGAATATGAAGATCCCTGCAATGGAGTGAGTTATGACTCATACGAGGGGGGATACTTGCTTCCAGTCACGGACACGGGGGATCTGTTTTGCGAATTGGGTTTTGGAAATGGCCCCCAAAAGCTATTTGATGATCTGGTACGTGCCTTTTCTGATAGCCAGTGGGTGCAAGCAGACCCTTATGGCGACCTGCCGTGTGACGCCCTTCGTTATAGCTGGGAACAATTCTCTGAACAAGTTAAACATCGCACCCGATTTGTTTTCTATAGGCTTAATACTAGACGTGACTGGGAACATCATTCTGAGCCTTACACAATTTTGGAATCACTCAGTCAGATTGTTACCACACTCGGTTTGATTGCAACCCTTCCCGTTGCCTCCAGAATAATTCGCGCGCGCCAACATTCATCAAGCAAAGTATACAACCGCGCAGGACAGCTCGGCACAGCTCCGAAGGAATTTGCAAGCCAAAGCCGGATGAGCCCGGCAGGTATTCCAATGTTCTATGGTGCTTTAGATGAGATGACAACCTTCAAGGAAGTATTTCAGATGGACACGGCAAAAGACACCGTAACATTTGGCTCTTTTAAAACTTTGAAGCCGCTCCAGCTTCTTGACCTTAGTAACTTGCCTAAAATACCAAGCATGTTCGATGAGAAAGATTATAGTCGGCGAATGCCATTACTCTTTATGCATGATTTTGAGGCGGATGTGACCAAACCCATCATAAAAGATGGCTTGGAACACATTGAATACGTCCCGACGCAAATTGTGGCGGAACACTTTCGCCACGTATTCAAACAATCCAACGGAACTCCGTTGGATGGAATATTGTACCGTAGTAGTAGGGCACCAACGGAAATCTGCGTGGCTCTCTTTTGTACCAAAGATGAATGCACGGATGATATCACCGCTACTGGAAAAAAGCTCGCATTGTTCTCCGTGAGCCGAAAAACCATAAATTTTGCGACGCAGACATTTGTTTGAAATAGACTTTAGGCATAATAAAATATCTGCTGGGACTAATATTGCGGTATTAATGTGAAACGCGAATACTACTCAAATTCAATTTCTGGTTTTTGCTCCTCTACCCCGGCAGAGGTAACCGGCCTTTTAAGCCAGGGCAGCGCTGACGCCGGCTTCGCCGTTGAGCCGGAGCAGCTTTCCGCCTGGACTCAGCAGATAGAGATTCTTCAAAAAGCGCTGCAGGGCAAAGAGGGCAAGATCTATTTCGAGTACTCCATCCCGCGCATGGGGCGCAGGATAGACGTGGTGCTCATAATCGAGCACGTAATCTTTGTGCTGGAGTTCAAGGTGGGCGCGCAGGACTTTTCGGCTTATGCGGTGGACCAGGTACTGGATTACGCGCTGGACCTTTCTAATTTCCACGAAACCAGCCACGGCAAATATGTGGCCCCGGTGCTTATCTCCACGCAGGCCCAGCCTCAGCCGGTGGCCGTGGGCTGCTCCGCCAACAACCCCAAGCTCTTCACGCCCATCAAATGCGCCGCCTCGCAGATCAACCAGGTGATTGCCGCGGCGCTCTCCTTTGCCGACGGCCCCAGCATAGCCGCCGAAACCTGGGAGGGCGGGCGCTATTCGCCAACGCCCACCATTGTAGAAGCCGCCATGGCTTTATACCGAGGGCACAAAGTGGCGGAGATCAGCCGCAGCGACGCCGGCGCCATAAACCTGGCCCAGACCTCGGCCAGCGTGGCGCAAATAATAGCCGCCGCCCGCGCGGGCCGGCGCAAGGCCATCTGCTTTGTAACGGGCGTGCCCGGCGCGGGGAAAACCCTGGTGGGCCTTAATATCGCCACCACCCACATCAACAAGGACGACGAGTTATACAGCGTCTTCCTTTCCGGCAATGGCCCGCTGGTGGCGGTGCTGCGCGAGGCCCTCGCCCGGGACAAGGTTCTGCATGAAAAGGCCAAGGGCAAAAAGGTAAGGAAAGGGGCCGTGCTCAGCGATGTTAAGATGTTCGTGCAGAATGTGCACAATTTCCGGGACGACTGCCTTATAGACGGGGGGCCGCCTAAAGAGCACGTGGCGCTTTTCGACGAGGCCCAGCGGGCCTGGGACCTGCAGCAGACGGCCAACTTCATGAAGCGCAAGAAG
>MGUG01000041.1 GCA_001799845.1 Elusimicrobia bacterium GWC2_64_44 | reverse complement strand
TTCGGCATGGAAGTGGAGCTCGCCTACCCCGAGGGCTACGACCTGCTGCCGGACACCATCGAAGTGGCCAAGAAGCACGCCGCGGCTTCCGGCGGCTCGTTCAAGGTCTCCAACAGCATGGAGAGCGCCTTCAAGAACGCCGACATCGTCTACCCCAAGAGCTGGGCGCCGTTCAAGGTCATGGAGCGCCGCACCGCGCTGCTTGAAAAGAACGACCACGCGGGCCTCAAGGGCCTGGAGCAGGAGTGCCTGGCCAACAACGCCAAGTTCAAGAGCTGGGAATGCGACGAGGCCAAGATGGCGCTCACCAAGGGCGGCAAGGCCGTGTACATGCACTGCCTGCCCGCCGACATCACCGACGTCAGCTGCAAGGCCGGCGAGGTGAGCGCGAGCGTTTTCGAGAAGGCCCGCATCGGCACCTACAAGGAAGCCGGCTACAAGCCGTTCGTCATCGCCGCGATGATAGCCGCCTGCTCCAAGAAGCAGCCCGCGAAGCTCCTCGGCGAACTGCTGAAGGCCAACCAGAAGCGCGTGCAGTAAAGCGCCAGGCCGAATAAAGACCCCCGGCTCGTGAAGGGCCGGGGGTTTTTATTTGGACCGCGGCAGGCGCGGCGGGCGAACAGGCCCGCAGTAACAATTCCTGTTACCAAAACGCCGCGGTCCGCTACTGCCCGGCATTAGGTCCAATAATGCCGTTTATATTCCCTTCCGCATCAGGCCGCGGCCGGTCCTTTGCGTTAAGCTATACCCAGAAGCTGACAGCGTACGGAGGAAAAATGAAAGCTATATTAACCGCGGTATGTCTGATGGGTTTAGCGGGCGGCTCGAACGCTTTTGACCTGCAGCAGCTAAGCGCGCGGGACGCAGCCGAGGAACGCACCGGGATCGTCATACCGCTCCCGACCCTGGCGGCGGATAAGTACTCCGGCTCGGAAATAGAAGCGGCCTACAAGGATATCGAAAGGGAGTTCTACGCCGCGGAGCCCCAAAAGAACTGGGACATAGAGGGAGACTGGGAAGGGCGGGTATTCGTGGGCGACTCCAATACCGGGTGGCGCACCCTCTCGCTGAAGGTCTCGTTCAAAAAGACCGTCTCACCGGCGGACCTGGGACCGCTCTTCCCGAACTACAGCTCTGAATTGCTGGTCACCTTCCCGTACTACTCGGCCAAGATAGAACAGCCGCTCGTACTGGACGGCAGCGGGCTGAACTTCAAATTCAGGGCGGACAGGGAATTCCTGACCACGTTCAGGCACTTCGTGCGCGGTCAGTCCCGCTACCTCTCCATGAGGACGGATTGCTACAACGGGATCTCCTACGGTTATTTCTATAAAGTCGGCGCTTCGGCGAGATAAGCGTTCAGCGGCCCGTACCTAAGCCTTCCCCGGCCCCGAACGCGGCCACGCGGGCGCCCAGCGCCTTCGCGGCGCGCTCCAGTCCTTCCGGTACCGGGGCGGGAGCCTTCAGCAGGTCTATATCCTCCGGGAAAGCCGCTTCCCAGAGCCGGCCCTCCAGCCAGCCCACGTCGTGTTTTTTTATGAGCCCCGGTATCTCCGCAGGGACGGAATGCAGGAATTCGTCGAAGGCCGGGCGCGGCAGGGCGCGCAGCTCACCGACCACCTGCAGGGCCAGCGCCGACGGCAGGTCCTCCGGAGTCACTATCCAGGAAAAGAAAAGTTCCTCGGCCTCGGCCACGGCGGCCGGGTCCTCTTCGGCCGCCTCGAGCGTGATGCCGCGCTTTTCCGCCGTCATAGCCAGCGCCCGCATGCCGGAACGGCGGGTGGCCCAGGCGCGACGCCGCCAGGTCTTCTCCCTTATGCGCAGCACGGTGTCGCCGTACTTTTCCGGGCCGTCCCAGTAGGAAAGCGTGCCGAAGATATAGTTCCGCGCCCCGTAGGAGCGGTGCTCGTAGTCGGGGGTGAAGGGCTTTACCGCGGACCCCTTCAGCCCCTCCACCAGCCCGGTGGACAGGAAGGCTCCGTCCTCCAGCACCCGCCCGGCGCGCTCCCGGCTCATCCTCACCGAGAAGGCCGGCGGGGCAGCGCGGAAAATATCCTCGAGCTTCCTGCGCAGCCCGCTCTCCTCTGCGGAGAAAGGCGAGAGCCTTCTTTCCTCGGCGGCCAGGTTCGCCGCAGAACGACGGGCCAGCGGCAGCCCCATCTTTTTTTCCGCCGGCTGCCAGCCGGGCGGCAGCCCCCCGGTCAGCCAGTCTCCGAGGGAAAGCGCGTACCTTCCGATATTGCGGTACTTGGCCCCGGAGTCCTGGCTGGTGAGGCTCGCGCCGGAGGCGGCCCTTTCCATGACGGGCCTGCTCTTCGGGAAATCGGTGACGAGCACGGCGAAGCCCAGCCGCAGCCCCAGCGCGGAAAGCCGGGCCGCGGCTGGCCCCATTTCCACGTCCACGGTGGAAACGCCTTTATCTAGGGCCTCGCCCAGCCAGCCCGGCGTCTCCTGCAGCGGCGACACCACGCTTACATGCGCGCGAAAATCAGCCTCGGAACCGAGGGCGTTGGGCACCGCGGCCCCGCCGGGAGTCAGTATGTGAGAAGGGTAGACCACGGAGTAGAACGGCCTGGCTTCCAGCGAGCCGCCGGAGCCCGCTATCACCGCCGTCTTAACTCCGCTGGAAACCTCCACGAGCGCGGCCAGGCTCTCGCCGAGGGTTTCGCCATAGAAAGAAGAGCGCGCGGTGACCACTCCCCAGCGGCCGCGGCCGCCAGGGCCGTAGATGTCCAGCCGCCAGTCGCCGTCCGTCAGGCTGAGTACCGACCAGGAGGACCAGTAGACCCTGAAAGATTCACCGTAGCCGGCTATCACGGTCTCGAGCGAGGAGCAGGCGGGCCGGTCCTTTTCGCACAGGGCGGCCAGCGCCCGGTAGCGGGGCGCATAAGCCGACGCGGACTCGGCCAGCCGCGGGGCGGGGCAGGACCTGCCGACGCAGTAGCGGCGCAGCAGCAGCTCGAAATGCCTCAGGTAGACGCGGCCCTCGAAGTCGGTGAGATACAGCGTGTCCGCGCCGCCGGGCCCCTCGGCCAGCCAGATCTTCTTGGCGTAGCCGCTTATCGGCAGGTGCAGCGCCCTGAGCCTGGCGCCGGCGGGAACGGACTGGGCCGCGATAGGGAGGTTGGAAAGCATGATGCTGTCGGCGCCGTCCAGGCGGTCCAGCAGGGCTGTCAGCGGGCCTATCCGCGACGCGGCGTAGGCGTCCGCGCCTGCCCAGGCCGCGGTCTCCGGCCGCGTCCCGGCCGCCTCGGCCGAGCCGCCAGGCAAAACCACCAGGTCCGCCGGGGGCGGCAGCGCCGGAGGCAGGACCTCATCTTCCACTGTCCGCCGAGCCGCGGGCGAAAGATATTCCCTGGCGGCGGCGGCGGCCCTCTTCGCCGCCGGCGCCCCGGCCGCGGATTTCGTCAGCGCGGCGGCAACGGCCTCGAAAAGCTCTTCCTGGGTCGGGTCCCCTCCGGCCGCCAGCTCGCCGGGCTTGGCGGCCAGGGCCGGCCCGGCCGCGGCCAGGACCTCTCTGCCGGCCGGTTCTTTGCGCAGCTCGTACTCCAAAGCCTCGCGGTAAGCTTCGGCGCTGCGCAGGCGCAGGCCCGGCAGGGCCTCTTCGCAGACGCCGGCTGACGCGTACGGCGCCGGCGCGGCGGCAACGAGCAGAGCCGCGACAAGATATCTTGTGTTTTTCATTAGCACGGAGATTATATTACTTAGCCGGACCGGAGGGTAGCCGGCGCCCCCGCGAGGTATCAGTTCTCGAGCCAGCGCGGGGTGCGGAAGCGGCGGAAGTGGGAGAAGGTCTCGCGGATATTGCCGGCCTGGACCAGCGCGGCGAGGATGAAGAACACGCCGGCGGCGAACATGACGCGCGCGTAAACCAGAAGGCCGGGCGCCTTCAGCGCGTCGGAGAGCATCCAGAGCGTGTTCATCCAGATCCAGCAGTTGATAGCCAGGTTGATGCGGAACACAGCCGGACGCTTCTCGATGTAGAGCAGGCACAGGCCGGTCAGGACGGTGGGCAGGATAAAAAAGAACCCGGCCGTATTCAGGCCGAGCATCCAGAAGGCGTCCATGAAGAACCAGGCTACCGAGTTGGTCGTGTCGAGGGAGTCTTTAGAGAGGCAGAAGGGGCGTTCGTTGTTGTTGGTCATCTTTGCCGCGTTTTTTATAAACCTCCGTTGATATAGTCCCGCGAAAAGATTGTAGCGCACGGCGCTCCGGCCGCCAAGGGTCTTTGGTCCTATCCGCGCGTATTACTTTTGCCGCCCCCGGGCTCAGTGCCGGTGGCCGAATGAGATGGAGTTGCGCAGCAGCTGCCAGCCGCGCAGCGGCATGTCCCAGCCGAACCCGCCGTCGCGCGCGGCGCGGTACATGCGCGCCGGGTTCAGGAAGAAGCCGAGAAAGGCCCACTTGTAAAGCATACGGTATTCCAGGTCGCTCATCTCGCTGGCGTTGAACGGGGCCGCGTGGTATTCATAATCGGCCGCGCTGGCGCCGGCGGGCAGGCGCCCGGCCTTCGCGAACATTTCGTACAGCTCCGTGCCGGGGTACGGGTTTGGCGTAAAGAAGAAGGCCATGTGCAGGCGCGACCTGTGCGCGTAGCGGATGGTCTCCATCATTTCCGCGGCCGTCTCCGTGGGCAGGCCCAGCATGAAGAAGCCGCGGGTGAAGATCCGCCGGTCGGCCAGCAGGTTTATCGCGCGCGTGGTCTTCTCGAGGGACAAATTCTTATCCAGCATTTTCTGCAGGCGGGGCACGGCCGTCTCCACGGCCACCGACACCTCCCGCGCGCCGGCCCGCTTGAGCAGGTCTATCTGCGGCTCGTCGAGCAGGTCCGCGCGCAGACCGTTGGGGAAACTCAGCGCCAGGTCCGGCCCGCGCGCCGCCAGCAGCTCCAGGATACGCGCGAAGCGCGGCGCGTCGAGGTTGGCGATATCGTCGTAGAATTCCAGGTGGCCGGCGCCGAGTTTCTTTATCAGCGCGGCCTCTTGCGCCACGCTCTCCGGAGAGCGGGCCCGGAAGGCCTTGCCGAAGATGCGGTGGCAGAACACGCAATGGTACGGGCAGCCGCGCGAGGTAGTGAGCGGCAGGTAGGCGCGCTTGCCCATGGTGGACATGCCGCTGACCTGCCAGTAGCGCCGGTAATCCAGCAGGTCCCACGCCGGAAAAGGCAGCGCGTCCAGGTCCTGTATCGGCGGACGCGGCGCGGAGAATTCGGTTTTCCCCTCGGCGCGGAAAGCCAGGCCGGGCACACCGCGCAGCAGGCCGGGCGCGCGCCAGCCAGGCCCTTCCGAAACTATCAGACGAACCAGTTCGACGAGCGTTTCCTCGCCTTCCCCGATAACGGCGGCGTCGGCGCCGTCGCGCAGCACGCCTTCCGGGTCCGAGGTGGGATGGGGGCCGCCCAGCAGCACCGGCAGCCCCGGGCTCTCGCCTTTCGCCGCCGCGGCCATCTTCAGGGCCAGCGGGTATTCGGCTGTCAGGCAGCTGAAGCCGACGGCGTCGGGCCTGAGCTCGCGCACGGCGGCGCGCACGGCGCCCTCGGCGGCGGGCTCGAAGTAGGCGTCGAGCAGCCGCACCTCCGCGCCCAGCCGCGCGCGCAGAGAGGCGGCCAGGTAGAGAATGCCCAGCGGCGGCACCGCGTTAGGCACCTTGAGGCCGCGGCTGCGGCTTTTTACCAGCAGTACTACGGGTTTTTTCATCTTAAGGCCCGTCATATTCTAATCAATGGCGGGCGTTCCTGTAAAACTCAGCGCTTGGCGGCCAGCGCCGCTTCGGCTTCGGCCCTGCGGGGCCAGGCCGCCGGCGCGTTCTGCGCGGCCCTGATCAGCTCGGCGCGGGCCTGCGCGGGGCGGCCCAGCGCCAGCAGCAAATTGTAGGCGCGCCAGCCAGCCTCGGCCGCCGGCAGCGGCGGGCGGCCGTCGGCGGCGAAGTAGGCGGCGTAAACCGCGGCCCGGCAATATTTCAACGCTTCTTCCTTCGGCCCGTCGAGTGAGCAGAGGCCCATGTATACGCCGGCCGTGGCGGGGTTGAAGTCCGTTTCGAGCGCGCGCAGCAGCGCGGCGCGGGCCGCGGCCTTGTCGCCCGACGCGGCAGCCGCGGCGGAGGCCTCTTGCAGGGCCGCGGAGGCCGAGGCACCCGCTGCCCAGAACCGGGCCAAGCCGGCTTGCGACAGGCCGAAAGCTTCGGGAGCGAGCCAGCGGCGCAGATCGCGCGGGCCGAAGGAGCCGGCGCGCATTTCGGCGCAGGCGTCGGCCAGCAGCCGCAGGCGCCCGTCGAAAGGCGCCGCCTTTTCCAGCCCGGTCAGTATCTTAGCTATCCGTTCAGGAGGCAGCCGCAGCAGCTCTTTGTAAACGAAAACGGACCAAAAAGGGCCCTCGGCCCCCTGCAGCAGCTCATCGAGCTCTTTATCCCTGGCGTACGGGGCGCTCCGCAGCCCGGAGTGCTCGGCGGAGTAAAGCGCGCGGGCCAGGTCCAGCGCCGCGGCGGCGGCGCGGTCCTGCCCGAGCTCGAACTCGCGCAGGGCCAGCGCTGCGGCGCAGCCGGTGGCGCAGCCGGGCGGCAGGGGCAGGGCTGCCGGCACCGAAGAGGAAAAGACGGCGAGCGCATAGGCCAGCCCGGCGTCCCCGTAAGCCGCGGCTACGCCGCGCAGGCAGGTTTGCTGGCCGGCGTAGTCGCCTTTCACCCAGAACTCGGCGCAGGCCAGCTCCCGCATGGTTTTGTTTCCCGGCAGCGTGGCCGAGGCGGAGGCGAAAGTGGCGCCCCGCGCGGAGTTGTTCAGGGCTCGCGCGGGGTAAGTCAGCGCCAGGCCCGCGACCAGCAGCGCCGCGGACAGGCCCAGCGCGGTTGCCACGGAAGTTATCGCTTCGGCGGCCTTGTCTTCGGCGCGGTTCCTGAAGAACGGCGCGCCGAACAGCGGCGGCAGCAGGAAGAGCAGCGGGTAAAAATACCGCTCTTCCACCGGCAGCAGCGCGTGGATAAGGACGAAATACGCCGGCAGCAGCAGCAGCGGCAGCCGGTCTGAGCCCCGGCTGAAAGCGGCCGCGGCCAGGAAAAGCAGGAGCAGCGCCGGGTGGAAGAGGAAAACGGCGCGCAGGCGCCGCAGCACGGTCAGCGCGAAGCCGAGCGGCCTGGCGGCGGCCTCGCGCAGATAGAACTTCAGCGGTGACCCGCCGCCGGGAGCCGCCAGCGCGGCCGCGTCGCCGTTCATGGTATAGACCGCGCCGCGCGCAGCAGTCACCAGGTTGCATGCGGCCCGCTCGGCGTCGAGCAGGGCGAATTTTCCGGACACGAACCGGGTGAGGCGGCCCCACGGCAGCAGCAGGACGAAAGAAGCCGCCATGAAAAGCCCGGCGCGCAGCCAGAAGGCGCGGCCGCGTCCGGCGCCGCAGAAGCGCCGGCAGAGCTCGGCTACGGGCGCGAAGAGGAAGAGCGGCGTGCGCACCAGCAGCCCCGCGCCCAGGGCCAGCCCGGAGAGCGCGGCCAGGCGGTACGAATCCTCTCTCTGGCGCTTGATCAGCAGGCAGAGCAGCAGCAGCAGGAAGCAGGAATAGAAGGACTGCTCGGCGTCGTAGGAGAAAGCGCCGGACAGCTCGAAGGCCCCGGCGGCGCCTAGGGCCAGCAAGCCGGCGGCGCGGCCGCGGAACAGGGAGCCGGCGGCGAAGGTCAGCAGGTAGGCCGCGAAGCGCGCGCCCAGCAACAGGGCGTCGGCGGCGCCGAAGCTGCGGGCCAGCGCCAGCGCCGTGCCGAACAGCGGCATGCTCCAGGTTACATCCTGGTAATACAGCCCGGCCAGCAGGAAACTGGCCGGCTCGGGCCGCTCCAGGTAGGCGCGCAGCCCGGGCCCGCCGGGCAGCAGCGCCAGGGCCGCGAAAGCGGCGGCAAGGATGAACGGGAGAGCGGCCAGCGCGGCGCTGGAACCAGCCAGCCGGCGCGGCGCTCCCATCGGGCTAGCGGGGCCCGCGGCAGGCCAGCGAGACGTAATTGCCGAGGGCCTCCGCGAAGCGCTTCACGTCTTCGAGGGTGTTGTAAGCGTAGAAAGAGATGCGTATGGTCTCGCCGTAGCCCGAGTTCAGGCAGGCCAGGTCGGCGCAATGGCGGCCGGTGCGCACAGCGATCAGGCTGCCCTTCACGCCGTCGTTAAGGAACAGGCCGAAGTCCGGCACCGAAAAGCCTTTGGCCGCCGGCGCGAGCGAGATCAGAGAGCCGCCGGGGATGTCGGCGCGGCGCCCGAGCACGCGCACGCCTTTCACTCCTTCGAGCTCTTTCAGGGCGGCCGTTACCAGCGAGGAGACATGGGCGCGGATGGCCGGGAAGCCGGCGCGGTTCAGCCGCGCCAGCGCGGCGGCCAGCCCGGCGGCGCCGGAATAGTTCTGCACGCCAGCCTCGAAGCCCTGGTAGCCGCCCAGGTAGCCGGCGCGGTAGCGCCCGGCCGCGCGGGTGACTTCGGCCACGGTGCCGCCGCCCACGCGCCACGGGCGCAGGCGCTCCAGCAGCGGGCGCTTTACGCAGAGCGCGCCGGTAAAATAGGGCGCGCCCAGCTTGTGGCCCGAGAAGGCGCAGGCGTCGGCGCCCTCTGGCGCGCCGCAGCCGCCGTGCGACGGGGCGTACTGCGCGTCGTCGCAGAACAGGTAAGCACCCGCCGCGTGGGCGATGGCGGCGGCGCTCCGCACGTCCTCCGTGCCCCCGAAGACGTTGGGGGCGTGGGTCACGCAGACCAGCGCGGTCTTAGGACCTACCAGCCTGGCCAGGCCGCCGAGGTTGGTGCGGAAATCCTTCAGCGGCGCCACGCGCAGCTTGATGCGCCCCGCCGAGGCCAGGCGCTCGAAAGGCAGGAAGACGGCGTTATGCTCCAGCGGGGACAGCACCACCTCGTTGCGCCGCGGCGTGAAGGGGAAGGAGTTGGCCAGCAGGTTGGCGGCGTCGGTGACGCCGGCCGTGAAGATCACCTCTTCCGGAGAGCCGGCGCCCATGAAGCCCGCCACGGCGGAGCGCGCCGCGAAAAAATCCTCTTCCATCGCGGAGGCCAGCGAGTGCATGGACCGCTTGCCGCCGCAGCCGCCCAGCAGCAGCAGGTGCCGGCGCTGCGCGTCGGCGGCGCAGCGCAGCTTCAGCACCGTGCAGGCGCTGTCGAGGTAGACCAGCCGGCGGCCGCCGAAGCGCTCGTTCAGCGTCGGGAATTCTTTTTTAAGCGCGGCGAGGTTCTTGTTCATAAGGTCTTGTGTACCGCGATATAGTCCTTGCGCGGGCCGGGGCAGAGCTTGAGGAACCGGCAGCCGCCGCAGGCCGGCACGCGGGCCTTTTCCTGCAGATGCGGGCCGGCGCGCCCCTCCCTCATTTTAACAATATCCACATTGAGCCGGAAAAATTCGCCGAGGAAGCACGGCGGGATATGGTCCACCTCGCAGCGCAGCCCGCCGCGGCGGCAGATCTCCAGGGCCTCCAGCAGCGGGGGGCGCACGGCGGCGTAGCGCGGCAGGTGTTTTTTTCCGGCCGCGCGGCCTATGCCCTTGATGTAGCTGAACTGCACCCACGCGACGCCCGGCAGCTCCCGGGCGACGAAAGCGGCGAAAGCGGGCAGCTGCTTGTAGTTCTGCGCGGTGATCACGTGCGTCAGGCGCACCGGCGCGCCGGCCGCTATCAGCCGCCGCACCCCGGCGGTACGCCGCCTGAACCCGCCGCGCGCGCGCGTTATCTTCAGGTCCAGCGCGGGAGTGGCCGCGGGAAAATTCACGTTAAAATAGCCGCGGGCGGCAGCCAAGGCCTTGCCGATGGCGGCCAGGTCGGCGGCCGGCAGGTCCGCGGCGGCCAGCGCGTTGGTCTGCAGCTCCGCCCGGCGCCCCAGCTTCTTTACTGCGGCCAGCAGCAGCCGCAGGTTCTCCGCGCCGGCCAGCAGCGGCTCGCCGCCGGAGAGCTGCACCAGCCCGGGGGGCATGGCGGCTATTTCCTTCAGCCAGGCTTTCAGCGAAGGGGCGGGGTCCCCCCCCTCCTCGGCCGGGTAGGAACAGAAAACGCAGCGCTGGTTGCAGCGGCGGAATAAGTGGATCAGCGCCATAAGGTCATTGTAGAAAACATCCCGCTCTCAGCCTCTCGCTTTCGCCGTAAAATTCAGGAGCTCGTGGCGCCCCGGCACTTTCTCACGCTGACCGCCGCTGACGCGCCAGGCCAGCGCGGCGCCGCCGGCCGCGGACAGCCGGCCGCAGCGCTCCAGCGTTTTGACGGCGGGCGCGGGCAGCAGCGAGCGCGGCGGCAGCAGGCCGCTGTAGCGCGCCGTGCCGCCGGCGGCGGCGCCGTTCAGCACGGCGTAGCTGTACTTCCCGCTGAACAGCAGGGGGCGCGCGAGAGTTTCTTTCA
Source organism: Elusimicrobia bacterium GWC2_64_44 (assembly GCA_001799845.1). Taxonomy (GTDB): domain Bacteria; phylum Elusimicrobiota; class Elusimicrobia; order Elusimicrobiales; family UBA9959; genus UBA9959. Next base: position 219,165 of record MGUG01000041.1, on the reverse strand, counting down.
GCTGCAGGGCCCGGGCCGGCAGGTACTCCTCCAAGAAACCAAAGATCTCCCGCCCCAGCTTCGCGCTGGGGGCGCAGTTATAGGAGCAGGGATGCCAGCTGATAACCTGCAGCGACGCGATGTCCAGGCCCTTATTGCGCGCGCGCAGGCGGTCGAAGGCGGTCCTGTCGGCGGGCGTTCCCGTCAGGCGGGAAAAATAGTTGAAGACGTTGTTGAGCGTGAAGTCCAGCCGCTCCGTGTCCGCGGTATTGGCGAAAGTAAAATCCACCAGGTCGGTGGCCTCCGCCACGGCGCGCCAGGCGATATAAGCCTTCACGCAGCACTCGGGGTAGCCCAGCAGCACGCCCCAGGCCGGGTCCGTCGGCGAGCGGTGCCAGCTCTCGGCCGCGAGCTTTACATCCTTCAGGCGGCGCCCTATCAGCAGCATACGCTTGCCGGAAGATCTCACGGCTTTAAAACCTTTCGAGCCGTAAAGCTCTTCCGGGAGGACATAATGGAGCTTCAGCTCGGCGCAAAGCACGCGGAGGTAATCCCAGTTGCCGGGCTCGAAGTCGGTGTAGAGCACGGGCTTAACCCCTATCAGCAGGGCGGCCAGGTCCGAGAGGCCGGGGTCGTAGTCGCGCAGGGCGATCAGCCGGCCGAAAGGTTTTTTCAGTTTGAGCAGCGGCATAGGCGGCTACAGGAGCTTCTTGACCTGCGCGTACGGCCTGGCCAGCGACCAGCGGTACACCCCGCGGGCGAAAGAGCTTTTCACCAGCCCCTTGGCGGCCAGGCCGGAGGCCGCGGCCAGCACCGAGTTGCCGTCGGAGCAGTCGCGGCAGAGCACGATGTCCCTGGACAGGGCCAGCACTTCCCGCGTGGAGGCGCCCGGCTTGCGGCGCAGGATCTCGAGCAGGCATTTCTCGTTGTCGGAAAAATAGACGCGCCCGGCCGCGGCGGCGGCGGGGGCCGCTGACGGCTTGCCGAGAGGAACGAAGCCGGCCCAGCCGAAGTTCCGAATGTACTGCGCGTCGGCGCCGCGGCAGCGGGCGCTCAGCGCGCAGGCCCGGCAAGGCGGGCCCTTCACCTTGGCCGCGTCGGCGTTGGCGTCCAGGTCGGTGCGGCCGCCCGCGGGATCGGTGACCAGGGTGTTGAACAGGTCCAGGCCGATGGCCAGTTTCTCGCGGCCCCTCAGGAAGCACGGCGGCGTGTTCAGGAACAGGATCTCCCCAGGCAGGCCGGCGGCCTCCATCTTCCTCACGGCCGCGTCGAAATACGGCTCGCAGTCGGCCAGGCTGACGCCCAGCTTTTTGGCGTTGGCGGCCATCGCGCCGTTGTAGACCGGGTAGATGATGACGAAGTTGGTGATGCCGCGGTCCAGGTAGAACCCGATTATCTCCGGCAGCCGCTTGTAGTTGAGCCGGTTGACCAGAATGTTGGTGCCGAGGCGGATCTTGAGCTTGCGCAGGTGGCCGAGCCCCGCGAGCGCCGCCTTCAGCGCGCCCGGCACGCCCACCAGCGCGTCGTGGTCTTTGGCCCTGTCGGTGGTGAAAGAGAATTTACAGAAGGTCAGGCCGGCCCGGGCGAGCGCGCGGCAGAAGGCCGCGTCCGCCAGTTTGATGCCGTTGGTCTGCACCCGGATGAAGCGGAAGCCGACGGACTTGCCGAGGGCTATCACCTTGAGGATGTCCGGCCGCACCAGCGGCTCGCCGCCGGTCAGGCCGAGGCGGCGGTAGCCGTCGCGGTAGGCGGAATAGATGTTCCGGGCGACGGCGTCGAACGGGGCGTTGAGCGACTTGTCGAAATCCCCCTGCGAGCAGAAGCGGCAGCGGGCATTGCAGTTATAGTTGAGGATCAGCTCGTAGCACTTGCCCAGCGTGTCCTTCTTCATAGCTTCCTCACCGGCTTCAGCTCGGCGTCGCCGTACTGCTTCAGGTACTCGGTCCAGATACCCTCGCAGGCGCCGTAGAGCAGGCAGCCGCGGCAGCGGGCCGTGCGCCGGCGCCCGACGGCCGCGCGCGAGCCGATGGCGTCGCGGTTCACGAAGTCGGGAGCCCAGTGCTCCGTCAGGAACTGCTCGCGCTCGTTGATCTCGCTGATCTGCCCGAGGCAGTCCTTGAAATAGCACAGCGGCACGTAGCGGGCCTTCCAGCCGGGGTAGCCGGCGGCCCGGCCCAGCGCGAGCGCGCGGCGCATCAGCGGGGCGGCCTTCGAAATGCGCGGCACCAGCCCCTTGAAATCGTTCTTCGCGCCGCCGTAATTGGGGTCGACGAAGATGAACTCCACGTTGGGGATGCGGTTCTTTATGTAGAACTTCGCTATCGCGGGGAGCGCCGCCAGGTTGCCTTTCACCACGGTGGTATTGCCGCTGATCTTTTTGAAGCCCAGGGCGCGCAGGTTGGCGAGCCCTTTCCTGAGCTGGGCGAAACTGCCCGGCGCCCGCGTAAGCGCGTCGTGCGTCCTGGCGTCGGGGCCGTGCACCGAGAAGACCAGCGCGTCGATGCCCGAGCGCACTATGCGGCGCGCCGCGGCCGGGTCGGCGAACAGGCGGCCGTTGGTGGCGCAGGCCACCTGCGGGATGCCGAGCTTCTTGGCGGCCGCCACGACGCGGCTGAAGTCGGGGCGGATGGTGGCCTCGCCGCCGATGATCTCCAGGATATAGGCGCCCTTGCCTTTGGCCCGGGCGGCCTCGCGCAGCAGCTCCGCGGTGGTCTTCTGCGGCAGCGCGCGCTTGTCGGCGTCTATGCAGAAAGCGCAGTTATTGTTGCAGGCGTAGCCCGTGAACAGCACGACCTTCAGCTTCTTGTCGTTCATTTGAGCAGCCCCGCTATGTTGCGGTCCAACGCCAGCAGCAGCGCCGCCCCGGCGAAGATCCACAGCGCGAACGGGCGGCCGCGCACGGCCTCTACCCGCGGGTCGTGCATCGGCAGTTTCTTGAGCCACTCCCGCAGGGCAGAGATCTGCTCCTCGGTCAGCCCGTCCTTGAAACAGTCCTCGAACAGCCCCTCGAAGGCGGGGTTGGCCTTGAACTCGCGCGCCGACTTGGAGGAGAGCACCGTGCCCGGCTCCAGCTCCGCCGGCGTCAGGTAGACCGTGTCCTTGCGCTCCATCAGGAACTCCAGCATGAAGCGGCCGACGAAGAGGATCAGGCCGAACTTCAGCACATTGGTCCCGGCGGCGCCGAGCAGCAGCCACAGCCGCTCGCGGAAGAGGAAGTAGCCGAGGAAGAAATAGAGCACGTAGCAGGCGCCGCTGATAAGGATCCAGCGCCGGCTGCTGAACACCTCGCCTACCTTGTCCCAGAGGATGAAGAGGAAGAAGAACAGCAGGTCGGCGCGGGAGAAAAAGCGCCCCACGAAGCCGCGCGCCTCCAGCGAGATCACCTGCTGCACCAGGAACAAAAAGCCCAGGTTCAGCGCGTAGACGGCGAGCATGGCGCCGCTCTTGCCCGCCGACAGGTCGGCGAAGCGCTTCTTCATGTCGCGCCCCATCTCGGCGAAGAAGTCCGAAGGCGAGGCCGAGGCGAAGCCCGAGGCGATGTGGCTGCCCACAGCCCAGAACGCGGCGGCGACGAAGATGTTGATCAGCAGGCTGAGGAAGAGGAAGCCGGGGAAGTTCTTCAGGTACGGGTTGGCCAGCGGCAGCGCGGCGGCCACGAGCATGAAGAACTTGGCGTCGCCGGCGGGCCAGATCTCCGCGTACCAGAGTATGATCCCGGCGAGGACCGCCCAGAACAGATGCAGGCAGAACAGCCAGTAGAACGAGGCGTTGAGAAAGCTGTCCGCGCGCCCGGCGTAGCCGAACGCGGTATAGCCCGCGAAGACGGCCAGCGTCAGCGCCAGCAGCTTCACGCCGTTCACCAGGCTGGCGTTCGGGATCTTGCGCGTGGCCAGGTCGCGGCTGACCACCGGCAGGGCCCAGGCGGTGAACGCGGCGAGGAAGATCAGCGAAAGGTTCTTCATTTCAGGGCCTTCAGCTCCTTGTCGCCGAAGAACTTCGCGTACTCGGCCATCAGGCCGAGGCATTTGGCGCGCGCCGTACAGCGGCCGCACTTATGCGCCGGGTAAAGCCTGTCTTCCGGCGGCAGCGTGATCCAGCACAGCGGCCGCAGCTCTTTGCGCAGGACGCAGAGCGGGAAATGGTAAAGGCGGAAATCGCGGAATTGTCCTATCAGCGGCAGGCACGCGCCCAATTTGGCCGCCGAGGCGGAGAGCTTAAGCGCCACCTTGCGGTGGTTCGCCAGCGACATCCCCTCGATCTCGTAATGGATGGCGGTGACGCGGTAGGCGGAGGTGTTCGGGAAAGTCTTCAGGAGGAAGCGCAGCGTGCGGTCCAGCGCCGCGACATTTTTCTTATGCAGCACCAGCCGGATCTCCAGGAACGGCGCGCCCGGCAGCGAGAGCAGGTTCTTGAAGCCGCGCACCGTCTGCGCGAAGCTGCCGCGGACCCCGCTGATCCCGTCGTGGATCCCGGCGGTCGGCCCGTGCAGCGCCACCGCCAGGGAGAACGGCGGCCGCGCGGCGGCGCTGAACTTCTCGGCGAAGGCCCGGTTCCCGAAACGGCGCCCGTTGGACAGCAGCGTGATGGGCACGCCGGGCAAGCGGCGCCGGAAATAGGCGAGCAGCTTGAAAAAGTCCGGGTGCAGCGTCGGCTCGCCGCCGGTGAGGCTGACGAACTCCGCGCGGCCAGCGTTCTTGAGGTAGACGGGGGCCAGCCCCTTGAGCCAGCGCTCCAGCTTGCCGATCTGGCTCTTCAGCCCGTAATGCGACGCGGCCTGCAGCGCGAAAGCGGGCTCGTTCGTGCACATCACGCACTTATTGTCGCACTTGTTCCAGACGGGGATATCGGGCATAACGAAAACGGCGGTCAGCGGGCCGGGCCGGGGACCTTTTTTCCTTTCACGGGCTTGAATTCATCCCAGCCGTAAAGCTCGGGGTATTCGCGCCAGGGGCCCTCGCAGGCGGCGAACCAGCGGCAGGCCCGGCATTCGGTGCGTTTGGCCTTGCCCTCGTTGCGGCGATAGTCGCCGTAGCTCTCGATATAGAAATCGGCGTCGGCCACCGGGCCTTCTGGGATCACCCGCTCGGCCACGCAGGCCTCGTAGCCCTTCATCAGGCAGAACGGGATGGCCTCGGTATAGCAGGCGGTGCCGGCGGCCAGGCCCGCGTCGAGCGCGCGGCGCAGGTAAGGCAGCACCGCGGTCTTTTTTGGCGCCAGGGTCTTGCGGTTCTCCCAGGCCGAGCCGACCAGGTGCACGTAGGCGAACTGGAACTGGTTCACCTTCAGGTGCACCAGCAGCCGGGCCAGCGCCGGCAGATCTTTGTAGTTGACCGAGGTAATGACGGAATTGGTCAGCACGTACATCCCGAGCTTTTTGCAGTTGACCATGCCCTGCACCACTTCCCGGAAGCTGCCGGGCGCGCGCGTCAGCGCCTCGTGGATCTCCGCCGTGGAGCCGTGCAGCGACGGGCCCATCTCGGTGACGCCGGCGGCCTTCAGCTCGGCGCAGTAATCCAGGTAGGCGAAGCGGCGGCCGTTGGTCTGCACCTGCACGCTCTCGTAGCCCAGCGCGCGCGCGGCGCGCACGGCCTTGACCAGGTCGGGGTGCAGCGTGGGTTCGCCGCCGGTGAAGACGGCGCCGGTCACGCCTTCCCGCCGGGCGCGCTCCAGCGTGCGCTTTATCTCGGCGAGGCTCTTGAGCCCGATCCGCGAGCGCTTGCCGCCCTGCGCGCAGAAGTCGCACAGGTTATTGCAGTTGAAGCCTATCTTGATGTCGATTCTTTTCACGGGGCGTTATCGCGGGCGGGCTACTCCCGGCCCATCATCCTGCGGACCCGCTTGTTCAGCTCTTCGGTGACTTTCTTGCTCTCGGCTTCCTCCCGCGCGGCGAGCACCTTGGCCTCGGCGTCGTTGGCGAGCGCTTCCTTCAGCTCCTCCGGGGAGAGCCCGGCGTAGCCGCGCGCGCGCTTCTGCGCGCCGGCGAGATACTCGCAGTAATCGGCGCCCAGCTTGACCAGGAGCACTGAGCAGGAGGCCTCGGAGCCGGACAGGAAAGCCCCGCACTGGCCGCGGTAGTCCTCCGGGCAGGCGGCGGCGTCGCCGGCCTTCATGGCCTCGTAGACCGCCAGGCGCGACAGGCATTCGCCGTCGGAGCCGCAGTCGTCCTTGCGGGCGGGCAGGAAGCGGCGGCACTGCGCCAGCTCCTCCCGGCTGATGGAGGGCGCGAATTTATCGCACAGGCCTTCCTGGCCGGCGGCCGCCGCTTCGCAGAACTCGCGGCCCGGCACGCGGCGCCCCTCGGAGAGATTGCTGCCGGCCAGCACCAGGCGGCAGGGCTCGTCGGACTTCTCGCGGCCCGCGGCGAAGCCCGGAAAGGAAACGTCGGTGTAAAACTCACGGCAGCGGGCGTTCGGGGTGCCGAAGCGGTCCAACTTCACCGAAGCGCCGCTGTCGAGCCCCGGCAGGTAGTCGCAATACGAGGGCGAGCGGCGGGCGAGGCCCACGCAGGAGAGGTAGCGGCCCAGCACGCCGTACATCTTCTCCGTCTCGGCCGGGCGGAACGAGGCGTGCCTGGCTGTGTAGCCCCAGAGGCGGCCGTGCGAGGAGAGGATCTCGTTGAGCGACCCGCCCTGGCAGAGGCCGCGGTCGTAGACGCCGTTCTTGATGGTGGGCAGCGCGCCGTAGGCGGTAGGTGCGCCGGAGCGGGGCGGCACCGAGAGGAATTCTTCGGGGACGTAGTACTGCGTGGTGTCCTCGGGCAGCACCTGGCCGCCGGGCAGCACGTGCACCGGCGGCAGTTCGGCCTGGCCGGAGGCCCTGCGCTGCTGCAGGACCCTGAAGCTCACGCCCGACGCCAGCAGCAGGGCCGCCAGCAGGACCTGCCACTTTTTCATTTTTTCACCGGCGGCCCGGCTTGTCGCCGGCCGCTGAGAGCAGCGCCTTGGTGGAAAGCAGCGAGGCGTAGCGGGAGTTCTTCAGGCCCAGGTCCAGGCGGCACTGCTGATTGAGGGCCTCGTTGGCGAAGTCGCCGGCGGAATTTTCGGGGCCCGTCACGTCGGCCCGGAGGCCGCCGGCGGCCTTGGAGAGGGAGATCGCGGCGCGGCCTTCGAAGACGGCCGCCGCCAGGCGCACGGCTTCGGCGCTGTACAGGGCCGAACTGAAAACTATAGTCTCGGTCTTCGCGGGTTTCATGGCGTCACCCAACCTTTCAGTATTTTAGCGCCGGCCGGTTTGGCGAGCAGGCCGAAGAGCGCGTCGAACACGCCCATCGACAGGGCGCAGCGCTCGTTGGAAGGCATGTCGCCCCACAGCGAGCCCTGCGTCTCGTAATTGTAGACGGGGCAGACCCCGCAGAAAGGCTTGTAGGCGCAGCGCGAGCACTGCGGCTGCAGCTCCAGGTTGGAGGCGGAGGCGCAAGCGCGCGTGGCCGGCGCCAGCATGACCTTGCGATAGGAGTCCTTCATCACGTTGCCGACCCGGAACAGGTCGTCGCCTTCCCAGCCCACCATGCGGCCCTCGTCGCAGGTGTAGAGGTCGCCGTTGTAATTGTAGGCCAGCTGGCCGATGGCCGCGCCGCAGGGGCAGCGCATGTCCAGGTAGCCGGGGTCGGAGCCGTTGACTATCTTCTCCAGCATGATCACCGCGTTGCGCTCCCGGATCTTTTTGCCGGCCGCGTTGAGCTTTATCATGTAGTCGAGGCAGCTGCGGTAGAAAGCGGCGAACTCTGCGGAGGTGTAGCCGATCTGCGGCCACAGCTTCCTGGCGTAGCCGATAGGCGCGAGCGGGCGCACGAAGATGTCGGAGAGGCCCTGCCTGAGGTACTCGTTTATTATTTCCTTCTCGCGGCCCAGGGAATACTTGGTGACGGTCAGCAGGGCGCTCGGCTTGAAGGCGCGGTACTCCGGCACCTGTTTGGCCGCGCTGTCGTTGAAATATTTGAGCCAGCGCACGGTGGCGGCGTGCGAGTTGCCGCCGGCGTAGGTGCGGTTCCTGTTGTGCAGGTCCGCCGGGCCGTCGAGCGAGGTGCAGATGGAGACCTCGTTCTGCAGCAGGAAGCGGGCCTTCTCCTCGGTCATCAGGCTGAAATTGGAGACCAGCGCCAGGCGCACCTCGCGGCCGAGGTCGCGGCCGCGGCGGCGGGCGTAGAGCACCGTGTCGCGCAGCACGTCCCAGTTCAGCAGCGGCTCGCCGCCCTGGAACTCTATGGTGATGCCGGGGTTGGTGCTCTTGAGCGCGAAGTCGACGCTCTTGCGGGCGACGGCGCGGCTCATGTCGCTGCGCGAGCCGGCGGCGCCGAGCGCGCCGGACTGGCAGTAAAGGCACTTATGGTTGCAGCGCAGCGTCATCACCAGGATGTGCAGGCCGGGGCCGGCGCCCAGGAAGGCGTTGCGCTTGGAGCACGCGGCGGCGCACCCCTCGAAATCTGTCAGGTCGCGCACGAAGCCCTTGGCCGCCAGCTCCTTGTGCAGGGGCGTGCCCTTGGCGAGCCGGCCGGCGGAGAAGAGAGCGAAGTCGGCCGCGCGCAGCGAGGCCGTGAAGCCCGCGTCGTTGGACAGCAGCACGGCGCCGCCGGGCAGGCGGCGGAAGGAGAAGTACGGCAGGCCGGAGGCCCGCTCAGCGCTTTTTTTTGCCGGCTTTCTTGTTGTCATGCTTTTCTTCCCAGGTGCTGGTGATGCCGAGCGGGTCCGCCGAGGCGGCGGCGCCGGCTTCCCCTTTTATCTCGCCCTCTATCTGGGCGATGAGGTCGTTCAATTCTTTTTCCTGCTGCGGGGTCAGGCCGGAATCGTCCTTCTCAACCGGCCGGGGCCGCCAGGTCAGGGCCTTGAGCAGCATGAACTCGCGCAGGTCGCGGTTCTCCGCCGCGACGCGCTCGCGCAGGCGCTCGTCCTCGAGCGCGGCCGAGAGCCGCCCTGGCAGGCCGGCGCCGCTCCCTTTTTTAGGGGCAAGCTCCACCAGCACTTTGTCTCCGGGCAGCGGCTTGAGCAGCGCATAAGCCGCGCCGCCCAGCGAGTGGGCGGCGTAGCGTACGGTCTCCAGCGTGTATTTTTTTAGACTGACCTGAATAGCGATGTTCTTGGACAAACTAAGCTCCTTGGGCTGACGCTTACAGCTTGCAGCAGATCATTGTGCCGCCCCAGTCCTCGCCGAGCACTACGTAGCGGCCCACGCCGCTGGTGGTGGAGTTGGCGGGCAAAAAGCCGGAAATGCGGGGATTGCCGTCGCCGAGGAAACCGATCACGCGCTGGCCGGCCAGGGGACAGCCGGTGGTGCCCGCGTCGCTGTAGAGCTGGCGGGAACAGAGGTTCTGTATCATCCCGTCCACGTACAGGTCGCCGGTGACGCGCATGTCGCCTTCTACGCGCAGCCGCTTATTGCCCTCCACGGCGCCGCCGATGGCCACGTTGCCGCCGGTGCTCAGCCTGAACATCGGGGCGTTGATGGTCCGGTTGCCGGCGTTGGAGGCGCCCATGATAAGGTCGTTGGTGCTGGCCACGCCGAGGGCCCACGGGTAGGTGCCGGCCTTGGTCAGGCCGATATAGGCCAGGTTGGAGCCGCCGGCCGCGCGGGTGACGCCGAAGGTGGCGTAGCTGCGGGTGTCGGGGTTCTGGTTATCGTCTGTTATCTGCACGCCGTCCACCCCGAGGCCGACCGGGATGCGGATGTCGACCTTGCTGGTGGGGGCGTTGGCGGCGGTGCCGATGCCCAGCCGGCCGGCGTCGCGCACCAACAGGGTATTGGCGGGCGCGGCGTTGGTGCCGCCGGAGGCCAGCAGGCTGACATAGCCGCCGTATGGGGCCGGGTAATAGGTGGTCAACTGCAGCGATTCGGAGCCGATAAACCCGGGGTGCCAGGTCAGGAAGAAGAGCGAGAGGAGCCCCAGGGCGCCCCTGCGGGTAATAGAGATCCTGATATTAAGTTCTTTGGTTTCCATATACCCTCCGCGCAGGGCGGGCGAAAACTGCCCGCTGGGCGCAATACAGGTTATACCCTAATAATATAAATATAGCATAGCAGAAAACCCCCCGATTTTCAATGGGGCCTCCTGTGAGGATTTAGAGAAGAATAATGATGAAATCGGCCCTGAATTTCTCGCGCAGGAAGGCCCTGGCCTCCCCTGCCACATCCGCGAAGTCTTCCAGGTCTTTGGCCGAGGCCGACAGGAAGCCGGCCGAGTTGAGGATGGCCAGCGCATAGCCGCCGGCCGGCACCTCGTCAGGCAGGGAGCGCAGGCAGTCCAGCAGCGCGTCCCAGTTCTTGCCGAAATAGGAGGGAAACTTCAGGGCCGGGGCGATCTCAGCCATCAGGCCGGCCTTGTCGCGAGCCTTAGCGCCGTCAAGGAAGGCCAAAAAATACGGCGGAGGGAATCTTTGCTTGACTCCCTCCGCCGTGCCGGCGGGCCGCAGGTCCAGGAAAAGTCCTTCTTCCCCGGGCAGGCCCATCGCCTTTAGTACACTACCGTCAGTTCGATGAAGTGCGCGTAGTGATCGGGCGTGTAGTAGATCTTCTGGCCGCCGCCGACGATGACGCGCTCGGAACCGCGGGCGCTGAGGTCGGGGGCCACGGTGTAGGACACGCCGCCGATGGTGACCTTGTGGGGCGCGTCTCCGGTGAGCAGCGTGTATTCTTTGTAGAAGCCGGCGGGCTGCGCGGGCAGCTTGCCTTCCTTGTTCTTGAACGTCGAACCGTCCTGCGAGTAGGGCAGGGGCTTGCCGTTATAGATGTCGGCGACCAGCTTCATGATGGCCTTGATGCGGGCCTGGTCCTCGACGACAGGGGAGAAAGTCTTGCCGGGCGCCGGGGCGCCGGCGCGGGTTTCCTCGGCCACCTTTTCGGGCGAGGCCAGCGGGATGGAGATCTCGGCGGGAACGGGGATGGCGTCGAAGCCGGTAAGCACGCCGGCCGTCAGCGACTGCAGGGCGGCGGGCTGGGCCTTAGCTTCGGCGGTATCCGCGAAAACGGGAGCGGCCCAGACGGACAGGGCGAGCACGGCAGCGGCGTTCAAGAGGAAGTTCCTGGTCTTAAGCATTGCTTATCCTTTTTACCGGCGTTTTTTCGCAACTCAACGCTTATAGTTTATCAAATAGGGTTAATATGACTAGGGTCAAAGGGCCCAGCGCGGCGTAGGCCTTTTGGGCAGGGGACGCTGATTCCTAATTCCTAAATTAGGAATTAGGAATCAGCGTCCCCTCCCCTCCAGGGCGAGGCGCCAGGCGTTGGCGGACTCCCGGAGGCGGCCAGCTTCCGGCGAAAAAGAGAACTCGCGCAGCTTCCCGAGCGCGGCGGCGTCGGCCCCGGCGGCGGCGTCTTCGAGCGCGGACAGCAGCCGTTCTCCGGCCGGATCTTTAGCGGCTCGCGCCGTGCGCAGCGCGGCCGCGGCGCCCGGGGCGCGGCGCAGGGCCAACGAGGCCGCAAGGTCGGCGGCGCAGAGGCCGCAGGCGGGGTCCAGCGCCAGCGCCGCGGAGAACTCCCGTTCGGCGGCGGCGTGATCGCCGCCCCGCAGGGCGCGCAACCCCTCGCCCCGCAGCAGCAGCGCCCGGTCGGCGGGTGCCGCGGCGCGGTAGAAACCGAGCGTCACCGGCGCGGTATCCCGGCGCTCGAGCCCGTCGAAGATGGTATAGAACGCGTGAGGAAAGCTCGCCTGGACAAGGGCCTCTCCGCCGGGCTCTGGCAGCCACGGCGGCACGCAGTCCCGGGGCCGTCCGGCCTCCGGGCCGGAGAAGACCTGGCAATGCGGCGGGATGTACTTATAGACGCAGGCCGGGACGGGCCGGCCGCCGTCGCCAGACAGCAGCGGGAAATATTTTTTCAGGACCTCGCGGCGGTGATCGTACTGCCCGTAGGTCAGCGCGCAGCCCTCCGGCCAGGCGGCGGCGGCTTTCAGCAGCACGGCCCACTCCCGGTCGTTGGTGCGCGTCTCGCCGTTAAAAGAGGCCGCCACAGCGGAGTTCGCAAGCAGGTAGAAGGCGGAGAAAACCGCCAGCGCCGCCCATTGCAGCCGCGGCGCGCGCGCCCCCCAGGCCGCCCGCCAGGCGAAGGCGCCCAGGCAGGCGAAGGGCAGGAAGAAGTAGAGCTGGTGCCGCATGAAATGCAGCGGGTAGAGGTCTATGGGCATATAGACCGCCGAGAAAACAGCGCAGGCGCCCAGCAGGGCCCCGGCGCGCCAGGCGGCCGCGCCGTCGCGGGCGAGCAGCGGGCGGGCCAGCGCCAGCGCCGCGGCGCCCCCGGCCAGCGCCCAGGCGGCGCCGCGCGGCAGCGGCAGCAGCAGGCCCAGGTTCTTATCCCAGAACTGGTAAAGGAAATGCCCGGCCGCCCCGAGCAGGCGGCCGGGCGCGGGCCCGTTGTAGGCGGTGCGGGCCACCACCAGCCAGTACCAGGCGGCGCAGAGCGCCGCAGCCGCCGCGAACAGCCCCAGCGCGGCGGCGCGCCGGCCGCCGAGCAGCGCTCGCACTCCGCCGCCGGGCCGCAGGGCGGAGGCGCCGAGCAGCAGGGCGGGCGGGGCCGCCAGCTCGTAGCGCCCGGCCCAGACCAGGAACAGGGCGCACAAGGCCGCCGCCAGGCCGGCCGCGCCGCGGCGGCCCTCGTCGGCGCAGGCGGCCGCGTACAGCGCGGCGCAGGCGAAGACCAAATTGGCCGCCGTGGTGGTGAAGGCGGCCCCGTTGAGCCCGGAGAGAAAATTAAAGTAAAAAGCGGCGAAGCCGAAAGCGGCGGCAGGGGCCCCCAGGCCGCAGCGCCGCAGGAAAGCGAAAAGCAGCACGGCGGCCGCGAAGAGCAGCAGGCGGTTCCACGCCGGCACGGCCGCGAGCGAGGAGCCGGAGAGCAGGTCCCCCAGGCCGGTGAGCAGCAGCGGGGAGACTTCCTTGCCGGCGAAGGCCAGCGGCACGGCAGGCGGGCTAAGGAGGCGGGCCCCGGCGTACTGCAGGTCGTGCTCGTTGTCGTAGCCGCCGCGGGGCGGCAGACCCGAGAAGGCGAACTGGGCCGCGGCGAAAGCGGCGGCCAGCAGCAGCAGCGCGGCGGCCGCGCGGCCGCGGCCGGAGGCGCGCAGCCACTCCAGCGCGTCGGCGGCCAGCAGCCAGGCCAGGCCGGCGGCGGCCGCCAGCAGGGCGGCATAGAAGAACCACAGGAGAGGGACCGGGATCACGCGTACGCCCCCGCGAAAGGGCTAAAAAGCGCGGGGCCCGCGGCCCGGCGCGGGCCGCCCCTGAGGGCGGCTGCGCGCTGGTTCCACGGGCCCGGCATGGCGCTCCGTCGGGACTACAGCAGTTCCGCTACCAGCGCGGCCAGCTGGCTGCGCTCGGTCTTGGTGAACGTCAGGTGGCCGTAGAGCTTCTGGCCGCGCATGCGGTCGACAATATAGGTCAGGCCGTTGGACGCGATGTCCAGGTAGGGGTTGTCTATCTGGTACGGGTCGCCGGTCACCACCACCTTGGTGCCCTCGCCGGCGCGCGAGAGTATCGTCTTGATCTCGTGCGGCGTCAGGTTCTGGGCGTCGTCGACGATCATGTACTGCTTGGGCAGCGAGCGGCCGCGGATATGCGTCACCGAGGCTATCTCTATCTTCTCGTTCTGCAGCAGGTACTCGAACTTTTCGATGGCCCCTTCGGGATGCTTCTTGTCCATCACGTACTCTAAGTTATCGTAGATGGCGCCCATCCAGGTGGAGAGTTTCTCTTCCTTGGTGCCGGGGATGAAGCCGATGTCCTTGCCCACGGGCACGATCGGGCGGCAGATGATGAGCTTGCGGTAGACGCTCTCCTCCACGGACTTCTGCAGGCCGCAGACCAGCGTCATCAGGGTCTTGCCGGTGCCGGCCGCGCCGAGCAGGGTGACCAGCTTCACGGAATCGTCGAGCAGCAGCTCCATGGCGCAGCGCTGCTCCTTGTTGAGCGGGCGTATGCCCCACGGCGACGGCTCGGGGTTCAGCGCGCGCAGCTTCGTCGAGTCGGCCGGGTCCACGCGGGCCAGGGCGGACTTCTTGGGGTCCTCCTTGGCGTGTAGCACCACGAACTCGTTGGGGGAAAGGTCCTTGTCGGGGCTCACTATCGTGTGCTCTTTGTAGAACTTGTCCACGGCGGCGCCGGGCACTTCCAGCGTGACCAGGCCCGGGTACAGCTCGTCCACGTTCACCTTGCCGGCCTCGTAGTCCTCGGACTTCAGGCCCACGGCCTCGGCCTTCAGGCGGAGGTTGATGTCCTTGGTCACCAGGATGGCGCTGTGCTTCTTCTGCTCGTACCAGTAGGCGGTGTTGAGGATGCGGTTATCCATCTCCAGCAGCTTGAATTCCTTGGGCAGGACCTGCTCGTGGTCCAGGTCCACTATCAGCGTGCCGCCGTTCTCCATCTTCACCCCGGTGTTAAGCTTGCCCTTGGTGCGGTACTCGTCGAGCTTGCGCGAGACGATGCGGGCGCTCTTGCCGCGCTCGTCGGCGGTATGCTTGAAATTATCCAGCTCCTCGATGACCACGATCGGGACGACCACGGTATTGTCCTCGAATTTGGTGAAGGAAAGCGGGTCGTGGATCAGCACGTTGGTGTCGAGTATGTATACTTTTTTCATGGTACCTCGCTGCCGTCCCGCGCAACCGTTTTGGGCCCGCGCCCGTAGGCTCTATGGACGGCGAAATTAAACTTCGCTAATTCTAGCATAAAAAAGTAAATGCGGGCTTATTACGGAAGACCAATAATTAGTAAAATAAAGACTTACCCTTGGGGACGGCTCTCCGCGAATGCCCGCGCAGCCGGCCGCATACCGTTTTTTTAAGGATATGATGAAACAAACCCTGACACTGCTCCTGCTGATAACCGCTTCCATCCAGACCATTTACGCCCAGGCCCCCGCCCAGCCGCAGGACCTGCCGGGCATGACCGCCGGGCCCTCCGCCGCGGCTGAGACCGCCCCGGCGGCCGCGCCGGCTCCGGCCGCGGGCCCCTGGGAAGTGGCCGAGACCGCCGCCAAGGGCACCATCAACCTAAAACCCAAGGCCGTCATCAAGGCCGGCAAGGCCAAGAAGGGCCGCCTCTACCATAAGGATTTCGTCGCCCAGGATATAGAGGCCATACTGGCGCTGGGCAGCGTGGACCGGGTCTCCGTGGACATCGAGGAACTGCCGGGCCGCGCCGTCTCGCCGAAGCTGGCCGAGGCCGCCGGCTCCACCGTGCCGGTGCGCATCACCTACATCGTCTCCGAGAAGCCGATGATCAAGAAGATCACCGTGACCGGCGCTAAAGGCATGGGCAAGTCCGCCGTCAAGGACGAGATGAACCTGAAGGAGCGGGACTATTTCGAAGAGCTCAAAGTGCGCGAGGACCTCATCAAGATCACCGACAAGTACCGCGAGAAGGGCTACATCGACGCGAAGGCCGACTACGAGGTAAAGTTCGACACGGCCGCCTCGCTGTGTTTCCTGGAAATAAAGCTGACCGAGGGCCCCAAGGCCCGCGTCGCCGGAGTGGTGCTGGAAGGCGTGTCCGGCTTCCCCGCCAAGAAGCTGCTCAAGCAGCTGAAGAACCGCCCCAAGAAGATCTACTCCCCGCAGGACCTCGACGCCGACTTCAAGGCGCTCGAGACCTTCTACCGCAACAACGGCTACGGCGATTACAAGCTCGTCGACTCCTCCGTCACCTTCAACGCGCAGCGCTCCAGCGTGACCATCACGCTCGCCGTCGCCGAAGGGACCAAGCAGAAGTTCGGCGGCACCTTCTTCGCCGGCAACACCGTTTACCTGCCCAGCGAACTGGGCCCCGCCATAGAGTACCGCCGCGGCAAGCTGTTCAGCCAGGAGCGCTTCGACGACACTATCCGCGGCATCCAGGACAAGTACGCCGACAAGGGCTACCTGAAGGCCGTGGTCGCGCCCGAGCGCACCTACAACGAGCTCACCGGCGAGACGGACGTCACCTTCATCATCACCGAGAACACCCAGATCTTCGTGGACCACGTGGACGTGGAGGGCAACCGCGCCACCAAGACCTACGTGATCAAGCGCGAGATCACGCAGAAGGAAGGCACGGTCTTCAGCTCCGGCAAGATCCGCCGCAGCCAGGAGAAGATCTTCAACCTCGGCTTCATCGACGACGTGAGCCCGGTCATCAACCCCACCGAGGACCCCGACAAGGTGGACCTGGTGTTCGACGTGGCCGAGGGCAAGCCCGGCATGCTGACGGCCGGCATGGGCATCTCCTCCACCGACGGCCTCGTCGGCACGCTGGCGCTGTCGCACATGAACCTCTTCGGGCGCGCCTACCGCACCTCGCTGTCCTGGAACTTCGGCAAGCGGGTGCAGGACTATTACCTGAGCTGGTCCACGCCGTGGCTGGGCGAGCACCCGACCTCGCTGGGCCTGGACGTGTTCAACACGCGCCACTACAAGCCCTACCGGGACACCATCTCGGCCTACACCGAGCGCCGCACCGGCGGCAAGGTCACCCTTGGCCCGCGCTTCGAAGAGGACAAGTACAAGCTGACCACCGCCTACACCTACGAGAAGGTGCGCATCACCGACGTGGACGAGCTCTACCGCGGCGAGCTCCAGGAAGGCACCAGCGTCACCTCGTCCATCTTCGTCGAGTTCGCGCGCGACACCCGCGACAACGTCTGGGACCCGACCCGCGGCACCCGCCTGTCGCTAGGCGTAGAGTACGCCGGCGGCCCGCTACAGGGCGACGTGAACTACTACAAGCCCACGCTGTCGGCCAGCTACAACCTCAAGCTCTTCTCTATCGACGACTACCCGTTCGTGCTGGCCGTGGGCAACCGCTTCGGCTTCGTGGACCGCTTCGGCGACACCAAGAGCGTGCCGGTCTACGAGCGCTACTTCCTGGGCGGCGCGGAGACCGTGCGCGGCTACTCCAACAACGGCCAGATCGGCCCGCTCAACGGCGGCCGCGTCTATGACGTGATGAACATCGAGTTCAAATTCCCGCTGGCCCGCGAGCGCCGCCGCACCATCGTGCAGTGGGCGTTCTTCTTCGACATCGGCAACTCCTGGGACGGCTTCGACAATATCAGCGGGCGCTTCGGCTCCCGCACCAAGGACCTCAAGACCGGCGCGGGCTTCGGCATCCGCTTCACCACGCCGGCGTTCCCTATCCGGCTGGACTGGGGCTACGGCTTCAACCACAAGGACGGCGAGCAGCGCTCGGATATTTACTTCACGCTGGGCAACCTGTTCTAAAACGACGGCAACGGAAGGCATAAAATGAAAAAGCTCATCTTCCTCTTATCGCTGGCGCTGCTGCCGGCCCACGGCGCGGCCCTGGAGCTGCTGCTCGAGGAGAACCGCGGCGAATCCGGCACCATAGGCTACGTCGACATAGACCGCGTCTTCAAGGAATACTCCGGCACCACCGGCGCGCGCGAGGAGTTCATCACCGAGATCAAGAAGCGAGAGGACGCGCTGAACGCCAGGAAGACGACTATCTTCACCCTCAAGGCGGAGCTCGCCAAGCTGCGGCAGGAGCGCGAGTTCGCGCTGACGCTGCCGTCGCTGCTGGAAACGCAGCGCAGCGTGGAGGAAGCCGCCGCCGCCACCGCCGCGGCCGCGCAGGCGCAGGCGCAGGCCGCCCTGGCCCTGCAGGCCTCCACCGCGGCCGTGCAGGCTTCCACCGACACAGTGCAGGCCTCCACGCAGGCGGCGCCGGCCGAGCCCCCTGCCGTCCTCCCCGCCGGGCTGCCAGGGATGTCCGGCATAGACATGCCGGGGATCGCCAAGGTCCCGGTCAGCCATTTCAAGTTCTCGGTCTCCACCGCCGTGCCCGAAATAGACGCGGCCATCGCTAAAAAAGAGTCCGACCTGGCCTCCCGCGAAGAGGAACTGCGCCAGGCGCAGCGCCAGTCCGAGCGGGAACTGCTGGAGTACGAGGGCCGCAAGAGCGAGATCCTGCTGGGCCGCATTTACGTCGCGCTCAAGGAGCTGGCCATCAAGGAAGAGGTCAGCGTCATCGTGGACAAGCGCAACATCCTCTACGGCCAGAACGCCGTGGACCTGACAGCAAAGCTGCTCAACAAGCTGGAGGACAACGGCCTATGAAGCTGACCGCCGCCGACGTGGCGAAACTGGCCGAGGGCGACCTGCGCGGCGACGGCGCGACGCCCATCTTCGGCGCGGCCCCGCTGGACAAGGCCTGCGAGGCCGACCTGGCCTTCCTGGCCGACCCCGCCCAGGCCGCGGCCGCCCTCTCGTCCCGGGCCGGCTGCCTGCTCGCCCCGCGCGGCTCGGAAGAGCTGTTCAAAGATTTTAAGGGCACGGTGGTTTTCACCAAGAACCCCAAGTACGCCTTCATGCTGGCCCTGCGCCTCGTAGAGGCCGAGGTCCGCCCGCTGCCCCCGCCCGGCGTCCATCCTTCGGCTTTCGTCGCCCCCTCCGCCAAAGTCGAACCTTCCGCCCATATCGGCCCCTGCGCCGTGGTGGAGGACGGGGCCGTCATCGGCTACGGCGCCGTGGTAGGCGCGCAGTGCTACGTGGGCCGCGGCGCCAGGCTGGGCCGCGCCTCGCGGCTCTACCCGGGCGCCAAGGTGCTGGACGCCTGCGAGGTGGGCGCCGAGTGCATACTGCACGCCGGGGCCGTCATCGGCTCCGACGGCTACGGCTACATCTCCCCTCGCGGCACGCACGAGAAGATCCCGCAGATAGGCAAGGTGGTGCTGGAGGACAAGGTGGAGGTGGGCGCCAACGCCGCCATAGACCGCGCCGCGCTGGAGACCACGCTCATCGGCGCCGGCACCAAGATAGACAATTTAGTGCACATAGCCCACAACGTGCAGGTGGGCAAGAACTGCCTGATCATAGCGCAGGCCGGCATCGCCGGCTCGACGAAAATAGGCAACGGCGCCATCATAGCGGGCCAGGCCGGCATCTCCGACCACCTGACCATAGGCGACAACACCGTGGTGATGGCCAAGACCGGCGTCATGGCCGACCTCGGCCCCAACCAGATAGTCTTCGGCCACACCGCCCGCCCGCGCTTCCAGGCCATGAAGATAGAAGCTTTGCTGTCCAAGCTCCCCGAGATGCACCGCACACTGAATAAACTCAAGAAGAAGCTGGGGATAGAGTAGCGCCAGACAATTAGATCTCTGAATTCCGGGCGGCCTACCGCAGGGACGGGATCCGAAAAACCGCCGTCTCGCACACAGTGCTCGCGGCTGCCCGTCTCGGCCTCCGCGCTACGCAAGCGTCGGCCTCCGACATGCTTTTTCGGCCCCCATCCCTGCGGTCTCCGCCAGTTTTCACTCTGTTACATCGTGACAGACAGACGGAGGGGAGACCGCAGGGGTAGGACAAGCAAAACCGTCGCGAGGCCGAGGCTTGCGTAGCGCCGAGGCCGAGTGTCGAGTGAGCGCACGGTGTGCGCGAACGCGTTTTGCGGTCCTGCCCCTGCGGTAGGCCCCGACTTTACATCTCGCGGAATTATAATCAATGAGAACAACGATAAAAGAAGCGGCGACGATAGAAGGGATCGGGCTGCACACGGGGTGCGAGTCGCGCGTGACGTTCAGGCCCGCCGAGGGGCCGACCGGCTACCGGTTCCTTTCCCCCCTCTTCAAAGAGCCCCTGCCCGCCACGCTCGACCGGGTGGCCGGCACGGCGCGCGGCACCAACATCACCGACGGCGAGCACAAGATCCACACCGTGGAGCACCTGCTCTCCGCCGCCGCCGGCCTCGGCATCGACGACCTCGACATAGAGATCACCGGCGAAGAGCCCCCCGCCGCCGACGGCTCCGCCCTGCCCTTCGCCCGGGCCCTGCTCAAGGCCGGCGTCAGGGAGAAGGCCGGCCAGGAGCGCCGCACCCTGGGCCTGGACGGCCAGCTGGAGATGGCCAAGGGCGACATAAAGTTCCTCGCCCGGCCCATGCAGCACGGCGTCTACTTCAAGCTCACCTACGATTACCCCCACAAGCTCGTCGGCAAACAAGTGGTGGAGTTCACCCTGACCCCCGAGGAGTACCTGGTCCGCGTGGCCCCCGCCCGCACCTTCGGCTTCTCGCACGAACTCGAGGCCCTGAAGAAAGCCGGCCTCGCCCGCGGCGGCTCGCTCGACAACGCCGTCGTCATCGAGGAAGAGCGGATACTCGCCAAGGGCGGCCTGCGCTACAGGGACGAGTTCGCCCGCCACAAACTGCTGGACCTCATCGGCGACCTGGCGCTGGCCGGCCTGCCCCTCAGGGATATCTATATAGAGGCGGAGCGCCCCGGCCACGCCGCCAATGTCAATTTTGCTAAACTATTGCTGGAAAAGGCACAAATCAAATGAGCGACACCAAACCGCGCCCCTACAAGCCCGTCCGCGTCATTCCCTGCGAAGAGATACTCAAGATCATTCCCCACCGCTACCCTTTCATGATGGTGGACCGCGTCGAAGTGGTAGAGGAAGGCAAGTACT
Source organism: Elusimicrobia bacterium GWC2_64_44 (assembly GCA_001799845.1). Classification (GTDB taxonomy): domain Bacteria; phylum Elusimicrobiota; class Elusimicrobia; order Elusimicrobiales; family UBA9959; genus UBA9959. Next base: position 198,806 of record MGUG01000041.1, on the reverse strand, counting down.
GCGTCGGCGTGAAATGCGTCAGCGCCAACGAGCTCTATTTCCACGGTCATTTCCCCGAAAAGCCCATCATGCCGGGCGTGCTCATGCTCGAGGGCATGGCCCAGACCGCCGCCGCCATGATGATGGACCTCCCCGAGACCAAGGGCCGCCTGGGCTTCTTCGCCGGCATCAGCCGCGCCAAGTTCCGCCGCCAGGTAGTGCCGGGCGACGTGCTCAAGATGCACGTGGAGATCCTGCGCATGAAGAGCCACCTGGGCAAGGTCCGCGCCGAGGCCTGGGTAGGCGACGAGTCCGCCGCCGAGGCCGAGCTCACCTTCGTCATAAACTGAAGATTTTGAAACTTTCTGGAGGAGACAATGCCCACTAAGATACACCCCACCGCGATAATAGACCCCAAGGCCCAGATCGGCGAGAACGTCGAGATAGGGCCCTACACCGTAATAGGCGAGGACGTACAGATAGGCGCCGGCACCAAGATCGGCCCGCACTGCATCTTCGAGTTCTGCACCGTCGGCAAGGACAACTGGTTCACCGGCGCGGCCTACGTGGGTATGCCCCCGCAGGACTGGAGCTACAAGGGCGAGCACAAGCGCTTTATAATGGGCGACAACAACGTCATCCGCGAGAACGTCACCCTGCACCGCGGCGCCCACACGGACATCACCACCATGGGCTCGGGCTGCATGCTGATGGCCAACTCCCATATCGGCCACGACTGCCGCGTCGGCAATAACGTCGTCATGGTCAACTGCGCCGCCGCGGCAGGCCACGTGGAGATAGGCGACCGCGCCATCATCAGCGGCCTCGCCGGCATCCACCAGTTCACCCGCATCGGCAAGTTCTCCATGATCTCCGGCGGCGGCATGGCCAACCAGGACATCATCCCCTACGTCACCGCGCAGGGCGACCGCGCCCGCCCCGTGGCCCTCAACCTCGTCGGCATGAAGCGCAACGGCTATACCCGCGAGCAGATCAAGGCCGTCAAGCACGTTTTCAAGACCCTGTTCTTCCGCGGCCTGCTCCTCAAGGACGCCGTGTCGAAGCTGCGCGCGGAGAACCTGCCGCCGGAAGCCTCCCTGATACTCGACTTCGTGGAGGCCTCCAAGCGCGGCATAGCCCGCCCCCGCCGCAAGGGCGAGCTGGAGACGGCTTCCAACGACTAAATGGGCGAAAAAATAGGATTGATAGCCGGCGGCGGGAGCTTCCCGCTGCTGTTCGCGGCCGAGGCCAAAAAGGCCGGCCGCGAAGTCTATGTCGTGGGCCTCAACGACATCACCCCCAAAGAGATAGAGCAGTACGCGGCGAAGACCGCCTGGTTCCGCCTCGGCAACGTCGGCGGCCCCATCGATTTCCTCAAAGAGAACGGCGCTCTCCGCGCCCTGATGGTAGGCTCCATCCCTCACGTGAACATCTTCGGCGGCATCATCCCCGACCTGCGCTGCGCCAAGCTGCTCTTCAAGCTGCGCGACAAGAAGGCCAACGCCATCTTCGCCGCGGTGGCCGAAGAGCTGGCTTCCGACGGCATAGAGATAGCCAGCTCAGCCACGCTGCTGGAGCATTTGCTGGTGAAGCCCGGCGTGCTGGCCGGCAAACATTTGGATTCCGACACGCTCAGGACCGCCGCTTACGGCTGGCGGGCAGCCAAGGCCCTCTCGGCGCTGGACATCGGCCTTACCGTCGTGCTGCGCGACCAGGTGGTGGTGGCCGCCGAAGGCATAGAGGGCACCGACGAGTGCATCCGCCGCGGCGGCGCGCTGACCCGCGCCAAGGGCGGAGAACTGACCGTGGTGAAAGTGGCCCGCCCGGGCCAGGACATGCGCTTCGACCTGCCGGTGGCCGGCGCGCAGACGCTGCGCGTCATGAAAGAATCCGGCGCCACTACGCTGGTGCTCGAGGCCGGCAAAACCCTCATCCTCGGCATGGAAGACTTTCTCGCCGCCGCCAAAGAGACCGGCATAACGGTTATCGGCGCCGACTCCTCCTCATTCAATCAAGGCAAATAAGCACGCCCCCCTTCACCGCCATGGCTCCGCAAGCGCGGCAGTGCGGGCAGGACCGTCAGTTTAGGCAGCCTTGACAAATCAAGGGGCGTGCACTAGACTTTAATACGGGGATAATTAATATTTATACTTGCGAATATATTTGGTGGATATTTGACTTTTTTTGGGGTTTTGCCTGACCCATCTCCTGCTAGAATATGAACGGCAGGTTTTTCAGCGCGCAGGCGGGGTTAAATGATGTCTCTAAGCTGCGGCAGGGAACGCGTCGCGCGCGGGCGGGTAATACTCCGCCTGCTGTGCGCTCTTGTAGCCGCTCCGGCCGCGCAGGCCTCGGCGCTGGACCTTATTGCGCCTTCGGTGGGCATTACCCAGCCTGCCAATGGCTCCATCCAATCCTCGCTCCCCTCCCTTTCCGGCACGGCCTTTGACTCCGTGGCCGTGGCCTCGGTAACGGTCTCGGTGCGCAGGCACGACGACTGGCTCTTCTGGGACGGCGTCGCCTGGACGGCCTCCCAGGCCTGGTTCCATGCCTCGGTCTCCAGCCTTACCTGGACCTATTCCTCCGTTCCGTCCTGGGTGAGCGGCTCCACCTATACCATCAACGCGAAGGCGATGGACACCTCAGGCAACTGGAGCGCCAATTTCACCTCCAGCACGTTCGTCTACGGCGCCGGCAACGCCCCGCCCGCCGCGCTCACCGACCTGACGGCCGCTCCCGGCGGCGGCGTGGGCGCGCTGCTGCTGACTTGGAGCGCGCCCGGGGCCGACGGAAATACCGGCGTCCTGGCCGGCGCGTTCCTGATACAGCATTCCACCTTCACAGGCATATCCTGGTCCACCACGGCCGCGCAGGTGGTCATCTCCACCTCGGGCGTGATCCCCGGGACGGCGCGCGGCTGGCAGGTATCCGGCCTGCAGACCAACACCACCTACTACTTCAAGCTGTGGACCCGCGACGAGGCCGCGAATTACAGCGGGGTTTCCAACCAGCCGTCAGCCGTGACGCCGATAGGAACTCCCTCGGCGGTCTATTTCGACGAGGTTAGTTCCAACTCCATCACGGCCTCGGCGTATCTTGCGGATCTGCCCGGCCTCAGCTCCGGGCAGTCCGGCGTGAACGTGGCTATTAACGGGGCATACTCAGCCTGGCGCAGCGGCGATGTCTGGGCGGCGAAAGCGGCTCTGCCTACCACCCGCGACGCCCTTGAGGCCGCGGTTATCGGGGGCAAGCTGTACGCTGTCGGCGGGGAAGTGGGCGGGTCGACGTTCTTTAACACAAACGAGGAATATGACCCCGCCGCCAATGCCTGGACGACGAAAGCCGCCATGCCTACGGCCAGGGCGGGTATAGGCGTAGGGGTAATAAACGGCCGCTTGTACGTGGCTGGCGGAGGAAATCTTTCCATCCTCGCTGTGAACGAGGTATATGACCCGGTCTCGAACTCATGGGCCACCAAGGCCCCGATGTCCGTACCGAGGAGCCAGCTGACCGCTAAAGCGGTAGGGGGCAAACTATATGTTCTTGGCGGACATGACGGAGCCTCTGCGGTGCCCGCTAACGAGGAGTACGACCCGGAGAGCGATACCTGGAGCCTGAAAGCGCCGCTGCCTACCCCCCGCTACCAACTGCTGTCTGCCGTGGTCAATGGCAGGCTGTACACGCTGGGCGGCATAATCGGAAATTCCTCGGCCACCGTGAACACCAATGAGGAATTTGATCCCGTTTTGAATACATGGAGCAGTAAGACCCCGATGCCTACGACCCGCTATGCGTTCGCAACGGGAGTCATTGGCGGGAAGGTCTATGCAGCCGGGGGATACAGCCTGCTTACGGGCGGCGGGCCACACCTGAGCGCCAACGAGGAATACGATCCCGCTACCGACAACTGGGCGACGCGGGCACCGCTGCCCACCGCCAGACGCGAGACCGCCGGCGAGGCGATAGGCGGCAAGTTGTACGTCATCGGCGGCTACAACGGGACCCCCAAGAATACGAACGAGGCATATGACCCCGGCGTGGCGTTCATTTTTCCCGGCCTGGCGCCCAACACCCAGTACAGCTTCAGGGCCAAGGCCCGCAACCTGGCCGGCCTCGAGACCGGAGAGTCGGTGACCGTCTCCACCTGGACCCTGGCCAACGCGCCCTCCGGGTTATCCGCTATCCCGCAGGCGACCGGCGCTGCTTTGTCATGGGGACTCAACGGCAATTCCGGCATGCCCTGGGCGCAGATCTACCGCTCCACCGACAATGCGGCGTTCTCCCTGCTCCTGTCCACGCCCGCTTTGAGTTTTACGGACCCTGGCCTCCAGCCGGGCGGCACATATTATTACCGCGTCCGCAATTTCAACGGCGGCGGCGTGCCGAGCGCGTACTCGGCCACAGCAGGTCTCGTCACCACAGCGGCCGCCATCAGTTCCGCCCCGTTCAGCGGGATCGGGATCAGTTCCTTAACTGTTAATTGGGGCACCAGCCATAGCGCCGGGACCGTGTATTATGTGCGGCTTGCCAGCGCGCCGTCGGACAGCGCGTTCATTTATGCCGCCACCACCACGGCCGCCTCCCACACGTTCAGCGGCATAACCGCCAACACCAGTTATTACGGGTACGTCTCGGTCTCGTCCGCTTCAGGTTATATACAGGCCGGCGCCGGTTCGGTTTTGGTCGAAACGCCTTCAGGCGTCCTTTTCGACGAAGTGGGCGCCAGCACGATAGTGGCCTCCGCCTATGCCGCCTCACCTGCTTTTACCGGCCTGGACCGCGGCGTTTCCGGAGTGAACGTGGCGCTGGACGGGGTTTACGGCTCCTGGACGGCCGGCAATAGTTGGACGGCCAGGGCCGCTATGCCGACCTCCCGTACCGCCGTTGCCGCGGCGGTAGCCGGCGGGAAAGCCTACTTCATGGGCGGCTGGAACGGCACGAGCTACCTGAACACCAACGAGGAATACGATCCGGTAGCCAACGCCTGGACCACCCGGGCCGCCATGCCGGTCGCGTACAGGTATTTCGGCATCGGGAGCATAGGCGGGAAAATATACGCCGTAGGCGGCATCAACAGCGCCGGCACCGTGCTGAACACCAACAGGGTATACGACCCGGCTTCCAATACCTGGAGCACCAAGGCGGCAATGCCCACGGCCAGGTACAGTCTTGAGGCCGGGGTTGCGAACGGCAAGCTGTATGCCATCGGCGGCATCAACACCTCCCCCGCGCTGAGCGCGAACGAGGAGTACGACCCCGACACGGACGCCTGGACCGCCAAAGCGCCGCTTCCTACGGCGCGTTACGCGCTGACCGTGGCGCCAGCGGGCGGCAGGCTGTACGCCCTTGGCGGCTATAACGGTTCCAGCGCTTTGAACACCAACGAGGAGTACGATCCCTCCGCGAACGTCTGGGCTGTCCGGGCCGCGCTGCCCGCCCCCCGCTCGCACCTGGCTTCCGGGGTTATCGGCGGCAAAATACTGGCGGTCGGCGGCTACACCGGCAGCGCCAACGTGGCCCTCAATGAGGAGTATGACCCGGCCGCCAATAACTGGACTTCGAGGAGCGCAATGCCAGCGGCGCGGCGCGAGCTGGCAGTGGCGGTTGCCGGCGGAAAGCTGTACGCCGTCGGCGGATGGGGTACCGGCAGCCTGACCACAAATGCAGCCTACACGCCGGGTACCGCCTCGTCCTTTACCGGCTTGTTCCCGAACACGCAGTACACCTTCAAGGCCAAGGCGCGCGGTCAGGACGGGATCGAAACAGGCGAGTCGGTGACTGTCTCCACCTGGACGCTGGCCAATGTGCCGTCGGGCCTGGCGGCGGTCCCGCACGTAAGCAGCGCGACGCTGACCTGGGGCCTCAACGGCAACCCGCCCGGCACGCTGGCGCAGGTGTACCGCTCCACTGATGGCATCGCCTACGCCCTGGTTCTCTCTACGCCCGCGCTTTCCTTCACGGACACGGGTCTGCAATCTTTCACAACCTACTATTACAGCGTCTTGAATTTTAACGGTGCTGGTGTGCCTACATCCAACGCGAGTGTCTTTTCCCGCACGCGCGGGCTGACGGCTACGGTGACAATAGAGACGCCTGCATTGGAAATGGGTATTTACAAGCGATACGACGTCTTGAACGTTTTTGGTATCGGCGAGAATCTGCGGGAGAACGCTGGTGTACAGATTCGTATCAAGCGGCTTAAAGAACCAGTGGCCTGGTGGTATGAGCCTACGCTAAGTTGGGTGGAATCCGATACTTTCACCTTCGTTTCGCCCTTCGGAGTCTGGGTGCAAAGCATCGACGGCCCGGCCGCCTTCACCGAGGACCTCTCCTCGTATACCGTCACCGTCACAGGCTACAACACTGGCGGCGAGCCGCAACCCGTACCCGCAGTCAGGACTTTCATCGTAGACGCTTCTCTCCCGGTTTCCGCGGTTACGGTTCCCGCCTCCGGCTCGACGGTCGGCGTTTTCTCCGGCCTGAGCGGTACGGCTTATGACATCGGCGGGGTAGACAGCGTAGTCGTGAAAGTGCGGCGGCTGACCGACGGCCAATACTGGGACGGCGCGGCCTGGACTTCCACGGAGGAGTGGAACCTCGCCGCAGGGACCGCTGCCTGGACCTATGCCGGCCTGCCGCAAGCGGCCCTGACGTCGGGCGTCACCTACTTCGCCGTCGCCCGCGCCGCGGACGCGGCCGGCAACGAGCAGGCCTTCGAGACCGGCGGCAGCACTTTCACCTACCTGGTGCCTGTCCTGTCCGGCCTGCCATTCAGCGGGGTCGGGGTTAGTTCCCTGACCGTAAATTGGGCCGCGAATTTCTCCGGCGGCACCGTATATGCCGCTATCCTCTCCACCATGCCGGCGCCGGTGCCGGTCTTCGGCGCCACCACCACGGCGCTGTCGCAGACCTTTACCGGGCTCGCCCCCAACACCAGCTATTACGGCTATGTCTCCACGACTCCGGGCTCCGGCTACACCTTAGCCGACGTGAGGGCCACGCTGGCGGTTGTGCCGTCCACCCCGGCCTTCACGGCGGTATATTACTCCAGTTTCGTTTTCACCTGGAGCGCCGGGCAGAATCCGGCTTCCGGCACCGGCTACCAGTACAACATCTCGCAATCGACTTCTTTCTCCCCGTCGTTCTCGGGCTCAGGCCCGGTTATGACCGTTACCATAACCGGCAGGGCGGAGGGCGGCACCTGGTACGCCAGGGTGCGCGCCGTCAATCAGAACGGCATACCGTCCCCGTACGCTTACGCCGGCCCGATAACTACGCTGATAGCGCCGGCTTCCGGCACGGTAACGGGCCTGGCAGGCACAGCGTTGGGCACCAGTTCAGTCTCCTGGCATTGGGGCGCCGGCAGCGTGACACAGGCCACAGGCTTTGGGGTGTTAGCCTCCAGCGGTGGCGCGTTGGGGGCAGTGGCCTTCAGCACGGCCGGCGCTTCGTTTGTACAGACCGGGCTGACGCCGAACATGGCCGCCTCGGTGCGGGTGGGGGCTTATACGGCGGGCGGCTACGGCGGGCTTACCGCCTCGGCTACTTATTACACCCTGGCCGCAGTACCCGCCGCCATAGCCGTTACGGGCAGGACGGACGCGCAGGTGTCGTTAGGCTGGACCGCCAACGGCAACCCGGCCGGCACGCTATACCAGCTGCTGCGCTCCAGCTCGGCCGATTTTATGCCGGCTGTGATAGCCACGACCACAGCCGTTTCGCACGACGCCGCCGGGCTGCTCGCCGGCGCGGTCTATCATTTCAAGGTGCGCGCGGTTAATGGCGACGGCATACTCTCCGGCTTCAGCGCCGCAGTCTCCACCTCCACCCTGCCGCCGCTGCCGGAGAGGCCGGCGGCGCCGGCCGGGGCAGTGCTGGGCGTGTCGTCCATCAGCTGGACCTGGGCCGCCGTACCTGGCGCCTCGGCCTATTATGTGCATCCGGCCACCGCTCCAGCCGCTGTTTCGGCCTCTCCCGCCGGGCCGGCCTTCGCGCAGGAGAACCTCGCGCCCAATACTACGTATAGCGTCACCGTGTCGGCCCTCAACGACAGCGGCGAAAGCCAGGCGTCACCGGCGGCCATACCGGTGGCCACGCTGGCCAACATGCCCTCCGGCCTTACCCTGACCGCCGTGCACTCGACCAGCGCCACGCTGGCCTGGGGCCTCAACGGCAACCCGGCCGGCACCGCGGCGCGCGTGCGGCGGGTGGACGGCCCGACCTTCTCCACCGTCGGGATTGGGTTCACCGATACCGGGCTGCTGGGCTGCAGCACCTATTATTTCCGCGTCTGGAACATAAACCGCGACGGCCTCGCCACCGAGCCTGCGCAGGCGGGGCCGGTGGTGACCGGCAACCCGGTGCCTTTGCCGCCGGGCAATTTGTCCGCCCTGTCGCTCGCCGGCGGCCGGATCTTCCTGTCCTGGGAACCGGCGCCCTTCGAGGGCATAACCGGTTACAATCTGTATTTCGACAACGGCACCGGCACTATAGACTACGCCACGCCGATAGTGCTGATGACAGCGCTGCAGACCTCCTATACCACCCCGGTGCTGAATTACGGCACCGTGTACAAGTACGGCCTGCGCGCCGCGCACCGCTGCGGCGCGGAGGAAAAGAACACCTATGTGCGTGCCTCTGCCGCCGCGCTGGCCAGCCTGACCGGCGTGCGCGCGGCCATCAAGGTGCCGCAGAGCGGCAAGAAGGTAAGCGGCAACAGCGTCACCGTGATGGCCGAGCTGGTCACCGGCACGCAGGCCGAGACGCTGAACCTGCGCTTCCAGTACCGCGCCTCCGGCGCCGGCGTCTGGTTCGACATCCCGGCCAAGGACCCGGCCAACCATCCCAACCCGGACACGGCCGCGCCCTACTTCATACACTGGGACGTGACCGGCCTGACTCCCGGCGCCTACGAGCTGCGCGTCGTGGCCACCGACCTCGGCTATATGCCGGACACCACGCCGGCGGCCATCATGATCACGGTGGACCCCGCCGAGGCCGATATAGTGGAGAACGTCTCCGGCGGCAAGGTGACCAAGTCGCAGACCGTCAACAACCTGGTCACCAACACCCTGCAGGCCGCCGACGCCGGCTCCGCGCTGGTCACCAGGCTGGAGATACCGCCGGGCGCGCTGGACAATTCCACGGCCACGGTGGCGGTAACAAATAACCCGACCCTGGCGCCGCCGCCGCCAGCCGACGCCGAGCCGGTTGGCGTGATGGCCGAGGTGGTGCTCTCCAACCAGAGCGCACTGGCCGGCGGCCAGATCGCCGCCGTCACGCTGCCCTACCCCGACGCCGACGGCGACGGCATGGTGGACGGCACCACGATGCACGCCAACCAGCTGGTGATGTACTCGGCGCATAACGCGGCGGGGCCGTGGCAGCGCGACCTCTCGTCGGTGGTGGACGTGGGCAACAAGAAGGTCACCGGCTATACTTCCCATTTCAGCTTCTTCGCGCTGTTCGCGCCGCTGGCGGCCGACCTGAACTCCGCGCGCGCCTACCCTGTGCCGTGGAAGCCCGGCTCAGGCGGGCGGTTCGATTCCGCGCCGGGCACCGACGGGATAATTTTCGACAACCTGACCGACAACGCCGAGATCCGGATCTTCACGATAACCGGCCAGCTGGTGAGGGAGTACAAGCTGACCGCGGCCGACCTGGGCTTCAAGGTGTGGGACGGAAAGAATTCGGCCGGGCAGAAGGCCGGCAGCGGCGTCTACCTGGCGCATATCAAGGCGGGATCTAAGACCAAGATAATAAAGGTAGCGGTGGAAAGATGAAGAAGAGCGCTTGGATACTTACGGCGGTACTGCTGTGCGCGGCGGCGCGCGCGGGGTACTGCGCCAACAAGGCGGGCACCGGCACGGCCGCCTTCCTGAAGCTCCCTGCCGACGCCCGCAGCGCCGCGCTGGGCGAGACTTCCGCCGCCTCCGCGCGCGGGGCCATGGCGCTGTTCCAGAACCCCGCCGGCCTGGCTGACGGCGGCGCTTCAGCCGCCTTCAGCCACGCGCTCCTGGCGGAGGACCTTTCTTACGACGTGCTGGGCGCGGCCGTGCCGTTCAAAGGCGGCGTTATCGGCGCCGGGGCGCAATACCTGCGCTACGGCAGCATGACCTCGCTGGACAATACCGGCGCCCCGGCGGGCAGCCTGTCCCCGCGCGACGCGGCTTTCGCGCTGGGCTACGCCAGGCCGCTGGCCGACGGCGTCCTGGCCGGCGCCGCGGCCAAGTACCTGGACTCCAGGATCTCCGGTTCCGCTTCCGGAGCCGCGCTGGACCTGGGCCTGGTCTTCAACGCGGACGATTTCTTCGTCGGCGCGGCCATACAACACCTGGGCAAGGGCCTCAAGTTCGCCCTCGAGGAGTCGCCGCTGCCCACGAACGTGAAGATCGGCGTGATGATCCCAGCCGATAAATGGCAGTACTTCGCGGATTTCAATTTCCCGAAGGACGGCCCGGGTTGGGCCGGCGGCGGCGCGGAATACCGGCTGGCGCCGGGCGGCGGCTGGAGCCTGGCCTGCCGCGCCGGCTACAATAACGCGGCCCCCGACGCCGGGGGCATCAGCGGGCTTACGGCCGGCTTCGGCTTTGAACTGGGCAAGTTCACGCTGGATTACGCCCTGCGCGCGCAGGGCATGCTGGGCAGCACCCACCACCTAGGCCTGAGCTACGCCTTAGGCGCCCCCAAGTAGCCATTGAACCAAGACCTTCAGCGGGCAAGGGGAACAGCTCCGGAGCCGTTGTTTACCCCGACGCTCTATTCTGTATATAATTACTTCGGCGTTAACGTGTTCCTATGAACGAACTGCTCCACAAGAATTCCCCCGCTTACTGGCTGCTCCCGCTGCTGGCGCGGCTCTACCTCCGCCTCCTCGGCCTGACCTCGCGCGTCACCATCAAAGGACAGAAGGACTACCCCGGGCCCGCGGCCTACGCCCTCTGGCACCGGCAGGAAGCGCTGATGTTCTGGCTGCACCGCGGCAGCGGCATGACAGGCATGGTCAGCAAGAGCAAGGACGGCGAGTACCTCGCCCGCATCCTGCTGCCCCTTGGCTTCAACTTCCTCCGCGGGTCCAGCAGCTCCGGCGGCGTCATGGCGCTGCGCGGCCTGATCAAGGCGGCCAGGAACGGCTACTCCATAGGCATCACCCCCGACGGCCCGAAGGGCCCCATCTTTAAAGCGCAAGCCGGCGTCGTCCTCATCGCGCAGAAAGGGGGCATCCCGATCATCCCCGCGGCCTGCGCGCTGTCGAGAAAGCTGGTGCTGCGCAGCTGGGACAAGTACCAGTTCCCACTGCCCTTCGGCCGCATCGAGGCGGTATACGGCGCGCCCATAACCGTGGCCGAAACCGACGACATCGCCGCCAAGACCCTGGAGCTGGAGAACGCCCTGAACGCGCTCACCGAAGAGGCCGAGCGGCTGCTGGCCGCCGGGGCCTGATGGACCTGTCCGCGAAATTCAGCGGCCCCAGACTGCTTTTTCATTCCGCCGCCTTCCTGGGCTCTTTCCTGCTTTTCCAGCTGGAGCTGATGGCCGGCGCCAAGGTGCTGCCGCTGTTCGGCGGCAGCTACTATGTCTGGACCGTCTGCCTGCTCTTCTACCAGGCGGCGCTGGTGGCGGGCTACGCCTACGCGCAGCAGCTCTCCGAGCGCCTGCCCGCGCGCCCGCTGCTGATCATACACCTGGCCTTCCTGCTCGCGGCCGCCCTCCTCGCCGGCGGCGACTTCCCGCGGCAGGCCCTCGCGGCGCCGGTGCCGGACCTGCTCTGGCGGCTGGCCCTGTTCATCGGCCTGCCCTTCATAGCGCTCTCCGCCGGCACTACGCTGTGCCACCGCCTGCTCGCGGACACCGAGGGCGGCAGCGCCTTCGGCGTGTTCGGCTGGTCCAACGCCGGCTCGCTGGCCGGCATGTTCTCCTACGCCATGCTGGTAGAGCCGCGCCTCGCTCTGGGCGAAGCGGCGCGGCTCTGGAGCGGCCTCTACCTCCTGTATTTCTTCCTCTACCTGGCCGCGCTGCGGCTGCTGCCTTTTGGCGGCCAGGCCCCGCGCCCGCCGGAGCAGACCGACGAGAAGCCCCGCTGGGGGCTCTGGCTGGCCCTGCCGGCCGCCACCTCCGCGCTGCTAGCCGCGGTGACCAGCTACCAGGGCTCGGCCACGGCCTCGATGCCGCTCACCTGGATGATCCCGCTAGCCGCCTACCTGCTTTCGTACGCGCTGCTCTTCTCCGGCCGCGAGTTCAGCCTGACCGCGCTGCGGGTGCTGCTGTTCGGCCTGCTGGGCGCGCTGATGATCGCGCTCTGGCGGCTGCAGAGCCCCGTCAGCACAGTGCTGGTGGCCCTGCTCAACTGGGCGCTGTTCTTCGTCTGCGTGGCGCTGCACCGGGAGCTTTACCTGGCCAGGCCGGTACATAACCGGCTGGCGCCGCGCTATTACCTGGCCATGGGCCTCGGCGGCGTGCTGGGTACGGCGCTGGTCACGCCCGCCGGTGCGCTGCGCTTCGGCTATGGCTTCGCGGACCTCTATATCGCGGCGGCGGCGCTTGTCGCGGCCATGTCCTACTCGGCCGGGCGGGCGCGGGGCTTCGGCGGCCGGGCCTCGCTGGCGTCGCTTGCGCTGCTGGGCGGCATCATCTGGGGCGGCGCGCGGCTCTCCGGGGAGACCACGGTCTTCGCGCTGCGGAATTTTTACGGCATGTACCGCGTGGAGGAGGACAAGGGCGCGGGCCTGCGCCGCTTCGTGCACGGCGCCACCGTGCACGGCATACAGCGCACCGCGGCCGGCACCGAAGATCAGGGCACTACCTACTACGCGGCGGGGTCGCCCATAAACGAAGTGCTGACGCATTTCCCCGCCAGGCGCGTAGGCGCTGTGGGGCTGGGCGTGGGCGTGAGCTGCGCCGACGCCAGGCCCGGCACGGAATGGACCTTCTACGAGCTTGACCCCGACGTGGAGCTGATAGCGCGGCAATATTTCACTTTCCTCGCGCGCTGCAAGGCGAAAGTGAACGTGATCACCGGCGACGCGCGGGTGAACCTGCAGAAAGAGCCGCCGGGCCGCTTCGACCTGCTGTACCTGGACGCCTTCACCGGCGGCTCGGTACCGCTGCATTTGGTGACCACCGAGGCCCTGGCCCTGTACCGCTCGCGGCTCGCACCCGGGGGGCTGATGGTGTTCCACGTCTCGGCCAATTTCGTGGATATTGTGCCGGTGCTGGACCTCTCCGCCGCGGCCGCCGGCATGAAGACCCTCTATAAGAGCGTTTCCTACGACCCCAACGACCCGGCCCGCCTGGGCTCCGAGTGGCTGGTCGCGACCGATAACCCCGCCCACCTGGCCAGGCTGGTCAAGGACGGCTGGGCGCCCCCCGCCCCCCGCCCCGGCTGGCGGGCGTGGACCGACGACTACCGCAACCTCCCCAAAGCCCTCAAGTGGTAACCAAGGGACGCTGCTTCCTATCTTCCTAACTTTAGGAAGATAGGAAGCAGCGTCCCCTTTAGGACCGTAACCCCCCATTTTTAGTAGAATAATAAGATAAATGGCGGGCCAAGCCCGCCGGTTTCCGTCTATTTTTGAGGACAACATATGGCTGAAAACAAAAAACTCCGTTTTGGCGTAGTGGGCGCAGGCAAGCTGGGCGGTTTCCACACTAAAACCCTTTCTACCATGCCGGAAGTAGAGCTGGTGGGCGTCTCCGACCCCAACCTGCTGCGCGCGCAGGTGCTGGCCTGGCGCCACAACTGCGTGGCCTACAAGACCGTGGAGGAGCTGCTCGGCCAGGTGGACGCGCTGGTGATAGCCGCCCCCACCGAATACCACGCCGACCTGGGCGTGAAGGCCCTCTCCGCCGGCGTGCACGTGCTGATGGAGAAGCCCATCACCAATTCCGAAGAGGGCGCCCGCAAGCTGCTGGAGCTGTCCGAGAAGAACAAAGTGGTGCTGCAGGTGGGCCACTCCGAGCGCTTCAACGCCGCCGTGGTGGAGACCCTCAAGCACGTCAAGAACCCCCGCTACGTCACCATAGAGCGCCTCGGGCCCTACGACCCCCGCGTGGCCGCCACCGGCGTCACGCTGGACCTGATGATCCACGACCTGGACATCATCCTGCTGATGATAGATTCCGAGATCGAGAGCTTCGAGGCCATCGGCGCGAGCATGCTCTCCCAGCACGAGGACATCTCCAACGTGCGCATCAAGTTCAAGAACGGCTGCGTGGCCGACATTACCGCCAGCCGCGCCACCATGGAAGCCTCCCGCCGCATGCGCATCTACCAGCAGGACGCCTACATCTCGGTGGACTACGTCAGCTCCAAGCTGAAGATCTACACCAAAAAGACGCCCGTGGTGAACTCGCTCAAGGACATAGAGATCACCTACCCCAAGTTCGCGCCCAAGCAGCCCATACGGGAAGAGATCTCCCATTTCATAGACTGCATCCGCACCGCCAAGACCCCCACGCCCAGCGGCGAGAAGGGCCTGAAGGCCCTGCGGCTCGCGCTCAGCATCACCGAGCGCATGCGCCGCTTCGAGGTGTCCGGCTCCAAGACCGACGAAGCCCCCGAATCCCTGGCCGGCCGCCTGTCCGACATCGGCAAGGCGACCAAGATGCTGGTGGAAGAGGGCCTCAAGAACACCGGCATAGACAAGCACTGAGCGCGCCCGGAGGACGCGGCCGGATACCCCGCGCCCGCGGAGATTTTATGGCTAAAATAGCACCAGTCAACAAGAACATCCTGATAGTGGCCGGCGACCCGTCCGGCGACCTGCACGCCGCCGGCCTGATCAAGGCGCTGCGCGAGCAGGACCCGGAGATCACCGTTACCGCCATGGGCGGCGTGCGCATGCACGAGGTCTCCAACCGCTTCCTCTACAACCTCGTCTCCGTGGGCGCCGTGGGCTTCGAGGCGCCCTTCAAGCATTTCCTGCTGTGGTTCAAGCTCATCAAGCTGGTGCGCCGCTACCTCGAGGAGAAGCGCCCCGCCTGCGTGATCGCGGTGGACTTCTACGGCTTCAACCACCAGGTACTGGGCCTGGCCGCGCACCGCAAGATCCCGGCGTTCTACTACATCAGCCCGCAGGTCTGGGCCTCCCGCCCGGGCCGCGCCGCCAAGCTGGCCAAGCTCACCAAGGAAATGTTCGTCATCTTCCCCTTCGAAGCGGACCTCTACAAGAAGGTGAAGGGCAACGCCACCTTCGTCGGCCACCCGCTGCTGGACCTGATGCCCGAACCGGTAAAGAAGGACTTCCCGCCCGCCGACGGCGCCTGGCGCATCGGCATCCTGCCCGGCTCGCGCAAGACCGAGATCTACCGCCACCTGCCGCTGTTCGTGAAGGCCTTCTACCGCATCAAGGAGAAGCATCCCAAGGCGCGCGGCTACCTGTTCGCCGTGCCGGAATTCCCCGACGAGCACATAGTGACCGCGCTCGAGCACGCCGAGAAGTACTGGTCCAAGGACATCGAGATCGTGCGCGAGAAGGACTACGCCGAGCGCGCGAAACTGGACTTCGCCTTCACCTGCTCCGGCACCGCCACCCTCGAGAACGGCCTGCTGGGCGTGCCGATGGCCGTGGCCTACAAGATGAACAAGCTCACCTACGAGGTGGCCAAGCGCATCATCAAGACGCCCTACATCTCCCTGGTCAACATCCTCCTCAAGAAGCCGGCCGTCAAAGAGCTGGTGCAGGAGAAGGCCACCGTGGACGGGCTGGCGCAGGAAGCCTTCTCGTTCATCAACAACCCGCCGCGCATGCAGGCCGCCCGCAAGGAACTGACCGGGCTGCGCACCATGCTGGGCGAGCACGGCGCCGCCGAGCGCGCCGCCAAGAAGATCATAGCCCACCTGAGCTGACATGACGGACCCCGCCCGCGCCGCGCAGGATAAAGCCAGGTTCAAGGTCCTGGTCCGGGCCCTGCTGCAGTACCTCAAGCCCCACAAGATCCGCCTCGCCCAGGCGGCCGTCTCCATGATCGTCCTCGCGGTGATCAAGAACGCGGTCATCTACATCTCCGGCCCGGTCATCAAGGGCGTGTTCATGGACAAGAACATGGACCTGCTGCGCCTGATCGTCTTCGGCCTGCCGGCGCTGTTCGTGCTGCGGATGCTGGTGGAATACATCAACGCCTACCTGATGAGCTGGATAGGCCAGCGGGTGGTGCAGAAGGTCCGCGAGGACCTGTTCGCCCACATCCACCGCCTCTCGCTCGAGTTCTACTGGCGCAAGCGCTCTTCCGACGTGATGAGCCGCGTCATCAACGACCTCAACAACGTGCAGAGCACGGTGCAGTTCATCCCGCTCTACGGCATCCGCGACGTGCTGACCGTGGTGGCCTGCGTGGGCCTGCTGTTCTACCTCAACTGGGGCCTGGCGCTGATAGCGGTGGTAGTGCTGCCGCTCATAGGCGCCCTGCTGGGCGTGCTGGGCAAAAAAATGCGCAAGGCCTCGGCCGAGAGCAACGTCATCGTGGGCGAGATCTCGCACAAGTTCCAGGAGAGCCTGCAGGGCATCACCGTAGTGAAAGCCTTCAACTACGAAGAGCAGGCCATAGCCAAGTTCAAGGTCTCCAACGACGCCTACTTCAGCAAGATGATGCGCTACCTGCGCGCCACCGCCATGAGCGGACCGGTGATGGAGTTCATCAGCGGCATGGTGCTGCTGGCCATCATCTACCTGAGCGGAAAAGCCATCTTTGCCGGCACGATGACCGTGGAGAACTTCTTCTCTTTCCTCGCGGCCTACGTCACCGCCTATGTGCCGCTCAAGAACATCGGCAACCTCAACTCCAAGCTGCAGCAGGGCATGGCCTCCTGGGAGCGCATCTACCAGATCCTGGAGGAACAGCCCGCGGTGGTGATCAAGGCTGACACCAAGAACATAGACCGCCTGGACGGCAAGATAGAGTTCCGCGGCGTGAGCTACAAGTACCCCTCGCGCGACACGCAGGTGCTCAACGGCCTTTCCTTCACCATCAACCCGGGCGAGGTGGCTGCCTTCGTGGGCCCGTCCGGCTCGGGCAAGACCACCATCATCCACCTGCTGCTGCGCTTCTTCGACCCGGTGTCGGGCAAGGTGGAGATAGACGGCCACGACATGCTGGACCTGGACACGACCGACCTGCGCGCGCACATGGGCCTGGTGACGCAGGACACGATCCTCTTCGACGACACGGTGCTGGGCAACATCAAGACCGGCATGCCGAACGCCTCGATGGCCGAGGTGATAGAGGCCGCGAAGGCCGCCGACGCTCACGCTTTCATAGAGGCGATGCCGCAGGGCTACGACACGGTACTGGGCGAGCGCGGCGTGAAGCTGTCCGGCGGCCAGCGCCAGCGGCTGGCCATAGCTCGCGCCATAATCAAGAAGCCCAAGATCCTGCTTCTGGACGAAGCCACTTCCAATTTGGACACCGCGAGCGAGCAGGCCGTGCAGGGCGCCATAGAGCGCATCCTGGGCGGGCGCACCGTGGTAATGGTGGCGCACCGGCTGTCCACGGTGAAGAACGCCAACAAGATCTTTGTGCTCAAGAAAGGCGAACTGGCGGAGACGGGCACGCACGAAGAGCTGCTGAAGCTCGGCGGCGTCTACCGGGGCCTCTACGAGGCGCAGACCTAGAGGCTTCGCCGGTGAGGCACGCCCGGCGAGCGATTTTAGGCCGCAGGGCCAAGGTCCGAAGCGGACCGCCTATCATTAGGGCGGCGGCGGAGATTGTTTGAGGAGCGCACTGTGTGCGCGACGGATGGAGCGCAGCGACAGGTCCTCGTTCTCCGCCGGCGGAGGACCGCAGGCCCTCTTCTGCCGCGGCCGCTTATGAGCGAGCCGGGCGTGCCTCACCGGCCCCATCCGATATTCTTAAAGCGATTTTTATGGTAATTATTTTCAGCATTATCGCCGTGATCTTCACGTTGGCCGGGGCCGGCGCGGTCCTTAAATTCGGCGGCTTCAGCAAGACCTTCCTGGCGCGGGCGCTGGCCTACGCCGCGGGCGTGCTGGTCTCCGCCGCGCTGCTGGACATCCTGCCCGAGGGCGCGGCGCTCTCCCCCAACGCCGTCGCCTACGGCGCGCTGACCGCGCTGCTGGCGCTGTTCACTCTGGAGACCTTCGCGGCGCACAGCTCCTGCAGCGAGTTTATGGAAGACTGCCACGTCCACCACCTCGGGGCGGCCGCCCTGCTGGCCATGGGCCTCCACTCCCTGCTCGACGGCTTCAACATAGCGGTCGGCTTCTCTCCGGGCGCCGTGGCGGGGCTGAACGTCGCGCTGGGTGTGGTACTGCACAAGTTCGCCGACGGCATCACGCTGGTGTCATTGCTGCTGCACGCGGGCCGCACCAGGGAGCAGGCCTTCAGGTTCAGCCTGCTGCTGGCGGCGGCCACCCCCGCCGGCGCCTTCATAGCCGCCCCGCTGATCCGCAACCTTCCGCCCGGCGCCGAGGCCTTCGCGCTGGGCCTCAGCGGCGGCTCCTTCCTCTATATCGCCATGGCCGACATCCTGCCGCGCCTGCATAAGGCCTACGACCGCCTCACGCCGGCCATCTTCCCGCTCGGCTTCGCCACGGTAATGCTGATACGCTACTTCGGAGACTGACAACATGGAACTAGACGAGCTGCTCAAGAAATTCCGCGAATATTCCTCGCAGGACACCACCGTGCTGGAGTACGCGTGGAACTACTCCTGCGAGGCGCACCAGGAGCAGAAGCGCGCCTCCGGCGAAAAATACTTCGTGCACTGCGCGGCCGTGGCGGAAATACTCGTGGACTTCAAGATGGACCTGGAGACCGTAGCGGCCGGCCTGCTGCACGACGTGCTGGAGGACACCAAGATCCCGCACGAGACCTTCGAGAAGGAGTTCGGCAAGGAGATCTACGCGCTGGTGGCCGGCGTGACCAAGATAGAGACGCTGAAGTTCTCCTCGCGCGACGAGGCGCAGGCCGAGAACTGGCGCAAGATGATCCTGGCCACAGCCAAGGACATCCGCGTCATAGTGATCAAACTGGCCGACCGCCTGCACAACATGCGCACGCTGAACTTTTTATCGCGCGAGAAGCAGCTGGAGATCAGCCACGAGACCATTTCCCTTTACGCCCCCCTCGCGCAGCGCCTGGGCATCTTTCACCTGAAGTCGGAGCTCGAGGACCTCTCTTTCAAGTACCTGCACCCCGACGAGTACCAGAGCCTGCTGGCCAAGGTGCAGCTGCGCTACGCCATGCGCGAGAAGCTGCTGGAGAATTTCAAGAAGGAGCTCGAGGCCCACCTCGCCGGCGCGCAGGTGCCGCACCGCGTGCTGGCCCGCGTGAAGAACCTCTACTCCATCTACCGCAAGATGCTGCGCCAGGAGAAGCCTTTCGAGGAGATCCAGGACGCCCTCGCCGTGCGCGTCATCACCGACACCGTCATCAACTGCTACGCGCTGCTGGGCACGGTGCACTCGGTCTTCAAGCCGGTGGCGGGCTCCTTCACCGACTATATCGCCGTGCCCAAGATGAACCTCTACCAGAGCCTGCACACGAGCGTCATGGCGGCCTCGGGCGAGGTCATAGAGATCCAGATCCGCACCGAGGACATGCACCACACCTCGGAGTACGGCATCGCCGCTCACTGGCGCTACAAGCTGGGCGACAAGGGCGCCGACAAGCACCTCGACGAAAAACTGAACTGGCTGCGGCAGTGGATGGAATGGCTGCAGGACCTCTCCAGCCCGCGCGAGTTCATCGAGAGCTTCAAGACCGACCTGGAGCTCGACCAGATCTTCATCTTCACGCCCAAGGGCGACGTGAAACCCCTGCCGGTGGACGCCACGCCCATAGATTTCGCCTATTCCATCCACACCGACATCGGCAACACCTGCATAGGCGCCAAGGTGAACAACAAGATGGTGCGCCTCGACCACCCCATGAAGAGCGGCGACATCTGCGAGATAGTGACGCGCAAGAATTCCGCCCCGAAGAAGGACTGGCTGGGCACGGTGAAGACCGCCGGCGCGCGCTCCCATATCCGCAAGTACCTGCGCGAGCACGGCCAGCCGCTGGAGTAGAGCAAGTGAATTTCCCGGAAATGTCGGACATCACGCCGGCCAAGGCGCAGGCGCTCAAAGAGCGCATCGCCCGGCTCAAGATCGACCTGCGCCTGGTGGACGAGCAGTTCACCCGCGGCAGCGGCAAGGGCGGCCAGAAGATCAACAAGACCTCCAACGCCGTGCTGCTGCGCTACGCGCCGCTGGGCCTCGTCGTGCGCTGCCAGCGCGAGCGCAAGCGCTCGGTCAACCGCTTCCTCGCCCTGAGGGAGCTGGTGGACGAGATAGAACTCAAGATCTCCCCCGAAACCTCGGAGCGCCTGCGGGAGATAGAAAAGCACAGAAAAAGCAAAGCCCGCGCGAGGGCGCGGGCCAGGGACAGGGCCGAAGGCGCCTAGTCGCCGCCGGGCAGCACCAGCTTCACGTCGGGCCTGGGCTCCACCTGTCCCGGGATCACTATCTTGACGTCGGGCCGCGGCACGGCCTGCCCGGGTATTATTATCACGGCGTCCGGCTTCGCGGCCGCCTGCCCCGGAACTATTATCTTCGCCTCGGGCCTCGGCACCGCCTGCCCGGGGACCACTATCTTCGCGTCGGGGTTCGGTATTGCCTGGCCCGGTATTATAAGCCCGGGCTTGGCGATCTCACTGTCCTTGCCGCTCCACCTGTCCACCTTGGCTGTGGCCCACCTGTCCACGGCGTTCACCGCCCTGGAGACGGGGTTATTGGAGAGGTCTATGTTGATCTTCGGGTCCAGCCCGCCGCCGAGGTCCTTGGTCATCACGCGCGTGAGCATGCCCGGCTCGTTCTTGCCCAGCATGAACTTGCGGAAGTCGCTCAGTTCGGCCGGCGGCGCCTGGTAGGGCTTGCCGTCCGCGCCGAGTATCGGCGAGGGCCCCTTGCCGGAGAGCGCGCCGCGCACGTCCTTAGCCGTCTCGGCCAGCTTGAAGGCGCCGCTGACGGTCTTGGGCGCGTTGAGGCCCTTGGCGGTCAGGTCGGTGACGGCGGCGTAGTAGCGCTCCTTGCTGGCCGGGTCGTGCTCGTCGAAGGCGCGGTAGGCCTGCACGAACTCCACCCCGGCGGCGCCGGTATCGTAAACGCCCTTGACGCTCTTGTAGGCGCCGTAGCCCTTGCCGGCCACGTTGGCTACAGTAGCGCCGACGGTGCCGGTCTTGCCCAGCGCGCCCGTCACGGGCCCGCCCAGCGGGGCGGTTATCAGCGAAGTCGCCACGCCGTTGGAGAACTCGACGCCGCCCTGCAGTACCGCGCCCAGCGTGGGGCGCCCCATCGAGGCCATCTCGCTGCCGACGTTCTGGATATTGCGGGTATCGTCGACCTTCATGCCGGCGTAGCCTTCGGTGTAGCGGTCGCCCAGGTAATCCCGGCCCAGCGTGCGGCTGACGTCGTTGCCGTAGAAATTCGATTTGGCGCGCTCCAGGAACTCGGCCTGCAAATGCTTGTCGGCCCAGCCCACGGTGCCCGCGCCCACCACCGCTATGGCCGAGCCGGTAAGCTGCACGGCGCCTTTGCCCAGGGTGCCGACGGCGTTGCCGGCGTGGCCGAAGATGCTCGGGCTGGTGAAGAGCTCCTCGGTGCCGGTGTGGATCGTCTTGAAATCCCTGTTGGTCCCGCTGTAGCTGCGGTGCACGTAGTTGTCGGCCTCGGCCCCGTAGCCGACGAACCAGTTGCCGGTGACGCGGCTTTCGGCGCCGTAGCGGTCGGTAACGTTGTCGCCGCAGAACCTGAAGAGCTTCAGGTACTGCCGCTCGGCCAGGTCCTTCTCAGTCGCCCCGGAGCGCACGCTGATGTTCAGGCCCACGTCGCTGGGCAGCCCCGCCGCTTCGGCTTTTGACAACTTGTCCCACTGGCCCAGCACCTCCTTGAACGAACCGTCGGCGTAGGTGATCCTGGCCAGGTAAACCGGGTTCCCCTTGTCGTCTTTCGCCGCTATGATAGAGGTCTGCCCGCCCGGCCCGCCCTGGCGCGAGGCCTGGTTGATGAACTGGGCCAGCGGCCCGGCCCGGTGCTTGTCGCCGGGGGCGAGGGCGTCCGCCGCCTCCCGCGCGGCGGCGGCGCGCTGCGCCTCCGGCAGGCGCTTGATGGCCTCGGCGTCCACCTCCAGGCCCTGGGGCTTGCCTTCCACCCTGGTCTCAAGGATATAATCGCCGGTCCGGACCTTGGCCGTCTTCGGGTCCAGCTCCAGCCTGTCGAGCACCATCACCCCGCCGACGATACGGCCGCTCTGTTTGGGATAGCCGCCGGCAACGGAAGCTGCCTCCCAGGTGGCCGCGCCCTTGGCGTCGGTGTAGATCACGCGCTTCACGCCTTCCTTGCCCAGCACCTGCGCCTCCACCGAAGAGCCGTCAGGCCGGGTAAGCCGGGAGGCGGCGGCCTTGCCGTCGGGGCCGTAGACTTCGACGGTCAGCGTGCCGTCCGGCCGGCGCTGCTCGGTCTTGAGCAGCTGGCCGCCGGGCAGGCGCTCGGCGCTGTTAACCGTGCCGTCGGCGGCCACCCGCATCTCGAGCGAGCGCTTCCCGCCGGAAGCGTCGAGGAATTCGTTGACGCGCACCGTGTCGTCGAAGCTCTGGAAATGCGCCAGCCCGTCGGCGCCGGTATAGGAGACCCCGCGCGGGCCGTCCTTGAGCGCGGAGACGGAGACTTTCTGGCCGGGCGGCAGCGGCAGACCCAGCTCGCCGGCGGTGAAGTTGGTGCCGTCGCTGAAATTCGGGAGGCTCGCCCGCAGGAACCGCTGCGACTCGGCGGCGGCCGCGCGGGCGGCCAGATATTCCCGGTTGCCCTGGTAGAAGGCCGCCAGCCGGCCGCCGTTCTCGTCGTATTCCGCGCCGCGCTCTTTGAGCCACTTCGCCCGTTCGGCGTCGGTCTTCAGCGCGGCGTACTGCGCGTCCAGCGCGCCTTTGCGCTCCAGCAGCTCCCGCTCGGTCTTGCCCTCCTGGGAGCCGTCCAGCAGGCGGGTGACGGAGCTGTTCCACTCTCCCAGCGCCTCGCCGCGCTCGCCGGCGCCGCCGAGCTCCCCTATCGGGCCGCGCTTGGCGAGCAGGGCGTCTATGCCGGCCGCCGTCCGCTCGTGTCCCGCCCTCTCTTCGGGGCTCTTGGCCCCGGCTGCGAGGGCCAGGAAATCCTGGCGCTTCTTGCCCAGCCAGTCCGCCTTGGCCCCTGCGGCCTGCTCCAGCGAGGCCTCGCGCAGGTGCGGGGCGGCCAGCCCCGGCGAGAATTTGCCGACGGCCGACCACATGCCCAGCCTCAGGTCCGCGCCTGTGACCGCCGGCTTCTCTTTCCTGGCCGGCTTGCCGGCGTCCGCGCGGCCTTGCGCCAAACCCTCGTCCCGTGGGTCGGAAACCCCGGGCACCACGGCGCCCATGGGCCGGTACAGCGGTTTGGGAACGCGGGCGCCCGGCGCCAGCGCCGAGCCGCCTTTAACGGCCGGTCTTTTCGCCTCCTGCAGGCGCACGGCGAAATCGCCGCGCTCGGCCGGGGAAAGGCCGTCGAAGAACTTATTCATCATTTCCCCGCCGCGCTGCGGGTCCAGCCCCGAGAACTGCCGGATGGCCGCGAACTCCCGGCCCTTGTCGCCCAGCTGCCGGGCTTTCTCCGCCGCCTGCAGCTGCCGCTTCTTTTCCGCATCGGCCGCGGCGGGGTCCAGGGGTACCGGCACCGAAGAAGCGAGCCGCTCTTCCAGCTGGTCCAGCTTTTGCAGGGCCGCGGCGTAATGCGCCTGCACCGCGTCCCGGCGCGCCTCGGCGTAAGCCCGCAGCACGCGCAGGTCGTTCATGTCGTCGGGCTTCTGGTCGGCTTTTTCCAACCCCTCCATCAGCCCTGAGAACTCTTCAACGTAGGCGTCCGCGCCCTTGACCGCTTCGCCGGTTTCGGCCAGGCCGTCGCGGTAGGCAGCCCAAGCCTCCGGCGCGGGCATGGCCGAAGAGGCCAGCACGCGGTAACGCGCCTCGGCCCCCGCCAGCCCGGCCTCTATGCCGGCGCAGGCAGTCCGCACGCTATCCTTCGTCCCGGGTATATCAATGCCCGACAGCTCCGCGGAAACGGGAGCGGCCCAGAGACAGAGGAGAAGCAGGAGCAGACGTGACTTCATAAATATAAGCGCGTAATAACAGCGCTTTGATAGTATAGTGTGCGCCGGGGCGTATTTCAACCCCTAAAATAAAACGGCCCGCGGGATAGCGGGCCGTTAACGGAGCCGGGGCCCCTATTTACTGAAACGCCTCGCCTCGCGCTGGAACTGCAGGATCTGAGGCGAGAACTGCGCGGCCTCTTTGCCGGCCAGCGCCCGGTACTCCGGGTCGAACACCTTCAGCCCGCCTTTATAGGCTTCCAGGGGCATCTCCAGTATACCGTCCGGGGTTATGAGCCCGGCCGTGTCCCAGGACGCCGCAGTCAGGTAAGGCCGCCCCGCGGCCTCGAAAAGGGACCGCCCGCTGGCATAGTCGGCCGCGGGATTCTTTACCCCCGCGAGCGGCAGCAGCGTGGGTACGATGTCGAGGTGGCTGGTGGGATGCTTCAGCTCGGCCGGGGCTCGGCCGGGCAGGTAGAGCACCAGCGGCACGCGCAGCTCTTCAGGGCTGTAGCCCTGGTTGTGGCCGTAGCGGCCCCGCTCCAGGAAAGCCTCGCCGTGGTCGCCCAGCACCAGCACCGCCGTATCCTTCAGGCCGCCACGCGCCTCCAGCTCCTTGATGATCCTGCCTACCAGCAGGTCGTCTCCCAGGATGGAATTCTTATAGCGGTTAAAAAGCCCGCCCACATTGTCCTTGTTAAGCGCCAGCTGGCTGACGCCGAAGGCGGGCTTGAACTTCTCCAGCCCCGGCTGCGGGTCGTAGTTGCCGTGCGAGGCGTCGTAGAAGATGAAAGAGAAATATGGCTTTTTAGCGTCCCGCGAGCGCAGGTAGGACAGGAACTTCTCCGAGATACCCAGGTCCTTCTCCGCGCCGTTGGCGCCGGCCGGCTCGTCGTAGATGCCCTCCCGGGGCACACCTGCGAAACAGGTCTTATTGAACTCGGGAAAGCTGAGCTTGGCGCTGGCGTAGACGCGCAGGTCATAGCCCTGCCGCTTCAGTTCGTCTATAAAGACGGGGCCGCGCCGCTCGCCCAGCATGGGGAACCAGTAATTACCGTAGAGCCCGTAGAGCATGGAGAAGATGCCGAAGCGGGTGGCGTTGCCGCCGCTGTAATGGTTCCTGAACACCGCGGACTTCTTGCCGAGGGCCCAGGTCTCGGGCATGATCTCCGGGTCCAGCATGTCGGCCCGCAGCGAGTCCACCACGATGAACACGAAGTTCAGCGGGCGGGCCGGCGGCTCGGAGCGCAGCGCCGCTTTGGGATAGTCCAGCCCGGAGTAACGGACGTCTATGCCCCCGCGCACCTCGGCGTCCAGCTTCACGCCCAGGTATTTGGAGGCGAAGCTGCGCACCCGCAGCGGCTGGTAGAGCGGGAACAGCTGGGAGTTGCGGGTTACCAGCACGGCGTCGTAGAGATTGGCCCAGGCGTAAAGCCCTTTGTCGGCCGCCACGAACAGCAGCAGCAGGCCGGCCAGCGCCAGCGGGCGCCTGCCCGTGGATAGCCGCCAGCCGGCAGCCCCGGCCGAAAGCCGCCAGAACCACCACTGCGCCGCGCCGGCGCCGGCCGCGGCCAGGACGAAGAGCGCCTTGGTGCCCCAGCCCTGGTCCAGCGACTCCAGCCCGCCAGGGGTCAGCACCAGGTTCAGCACCATGGAGTTCAGGTGGAACTTGAAGATCTTATATACGGCCACGTCCGTCACCAGGCCTAGCTGGTAGACGGCCAGCAGCGCCCCGGGCAGGGCCGGCAGCCGGGTCAGGTACAGCAGCAGCGCGGGTATACCCACGGCCACGGCCAGCAGGGCCGTGTTGGAGACCAGCGCGGCGCCGGCATAAGCCAGCCCCAGCGGGTGGGAGCCCGCGTACAGCAGGAAAACGGAGCAGATAGCCAGCGAGAGGCAAAAGTTCAGCCCCAGGAAGGCGGCAAAGCGCTTAAAGTTTGGCTTGGAGAACATGGTTTTAACGCCGACCGCCTTCATTGACAGATATCAAGGATAACTGCTAGATTTATACTAGTATTTTACTATATGAGAGCCCTTAAAACCGCCCTTTTCACCTTTATAGCAGTTTTCACCTGTTCCGCAGCCTCCGCAGCCGAGCTCAACACCCTGAGCGCGGCCGATGTGCGCGAACTTTCCGCCTACCAGCTCCCTGCCGCCCCCCAGCCGGCGTTCGAAGGCTCCCCCCTGACCGGCGAAGCTGCCGCCAGTGAAAACCGTGCCCCCGCCGCCCTCCCGCGCCCCGTTTTCGTGGAAACCCTCGGCAAGAAGAACGGCCTGGACCCTGTGGTCATTACCGTTTCCGGCCTCAGCTTCGGCGAGATCGGCTGGGGCTCGCTGGAACTGCGCAACTTCCTGCGCATGATACAGTTCTTCACCCGCAACAAGGACATCACCGACAGCGACATCGTCAACGGGATAGTGGGCTTCAACCCGCGCTATTTCTTCCCCGAGTACGATGAAGACGCGCGGGAGCTGGTGCGGGACGTCCGCCTGCCCGACAACTACCTGGAGCTGAAGCTCAAGGAGATCCCGGGCTACGAGAACCATAACGTGATAGTCATCCCTTTCCGCTGGTCCCGCGACCCCGGCGACTCCAAGCAGACCATTCCGCAGCTGCAGGCCAAGATCACCGAGGTCTACGACTCCTTCAAGGACTCCGGCCGCCCTATCTACATCCTGGCGCACAGCTGGGGCTCGGTGCTGACCCACACGGCCCTGCACCGCGTTGCCGCGGCCAGGCCCGACGTGCGCATAGACAAACTCATCACCGCCGGCTCCCCGCTGGTGCCCGCCAACTACGTGGTCAAGCTGTTCATGAAGCTGGAAGTCAAAAAGGAAAAGCTGGAGAAGCTGGTCAGGAAGCCCTCCATTGTGGGCACCTGGCGCAACTTCTGGGCCATGCGCGACGCCTATTCCAACGAGATCCCCGCCGCGGACTCCAATTTCCAGGCCGACGCCGAAGTGGAGAACGTGGAGCCCAAGCTCATAGACTTCATCCTGCATTACAAGCCGCTGCGCAAGGAGGCCCGCAAGGACCTCTTCAAGATCCGCGACATCAAGGCCTGGCACGGCGCCTACTTCTTCGACTTCAAGGCCTCGCTGAAGACTCTGGAGAAAGAGATAGCGGTGGAAGTTTTCCGCCCGGCGGTAGCGCCGCACGTGGTGGACTGCTCCAAGACCCCGCTGGCCAACATGTGCCGCCCCTGAGCGGCCCCGCCCGCGCCGAGCCCGCCCCCCGGCGGGCTTTTTATTTGGGATAATATAGCTATGGACTTTAAAAAGCTTTCCGTCTTCCTCAAAGACAACGGCCTGCCGGCCTTCCGCCTGAAGCAGGTGCACGAGGCCATCTTCAAGAACTTCGCCGCCTCCTGGGACGAGATCTCCGCCCTGCCCGCCCCGCTGCGCGACAAGCTGGAGGGCGAGTTCCGCCTCAACACCCTCGACACAGCCGACACGCTGGTCTCCAAGAAAGGCGACGCCATCAAGTTCTGCTTCGAGATGAAGGACGGGCTGAAGATAGAGACCGTGCTGCTGAACCTGACCAGCGAGCGCTGGAGCCTCTGCGTCTCCACGCAGGCCGGCTGCCCGGTGCGCTGCCCGTTCTGCGCCACCGGCCGCAAGGGCCTCAAGCGCAACCTTTCCCCCGACGAGATCGTAGACCAGTTCCTCGCGGCCGCCTCCTACCTGAAAAAGAACCGCAACCAGAAGATAGCCAGCGTGATCTTCATGGGCATGGGCGAGCCCTTCTATAATTACGAGTCGGTGAGCGAGGCCATCCGCACCATGACGGATCCGGAGCGCATAGGCCTGGGCCAGCGCCACATCTCCGTCTCCACCGCCGGGCACGTGCCCGGCATCCGCCGCTTCGCCAAGGATTTCCCGCAGTGCAACCTGGCCATCTCGCTGCACGCCTCCGAGGACGACCTGCGCAACGA
The DNA here is from genome assembly GCA_001799845.1 of Elusimicrobia bacterium GWC2_64_44. GTDB lineage: Bacteria > Elusimicrobiota > Elusimicrobia > Elusimicrobiales > UBA9959 > UBA9959. The sequence continues at coordinate 170,802 of MGUG01000041.1, read as the reverse complement.
CCTGGTGCCGCTCAACCGCCAGTACCCGCTCTCGCAGCTCGCCAAGGCCCTCAACGACTACATCGCCATGACCAAGCGCCGCGTGCTCGTGGAGTTCGTCCTGATGGACGGCCTCAACAACAGCCGCTCGCAAGCGGCCAAGCTGAGCTCCTGGCTGCGCGCGGTGGCAGCCCCCAAGTATTTCACCGTCAACCTGATCCCCTACAACCGCACCGGCGGCCCGTACCGCGCCCCGGCGCGGGACCGCGTGAAAGTCTTCGCCGGCCTGATGGAGACCTACGGCTTCGAGGTCACCGTGCGCAAGAGCCTCGGCGACGACATAGCCGGCGCCTGCGGGCAGCTCGCGGGAAAATAAAGCGGGAGCGCCGATGGCCGCCTTTCAGAAAATAATACTGGCGCTCTCCGTCCTGTTCTTCGCCTTCCTGGCCTATGTGGTACCGCTGACGCTGCGGGGCGGTACCGACACCGCTGAAGTGGTGGCCGACTACTACAACCATTACAACTCCAGGGACTTCGCCTATATCCGCTCGGCCCTGCTCACGCCCGAAGCCCGGGCCGCGGCCGCCGAGGACACGCTGCGGGACGCCTTCGAAAAGCTGGGGCGCCATACCGGCGGGGCGAGGAAGAGCTTCAAGCTGCTGAACATCAGGAAAAAGCGGTTCTACTACCGCTTCGACGCCGAGTACGAGAAAGGCAACGCCGTGGACAGCTTCGTGCTGGTGAAGGACAAGGACGGCTTCAGGCTGGAAAATTTACCCAACGACAGTTTCCCCTGCGCCCGCTAGCCCCGGGCGCCTGCCGCCGCAAAAAAGAAAAGCCCCGGTGTTACCGGGGCTTTTTCATTGGCCGCTGAGGTCAGCGCGACGCTTTGCCCAGCGCCTTCATGTATTCCGTGTAATCCTTTATCCGGTCGACGCGCTCGTAGTGGCCGTAGGCCATGTCCATGAACTTGCGGTACTTCTCCACCTTGGCCGCGCGCTTGATGCCGGCCACCACGCGCAGGCCCTTCACCGAGGCGCTTATCGCGCCCTTCACCAGCGCGCCGGTGCCCAGGCCCTCCAGGTAGATCTTGGCGAACTCCAGCATGACCTTGTTGGTGATCAGCTCGTTGCAGTCGGCCCGGCCCTCCACATAGCTGCCCGTCGGGGAGAGCACCGCGCCGTGCAGGTCCCGGAACAGGCGCGCGGCCGTGGTCCTCAGCTCGCACAGGTCGCCGCCGTTGACGATGGGCAGCAGGCACTTGGCCGAGCCGGTCTCCGGGTTGTTCCTGTTGCTGAACAGGTAGCTGCCCGAGCCCGCGCCGCGCGCCAGCGCCAGCCGCGCGTTCACCAGCAGCGTCTCGTCTATGCCCTCGTCGTCGGGCAGCTTGATCACCGTGAAGTTGCCGCAGGTGGAATTGTAGAGGTGGCCGAAGTATTTCAGCGCCGCCAGCGCCTCGTTGCCCGCCTCGCTGCGCAGCATGGACTCGAGGGCGTTGACTATGGCGGCCTCCAGCGACCAGGAGCTCTCGTCCTCCTCGTAGCGGAACTTGCCGCGGCCTATGAAGTCGTGTTCGGCGGCGAGCGTGCGCCCGCAGTCCTGCAGCTTCGCCACGGCCGCCGCCTGCCCGGTGCCGGCCAGCGCCATCACGGCAAAGCGCCGCACCTCGAAGGCCTCGCTCTCGTAGAGCACCGTAGACGCCAGCGCGGCCAGCGCCTCCTGCGCCTGCTTGCCGGAGGCGGCCACGCCCAGCGCCAGCGCGGCGGCGCCGCGCGCCTCTTTATCCGGGGCGTACTTCAGCACCGCGATCAGTTCTTTCTGCAGCCAGTAGAGGGTGTCGCCCGAGGCCAGCGGCTCGGCGCCGCCGCCCAGGATGCTGAGCGCCTTTATGGAAGCCAGCGCGTCCTCCAGCGGCGGCCGCCTGCCGCCCGCGCCCCGGCGGTAGAGGGACAGCAGGTCCATGTGCCAGCCGGCGTGCTTGTTAAAATCCTGGCCGTAGATCCTGAAAAGGTATTCCGAGGAGCCGGGCTGGTTCACCCGCTCCGCCACCGGCTGCGGCAGCGCCTGCTGCACGCGGGTATTGTCAACCGGCATAACGGCTTCCTGCCGGATGGACTCCAGCGCGGAGGAAAAGTCCGGCTGCGCCGCGGCCGGCAGTACCGGCAGGGCGCAGATAAACGCGAAGATGGAGACTTTAGCCATATATACCCGTGATATATAGCCTACAGCATGAGTTGACGAATGTCAACCCATGGTTATTTAGTGACGGCCGGACCGGGGACGCGCCGCTCAGGCGGCAGCGTCGTCCTTCCAGCCGGAGATCTTGCGCAGGAAGAAGCCGGAGCCGTACAGCGCCGCCCCGGTGAGCAGCAGGCAGACTATGCGCACCACCGTCGGGGCGGAGGCCGCGTCGTAGAGCAGCGCCTTGCCGGCGGCGAAGCCCAGCACGAACACCGCCGAGCGCGCCATGGCCGCGTCGCGCCGGGAGAAGGCATAGCCCATCACCGCGCCGGCGTAGACCAGCCACGAGGCGGAGACATAGAGCGACCCCGAGTCTTTGGTGAGGCGGTAGAGGCCGAGCACGGCCAGCAAATGCGCCGCGCCCAGCAGCGGGCCGTAGCCGTGAGTGCCCGCCAGCTCTTCGCCCTTGAAGCCTATCAGAGCCCACATGGCCAGCACGGCGAAGAAGGCCGCGGCCAGCCACTGCGCGCCGTCGCCGGAGAAGAGATGCGAGGCCATGGAGAGGTATTCCAGCGCCAGCACGGCCAGCACGCCCAGCGCCGGTATGCGCAGCGGCCCGGGCCGGCCCGCGCCGGCGAGTTTCAGCGCCGGGGCGCAGAGCGCGAGCATTATGGCGCCGAACAGCCAGGGCCTGGCGTCCTTCGGCAGCAGCTCCAGGTAGAAAGAGTGGAAGCAGACCACCGTGGCGAAGGCGAGCACCAGGTTCCCGCTGCCGATGCTCTCCCCGGGGAAGCGCCGCTTGGCGGCCAGGTACAGCCCAAGCAGCAGCCCGGCGAAGCCGAGCGACAGCCACGGGGCCAGCCCCGGCGCCAGCCGGTCGACGAAGTAATATTCCATCGCATAGAAGAACATCAGCGCCGGCATGAAGCCCATCGCCTCCTCTTCGGTAAGAGGGGCGTCGTTGTGGGAGCTGTAGAAGTAAACCCCGGCCGACAGCACCACGAAGTTGAGCGCCAGCATGGCGGCCGTGAGCGGGTCGTTCTTCAGGGCCAGGCCGGTAAAGGCCGTCATCAGCATGGCCAGGTACGCCGACACCATGGTCAGCGTGCGCGAGCGCACCCAGACCGAGATCACCGCAAAGCCCACCGAGCAAAGCAGGTAATAATAGACGCTGAACTCGGAAGCCGCGCCCAGGTGCAGCACCACCGGGGCGCAGTACGAGCCGGCCGCGGCCGCCACCGGGTAAATGTCCGAGCGGATGCGCGTGTACAGCCACACGCACAGCCCGGAGATCATGGCGGACATCGACAGAGCGCTTTCGAAAGGCAGCAGCGCGTAGAGGCGGTGCGCCGCGAAGATAGCGGCGTAGAGCACTATCACGCCGGCGGCGGGCAAAAAGGAGGCGTACTCGCGGTCGGCGTCCAGCAGCATCAGGCCGGCCGATACCAGGCCCAGGCCGAACATCAGCGCCAGGCCTATCTGCCGCAGCGGCGTCAGCCAGCCGGAATCGAGCGAGAGCTTGATGATGAAGCCGGCCGCCAGCACGAAGCAGATCACGGCCACCGCGCCCAGCCAGCTGCCGGTTCTCAACGGCTGCTGCGGGGCGCTCTGCGCCGGCGGGAGCGGCATCCGCGGCAGCTCCGGAGGAGGCGGGAACGCTATAGGCGCGCGGGGGGCGGGGGCCGCGGCGGGTACCACGGCGGGGGCCGTGGCGGCCGGATGCGGCTTCAGGTCCAGCAGTCTCTCCAGCCGCGCCAGGCGGTCTTCGATGGCCTTCAGGCGCGAAGGGGACTGTTCTTCTCCGGAATTTACCATAGCGTCCTCCTAGAAAACTTCTGCCGCGGCCGCGAACACGGCGGTCAGACCAAGGGGCTGTAAACAAGCCGGTCGGCGTTCAGGCGGCCGGCTTCCGCCGGAGCGTACTGAACCTTTTTCGGGAAAGCGGCGAATACGGTATTGCCGCGGATCTGCAGTTTCTCTTTGATCCAGGGATGGTCCACTTCGAAAGAGCAGGCCTCGCATTCGCGCAGGCAGTTGATGCCGCTCACCGAATCCTTGGGCGCCACGTAAGGCATGCCCACCAGGCAAGTGCGCGTGGTGGTCAGGTCCAGGTAGGGATAATGCAGCGTCACCTTGAAGGCCTCGCGGCCCAGGCCGAAAGCCCTGGAGTGAAAATTAGCCGGCGGCAGGCGGCCGGCGGGAGAGAGCTCGAAGCGCTCTATACCCAGGTCCGCGAAGAAAGCCAGCGTGGGCCGGTTCACGGCCTTAAGGTGTTTTTTCTCCAGCTGCAGGAAATTGTGCGAGATCTGCCGCCCGGCGGCCAGTTTGAACGGCCACCGCTCCCTGGCGGCCAGGGCCGCGGCGCCGAGATCGTTGACGGTCAGTTCCAGCCTGGCCGGGTCCAGGCGCCCGGCGGAGCAGGCGGCCATCAGGCGACGGCCCAGGGAGCCGAGCGCCTTGACGCCCCTTTCGGTCAGCAGCGGCGTGAGCAGGCAGACCTTCTTGCCTTCGGCCTGCCAGCGCTCGGCCTCGCCGCAGAAGCCGTCTTCCAGCAAATTCTCGCAGAACTCGGCGCCGAGATATATCCAGTCCAGGTGCGGCAGCAGCTTTTTCGCGGCGGCCACGTCCGCCCCGGGAGCGCCAGGGCGGGAAATTAATTTTACGCCTTGCTCAAGACGCATGGCGCACCTTTCCCCCGTCCCATTTTTCCATCTTCAAAATGAACCGCTCGCGGGCCTCTGCGCGCGGCAGCGCGGCGGCCAGCTCCGAAGCGAGGTCGAGCATAGAGCGCAGCTCCGCCACCTTGCGCGCTTTGACGGCGGCGCGGTCGGGCCGTGTGCCGTATTTGAGATACTGCACCCCGGAAGCGAAGTAGTCGAAGAAGGAGGCCGCGTTGGCCAGCCTGGGCCCGCCGCCGCAGCCGAAGCGGGCAGCCAACCGGGCCGAGAGCCCGGGCAACCGGTCCTGCCAGGCCGGCCGCAGATTGACCGCCCGCGGCAGCGCGGCGCCGCCCATCTCGGGCCTGCACATGGAGCCGGGCGGGACGCGGACCTTCAAGGTGTAATTGTCGGGGCGGTGCAGGCCGCAGCGGCCGTTGACGTAGGCGCAGCCGAAGAAGCGGTAGTCGAAAAGCTCCGTATCCACGCCGCGCGCCGCGCAGAGTTTCAGCAGGGCCGCCGCTTCCCGCGGGGCCAGTTGGTTGGGCAGTATGACGCGGGACACGCCCAGGCCGATGAAGAGCCCGGCGGTCAGGCTGTTGAAGCAGGGTTGCACGGAGCTGAGGTGCAGCTGCGCGCCGCGCAGCTCCGCGCGTTTCAGGAGCGTCAGCACTCCGGGGTTGGCGAAGATGAAGGCGTCCACGCCGGCCGCCCTGGCCGCGGAAAATTTGCGGACCAGCCCGGCCTCTTCGCTCAACTTGAAGACGGGGTTGACGTGGTTGACCGCCAGCGAAAGTTTGAGGCCCAGCGCGTGGGCGGCGTCGGCCGCGCGCCCGAGTTCCCTGAAGCCGGGCAGGCCCACCGGGTCGCCGAAAGAAAAAAGCGGGTCCACGGAACAATACAGCTCGTCCGCGCCGGCTGCTGCGAGGGGTTTTATTTCTTTCAGCCTGGAGAAGGAGGCGACTATTTTCATGGCGCGCTAAAATCTCTCCGGTTTTATGGCGGCGGGGGCTTTGCGCGAAGCCTTCAGCTCGCGCCCGCCGTGCGCATCGAGATAATCCCGCCGGGCGCCGCAGCAGGCCGGCTCCAGCGCGCAGAGCGCACATTGCCGCGATGGCGCCTTCGGCTCGAGGCTCCCCTCCAGGGCGGCGTCGCCACGGCGCCAGCGCTGAAACTCGAAGGCGAAACCCTCGAAGTGCTTCAGCGCGCAGAGCGGCACGTTCTGCACCGCGGCGCGGCAGCCGCCCAGCTTCAGGCGGGCCAGCGCGGCCTTGATATAAGGCGCGGCCTCGGAGTAGCGCGGCACCGCGCCCTTGGCCAGGAGCGCCCGCCCCTTGTTCTGCACGAAGACGAAGCTGACGGAGCAGTCAGGGAAATTTTTCACGATCCAGGCTGAGAAACCGGGCAGGTATTTATAGTTGAAGCCCGATACTATGTGGAAGAAGCGCAGCCGGTCACCCGCGCCTAGGCGCTTGAGGTTAAGCAGGCCCTTCAGCGCCAGCGGGTACTTCACGCTGCGGGTGGCCCGGGCGTAGACCTCGGGCAAGTGCGAAGGGAAATTCACAGTGAAAAGATTTACCGCCTTGCAGGCCCTGGCGCAGAACGCCTCGTCGGCCAGCGCCACGGCGTTGGTGGACAGCATGAACTGTTTAACGCCGCTTTTTTTCAGGGCGCGGATCCAGGCGAAAAAATCGGGATTGGCGGTAGGCTCGCCGCCGCCCTCCAGGCTGACGGCTTTCACGCCGCGCTTCTTGAGCCGCGCGGCCCAGGCCGCGGGGTCCTGCCTGTGGCCGTTAGGCGGGTGCTGGCAGTAAACGCAGGCGAGATTGCAGGTATGGGCCATGTAGACGCAGGCCTGCTCGCTCACCCACTTATTGCCTTCGGTTTTCGGCATCAGAGTTTTATTTTATCATATAGCCGGCCGCCAGCCCCGACGGCAAATAAAGAGCCCCGGGCCGTCCCGGGGCATTATCTCGCCACCATTTTGGCGGGCAAGTTAATCTTCCGGAGAGAGCGACTCTGCCGGCCCGACATCTGCCGATGTTGCGGGTGCAGTTTCGTATCTGGTGGCTGGCAGGGCAGTCATGCTGTTCATGTTATGCGTGGGGTTTGATTCCAGGTTCCGGGTTTTATGCTCACCCATAGCGTGCGCCTCACGCTTTCCTTTCCAGCAGTAGAACGTGCGGCGGCTTATCCCGAGCTTTGAGCATACGACATCGATAGAAACACCCATATCGTGCAGCCTTAATGCGTAGTTCATCCTCTCTTCGGCAAGTGTTCCCATAGAACGCAATGACAGTCTATCTCAATACTCGACCCGGCCACCACTAAATTTATTTTCAATTTTTATTAGGTATCCCCGCCAGTTCCCGGGCTCAATTATGAGGATTAAAGTCAACAAGAAAAGGAAAGCTGACCTCGCCGAACGCGTGGAAGTGAAGTAGAGTTATTGGCATAGGCCATTTATCCCCGGAGGGACGGGAGATCCGGCCATAGAAACACGGGAGGACAAACATGAAACGTATGATACTGGCGGGGGTTGCGGCGCTAGCGTTGACGGCAGGCGGGTTCCTGGCGATCGGGGCGGAAGAGGCCGGAAAGGCGGCGGTCAAGGGCGAGGAGGTGGCTATTGGCGGCACCATTTCTTGCACCTACTGCACGTTCGCCCACGCGGGCAAGCTCTGCCCGGAGGGATGCTGCCTGAGCTGCATAAAGGCAGGGGATCCCGTTCTTTTTACCGGGGCCGACGGCACTCAGTACCTGCTGCTCGCCAAGCAGATGCACAAGCCGGTCATCACCACCAAGCGCTCCAAGCTGGTCGGGGTGCCGGTAAGGGTAAAAGGCGTCCTTGCCAGGGGGAAGGGCGTGCAGGTGATCTTCGTGGAGGATATAACCAAGGCAGGCTGACGCAGGCGGCCAGAATGAACGGACTCGCTGCGCCCGGCATAAGAGCCTGCGCGCTGACGCTCCTGGCGGCTGCCCTCTGCGGCTGCCGCCAGGAGCCGGCGGCGCGCTCAGCCTCCCTGGAAGGAGAGGCCTTGGCTATACGCATCGTCTTCGGCAGCCTGCCCGAACGGATGCCCGGCGGCGAGAACGATACCGCGGAACTCGCCGCACTGGGGCGGCGCCTGTATTTTGAACGGGGCCTTTCGGCGAACGGGGCACAGTCCTGCAACGACTGCCACCGGTTGGACGGCGGCAGGGCCGGGGACGACGGCCGCCCAGTTTCTCCCGGCGCCCGCGGCGCGCTCGGGCGCCGCAACTCGCCCACGGTGCTCAACGCCGGGTTCCAGGACTCGCAGTTCTGGGACGGCAGGGCCGCCGACCTGACCGAGCAGGCCAAAGGCCCGATGCTAAACCCTCTTGAAATGGCAATGCCTTCGGCGAAGAGCGTTGAGGCGAGACTGAACCGGTCTGCCGGCTACCGGGCTGCCTTCGCCGAGGCGTTCCCTGGGCAACCCAGGCCAGTCACCTACGACAACGCCGCACGGGCCATAGCGGCTTTCGAGCGCACGCTGATCTCCCCGGCCCCTTTCGACCGCTATCTGAAAGGCGAGCCCGGCGCCCTTTCCGCCGGGCAGAGGAAGGGGTTAAGCCGTTTTATGAACACGGGCTGCATACAATGCCATAACGGGGTATTGGTCGGCGGCGGACTGCTGGAACGGCTCGGGATCCATCACCCTTACCGCAACCGCGCGGACCAGGGCCTATACGAACTTACCCGGCGCAATGAAGACCGCTACATTTTCAAGGTTCCAATGCTGCGCAACGTCACGCGCACCCCGCCGTATTTCCACGACGGGCGCGTGGCCACCCTATCCCAGGCTATCGCGCTGATGGCGCGCCTCCAACTGGACACGGAACTGGACCAGAGCCAGGCAGCCGAGATCGCTGGTTTCCTCAAAGCGCTTGAATCAGAGACGCATCCCGAGCGGTAGTTTCACGGGTTTTCCGCTAAGCTCAGTGATCGCACATCCGCGTCTCGCCCATCAGGTTCGGGTGGGTGCAGTTCACGCGCACGGTGCCGTCGGCCGGGTTGTATACCCACCCGCCGCCGTCGTCGGGCGCAGCGGCGGTCAGGGTCTTACGGCTGGGCGGGTGGCGCACCACCCCGTTCAGGGTCATAACCGGGTGTGCGCGCGGTATTTCCGAAAGATATTTAGGGATCAGCGACTCAAGGGAAGGCGGGCGACCGCCCTCGGTGTCCCCGGAGTAGATCTGCAGCGAACTGCGCAGGCCGGCAAGCTGCCCCAGTGTGGCCCGTTCCCCGCTGCCCTTGGTCATACGCCAACCGTAATACTGCGCGCAGCAGTAGGTAGTCCCGGCGCCGTAGACCAGCAGCAGGAGCGCCGCCGCCGGCAGCTGCCAGCGGGCCGCCTGCTCCGTGGCGGGTTCGCCGCGGCCGCAGAGCGCGGCCAGCCAGAGCATGGCGTATGGCGCCGCCAGAGAGGCCGGTATCATCCAGCCTCGAATATTCTCCCAGCCCAGCAGGGTCGTCCAGCCGCCCAGGCTCAGCGCGCAGACGGCCGCGGCCCAGCCCAGCGGCCAGCCGCCCCCGCGCTGCACCCTGCCCGCCATCAGCCAGGCGGGGACGAACCACACCGCCGTCAGCAACCCGAAAAAAAGAATAAAGCCGATCATATTTCCCCCCGCACTATCTAATTAGCAAACTATACAAAACAAGTGCGGTTTACTGCCGCCGCTGATAACCGCGGGATCCACACCCGGCCGTTCCGCCAATGCCGTATCGACAAAAAAGCGGCCCCGGAGCGTTCCGGGGCCGTTTTTATTTACGCTTAGCTTTGCTTCAGCGCTCGACGCAGATGGCGATGCCCATGCCGCCGCCTATGCAGAGGGTGGCGAGGCCTTTCTTCACGCCGCGCTTCTTCATCTCGTGGATCAGCGTGACGATAATGCGCGCGCCGGACGCGCCCACGGGGTGGCCCAGGGCTATGGCGCCGCCGTTCACGTTGACGATGTCCTTGTTGAAGCCGAGTTCCTTGGCGACGGAGAGGCTCTGCGCCGCGAAGGCCTCGTTGGCCTCTATCAGCTCCACGTCCTTCATTTCCCAGTTGGCTTTCTTCAGCGCCTTGCGCACGGCTTCGGCGGGGCCGATGCCCATGATGGACGGGTCCACGCCGGCCCAGGCGTAGGAAACTATCTTCGCCATGGGCTTGAGGTTATGCTTCTTCACCGCGTCGCCGGAGGCTATCAGCAGGGCGGCCGCGCCGTCGTTGATGCCAGAGGCGTTGGCGGCTGTCACGGAGCCGTCCTTCTTGAACGCGGCGCGGAGCTTCGCCAGGCCCTCGGCGGTAACGCCGGCCTTGGGGTATTCGTCCTTGTTGAAGGCCACCGGGTCGCCCTTGCGCTGCGGTATCATAACCGGGGCGATCTCGTCGGCGAAACGGCCTTCCTTCAGGGCCTTCTCGGCCTTGTTCTGGGACTCGGCGGCGAACTTGTCCTGCTCCTCGCGGGTCAGGCTGTATTTCGTCACCAGGTTCTCGGCGGTCACGCCCATGTGGTAATTGTTGAAGACGTCGGTCAGGCCGTCGCCTATCATGCTGTCTATGATCTCGCCGTGGCCCATCTTGTAGCCGTAGCGGGCCTTCTTGAGCAAATAGGGAGCGTTGGTCATGCTCTCGGCGCCGCCGGCCACTATCATCTCGGCGTCGCCGCACATGATGCTCTGCGCCGCGTTGGCCACGGTGCGCATGCCCGAGCCGCACAGCATGTTGAGCGTCACGGCGGTCTTCTCCACCGGTATGCCCGAGCCCACGGCTATCTGCCGCGCCACGCCCTGGCCCTGGCCGGCCTGGTAAATGCAGCCCATCAGCACCTCGTCGATGTCGGCGGGCTTGACGCCTGCCCGCTCTATCACGGCCTTGGTCACCACTTTGCCCAGCTCCACGGCGCTGAAATCGGCGAGCGCGCCCCCGAAGCTGCCTATCGCCGTCCGCACGCCGTCCACTATAAAGACTTCTTTCATTTTATTATCCCTCCGTTAGATTAACTGAAATACAAATTTAGAGATAGCCCAGTTTTTCCGCCTGCTTTCGCAGCTCTCCGCGGAAATCCGGGTGGGCCACGCCTATCAGGGCGCCCGCGCGCTCGCGCACGGTGCGGCCGCGCAGCCGGGCGATGCCGAACTCGGTCACGACGTGGTCGGTGTTGGCGCGGTGCAGCGTAACGGCCGTGCCCTCGGGCAGCATGGGCACTATCGCCGAGACCGTGCCTTTCCTCGCCGTGGAGCGGCAGGCGATGATGGATTTGCCGAGGCCGTCATAGGCTTCTTTCGCGCCCACGGCGGTGTCGGTCTGGCCGCCGGTGCCGGAATACTGCACGGGACCGATGGATTCGCTCGCCACCTGGCCGGTCAGGTCCACGGTGATGCAGGTATTGATGGATACCATCCGGGAGTTCTGCCGTATCACGGCCGGGTCGGTGACCCAGGAGCCGCGCCTGAACTCCACCGCCGGGTTATTGTCCAGCCAGTCGTAAAGCTTGCGCGAGCCCATGGCGAAAGTGCAGACGAACTTGTCCTTGAGCAGGGCCTTGCGCTTGTTGGTTATGGCGCCGGCCTCGTAGAGCTCCATCACCGAGTCCACCAGCATCTCGGTGTGCACGCCCAGGTCCTTCTTGCCCTTCAGCGCCAGGGCCGCGGCGTTGGGGATGCCGCCTATGCCCAGCTGTATCGTGGCCCCGTCGTCCACCAGCTCGGCGATGTAATTGCCTATCGCGAGGTCCGTGGCGTCCGGGCTGGGCGGGGGCAGGGCGGGCACTTCCTGGTCGTGCTCGACGAACCAGTCCACGTCGCTCACGTGCAGGTGGGTGTCGCCGAAGGTGCGCGGCAGATTGCGGTTCACCTCCAGGATCACGGTCCCGGCGGCTTCCAGGATATCTTTCTCGTAGGTGATACCGAGAGACAGCGAGACATAGCCCCTGGCGTCGGGCGGGGTGCAGGTGCCGAAGAAGATGTCCGGCTTGCGGGCCTGCAGGCGGTCGAGCGCGGCGCGGTGCAGCATATTGGGCACGTAGGTGACGGTGCCGGCCCCGGCCGCGAGCGCCTGGCGCGAGCCGGGCGCGTGGAACCAGCTCGCCAGCTCGAAGTGCCCTTTCATCTCCGGCTTCAGGTAAAAATCGTAGGGCTTGAGCGTCAGCACGGAGAACACGCGCGCGTCCTTCACCCGCGGTGCGGCCGTGTGGAACTTCGACATGCAGCCCTGAGGCTCGGAGGCGCATTGGGCCACCACCACGTCGTCGCCGGTCTTTATTTTCGCGGCGGCCTCTTCGGCCGTTATCAGCTTGTCGGCGTAGGAGCTCTTGCGCGTCGCCGCCGGTCTTTCCAAAGTCATGGTCATGCCAGTATCCCCCGCTTGAACACCCTCGCGAACAGCTTCACGGCCTGCTCGTCGGCCAGGCCGTAATGGCCCTTCACCTTGAAGAGCTTCTCCATGATGAAGTAGTTGAAATAGTTCCAGGTCACCATCATCAGCGCGCCCACCGGGTCGATGTCCGCGGCTATGCGGCTCTTCGCCTTATGCCCGCCGGCCTTCAGCGCGGCGGCGTAGCCCTGGCGCATGCGGGCGAACATCTTGTTCACGTGTTTGGCTTCAAATTCGACCACGTCCACATAGATAAGGAGGATGTAGGCGGAGAATTTCTCAACCATTTCGCGGGAAGCGAAGCCCAGGCCCTCTATGTTGTCGGGGAAGGCGGTGGAGGTCAGCGCCTTGATTAGCGGCTGGTCGGGGCTGAAATATTCTTTCTCGTATTTCTCCAGCAGCAGGACGAAGATCTCTTCCTTGGTGCCGAAGTAGTTGTAGATATTGCCCAGCGACACGCCGGCCTCGGCCGCGATGTCGCGCGTGGAGGTGCCGTTGTAGCCCTTGCGGGTGAACAGCAGCGAGGCCGCCGCCAGTATGCGGTCCAGGTTGGGGGCCGAGCCGTTCTTTTTTGTCTTTAGCGCCGCTTTAGCCATATATGAACGAGCGTTCGTTCATACATATTCTAACACAACCCGCTCGCCCCGGTCAACAAGAAAAAAGCCCCCGCGAAGGGGGGCTCCTTTCTGTGCGGGGGCGCTATTTTACTTTCTTCAGCACATAGTACTCCGGGGCCCGGTGCCTTATGGTATAGTCGCCGCTCTTCCACTCGAAGAACATGTAGGTCGCCCCCTTAAGCTCCTTGATGAGATAGCGGGACGCGGTCTTGTCCCCCCTGTGCGTCACCACGCCTTTGGTCCACCTGAACCACGGCGCCGAGGCGGGCGCGTTAGGCAGCACGCCCATGGCGCCGCCGTGGAAGAAGTTGAAGCCGCCCAGGTACAGTTCGCCCCCGAACCGCTTCGCGCCCGGGACGAAGTCCCCCGGCTCGGCCACGAAGTCCACGCTGCGCCACTCGCCAAGCACCGCGGGGTCGCCGACGAAAGGCAGGTCGATATTGTCCACCAGCCGTCCGTCCAGTTCCGCGGTCTCTATCCTGATCTCCGCGGCCAGCGCCAGGGTGCCGAAGCCGAGCAGCGCCGCCGTAACCGCTATATGCCAGAGTTTCATAAAGCCTCCTCGTTTCGCCTTCTTACCCGTTATTACGCAGTGCCCCCGTTTTTCTTACAAAAAACAGGAACCGGGCGGGTGCCCGGTTGCGGTCAGAGGTGAGCCTTGCGGGCCGGGCGTCAGGCTTTCTTCTTTTCTTTGTCGCTTTCCTGCTCCGGCACCGGCGGCGCGGGCGGTTTGGCGGCGGGCAGCGAGAAAGAGAAAGCAGAGTATTTGCCGAACTCGCTGTAGATATGCAGCTCGCTGTCGTGCAGCCGCAGCATCTCGTTGGAGATGCGCAGCCCCAGGCCGAAGCCGGACGCCGCGGTCTTGGCGTCCTCGGTGCGGTAGAATTCCCGCTTCAGTTTCTTCATATCTTCGGGCGCTATACCATGCCCGCTGTTCTCCACGTAAAAAGAGACCAGCTCCGGCCTGGCCGGGTCCTGGGAGAGGCGCACCAGCACGCTGCCGCCGCGCGGCACGTACTTGACCGCGTTGCCCATCAGGTTGGAGATCACCAGCGACATGGCTTCCGGGTCGGCCTCTACCGGCAGCGGCTCGCCCGGGACCTCGAGTTTGAAGGTCACGTCCTTCTGGCGCATGAGCCCTTCCATCGAATTAACGATGCGGGACACCAGGTCGCGCAGCGCGAGCTCTTTCTTTTCCACCTTGAAGCGCCCGGCCTCCATCCTGGCTTCGTTGAGGATGTTCTTCACGTAGCGGGACAGCGACTTGGTCTCGAACTTCAGCGTGGCGTAAAGGGCGGCCCGGTTCCGGTCCTTGCGGTCGGGCTCGGTCTCGTGCAGCATGAACACGGAGGTGTCCAATACAGTGATGGCGTTGTTGAATTCGTGGCTGACGGTGCGCATCATGGCCGACTTAATGGCGGTAGCCCGCTGTTCGGCGCGCAGCAGGTAGCGCAGCTGCAGCAGCACCGGGATGGCCGCCAGCGCGGCCAGGAGGATGAAGCCCAGCCTCTGCCGGGTGGGGCCGAGCAGTTCGTCCAGCGTACCCTCAGTGGCCGTCACAACTACCGTGCCCAGGCGCCGTGGGCCTACAAGGATGGGGCCGGAAAAATAATAGCAGCGGCGGTCCTCTGCGTCGCGATACTCCTGCAGCAGCGCCGTCTTGGCCTTCCTGGCCTTCTCGCTCTCCTTGCCGGAGTCGGTGTCGCCTATCTTTTCCGGGTCGGAATGGGAGAGGATCGCCCCGTCCTGCCGCAGCACGGCCGCCGTGCTGACCGCGCTGTCCAGCTTGACCGTGTTGACCAGGAAGTGCAGCGCGAAGTGGTCCGTACTGGGGAACAGGGCCGCGCCCGCCCTGGCGGAGAACATGGCGACCCTCTGCTTCATGGCCTCCAGCGCGGCCCGCCTGGCCGAGTCCACTATCAGTCCCGAGACGCCGGCGATGACCAGCAGGATGACCACAGACAGCGCCAGGACGACGTTTACTATTGTCTCCCTGTACTGTTTGATCTTCATGGTTCCCAGGGCACTAATTGCGTTTGGTGGCCAGGCGTATGGTCTCCCGCAGTTCGAGGGCGGGCTTGTGGGCGGGATTTATCGCCAGGATCTCTTTGAGATGGGCGCTGGCGGCGCCCAGGTCGTTGCGGCTGTAGGCGCCTACGGCCTTGTAGTAAAGCTGCTCCACCAGCTTGGCCTGCTCCGGGGAGAGGGTCGCCACAGCCTCCCTCCGGGACGGAGACGCCGGCGCCTTGGCCGGGGACGCCGGCGCCTTGGCCCGCGGCAGGCAGGCCGCGGCGCAGGCGAATAAAATTACTAACGGAATTACCTTTCCCATACCCGGCTCAAAGTTTACTATATCGTGGCAAGGCGGGGCAAAGCCGATCGGCGGCCGCGGCCGGGCCGCCTAGAAGGAGACCCCGGCGGTGAGTTGGGCGAAGAGTTTTGCTCCGGAGAAGGTGTATTCCCCGTCGGCGGGCCCCAGCGGGGCCAGCAGCAGGCAGCCGGCGCTGAAGTCGTTGAGATTCTTGTAGTTCAACCCGGCCGAGAGGGCGCCGGTGCTGTCGTTGAAATTGTGTATGTAGTTCATGTTCAGCGTCAGGTCGGTGATGAGGAAGCGGCTGACGCTGGTGAACAGCGCGCCGTAATGGCGGCCCAGGTAGTTGGAGTCGTAGAGGCCGCTGCCCAGCAGGTACAGGCCCTTGGTGCCGGCGGGCAGCACCGCCGCCAGCGGCCCCGAGTATGCGTAAAGGCCCTTGTCCCGGAACGGCGTCTTCACATAGCCGGTCTGGTTGTAAAAGAACTCGCTGGTCACGCGCAGCCGGTCGTTGAAGTTGCCCACCCTGAAGCCCCTGCTGAAATTCACCGCGGCCTTCAGCGGCCACTGGGTCTCTTTCCTGAAAGTCTCCAGCGTGCCGTTGTTATTCCGGATGTAGCGGCCGTTGTCGCGGCCGGCCGCGCTGACCTCGCCGGCTATGTCCACGCTGCCGAGCCTGCTGGAGACGTCGTAGCCGAACACCGGGCTGCGGTCCTTCTTGGTCCAGCCGGAGAAAGCCATCTCCGTGCGGCCCGCCAGCAGCTCGAGCTTCAGCGCGCCGGCAAGTTCTCCCCCGGTCCCGGCGCTGCCGGTGTCCGCGAAGCCGTAGATATTGTACTTGGTGCCGAACGGGACATGCAGCTTCAGGCCATAGGCGCCTTCGCGCGAGCCCACCTTGGGCACGAAGGGGATCTTCTCGACGTTGACCAGGTCGGTGGGGTTCCACAGGTAGCAGCGCCCCCACTGCAGCACCTGCTTGCCGGTGCGAAAGTAGACGCGGTCGGCGATATTGAAATCCACGAACAACTCGCGCAGCGTGGAGGTGGTCTGGCGTGTTTTGGGATAATAGCTGGTCTCCAGGCTGGCGAAGGCCTTCACGCCGTTCTTCAGCCGCGCGTCCAGCAGCAGGCTGCCCAGGATGTAGGTATTCAGCGAGTCGGAGGAACTATAGACCACGTCCTCCATCACGCTCGTCACAGCGCCCGAGAAGCCGACGCTCTTCTTCTCCGCCGGTGCAGGCTCGGTGGAGGCGGCCTGCGTGACCAGCTCCGGCGAGCCGAACATCTCAAGCTCCGAGGCCGCGTCCTCCGCGAACGCCGCAGCGGGTAAGAGCGCCAGGGCCAGTAGGAGTTTGCGCATATTATTTGCTCAGGTTCTCCAGGTAAGCCTTGGTGAAGATCTTGTCCTCGAGCTTGCCGGGGACTATGTTGGCTATCTCCACTATGGTCTTGTTGCCTTTCTCGAACTCGTCGATGAACAGCTGCTTCACCGGCACATAGCGCCCCTCTATCTCGGTGAACTTCAGGAAATAGGCGGTCTGCATCAGCGTGCCGGAGGCGGCGTAGGATTCCTGCTTGAGCAGCAGGTCGTTGTCGCGGCGGGTCCAGTAGATATGCCTGGGGTAGTCCACGTCGTTAACCTTGGCCTTCAGCTCGAATTTATTGACCGGCACCTTGCCCAGCAGCCCCTCGGAGAAGAGCTCTTTGCCGGCCGCGTCCAGCGCGGGGCCGTAGAGCTCTTCCAGCTTGCGCGTCTCGAAGTCGTCGCTGTGCGCGTCGGTGCCGCCTATGCTCTCGTCGCGATTGACGTGCTGGAAGGTGCGCGTGTTCTTGCGGTACATCCAGAAATTGTCGCCCACGCGCAGGTAGCCGTTGCCTCTCTCGTTCTCAGGCGCGTTCATGACTATCAGAAAGGCGTCGTCCGAGTCGCGGCGGAAATAGGCCATGTCTATGATCTTGGTGCCCTGTCCGGCGCGCTGCTGAGTCAGCGTCACGTCGGCGCGCAGGTCCTTCTTCATCTTGTAGTTGGCGTCTATGGCCTTCAGTATGGGCGTCACGCGGCTGTCGGCGGCCGCGGCCGTCCACGGCGCGAACACGAGCGCTATCAAAAGCAGTTTAGTCATTTGTTCCTCATGTGAAATGGCCCAGCGCCTTGGCCGGCGGCATGTTGGCCGCCCGCCGGGCCGGGAAGAAGGCCGTGCCTACGGCTATAGCGATTATCAGCAGCACGCTGCCCGCCACGCCGGAGAAAGTGGGCAGGAAGTACAGGTGCCCGTTTATCAGCAGCATGCCCAGCGGGTTGTCCGTTATATTGAAGGTGATGAGCGACAGCAGCCGCATGGCCCCGAAGCCGAGCAGCAGCCCGGCGGCGGAGGCGAACAGCGTCAGGAAGAAGGTCTCCAGGAGGAACATGTCGCGCACGTCGCGGCGCTGCATGCCGATGGCGCGCACGGTGCCTATCTCGCGGGTGCGCTCGCGGATGGTCATGCGCAGCGTATTCACCACGCCCAGCAGGATAATGAAGAACAGCACCAGCACGGCCGAGAGCGTGATGAGGTTCAGCACCGATTCCAGCTTCAGGATATCGCTGGCCGTCTCGTACATGGTGGATACGTCGATGGTGGTGCCCTTCCACTTGTTGCGGGAGATCTCCTGGTACTTCGCCTTGTAGTCGTCCGAGGTGTAGGTGCGGTCCAGCAGGATCCACTCCGGCGCGGCCAGCGCACCCCAACCTCCGGCCGGAGGCGCCCAGGGTTTGACCCCGGGACCGGGCGGAGCGGGCAGGTCCGCGTAATAGAGCTCGTAGAAGGCGGCGCCGTTCATCAGCACCGCGTTATCCTGCGGGCAGTCGCCGGAAGCGCAGACGGCGCTGACCGTGTATGACGCCTCCTTCGGCCCCTTCTCGAACATGCGGTCGTACTTCAGGGTTATCTTTTCTCCGGCGGAGACGCCGAGCGCGCGGGCCAGCCCCGCCGACAGCAGCACGCCGTTCTTCAGGAACAGCTTGTCGAAGCCGCCCGAGCCCGGCTTCAGCATGCCGGATATCTTCGCCTTAGCCGCGTCGTCGGTCTTGAAGCCCAGCACGGCCGCCGGCCGGCGGCCGGAGCGGCCCGAGACCGAGGCGTAGATGACCGCGGTGCCCGGCTGGAACTTCTCGTGCAGGCGGTCGGCCAGCGCGGCGGCGTTCTTCTGAGGGTCTTTTATCTTCAGGCTGAGGCTGCCGGTCTCCCACGGGCGATAGCCCAGCAGCTCCTTGGCGCGGCCCATCTCCAGGAAAGTGACGCCCTGCATGAAGATATTGTCTATCTTCATGATCCCCACCACGGTAAGCCTGGCGGCCTGGTCCTGGCCGAACATGTTGCGGAAGCGCACGCGCACCGTGTCGCTCTTCTTGACGTTGAGGTAGCGGGCCTTGTCCTGTGAAATGATGACCGGGTTCTCTATGGCCGTGTTCTCCACGTCCTTCCAGCTGCCTTCCACCAGCCGGAAGGATTCCTCCAGCTCGGCCAGCTGCTCGCGGCTGGCGCCCTTGCGCGTGTCCGCGCCGATGAGGATGATATTGTCCGAGCGCCCGTTGCCG
Source organism: Elusimicrobia bacterium GWC2_64_44 (assembly GCA_001799845.1). Taxonomy (GTDB): domain Bacteria; phylum Elusimicrobiota; class Elusimicrobia; order Elusimicrobiales; family UBA9959; genus UBA9959. Next base: position 152,096 of record MGUG01000041.1, on the reverse strand, counting down.
ATGGCGCGGGCGAACATCGCTATGGACTCGTCCGCCTGCTCTATCAACGGCTCGTCCTTGAGCGCCGCGAAAGCGCGGTCCCTGTCCCGGAAGATCTCGCGCCAGACGCCGCCGCGCTCGTTGAAGCGCACCGCCACGTGCCCGGTGACATAGCGCATGATCTTGTTGAACATGATATCCGAGATGCCGTGCGAGAAGGAGTTGGCCACTACGAGGATGGCCACGCCGATGGCCATGGCGGAGCCCAGCAGCAGGTTGCGGCGTTTCTGGCGCAGGAGGTTGCGGAGGCTGAGTCTTATGAGCAGCATAGTCAATCTCTCGAAATGGCGTCCAGCGGGGTGATCCCGGTGGCCACGCGCATTGGGTACACCGCCGCAATAACGGTCACCAGCGCCAGCTGCAGCACGGTCAGCAGTATGCCCGTCACGCTCAGCAGCGGGTTGAAATAGTTGCCGCCGTAGAGTATCTGCAGCATGTCGTTGGCCGTGGTGATGCGCAGCAGCGGGATCACGCGTACGGCTATGACCCCGGCTATTATCCCCCCGCCGCCGAACGCGGCCGAAAGTATAGCCGTCTCGCCGAGGAACATGCCGGCTATGAAGGTCTTATGCGCGCCGATGGCCCGCATCATGCCTATCTCCGAGGCCCGCTCCATGGCGGCCATGGAAAGGGTGTTCACTATGATGATGATGGCCACGCTGAACAGCAGCATGACGAAGACGAACAGCGCGCCTTTTATTATGACGGCCATGCCGCCGATGGGGCCGGAGGCCTTGTTCCACGGCACGGCCTTCACGCCGGTGCCGGCGGCGGCCAGGTCCCTATTGAGCTTCTCCAGCGCGGCGTCGTAGCCGGCGCCGGGGACCAGCCTGATGAACACTACGTTGTAAGTGCCGTCCTCGGTGTCGCTGGGCACTGCCTTTTCCGCGGCTATCTTCTTCGGCGCTTTTTTATAGTCGGCCACCACCATGGCCTCTTCGCCGAACATGGAATCCAGGTCGCCGCCTTCGAGGCCCAGGAGTTTCTTCTCTTCCTTCGGCACCTGCGCGGCCATGTCGGCGGCGGTAAAGTACCCCAGGCAGTCGCGGTAGGCCTCGATGTCGACCAGGCAGAAATGGCCGAAGATCTGGTTGAGCGCGCGGTACTTGATGACGCCCCTCACCGGGAAGCGGATGTCGTTGGTGGTATTGATGCCGCTCGACATGCCCAGCAGCACGGCGCTGCTGCTGAGGATCAGGTGGTCGGCGTCGGCGAGTGCCTCCTTGCTGAGGTTGGCCTTCACCGCGCCCCCGCCCTCCGGCACGAACCAGACATTGTAATACCGGTAAAATTCTCCGCGCGCGAAATCCGGGAAAAGCAGGGCGCGCTCGCCCGGCGCCGGATAACTGCCCTCGATGACCGTGAAATTATCCGGGAACATCTTGCGGTACTCGGCGAAGTCCACGCCTATCAGGTAGGCGAAGCCCGGCGTGTCGGACCGCTCGTCGAGGACCATGGAGAGATTCTTGCCCACCGGCAGAAAACTCTTTATAAAAGGCTGCGCCGCCAGCACCGGTTTTATCTTCTTATAGGTATTGATGGGCTCGATGCTGGCACCCATCAGATTCAGCAGGATATTGTCCGACTTCTGCGCCGTGCTGATGAGCGCTATGTCGCCCATGAAGCCTTCTATGATGTTCTTCTCTATACCCCTGGCCATGCCCGAGATGACGCCGTTGCCGAGCGTCATCAGGAAAGCGCCCGTGAACAGGATGATCCCTATCACGAGGCTCTTGCCCTTGTGGCGCAGGATATTGCGCCAGGCGATGGTGGCTATCAGTTTCACGCGGCGACGGGCTCCTTTTCTATCAGGCCGTCCTTGATCTTGACGATACGGCAGGCGTATTTAAGGACGTTGGCGTCGTGCGTGGAGAAGATGAAGGTGGTGTTCTCCAGCTCGTTCATCTTCTTCATCAGCTCAAGGATGGAAGCGCCGGTGACGGAGTCCAGGTTGGCGGTGGGCTCGTCGGCCAGCACGATGTCCGGCTTGGTGACGAGCGCGCGGGCTATGGCCACGCGCTGGCGCTGGCCGCCGGAGAGTTCCGACGGGCGGTGCACGGCGTAGTCCTTCAGCCCCACTTCCTCCACCAGCTGTTCGGCGCGCTTGCGGGCCTCGGCCGGCGAGCGCTTCATCAGCAGCAGCGGGAACTCTATGTTCTCCAGCACGTCCAGCACGGGGATGAGGTTGAAGGTCTGGAAGATGAAACCTATCTTGTTGAGGCGGATCTCGGTGATCTGCCGGTCGGTGAGGTCGGTGATCTCGCGGCCGCCCACCTGCACGCTGCCTGACGTGGCCGGGTCTATGCAGCCGATGATATTGAGCAGCGTGGTCTTGCCGGAGCCTGAGGGCCCGATGATGCTCATGAAGTCGCCCTGCGCTACCGTCAGGTCCACGCCGCGCAGCGCGGGCACTATGGTGTCGCCCAGCGGGTAATCTTTCTTAAGCTCTTTAATATTTATTATATCCATTGGTATTCCGCCGCGGCCCGGGCACGTTCCTGAAAACCGGCCCCGCGCCGTCTTCTTTATTCATATTATCAAAAACCGCCCGGAAACCGGGAGTAAAACCGTGAAGCATCAAGGTCTTGCACCGACTTCAAAGGGAGCGGCCGAAAGAGCGGCCAGCCCGGCGGCGCGGACCCGGTCCGCTTCGCTCTTGCGGCCCTGGCTGTCCAGCAGGCCCGCCAGCAGCTGCGTGGCCCGCGGGAAATTGGGCTCCACCTCGAGAACGCGGCGCAGCGGCCGCTCCGCCCCGGCGGCGTTTCGCCGGACCAGCTCCACCGATGCCAGCGCCATAAGGGCCGACGGGAAATCCGGCACTTCGGCCAGCGCGCGGCGCAGGTTAGCGTCCGCCGCCGCCAGGTCGGAACCCCGGAGGTCGCGCTCCGCCTGCGCATAGAACCCGGCGGCCTCGGCCCAGCGCGCGGGGAGAGTTACGCGGTAGACCTCCGTTTTTTCTACGGGGTCGGCATAGATCTTCTGAAAAACGCGCGGGTGGCCGCGGATCCAGCCTTTTTCCATCGCCTTCTGCCAGGCCTGGTTATTGAGGTAGGAGCCCTGCGCGGCGAGAACGCCCCTGTCGTCCACCAGGGCGTGGGTCACGCGCAGGCCGGCCAGGTAGGAAAAGAAAACGTCCGCGTTGACCGCGGCGGACAGGCCATAGCCGGAGCGCCCGGTGTAGAGGTCGATAAGGGGGCCGTTGCCGGCGAACCTGCTCTCCGGCGGGGTTTCGGCGCGTATCCAGGCCAGCGTCCGGAAGTACAGCCTGCTCTCCGGCGCGCGCAGCGCCGAGTGAGTTTCGCGGACCAGCAGGCCGGTGTGTATCAAAAAGCCCAGGGCTGTCCCGGCCAGGAGCAGCCGCGCGGCAATAGGCCGGGACCGGCACCAGCCGTAGAGGCCGGAAACCAGGAACAGCGCGCCGAACGGCAGCAGCGGCAGCGCGTAGCGCTCCGAATTGACGGTCCAGAGAGAAAGTACCAGCGCCTGCCCGGCGACGAGCAGCCCCGCGGCAAGGGCCAGCAGCCGGCCCGGCGTCGGGCCGGACAGGAGGCCGTGCAGCCCTTTGGCCCCCAGGCCAAGGACCGCCGCTATCGCCAGCGCGCCGGCCAGGTCGAAGGCCGTGCCGCGCGGCCACGGCAGAGTGAAACCGTACAGCAGGATATACGCGTGCAGCGAATTGTAGGCGCGCTCAAGAAACGACTGCTGCGCCAGGGCGGCCAGTCCGCGCAGCAGGTAACCGGTGTAATCCGTATGGCTCTGATCCCGCAGAAAAGCCGAGACGCCGGCCGCCAGCCAGGGCAGCCAGACCAGCAGCGCCGTATAGCGCAGCGCCTTCCAGGCTTTGCCCGCCAGCAGGGCGGCCGTGAGCGCGAGGGCGAGCACAAGGCCGATGGGCTTTGTCCAGACGGCCCAGGCGGCCGCGGCGCAGAGCAGCGCGTACGCCCAGACCCCGCCTGTGCCTTCAAGCACCCGGCGCAGCCCCAGCAGCGCGAACACGAAAAGGCCGGCCAAGAACGGGTCAGCCATCACCATGCCCGAGCACAGGAGAAAGACCGGGTGCAGCGCGTAGAGCAGCGTGGCCCAGCGCCGCTGCTCGGCGGGCAGCCAGCCCTCCAGGAGCCGCCACCACCCGTACACGGTAGCGAGCGAAACGGCAGCCGTGGTCAAGCGCAGCCAGGCCCAGTGCGGCTCGAAAACCGCGGTGAACGGCGCGAGGAAAAGCGGGTAGCCCGGCATGAAATGCGCGAAAACCTTGGCGAAGCCGGCCCCGCCCGGAGTGAACAGGCGGTCGCCCAGGAATTTCGCCAACAGCACGAAGTTGGCGTCGTCGTTTATGGAACCCACGTCGTAGCGCGCCTGCAGCAGGGCCGCGCCGGCCGCGGCGGCGAGCAGCAGCAGCCGGAAGAAGGCGTCGTCGGAAACGCCGCGCAAGCGGTCGACCAGGGTTTTCATGTTTCAGCGGACCGGCTATTTCCTTTTAAGGACGTAGTAGAACGGTTTGGCGCCGCGGAAGACGTAGTCACCGCTCTTCCATTCGAAGAACAGGTAGTCCGCGCCGCCTATCTTTTTTATCTCGTACCGGCTGGCGGTCTTGTCGCCCTGGTGCAGCACCACGCCCCTGGTCCAGGTCCACCAGGGCTTGCCGCCCTTGCCTTTGGGCAGGAAGGCCAGCTCTTTAAGGTAAAGGTCGCCCTTCCAGGCCGGGACCGCGGGATCGAATTTTGCGGGGCTTTCCACGAAGTCAACGCTCTCCCACACGCCCACCACGGCGGGATCGTCGCGGAAAGGCAGGTTTATATTGTCGCGGCGCACGCCGGCCGTCTTCTTCAACACGTAGTATTTAGGCTTCATGCGCCGCAGGGTATAGTCGCCGCTCTTCCACTCGAAGAACATGTACTGCGCGCCGCCCAGGTTTTTTATTTCATAACGGCTGGCGGTGCGGTCGTTGGCGTGCATCACCGCCCCCCTGGTCCAGGTCCACCAGCCTACGGGGCTCTTGCCGTCGGGCAGCAGCACCAGCTCTTTGAAGAACAGCTCTCCCCTCGCTGCCCGGGCAGACGGGTCGAAATCGCCGGGCTCACCTACGAAGTCCACCGCTTCCCACCGGCCCACGGCCGCGGGATCGTTCACGAATGGCAGATTTATCTCGTCTTCGAGCTCGCCTTTCGCGTTGACCGAGCTCTTGATCTCAAGAGCCCAGGCCGGCCAGGCCGACAGCATTATGGCAAGGACAAGAATATTCTTCATACCTGTTCTCCTTAAAAACGCTCCGAAGCCAGGACATCCCCCAGGCCGCGCCGGCCGCAGGGGCCATAGCCATCATCGGGCAGGCCGTACGTCGAGGCCGCGGCCGTCAGCGCCGGCAGTGCCGCAGCGGGCGCGTTACCGGGCCGCGGGCCGAAAGTCACGAACAGCGCCGCCGCGGCGAAGGCCGGCGCGAGCCAGGCGAAGACCGGCAGCCGCTCCGGCCGGCGGGCGCGGGCCAGCAGCCGCGCCCTCAGCGCGTCCTTCACGGCGCTGTCGGCGCTCAGGTCGGCGCTGCGCAGGCGCAGCTCCAGCCCGGCGAATTCCTTACCGTCTAAATTTTCCTCTTTCATATGCCCTCCGGCCCCAGCCGGTCCCGCAGCTTGCCCAGCGCCCTGAACAGCGTCACTCCCACGTTGCTCTCGGTGAGTCCCGTCTGCTCAGCCATCTCCCGGCCGCTCAGGTTGAGCGCGTACTTCATGGCTATCAGCTCGCGCTCGGCCTCTGAAAGGCCGCCCATCGCGGCCAGCAGGCGCGCGTTCGCCTCGCTTTGCTCGGCCGAGCGCTCTACCGACTCGCCGGAGGCCAGGCGCTCCTCGAAGCCGTCTATCGAGAGCCCGCCGCGCACCGCCCGCCGCCGGTAGTAGTCGTTGAGCGTGTTGCGCGCGATGGCGAACAGCCACGGCTCTACCGGCTTGTCCGGGTCGTACGCGTCGAACTTGTCCAGCACCTTCTCGAACACGGCCGAGACCAGGTCGTCCGCCGCGTCGCGCGCGAGTACGCGGTAGCGGATATAATTGTATACCCGCTGGAAATATTTATCGTACAGCTCTTCGAAGCCCATAGGTTTGCCGGCGCTTCCCAACGTTATTACGCGGAACGACCGGTTTTCTTACACCGCGGGAGACTCAAGGCTGCGCTTTAGAAGCCCAGGCTTTTATGCAATCGAGCGCCGGGGGCTCGATAGGCCCGATAGTGTTTATCAATTTGTTTTTACCCAGGTTTACCGAGAAGGCATGGCCCAGGCCGGGAAAACTCTTAAAGGTGAAATTCACCCGCGGATTCGCTTTAAAATACCCGGCCAGGACCAGCGCCTCGGGCCGCGGGCATTGCACGTCGGCCTCGCCCTGGACCAGAAGCACCTTGCCGGTCAGTTTCGGGATGGACTCTTTATAACCGGGAGTCAGGGCGAATTTTCCCCTGTAATATTCCCTGAACGGATCCACGCTCGTAAGCCTGTCGGCCAGGCCGTTAAACTTGTCTATAAGATACGCTTCCAGCTCGAGGACCGTCGCTTCCCGGTCCGCGTCAAGATCTATCGGCTCGGCGGCCGGGGGAAATTCCTCCGGGGTGAACTTCGAAAGTTCCCGCCCCGATAGAACCCCGTCGCGGTCTGCGTCCACCCGGGCTTTCGCCAGGTCCAAAAACCTTGTCACGTTCTGGTAGTAGAGAGTCTCGCGGAGATTCCTGGCCACCGGGCTGAGCAGGACAAGCCCGGCGATATTCCCGTCGCGGGCCGCGGCGTCGATGATGACCGCGGTCCCTTCGCTGATGCCGGCCATAAATACCGGGGCCGCGCCCTGGCCCGGCCTCGCGCGCAGGAACTCCACCGCCTGGAGCGAATCGTCCACAAGGTTCGGGTAGGTGCCGGTCACGGAAACCGGGTTCTCCCAGACCGGTCCCTCCTTTCCCATTACGATGCTTTCCGGGAAAACGCCATACCCCCGCTTATTATAACGCAGCACGGCATAGCCCGCCTGCAGGAAAACGTCCCGCAGCTGCACGAAAAGCCGGACCGGCTGTCCGGTAGTGCTTCTTAGGCCGGGCTGGTCGCCCGGCAGCCAGTGATCCATGTCGGCGGGGCCGCTGCCGTGCACCAGCACCACCGCCGGCCGGTCCTTCAAAGGCTTGTCCGGATAAGCTATTTTCCCCTTGAGGACATGTCCGTCCTTTGAGGCGAACTCGATATCCTGCTCCAGATAGCTCCAGGCGGGAGCGGTCAGCAGCGAAGCGGCCAGTATAGCCAAACAGATATCGGAGCGTTTCATGTGTAATTACTGGACGGGCCTGGCAGCCCTTTTGTGCCTGACGTATTCTATTACGCCCGGCAGCACGGAGATGAAGATGATGGCGAGTATGACCGTGGTGAAATTGTTCTTCACTACCGGGATGCTGCCGAAGAAGTAGCCGGCCAACGTGATGGAGAACACCCACAGCAGGCCGCCGATGACGTTATAGGAGAGGAACTTGCCGTAGGTCATGGCGCCCACGCCGGCCACGAAGGGCGCGAAGGTGCGCACGATGGGCACGAACCGGGCGATGATGATGGTCTTGCCGCCGTATTTCTCGTAGAAGGCGTGCGTCTTCTGCAGGTACTCTTTCTTGAAGATGCGGGAATTCTCGTAGTGGAACACCTTCGGGCCGATATAGTTGCCGACGGCGTAGTTAACCGTGTCGCCCAGCACGGCCGCGACGGACAGCAGCGCCAGCGTTTTGTAGATGTCCAGGTCGCCCAGGCCGCAGAAGACGCCGATGGCGAAAAGCAGCGAATCTCCCGGCAGGATAGGCGTGACCACCAGGCCGGTCTCGCAGAAGATTATAAGGAAGAGGATCAGATAAGTCCAGGCGCCGTAGTCCTGTATGACCGCGCCCAGGTATTTATCCAGGTGCAGCAGCACGTCAAAGGCGTGCACCAGGAACGCGAACAGTTTATCGAATATTTCCATTGAACCCCTCTTAAATAAAATTGCCGCTGTTAAGCGGCAAAATTAAAATCTGGTGGGTGGTACAGGATTTGAACCTGTGACATCTGTCGTGTGAGGACAGCGCTCTACCGCTGAGCTAACCACCCGGAACTACCTGTTAATTTTACCACATTCCGGCCGCGATACGGAACCGGGACCCGGATCGGCCCTGCCACGCGAGCGACTTACAGCGCTTTCCGGTTCTTAAAGCGCAGGACCAGGTAGTACAAAAGCACGGCCACCGTGTACATGGTGTAGACCGGCAGCGCCAGCAGCGCCCCGTAGACGAAGCGCAGGAACGGCTGGGTTACATGCCGCGCGACTTCGAGGATCAGGACATAATGGATGAAACCGAAAACTACCAGTATCACTGCGGGCATGGTTTTAGCCTGGTGAAAAGTAAGGGCGGGCCGCCCCGGCTCTTGCCCCGCTTTCTGCTGCTCATGCCGGACAAGATCTTTCCCGAAGATCACCACCAGCGTCAGCACCGGCACCGTCACCGCCAGAAAAAGGTCTACCAAGTTCATGGTTTATACTCCGGGGTTAAACGTAGAAGAGCACGGAAAAGTAATGGCAGACGCTGCCGGCCAGCACGAAAAGGTGCCAGACGCCGTGAAAATACGGGAAGCGCCGGCTCATGACGTAGAAAGCTACGCCGGAAGTATAGAAAACCCCTCCTATCAGCAGCCAAGCAACGCCCCAGAAAGGCAGGGCGGCCAATAGCGGCTTCATGGCTATCATGATCAGCCAGCCCATCAGGAGATAGATCACCAGCTGAGGGAGGCGCCTCCCCTTGCCGTTGACGACCTCAAGTATTATCCCGAAGACCGCGAGGCCCCAGACCACGCCGAAGATGGACCAGCCCCAGGCGCCGCGCAGCGGCACCAGCGTGTAGGGCGTGTAGGTGCCGGCTATCAGCAGGTAGATGCTCTGGTGGTCGAAGATCCTGAAGATCTGCTTGGCGCGGCCGCTGGTGCAGTGGTAGAGCGAGGAAGAGAGGTAGAGCAAAAACAGCGTGGCGCCGTAGATGGAAAAGCCCGTCACGCGCCAGGCGTCGCCGCGCTGCGCGGCCGACACTACCAGCACTATCAGCCCCGCCAGGGCCAGCGCCGCGCCGACCATGTGGGTAACGCTGTTGAGAACCTCGTCGTTCTTCATGGGGTAAGTATGTTCACCGCGCGCGGCAGCACTTCGAACACCGCGGGGAGGCGGCCGTCGGCCTCGCCGTCGATATTAAGGTAGACGGTCTCGTCAGAATCCGCCTCGAGCCGGCGCAGGCTCACCAGCGACACGCCGGGGGAAGCCAGGTGCGTGCCCTTATACAGCAGCGGGAACTTGCGCGCGAGCGCGAGCCTGCTCATGTCCGCCACCAGCACCAGGTCCATCAGTCCGTCGTCGTCTTTGGCGCCCGGGGCCACCAGCATGCCGCCGCCCATAGACGAGGTGTTGGCCAGCACTCCGAGATGGTACCGCCCGGAGATATCGCGCCCGTCGGCCTTCAACCGCAGTTCTTTGGCGCGGGCCCCGGCTATAGAGAGCAGCGAGGAGACGGCATAAGACACCGTGCCGCCGAGCGGCTTGCCCATTTCTTTTATCTGGTGGGCCACGTCGCCGGCCAGGCCGAAGGCGGCGATGTTGATAAAATGCCGCACGCCGGGCGTGCCGTCTTCCCTGGTGTACTGCAGGCGCCCGGCGTCCATCGGGCGCACGGTACCGCGCGCGAGCATGGCCAACAGGCCCTCTGCGTCGCGCGGGCAGCCGAGGTGCCGGGCCAGGTCGCAGCCGGAGCCGGCCGGGAAAGCGCCCAGCGCGGCGCGGCGGCGCTCCGCCGGAACGGCCAGCACGCCTTCCAGGGCCTCGCAGAAAGTCCCGTCGCCGCCCACGGCCAATATTTTTTCGGCGCCGCCCAGGACGGCCTCTTTCGCCAGCTCCGCCGCGTGGGCCGGCCCGCCGGTCACGGCAAAGCCGGAGGCGGGCGCCAGGCGCAGGGCCCGGTCCTTTATCCCTTCCCAGAATTTCCCGGCCCGGCCGTGGCCGGCCGCCGGATTGATGATAAAAAAATTCCCCGTCATGACAGCTATATTGTAACACTTCTACAAAACAGAGGCGGCGCCCGAGCATACGCCCGGGCGCCGCCTTTTTACGCCAGGAAGCGAACTACTTCTTCTTCGCTTTCTTTACGGCTTTCTTCGCAACTTTCTTGGTCGCGACTTTCTTCGCAACTTTCTTTTTAGCTTTAGGCATTGTTCTTTTTCTCCTTGCGCCAACTTGCGCTGTGATTTGATTCTATATATTGTCCGTAGGTAATGCAACACTTTTCTTGCGGTTTTCAGAAAATATTTTCTCCGGCCTTTCCGGCAAGTTTTTATATAATGAAAAAATGACGCAAGAAACGGCCGTCGCCGAATTGGAAAAGCTGCCCCAGGAGAGGCCCTTCGCGGTTTTCCCGTCGGGCCTCCCGGTGCTGCTGGTGAGGCGCGACGGCGAGGTCTTTGCGCTGGAGAACCGCTGCCCGCACATGGGCTGCCCGCTGACCTCCGGGCGGCTCGACGGCTGGACGCTGCAGTGCCCCTGCCACGATTGGCGCTTCGACGTCAGGAGCGGGCGCTTTCTCGACGCGCCGGAGCTGGGCCTGAAGAGTTACGCGGTACGGATAGAAAACGGTAAAGTACTGGTGAGGCTGCCATGAAAAAAGTTGTCATTTACGCGCTGAGCACCTGTCTGTGGTGCAAGAAAACAAAAAAATACTTCGACGACCTGAAGATCCCCTACGAGGCGATAGACTACGACAAGCAGGACGACGCCCGTCAGGAAAAGATCATGGCCGAGATAAAGAAGGACGGCTGCACCGGCTCCTTCCCCTTCACGCGCATCGGCGGCGCCTGCGTGCAGGGCTACGACCCGGACGAGTTCGGCAAGCAGCTGGAGAAGAAGTGAACCCGGAGGCCCGCAAGGCCGCTCTGCGCTTCCTCTTTGCGCCGCTCGTAGACAAGCTCGGCTACAAGTTCACGCCCGTCGAGGAGGATGCCGACTTCCTGCTGGAGCAGGAGGCGGCGCTGGAAGCCGAGACCGGTATCCCCTACTGCCCCTGCCAGGCGCGCACGAAGGACCGGGCGGAGAACATGCGCATTGTCTGCCCGTGCATCCCTTTCCACCGCAGGCATTACGACGCGATGAAGCGCTGCTGGTGCGGCCTCTTCGTCCACAAGGACGTGACGGACCCGGACAAGCTCAAGCAGATCCCCGAGAACAAGCTGGACCTTACCGATGCTCATTAAAGCTTTCGAAGAAAAAGAAATAGCGCCGGGCGGCATGAAGGCCGCCGCGCTGGGCGGCCGCGAGGTGGTGGTCTGCAACTACGGCGGGACCTTCTACGCGGTGGAGCGCGCCTGCGGCCACGCCAACGCGCGGCTGGAGCGCGGCGCGCTGACCGGCTGGATCCTCACCTGCCCGCTGCATTACGCCCAGTTCGACATCCGCAGCGGCGAGGCCCTCAGCGGCCCGGCCCCCAAAGCCCCGGACAGCAAGCACGCCGACCCGGCCGACCCGGCCCACAAGACCCGCAGCCTGAAAACCTGGCCCGTCAAACTAGAGAACGGCGCCGTCTTCGTCGACATCCCCTGACGCATTCACTCCCTTCCTAATAAGATATGTCCGCGCGCCGAGGCATGGCCCGTCGCGAGCGATTTTAGGGCGCAGGGCCAAGGTCCGGAGCGGACCGCCTATCATTAGGGCGGCGGGCCATGCCTCGGCACCCCATCGCTCTAGAGCCATGCAATAAAATGCCGGGGCCGGCCGTTGTACCAGTGAGCGGAAGAAAGGAGCATGGTTATGAAAAACTACATACTGGTTGCTTTAACACTCGGGGGCCTGGGCCTGGCGCTGAGCCTGCCCGCGGCGGCCGAGAAGGGCAAAGGGCCCTGCGCGGAAGACGCGGCCAAGTTCTGCAAGGACGTGAAGCCGGGCGAGGGCCGGGTAGCGGCCTGCCTCAAGGAGCACGAGAAGGAACTGTCCAAGGCCTGCGTCGAGCGCCGGACGCTCGCGGCCGAGAAGAAGGGCAAGCGCGGCGGCAAGTTCGCGCGCCGCGGCAACCGCGGCGGCAATACCTGCATGCGCGAGTACGGCCAGGGCTTCGGGGCCGGCTTCAGGAACGGCTTCAAGATGCGCGGGGGCCTGGGCGGCAAGAACGCCAAGGCTAAAAAGAACAAGGGCAATAAGGTCTGCGCGGCCGACGTACAGAAGCTGTGCGGCGAGGTCAAACCCGGCGAGGGCCGTGTGCGCGACTGCCTGATAAAGAACGCCGACAAGCTCTCGGAGGGCTGCAAGACCCGCACCGAGAAGCTGAAGGCCAGGCTGGAAGAGAAGGGTAAGAAAGTTTAAGCCTCAGTTCTTCCGCAGTAAAAAAGGGCGGCCCTCCGCGAGGAGGGCCGCCCTCACTTTTGCGCGGGCCTCAGCGGCGGGCGCGCTCCTGTGTGAAGGCCGGCTTGGCCATTTCTATCTGTTTGGAGACGAAGAGCAGCGACGCCGCGTCCACGCGCAGGCCGTAAAGCACGCCGTTGACGGCCAGCAGCCAGCGGGGCGCGGCCTCTATCAGCGAGTCCGGGGTGAGGGAATAATAATAAAGGCCGTCGGAGCCGACGCGCAGGGCGACGGTACCCTCGCTTTCGGCCAGGGGCTCCAGGTTGCGGAACACGGCGTAGGTGACGATCCCGCCGAAGGTGACCTTCTGCGATTTTTCGTAAGCGAGGTCAAAAAGGGAATTGACGGCGACCTGCAGTTTCTCGCCGGTAGAGCTTTCTATAGAGACCACTCCTTCCGCTGCCTTCAGCTTGAGCGTGAGCCCCTTGTGCTTATAGACGGCGCCGGCGGCCAGCGCGGTCTCTTTCCAGGCCCCGGCGGCCAGCGGCGCGCCTATGGGCTTCAGCGAGAACCAGGTCTCCCACTCAGCGTCGAAAACCACCGTGGCCAAAAAGTTCACGCCGCCTATCGTCAGCGGCAGCGCTGACTTGTCCCGCGCCGCGAGCAGCTCCAGCAGCGGCGCTCCGCCGATTATCTGCACCTCGGCCCGCGAGTCCGCCAGCGCCCCCGCCGCGGCCCCCTCGCCCCTCCCCCACTCCGCCGAAACGGGCACAGCGCATAAAAGCAGCAAAATCAGGCTCTTCATATCTTAATTCTACTATAAAACTTTATACCCAAGACGGCGTTCTCTCCGCGACGGCCGGGCGGGGAGGGTTCCGTGCGACTTTGGGGAAGGGGGGCCCCACCTTAAATTCCCAAGGTGGGGGGAAACCGCGCAACGGTTTCCCTCTGCCCAGGAGCACGGGGCCCTCCCCGCCCGGCCGGCGCACGACGCGCAGGGCATAAAAAAACCGCCCGGTTTTGAGGCCGGGCGGTTCGTCAAGAGAAAGAAGGATTACTTCTTTTTCTTGCCGGAATTCTTCATGATGGCGCGGGAGATGTTGCCCTTCTTATCGATGAAGTACAGGTAGCCCTTGTCTTTCTTCAGGCCGACCTTCACGGCGACCTTGGCTTTGCCGCCCTTCTTTTTGCCGCGAGCCATCAGCGCGCAGGAGATGTCGCCTTTCTTGTCGATGAAGTAAAGGTAACCCTTCTCACGCTTCAGACCAACTTTCTGTATCATTTCAGCCATTTTTACTTTCCTCCGTTAACTTCCCCCCACTGTTCTCGTCGGGGCATTTTTCGCACCCGTCGGGGGCGATAGGAAAATACTACATTATGCCGACGGAGAATGCAACAGCTATTTTCCGAAATTCCAAAAAGGCGGTTTTCAGGCCTTCGCCGCCACCGGCGGAGGATCCATTTTGGGCGGCTCCGGCTCCGTCAGGAACTCGCCGAAGAACGCCGACATCTTGCTCTTGTACACCTCGCCGCCCACCTCGGCGCACTTAGCGTGCGAGGCGCCGGCCACCACCCACATCTGCTTGCGCTCCGAGCCGCAGAGCCCGAAGAGCCGCTCGGCGTCCGGCACCGGCACCAGGTCGTCGTTATCGCCGTCGATGAACAGCGCCGGGACCTTCACCCTGGGGGCGTTGTAGAGCGGGCTGTAGGGTTCCGGGTCCGCCTTCAGCTTGCGGCGCACGAAGAACAGCGTGAGCCAGACCAGCGGAAAAAACGGCGTCTTGAGGCGGCGCCAGCTCCAGTTGGCCACCACCTGCTTATACGAAAGGAAGGTGCTCTCGGCGAGCACGCAGGCCAGCTCCGGGTATTTCGCGGCTGAGTAGACCGCCACCGCGCCGCCCATGGAGACGCCGTACACGCCTACCGCCTCGGCGGCCTGCGGGCGGTTAGTCTTCAGGAACTCGTAGGCCGCGTCGAAGTCGCGCGTTTCCAGGTAGCCCACGCTGGACACATTGCCCTTGCTCTCGCCGGAGGCGCGGAAATCGAAGTAGAGCAGGTTGAAGCCCTGCTCGGCCAGGAACCAGGTGTCGCGCAGCGCCTCGCCGCGGTTGGAGCCCCAGCCGTGGCAGAAAATTATGGTGCGGCCGCTCTCGCCGCCGGGCGCCGGGATGAACCAGCCCTTCAGCCGCACGCCGTCGGCGGTGGCGAACTCCACCGCCTCATGCGCCAGCTTGTAGTTGTCGGGCGTGAAGGCCAATACGCCCTTGCGGGCCGGCTGGATGATAGCCGAGCTCTTGCCGTAGGCCATATACACTATCACGCCGGCCAGTACGGCCAGCGCGAATAAGAACCAGTTCAGAAGTTCAACTTTGCTCATAAAGTCTCCGTTGCGGGCCTAAAAGCCCTTAAGGTCCAGCAGGTCGGCGTAATCGTAGAAGCCGGGCTTTTTGCCCGCCAGCCAGGCGGCGGCCTTCAGCGCTCCGGCCGCGAACACCGCGCGGGAATGCGCCATGTGGCGTAGTTCCACCCGCTCGTGCGGCCCGGCGTAGAGCACCGTGTGGTCGCCCACTATGTCGCCGGCGCGGACGCTGCTGATGGGCGGCAGGGCCCCGCCGCGCGCGGCGGCTATCCGCTCGGCGTAGCGCAGCGCGGTGCCGGACGGCGCGTCCTTCTTGGCGGTATGGTGCGCCTCATGGATATGGATATCGAAATTTTTCAGCCGGGCCGCCGCCAGCGCCGCCAGTGCAAAGGTCAGGTTGACCGCGGGGCTCATATTGGGCGAGAAGAAGACCGGCGTTTTACGGCCGGCGGCGCGCAGCGCGGCCAGCTGGGGTTTGGAGAACCCCGTGGTGCCGGTCACGAAAGGCACCCGGGCCTTGGCGCAGGCGGCGGCGTAGCCGCAGGCGGCCGCGGGCGCCGAGAAATCCACCACCGCGTCCGCGGCGGCAAGCAGCCCGGCGAAGGCCCCGGGGCCCTCGGCGGACGCCCCGGCCTCGTGCTCCACCCCGCCGGCGTAGGCGAAAGCCGGATCGGCCTCTATTTCAGCCCGCACGGCGCGGCCCATGCGGCCGGCCGCCCCGCAGACAAGCACCTTAAGGGGTCTTTTCATTAAACTTATTATAAACTTTATATATTCATCGCACAATAACGCCCGCCCGCCTTCCGTTGCCTTCCCCCGCCCCGCTTTGCTATTCTCTTTATAATGATATACCTGCTCTCGCTGGTGATAGTCATTCTCCTTTTCCTCATCGGCGCCCTGCTGAGCAAGATCTATAACCTTAAGCTGGACAAGCCCTCCTCGGAGGACAGCGGCAGCGAGGCCTCGCTTAAGACCACCTGGAGCAAGTTCGACGAGCTGCTGACGAGCCTGCTGACCATCCACGAGATAGGAATAGTCAACGCCGGCCAGATCAAGAAGGAGGAGTTCTACCAGACCGTGGTGGAATCCGCCTGCGACCTGATCAGCTCCCCGCGCGGCTCGCTGATGATCCACGACGTCCAGGCCGACGAGCTGCGCATCTGCGCCTCCAGGAACATTTCCAAAGAGGTAATAGAGAGCACCCGCATCAAGCCCGGCCTGGGCATCGCCGGCCGCGCGTTCCAGACCGGCGAGACCATCTTCGTCACCGATCCGGCGCAGAACAACCAGTACAAGGATTTCATCGGCAAGGAAGAGCAGAAGGACCCGTTCATCGCCATCCCGCTGAAGCTCAAAGAAAAGCCCTTCGGCGTGCTCAACCTCCACCTCTCCCGCGAGAAAGAATCCTTCACCGACTACGACCTGAAGTTCCTGACGCTGCTGGCCGGCGAGACCGCCATAACGCTGGAGAACATAAAGCTTTACGAGAGCCTCGAGAACTTCTACCTGGAGATGGTGCAGACGCTCGCGCGCGTGATAGACGCCAAGGACTCCTACACCGGCGACCACGCCGGCCGCGCGCGGCAGAAGGCCCGCCGCCTCGCCGAAGAGCTGCACATGCCGGCGCAGATGCTGCGCTACGTCGAGTACGCGGCGCTCCTGCACGATATCGGCAAGATCGGCATAGACGGGGCTATCCTCTCCAAGCCGGGCAAGCTCACCACCGAGGAGTACGACGAGATCAAGAAGCACCCGGCCATCGGCTACCAGATCCTCTCCCCCATCCATTTCCTCGGCCCGGTCTCGCAGATGGTGCTGTACCACCAGGAATGGTTCAACGGCATGGGCTACCCCGAAGGCCTCAAAGGCGAGGAGATCCCGCTGGGCGCGCGCATAGTGGCCACCATAGACGCGTGGGACGCCATGCGCAGCGACCGCCCGTACCGCAAGGCCCTCTCCGTCGCGATAGCCGAGGACCAACTGGTCAAGGGCTCGGGCAAGCAGTTCGACCCGCAGGTGGTGACCGCCTTCCTGAAGCTCGAGAAGGACGGCTGGCCCGAGTTCGCGAAGTAATGCTTTTCATCGTCCCCACCCCGATAGGCAACTTAAAGGACATCACTTTGCGCGCGCTGGAGGCGCTCAAAGAGGTCGACGCCGTGTTCTGCGAGGACACCCGCCGCACCGTCAACCTGCTCAACCATTTCGGCCTGCAGAAAAAACTATTCCGCTACAACGAGCATGACGAGAAATCCGTGGCCGGCGCCATGGCCTGGCTGCGCAGCGGCAAAAGCGCCGCGCTGGTCACCGACGGCGGCTCGCCGTGCATCTCCGACCCGGGCCGCAAGCTGGTGGCGCTCGCGCGCTCTACCGGCACCAAGGTCACGGCGCTGCCGGGCCCGTCCGCCGTGATAGCCGCGGCCGCCGGCTCCGGCCTGCCTTGCGATTCCTTCGTTTTCCTCGGCTTCCTGCCCCGCTCGCGCGGCAAGATAGTCAAAGCCCTTAAAGCCGCCTTCGAGCTGAAGAAGACCGTCATCCTTTTTGAATCCCCCTACCGGCTGAAGAAATTCCTCGCGCTCGCGCGCGAAGAGTTCGGCCCCGGCCTGACCGCCATAGTCGCCCGCGAGATCAGCAAGATCTACGAGGAGTGGACCGGCGCGCTGATAGACGAGACCATAGCCAAAGTGGAAGCCGCCGGAGAGGTCAAAGGCGAAGTGGTGGTACTGCTGCGCCCGTCCGACTCCGTAGAAGAAGAGCCGGAAGGCCCCGAGCCCGGCGGGGACCTGCCGTGAAAAAAGTGCTCTTCGTCTGCACCGGCAACACCTGCCGCTCGGTGCTGGCCCATTATTACGCCGCCAAGCTTGCCTCCGACGAAAAGCTTAAGATAAATTTTTTCTCGGCAGGCCTGGAAGCCTCCCCGGACATTCGCCAACCAAAAGCCGTGGCCGACCTGCTGGCCAAAGAAGGGATAAAAGATTTTAAGCACGTGCCGGTCCCGCTGACCGGCAAGCTCATAAAGAGCCACGACCTGGTGCTGGCCATGACCGCCGCCCACAAGGCCGACATCATAGCGCGCTACCCCCGGGCGGCAAAAAAAACGCTGACGCTGGTGGAGTACGCGGGCTTCGGGCACGACGACATAGCGGACCCCTACGGCCGCGACGATTTTTTTTACTTCGAGGTCTTCAAGCTCATCAAGGCGGCGGTCAAGGCCGCGCTGGGAAAGCTGAAAAAAAGTAAAATAAGGATAGCGGCCCCGCCGCCACAAGGAGAAACAAATGTACGACGAGATTAAAAAGAACGATCCCTCTCTCTACCAGGCCATAAAGGGCGAAGTGCTGCGCCAGCAGAACAACCTGGAGCTCATCGCCTCCGAGAACTACACCTCCCGCCCCGTCCTCGAAGCGCTCGGTTCCGTCCTCACCAACAAGTACGCCGAGGGCTACCCGGGCAAGCGCTATTACGGCGGCTGCGAACACGTCGACGTAGTAGAGAAGCTGGCCATCGACCGCGCCAAGAAGCTCTTCGGCGTCGATCACGCCAACGTCCAGCCCCACTCCGGCACCCAGGCCAACATAGCCGCCTATCTCTCCCTGATAAAGCCCGGCGACACCGTGATGGGCCTCAACCTCTCCCACGGCGGCCACCTCTCCCACGGCCACCCGCTCAACTTCTCCGGCCTCTACTTCAAGATCGTCACCATCGACGTCAGCCAGGAGACCGAGCTCATCGACTACGAGAAGATGGAGAAGGACATAGAGAAGTTCCGCCCCAAGCTCATCATGGCGGGCGCCTCCAACTACTCCCGCAAATGGGACTGGGCCCGCATCAAGCGCGCGGCCGACGCCTGGAAATGCTTCCTGGTCACCGACATCGCCCACTACGCCGGCCTCATCGCCGCGGGCATTTACCCGTCGCCGGCGGAATACGCCGACATCATGACCACCACCACCCACAAGACCCTGCGCGGCCCGCGCGGCGGCCTGGTAATGTGCAAAGCCCCCTACGCCAGGGCCGTGGACCGCACCAACTTCCCCGGCAACCAGGGCGGCCCGCTGATGCACGCCATCGCCGGCAAGGCCATCTGCTTCAAGGAAGCGCTCTCCCCGAAGTTCAAGGAGTACCAGACGCAGGTCTTGAAGAACGCCCGCAAGCTCTCCCGCGAGCTGCAGGGCCGCGGCTACCGCATCGTCAGCGGCGGCACCGACTGCCACCTGCTGAGCGTGGACCTGCGCGCCAAGAACATCACCGGCCTCGACGCCGAGAAGGCGCTGGACAAGGCCGGGATCACGGTGAACAAGAACACCATCCCCTACGACCCGCAGAAGCCGATGATCACCAGCGGCGTGCGCCTGGGCACCCCGGCCGTCACGACGCGCGGCATGAAGGAGAAGCAGATCGCCGTCATCGCCGGTTTGTTCGACGAGGCCATCACGCACGCCTCCGACGACAAAGCGCTCAAGGGCATCAAGGAGCAGGTCAAGCAGCTCTGCGCCGGCTTCCCCATGTACCCCGGCTTCGAGAACTAGGCGAAACCGCAGCAAAAGAAGAAGGCCGCGCCCAAAGCGCGGCCTTCTTCTTTATTCCGACCGCGGCTATTCTTCGGAGGTCCGGCTTGCGGAGGCGGCGGCGCCTATGATCAGCGCGGAGCCGGCGGCGAGGAAGAGCCAGTCGCGCGGGGACATGGCGGCATAGGCGCCCCAGAAGATAACGGAAACCAGCACGGCCAGCGGGCTCTTGAGGTTGTTCATCACCGCCAGCACGCCGGGCCGGGCGCGCAGGGCGCCAGTGTTCCAGAGGTAGAAACCCGCGCCGGAAGCCACGAGGCCCAGATAGACGAGCGCGGCCCAGCGCTGCGCCGGGTAGGACGCGAGCTCTCCCCAGTCCGAGCCGAAGGCCGCCCAGGCCAGCGCCACCAGCGCGCCGCCGAGGTAAAGCCAGCCGAAGACCGCCAGGTCGTTCTCGCCGGGATTGCGCCGGCGCCAGTCCCGGTAGGCCACCTGCCCCCAGGCGAAGGCGAGGTTCGAAACCTGCATCACGCCGAAGGCGGCCCAGAACGTGCGCCGGTCCACCTGCCAGCGCTCTACCAGCGCTGCGCCTGCCAGCGCGGCGGCGGCCGCTGCAAAAAGCCCCAGCGGGGCCCGGCCGCGGCGCAGCGAGTGCATTGCCGCCACGTAAAGCGGCGTGAATACCGTGAACAGGGCCACCTGGTAGGCCTGCAGGACTATGAAGCAGTAGTTCAGCGCCACGTACATCAGCCCGAACTGGACCGCGCCTATCCCCAGCAGCGCGGGCACCGCGGCGCGCCCGGCGCGCGGCCAGCGCAGCCAGGGCAGCAGCGCCAGCAGCGCCAGCGCCAGCCGGATGAAACTGACCAGCACCGGGTCGGCGCCGGCCACCCAGGCCTTGTTTATGCCGAAGGAAAAAGCCCAGAGGCAGGAAACTATTATCAGCCTGTCCATCAACCGATTCTACAACTTCCGCCCGGTGGGCGGAATGACCTGCGGCAACCCCTACGCTGGCGGCTTCGCGCGTTCCGGGTCCCGCAGGTAGACCCCCAGGTGGCGATCCATCCCGGTAGAGTGCAGGGCGAACCAATCCAGCAGGAAGGTATGCACCTTGAAGACAAGGAATTGCCTCTCGCCGGCCCCCGCGCCGATCTCCCCGACAAAGCTCTCCAGGACCGCGCTGAAGCGGCGATGCTCGGCTATGTGGTCATTGATGAACGGGTAGCCGCTCACGCGCATCAGCTTCTCCTCGTAGCTGAAGTGAAACACGGCATAGTCGGCCAGGAATTTGCATAGTTCTCCCAGACAGCCGTGTTCCGCGCAGCCGATGAGCGGCGCCACCTCGTTCATCTTGTCGAAGAGCTTCCGGTGCTGCAGGTCTATAGTTTTTATCCCGACCTCGAAATCCTCGTTCCAGGCCAGCGTACCGGCCAGTTCCCCGGTCCCTTCGTGCCGGCCTGTAGTTTCAAATAGCCTGCAGCGCTCAAGGTAGAACGCGGCGGCCTTGTCGCCGGGAACCGTCGCGAGGCAGTCGGCGAAGAGGCGCCTGGCGCGGCCGACCTCCTTGAGATGGTAGTAAGCGGCCGCCTCTTCGAACTTTCCCTTTGTCAGTTCTTTGCCGGCGGCTTCCTGCGGGGGATCGCCCTCAAAGACCTCGTAGATGGACTGCGGCTGGGTTTTGCCCTTCACCCTGACGCGGTCGAGGAACCTGATCCTCGCATTGGGCGCCTGCATGGCGTTGCGCGTGTCTTCGCTGATAATGATGCTCACGCCGTAGGTCTTGGTGAGCCCCTCCAGCCTGGAGGCCAGGTTGACCGCGCTGCTGACCACCGTCGGCTCCATGCGGTCAAGGTCCCCCACCGCTCCGATCAGGGCCATCCCGGTGTTCAGCCCCACTCCGGCCCGGATAAAGTGCTTTTCGTCAGCGCCGCGCGAGCGGTTGATGCCGTTCAGGGCATCCATCATCGCCACGGCCGTCCTGACGCCGTCCTCGGCCGGACCCGGGAACACGGCCATCACCGCGTCGCCGATGAATTTATCCACCACCCCGCCGCCCTTGTGGATGACCGGCTCCATGGCGCCCATGAACGAGTTCACGAAGCGCATGCACTCGCCCGAGGACATGCGGTCCGTATGCCCGGTGAAATCCCGGATGTCGCAGAACATGATGGTCATCCGTTTCTCCACATGCCCGCCGGGGACTATGTCCTCTATCCGGCTTTCGCCCATCATGTCTATCAGTTCGCTGGGCAGGAAGCGCCTGTAGGCTTCCTCCACCGACGGCCTCATCTTGACTGTCATAACCCCTCCACGCGGAAATAACGGCTCCGGCGCCGGCTTTTTCAGCCGGCGGACGCGAATCCGCATATGGCAAAGATTTTCCCTACCCCTTCAGTAAAGACTGTATAGCAATTTCGAAAGCGGGTCAATATCAAATAGGAGCGGCGGCCACGCACTTATCCGCGCAGGGTCCGGAAGATTTGAATATTTCCTGAATAAACCGTAACATTTTCGGCACGAGTCCCCCCTATACTATAAAGGCAGAGGAGGACCTGTGAAAACCACCGGCAACAAGACGAAAAACACCGACGCGGCTTCAACGCCAGCGCGGCCCTCCTGCCCGCCCCCCTGGGAGGCGCCCGGCCCCAAGGCGGCCGAATGCCTGGCCTGGGCGGCCCTGGCCCTGCTCCCGGTAGCCGGCTATTTCGCCTACCAGGGCGGCCTCCGCGCGCTGAGCGGCCTGAACCAACCCGACCCGCCCGCCTTACAGAGAGCCTCCGTTCCCAACCCCATCCGGGACGTGGAATGGGATAACATGACGGCCTCCCTCGACAAGCTCGCTTCGGGCTACCGCGGCCACGTGGGCATCTACCTCAAAGATCTCAACTCCGGCAGGGTCTGGCAGCATAACCCCGACCGGCTGTTCCCCTCGGCCAGCCTTATAAAAGTGCCCATCATGGTCTCCATACTCAGCAAGATAAAGAGCGGGGAACTTTCGCTCGAGACGCGCATGAAGCTCACCCGCCGCGACAGGGCCGGCGGCTCCGGGTCGCTGAAGTGGGCGCGGGAGGGCACCACGCTGAGCGTGACGGAGATCCTTTTCAAGATGATAACGGAGAGCGACAACACCGCGACCAAAATGCTCATCGCCAACGCGGGCATAGATTACCTGCAGCGGGCCTTCGGGGAGCTGGGGCTGGTGCATACCGGCATCTTCCAGGAGGGAATGAGCCTGGCCTCCGGCCGGGTGGAGCGGGAAAACTACACCACGCCGCGCGAGATGGCCGGCCTGCTGGAGCGCATTTACCTGGGCGAGATAGTGGACGCGGCCTCCAGCGAATACATGCTGGACGTGCTCAAGCACAACAATAAAAGCCGCACCCGCCTGCGCAAAGCCCTGCCGCCCGGCTGGGAGCTGGGCCACAAGACCGGCCTGCTGCGCCGCTCCTGCCACGACGTGGGCATAGTCTTCTCGCCGCGCGGCGACTATGTCATAGCCGTGCTGACCGGCGAGGTGCCGGACTACGCCAGCGCCAAGAATTTCATAGCCAGGGTGGCCAGGAGCACCTACGAGTATTACCGGACCGAGACCAACTACGCCGCGGCCCAAAAAGGCAGGCCCTCCGGAGCGTGAGCCGCGGGAGGGCGCCAAAGCGAGATTTCGCGCCTTTTTCGGTTTCAATTATTATAAAATACTTATTAATGGCGGGATGCACCTTTCAGGGCTCCGGTCATAGGACGATTTCATTTAAATAAGGCAAGGAGCGGATAATGGCTAATAAAGTACTGGCGGAAATAGGCGTAATAGGCGGCACCGGCCTCTACGCTATGGAAGAACTCAAGATTTTGAAGGAAATAAAGGTAAAAACCCCCTTCGGCGACCCCTCGGACAAGATAATACTCGGCACCCTGGCCGGCATAAAAGTCGCCTTCCTCCCCCGCCACGGCCGCAAGCACGCCATGCTCCCCGGCGAGATCAACCAGCGCGCCAACATGTGGGCCCTCAAGTCCATAGGCGTAAAAACCATCATCTCGGCCAGCGCCGTGGGCTCCCTGCGCGAAGAGCTGCCCCCCACCCACTTCGTCTTCCCCGACCAGTTCGTGGACCAGACCAAGGGCCGCCCCTCCACCTTCTTCGGCAACGGCATAGTGGGCCACGTCCCCATGGCCGAGCCCTTCTGCATGGCCGTCTCCGACATGATGTACAAAGAGGCCGTGAAGCTGGGCATCAAGGCCCATAAGGGCGGCACTTACTGCTGCATGGAAGGCCCAGGCTTCTCCACCAAGGCCGAGTCCAATTTCCACCGCAAGATGGGCTACTCCATCATCGGCATGACCATGGCCACCGAGGCCAAGCTCGCCCGCGAGGCCGGCTTCCACTACGCCCCCGTCAGCCTGGTCACCGACTATGACTGCTGGAAGGAAGGCGAGGAAGTGGACCAGCACCAGGTCTCCGAGACCATGACCAAGAACATCCACAATATCCGCCGCCTGCTGGTGAAGATCATACCGCTGGTGGCCGCGGCCGGCTGCCGCAACCACTGCCCGGAATTCATAAAGGGCTCGCTGCTGACGCACAAGGAAAACTTCCCGGCCGCGACCTACAAAAAACTGAAGCTGATACTGGGATAAAAATGGCAAAAAAAACCGCGAAGAAGAGCAACACCCACGCCTGGCGCGCCGAGCTGATAGAGGCCGCCAAGAACGCGCAGAAGAACGCCTATTGCCCGTACTCGCGCTACCCGGTCGGGGCGGCGGTGCTGGCGGAGTCCGGCCGCATCTACACCGGCTGCAACGTGGAGAACGCCAGCTTCGGCCTGGCCATCTGCGCCGAGCGCGTGGCCATCTTCAAGGCCGTCAGCCACGGCGAAAAGAAGATCCGGGCCCTGTCGGTGGCCGCCAAGAGCGCCAAGCCCTGCGGCGCCTGCCGCCAGGTCATCATCGAGTTCGCCCCCAAGGACGCGGAGATAATCTACGTCGACTGGTTCCCGATGGCGAAGAAGCAGAAAGTGACCTTTACCAAGGCCGGCAAGCTGCTGCCGCAGGCCTTCGACCCGTCGGAAGCCGGTCTTTAAAATTTACGGAGGTAACATGGACGTCAAAACGCTGACAAAACTCACCAAGTGGATGGAAAGCACGGACCTCGAGGAAATAACCTGGAGGAACGGCGACGACAAGATCAGCCTGAAGCTCAACAACAGCCCCGAGCACAGCGCCGCCATCGCCTCGTCGATGGAGCCGGTGCTCTCGCCGTCCATCGGCATTTTCCGCTTCGCCCGTCCGGGCAAGACCAACCACCTGAAAGAAGGCTCCTCCGTGAAGAGCGGCCAGGAGCTCGGCGTGGTGGAAGTGGGCAAGGATTTCAAGAGCGTCACGGCTCCCTCCAACGGCCTGCTCAAGATCATCTCCATCGAGGACGGAAAGCCGGTGGAATACGGCCAGCCCCTCTTCTTCTTCGAGCCCAGGTAAACGATGCCGGCAAAGCCTTCGGTCATCAAGTGTCCCAAGTGCGGCTACCTGCCGAACATGCTGGGCGACACTTGCCTGAAATGCAATACCCCGCTGGACAAGATCTGCGGGGAATGCGGCTTTGCCAACAAGGTAGAGAAGAACTACTGCGACCAGTGCGGCGCGGTGCTGGCGCTGCAGCCGCCGCCCCGGCAGGAGGCGCCGCCGCCCCCGCCGCCCGGCCGTCCGGCCGAGCAGCCCATGCCGGAGCAAAAGCATCCCTTCAAGATAGAGATGGAGTCCATCCAGGACACCGTCTCGGAGCGGGCCACCTCCTTCAGGAGCAAAGCCGTGCCGCCGCCGCCCCAGCCCGCCGCGGCACCCGCCCCTGCGCCCGCCAAACCGCCGCAGGCTAAGCCGGCCCCGCTGCCGCCCGAAAAGGTCACCAGCGCCATGAGCCCGGACTCGGCGCGCCTGCCGCAGCAGACCGCGCTGCCCCACCCGCTGCGCCTGGGCCTGATAAGAAGGCTGGCCGGCCCCGTGCTGACAGTGCTGCTGGCCGGCGTGCTGCTGGCGATACTTTATATGATAGCGGCGCCTTCGCTGCCTAAGCTGCGCCTGACCATGACCGCCAAGTCCTACCTGACGGCCATCTCCGAGGGAAAGTTCGAGAAGGCCTACGACCTGCTGTCCTCCAACTCAAAGGCCGCCTGCTCCCTGGAGGAGTACCTCAAGAACAGCACGGACTACTACGCCAAGGCCCCGGCCTGGGAATTCAAGGACGTGCAGGTGTTCACCATGACAGCCGACGCCGCGATGATCCGCTACCAGCTGCGCGAGGCGGGCGGCGAGTGGAAGCCGGACTATATCTCCTTCGTGCGCGAGCACAACCGCTGGGCCCGCCCCTATATCTGGGTCCTGTTCGCCCCCATCGACGACGCCATGCGGCGCCAGGACATCCCCCAGGCGCTGTTCCTGGCCCAGAAGCTCTACCTGACGGACCCGGTGGACCCGCGCTCCTCCGCCTATCTCTGCGCTACCGAGTTCCTGATGGGCCTGCATGAGAAGGCCGCTGAATCCTGCAAGCGCACCATAGACACCGCGGAGATCTACCCCCGCGGCTACGTCAGCGAGAACCTGTTCCAGTACCACTCGCACTACGCCGACTGCCTGCGCTACCTGCAGCGCGACCGCGTGGCCCTGCAGGAATACGACAAGCTTTTAAAATGGCCCGGCCTGACCGCGGAGCAGCTCTGCCCCCTGCACATGAACCGCGCGGACTCCTACATCTACCTGAAGGAATACGAGAAGGCGCTCAACGAGGTCATGACGGCCTCCAGCCTCTGCCTGCAGAACCCGGAGAAGGACGACACCAGGAAACGGCTGAATTACATGAGCGGCTCCGCCGGCCCCGAGGCTATAGCCTTCGCCCAGAAATCCCGCTTCCAGCAGGGCATGCCGCCAATAGGCGAAGCCCGCCGCCAGCAGTTCGAGGCCCTGAAGGCCCGGGCCGGCAGGAACGCCAAGTTCCTGCCCAAGGACGCCTGGCTGGCCGTGCACGTGGCCGGGCCCGAATACCGCGTCTTCCTGCGCGAGGAAACCTACAATCCCTCCACGCGCAAGGCCGAGACCCGGGATATCTTCATTTTCCTGATCAACCTCTGGACCAGCAAAGCCAAGGTGGAGAAAGCCCCGCCGGCGCCGCCGCCCCCGGGCGCGCCGCCAAAAAAGTAGCGCGGGCCGGTGCCGCAGATATATTGGAGGACCCATGTTTAAAAAAGTTCTGATCGCCAACCGCGGCGAAATCGCGGTGCGCGTCATCCGCACGCTGCGCGAGCTCAATGTGCCTTCAGTGGCCGTCTATTCCGAGGCCGACCGGTCGTCGCTGCACGTGCGCCTGGCCGACGAGGCCGTCTGCATAGGCCCGGCCATGGCCAAGGAAAGCTACCTGGTCATCCCGGCCATCATCGCCGCCGCCAAGGTCACCGGCGCGGACGCCATCCACCCCGGCTACGGCTTCCTCTCCGAGAACGCCGATTTCTCCGCCGCCTGCCGCGACAACGGCATCGCCTTCATAGGCCCGTCGCCCAAGTCTATACAGCAGCTCGGCCACAAGGCCGAGGCCCGCAAGATGGCGGTAAAGGCCGGCGTGCCCGTGACGCCCGGCACCAAGGACTGCGTCTCCGTCAAAGAAGCGGCCGCCGCGGCGGCCAAGATCGGCTTTCCCATAATGATTAAAGCTGCCGCCGGCGGCGGCGGCAAGGGCATACGCATAGTGCGCGAGGCCGCCCAGCTGGCCAACGAGATGAACATGGCCTCCAGCGAGGCCAAGGCCGCCTTCGGCAACGGCGAGGTCTATTTCGAGAAATACATCGAGCTGCCGCGCCACATAGAGGTGCAGTTCGCCCGCGACACCCACGGCAACGTGATAGCTTTCCCCGAGCGCGACTGCTCTATACAGCGCCGCCACCAGAAGCTGGTGGAGGAGACCCCCAGCCCCGCCGTGGACAAGAAGCTGCGCTCGAAGCTCGAGAAGGCGGCCGTGGACCTGGCCGAGGCCGCCAAGTACGTCGGCGTGGGCACGGTGGAATTCCTGCTCACCCAGACCGGCGAATTCTACTTCATGGAAGTCAACACCCGCCTGCAGGTAGAGCACCCGGTGACCGAGTGCGTGACCGGCTTCGACCTGGTGCGCGAGCAGCTGCTGGCCGCCTCCGGAGAGAAGCTGACCTACACCGGCGGCCACACCGTACCGCTCACCGGCCATTCCATAGAGCACCGCATCAACGCCGAGGATTTCAGCCGCAACTTCGCGCCCTCCGTGGGCCGCATAGAAGAGTGGCTGCTCCCCGGCGGCCCCGGCATCCGCGTCGACACCCATGTCTACGCCGGCTACAACCTGCCCATCTATTACGACAGCATGCTCGCGAAGCTCATAGTCTGGGCCCCCACCCGCGAGATGGCGGTAGAGCGCTCGCGCCGCGCGCTGGCCGAATTCAAGGTGAAGGGCGTGAAGACAACCATAGACGCGCACCAGCTCATAGTAGAGAGCGCGGAGTTCAAGGCCGGCAGCACCGACACCGGCTTCATGGAACGCCTGCTGGCCCCTGCCGAGCCCGTAAAGGCCGCCTGATGCGCACCGCGGGCAAGATCCTGTCCGTTAAAAGGGCCGTCGCCGTGAGGGCGGCCCTGAAAAAGGCCGGCAAAAAGGCCGTTTTCACCAACGGCTGCTTCGACCTGCTGCACGCGGGGCATGTGTACTCGCTGGAGAAGGCCCGCTCATTGGGAGATTTCCTGTTCCTGGGCCTCAACTCGGACGCCTCCGTAAGGCGCCTCAAAGGACCCTCCCGGCCTTTCAATAAGGCCGCCGACCGCGCCACCGTGCTGGCCGCCCTGGCCGCCGTGGACGCGGTGGTGGTTTTCGGCGAAGACACCCCTCACGACCTCATAAAAGCCCTGCGCCCCGACATTTTGGTCAAAGGCGCCGACTACCGCAACGCCGCGGTAGCCGGGGCCGAATTCGCCGGCCGGGTCGCCCTGATCCCCCTCCTCAAAGGCCGCTCCACCACTGCCCTGTCCAAAAAGTTGCAGGGACGTTGTTGAGTTGTTGAGTTGTTAAAGCAAATCCCTCATCAATAGCGCAGTATATTCTCAATATCCACAAAACCTGAAATAACAACTCAACAACTCAACAACGTCCCCTTAATAATGATAAAATATCAAGATATATGACCGACATTTTTGACAAGTGCCGCAATTTCCACATTGTTAAGCAGCTAATAGCCAACGGCATCTACCCTTATTTCAAGGAACTGGAGTCCGAACAGGCCCCCGAGATCACCATTAAGGGGAAAAAGTTCATCATGTTCGGGTCCAACAACTACCTGGGCCTCGCTAACGACCCCCGCATGAAGAAGGCCGCCATAGACGCGGTGGAGAAATTCGGAACCGGCGTGGCCGGCTCGCGCTTCCTCAACGGCAACACTGTGCTGCACACGGAGCTGGAGCGCAAGCTCGCCGCCTTCAAAGGCCGCGAAGCCGCCCTCATTTACGCCACCGGCTACCAGATGAACCTGGGCGTCGTCTCCGCCCTGGTCGGCAAGGGCGATTTCGCGGTCGTGGACAAGCTCAACCACGCCAGCATTTTGGACGGCTGCCGCCTTTCGCACGGCGAACTGCGCCGCTTCCGCCACAACGACCCGGAGAATCTGGAAAAAGTCCTCAAAGAGATCGGCCCCCGCCACGGCAAACTGGTCATAGTGGACGGCGTCTTCTCGATGGAAGGCGACATCGCCCCCATCCCCGAAATTTCCAAGGTCTGCCGCCGCCACGGCGCCCGCCTGATGGTGGACGACGCGCACGCCACAGGCGTGCTGGGCAAGCACGGCCGCGGCACCTGCGAGCATTTCAACCTCTCCCACAAGGACGTGGACCTGGTGGTGGGCACCTGTTCCAAGTCTTTTGCCTCCGTGGGCGGTTTCGCGGTGGGCGACGCGGATATCCTGCACTACATACAGCATATCTCCCGCTCCATGATCTTCTCGGCCTCCCTGCCGCCGGCCTCCGTGGCCGCCATCTCCAAGGCCCTGGACATCATCGAGGCCGAGCCGCAGCGCATCAAGAAGCTGTGGGACAACGCCGCCTACCTGATGAAGCGCTTCAAGGCCATGGGCCTCAACACCGGCGAGACGCAGACCCCCATCATCCCCGTCATCATCGGCGACAACGAAAAGACTTTCATGCTCTGGCGCATGCTCTACGACCACGGCCTGTTCACCAACCCCGTGGTCAGCCCGGCCGTGCCGCCCAAGCGCGCCATGCTGCGCGTGGTGGCCACCGCCACCCACACCCGGGAGCAGCTGGACCGCGCCCTGGACATCTTCGAGACCTGCGTCAAGAAAGTCCTGAAGAAAAAGCCGGTCCTCGCGAAGTAAACATCTTTTTATGTCCTTAGTTATCCGCGAACTGCCCGAGGCGGAGCTCGGCGCGTTCATAGACTATCCCTACGCCCTGTTCAGCCGCCACCCCCACTGGGTGGGCGAGCTGAAGAAGGACGTGCGCCATTTGCTCGACACCGGCCATCCCTTCTGGCGCCACGGCGAGCGCGCCCTCTACATGGCCTTCCGCAACGGCCGCCCGGCCGGACGCGTGGCCGCCATCGTCAACAGCGCCCACAATAATTTCCACAACGACAAGGCCGGCTTCTTCGGCTTCTTCGACTGTTCGGACGACAAGGAAGCCGCCGCGGCCCTGCTCAAGGCCGCCTGCGCCTGGCTGAAAGCCCGCGGCATGGATTCCGCCCTGGGCCCGGTCAACCCTTCCACCAACGAGACCTGCGGCATGCTGGCCGAGGGCTTCGACGGCCCGCCGATGGTGATGATGCCCTACACGCCCCCCTATTACCTGGAGCTCGCCGGGGCGGCGGGCTTCGCCAAGGCCAAGGACCTGCTGGCCTGGCGGGTGGACGTGGCGCACGGCTTCGGCGAGCGCTTCGAGAAGATAGTGCAGCGCCTGACCCGCGGCAAAGACATCAAGGTCCGCCACGTGGCCGCCGACGGCCTGGACCGTGCCATCGCCGAGGTCAAGGAGATCTACAACTCCGCCTGGGAAAAGAACTGGGGCTTCGTGCCCATGTCCGACGCCGAGTTCAACGACATGGCCGCCGCCATGAAGCCGGTGCTCAAGCCGGAATACCTCTATTTCGCCGACGTGGACGGCAAGCCGGCGGCCTTCGTGCTGCTGCTGCCGGACCTGAACGTCCCGCTGAAGGCCGCGCGCGGCAGCCTGAACCCGCTCACCCTCCTGCCGTTCCTCTACAACCTGCATTTCAAGATGCGCGCAGGCCGCATGCTGACGCTGGGAGTCAAGAAGGAATTCCGGGGCCGCGGGCTGGAGATGCTGCTCATCAAGAAAGGCTTCGAGGCCGGGCAGAAGATGAAATGGGTGTACGGCGAGATGTCCTGGACGCTGGAAGACAATACGCAGATCAACGGCGTCATAGAGGCCATAGGCGGCAAGGTTTACCGCAAATACCGCGTTTTCGAGAAAAAGTTCTGACCCGCGGTTTAATCATTCTGTAACCTTTATTTAACCCGCCCCGGGTATACTTTACATATGCGCTTTTCCGACCTGAGGAAGCTTAAAGAGGAGCCCCGCCGCCCCGCGCCCGAAAAAAAGGCCGTGGCCCCCGCTCTGGTCCCGGCACCGCAGTCCGCCGCGGCCGCTACGATGCCGCCGCCGGCCCCCGCGCCCGCGGCACAGGCGGAAAGCGTCCCGGAACAGGCGGCCCCGAAAACAGATCCCCGCAGGCGCCAGCCCGGCCCCAGGCTGATGAACAGCCAGGAGTCTCCGCGGGCCGGCTCAGCTCCCGCGGTGCCTTTCAACGAGCATGAGCCCCGCGCCCGCGAAGTCTACTCCCGCCTGCTCGAACAGGCCGGCGCTTTCCTGAAAGCCGCCGACCAGCCCTATTGCGAAAAGTACGAGGCCGTGTCCGCCGCCTGCGGGCTGGTCTCGGAAACCCTGAAGACCAACCCGGCCCTGCTCGGCTTCACCGCCTATTCCACCGCCGACGATTACCTGCGCGGCCACACGGCCAACACCGTGGTGCTGGCCCTGGCCATGGGCGTACAGGCCGGGCTGGAGCCGGCCGAGCTGCGCCTGCTGGGCTTCTGCGCTATGGCGCACGACATCGGCATGACCGAGTATTCCTCCCTCTACAACAGCGAGACGCGCCTGGGCGACGACGAGTTCGCAGAGATGGCCCTGCACGCCGAGGCCGGCGCCGCCAAGCTGGACCGGATAGTCGACCTCGACTACAAGATCAAGGACCGGGCGCGCCTTATAGTACTGCAGACGCACGAGCGCGCCGACGGCTCCGGCTACCCGGACCACGCCTCGGACGAGGAACTCGACCCGCTGGCCCAGCTGATAGCCATAGCCGACACTTACGAGGCCATGACGCACCCGCGCGCCTGGCGCGGCCCCATGGCCCCTCCCGACGCGGTGAAAGAACTCATAGAGAAGGAAGGGCGCGGTTTCAACGCCGGCGCCGTTAAACTGCTCATCTCCGTGCTCTCCATTTTCCCCCCCGGCTCCCTGGTCCGGCTCTCCACCGGAGAGACCGCCCGGGTGCTGGCCGTCAACCGCGGCTCGCTGACCCGCCCCCTGGTGGAGAAGCTGCTGGACTCCGATTACGAGCCGGCCGCCCCGTCCCGCCTGGACCTGCTGGCCCACCCGCTGCTCACCATAGAGCGCCCAGCCGGCCTGGAGGAAGTGGCCCTGCGCAATCCCAAGTACGCCGCCAAGCTGGAGCTGGCCCGCTGGTGGGTGGAATGGTGATGCCGAAAAAACAGCTTTTGTTCCTGGAGGACGAAGGCTACGTACTGGCCCGCGTGGACGAGATCCTGGCGGGCTTTCCGCATTTCGAGGTCACGCGGGAGAGCGACGCCGAGAAGGCGAGGGCGTTGCTCGACGGGAAAGCTTTCGACGTGGTACTGACCGACATCTACCTCCGCGGGGCCAGCGGCCTGGAATTCTCCTTCAAGGCCCGCGAGAAGAACAAGGACGCCTGCGTGGTCATCATCGCAGGTCTCGACAACGCCGACCTCGCCGCCAAGGCGGTCAAGGAAGGAGCTTTCGATTTTGTGGTGAAGCCGCCCGGCCTGGAGCGCCTGGCGAGCATACTGAAACTAGTGACCGTGGTAAAAGGCCTAGCGCCCCAGTAGGGACGTTGTTGAGTTGTTGAGTTTTTCCCAATCCAAGAAATATCCCCTCCCGCGCCAGATCAGCCGTGAAACACCACTCCGGCTAATCCGTAACTCCTCGGCAAGGCGTTCGCCGCTTACCCCTGCGCTTTCTTTACGCAGGTAGCAATATATCGCCCGCGCGTGTGAAATGGTATGCGCCCGCGTTAGGCCGAATATGCTGCCCCGCTCCACTCCAGAAATCCGCTCGGTCAACGCCAATGATTCCTCCCTGCTCTGAGCGGGAAACATAACGTTGCCTGAATGGATCGGCGCAGATAACACCAAATCCTCCTGGGTTTCCCGGTCCGGAGAAGCCTGATCGGGTGTTTCAGGCAGCTCCTCCGGCCCAAGTCTCCCCGAGGCAGCCCTAGCGGCTATAGCGCGCAGGTAATTTTCTACTGCGCTCCGCTCTGTTCCGCCGAAATGATCAAGAAATTCACTCCTGTCCAAGATATCTTTGCCGCGCAAACCCAGCGCCGCGGCGTGCCCGCACCATCTGTAATCCTTCAGCTCGGACAATTCTTTAATGAGCCCGGCCCTTAGCGGGTTCAGATGAATGTAAGGGACCGCCTCCCGCAAGTAGTTTTCAGACAGACAAATTATGGATTTGTACCTATTCTGGAATAAATGTCCCGCGCGTTCGTATTTCAAGTTAAAGGTGGTCGCGTACCCGGTTAGAACGTGGCTCATCAATTCAGAAAGAGGCCTGTCTCCGCGCATCAAGAATACGTGAAAATGGTTTGGCATCAGGCACCAGGCAAGGCATTTGCTTCCGGAGAGACTGATCCATTCCGCCAAGCGCCCGTAAAAGTCCGCATAGTCGTATTTGTCAGTGAATATAGCGCGCCGCTCTATCCCGCGCGACATCACGTGATAAAACTGCCCGGCCACATCCATCCTTGCTTGTCTCGGCATAGTCCACCCCCGATAATAGGATAGCAGAAGAACCCGACAACTGCCTGTCGGGTTCTTTTACTCGATTAGTGGGGATTTTTGCTAACCAAGTCAACAACTCAACAACGTCCCTACCTGCCGAAGAAGGAGCGAAGGAGTCTTAGGGGGCGCAGGGCGTAGGAGATGAGAGAGGCTGAGCCGTAGCGGCGGAGCATGAAGCGCGGGTCCGGCACGGCGTAGCGCAGCAGCAGGCCGGGGCGATGCAGCACGGGCAGCAGGTATTCCAGCGGCGCCGAATGTTTCCGGGCGGCTTTCTCGAAGAAGGCCGCCTTTATCTTTTCCGCCCCGCGCGGCGCGAGCGCGGCCTGCGCCGCCTCCGGCACGACGAAAGGCCCGGCGGCCAGCCGCCGCACCACCGGCCACAGCACCGCCCGCACGCCGTAAACCTCCGCCTTGCGCGCCACCAGCGCCCAGAACCCCTCCCCGTCGCCGGGGGCGAGACCCGCTATGCGGGCGCAATCCTCTATGGCGCGGGCCGTCAGGGCCCCGTGGTTCAGCAGCGGGTGCGCGGCCGCGTGGATGAACAGGTCGGCCAGGTTCAGGGCCAGGCCGCTGCGTCCGGGCTCCAGGCCCCACCTGAACAGTTCTTCGGTATCTTTAATATGCCAGAGCCCGGTGTGCACGTCCAGTATCACCGGCGGCGCTTCGCCCGGGGAAGGCTTGTACCAGGCGTCGGCGCTGTGCGGCATGGGCTCGTAGCCCAGGCCGCGCAGCAGATCTTCGAAAGCGGGCAGGTCGCGGGGGCGCAGCAGCAGGTCCGCGTCGCTCAGGTCCCGCTCGCCGGGCCGGTAGACGCCCAGCTCCAGCAGGGCCACTCCCTTCAGCGGGATCACTTCAATGCCTGCGCGCGCGGCGGCGGCCCGGGCTTCCTCGAAAGCCCCGAGCAGCATTATCTCCCTGGCGGCTATTGATCTGTCCATGCGGAGCTCTGGTTAGAATTTACCGCCCAGGCCGGCGCTCAGGCCGTACTGCGGGCTGCCCTCGGACAGGCCCAGCGTCAGGCCTAAGGTGTAAGCTAGGCCGCCGCCGGCGCGTTTCTCGAGCAGGGCCGACAGCGAGCGCGGGTCGGTGCTGCCGTCCGCCAGCGCGCTGGAAGTCTCGTAGAGCACGGTAAGGCCCAGGCCCTGTTGCAGCGGTTTATAGAAACCCAGCGACAGCGCCAGCTGGTTGTTGTAGTCCGTGCCGGCCGGGTCGCCGATAATGGTGTAGTAACCGTCGGCCAGCAGTTTCAGGCCCGGGTTCAGCTCCTTGCCGAATTCGAAGCCGGCGCCCTGGTCCAGCTCCCCGGTGCCGAGCCCCTTCTTCTCGTCGGCCGTGGGCAGCTTGATCCTGCCGCCCAGCGAGAGGTCGAAGGAGCCCGCACCGTCGCGCTTCACAAGGTAAGTGCCGCGCAGCAGCATATCCCCGAGCCCCGCCTCAGAAGTCCCGGCCGAGGACGCCCTGCCGGCGGAGACGCGCTCCGGCCTGCCGCCGACGCGCGTGACCTGGCCCGTGGAGCTCTGGCGCAGGAAAGGGAGCGTGGCTGAGAGGTCCGTGTTAAGGAAGTACCGCTTCAGCGTGACCGGTATGTAGACGGTATCCACGCGCGTGGTGCCGCCGTATTTTCCGGTGTCGTAGTTGACCGAGGAGGAAAGTTTCCAGTCCTCCGCGCCGGCCGGCGCCGCGGCCAGCAGCGCCAGCGCGCATATGAAGTTACGCATCATCTATCCCCTTTTAGCTCTCCGGTAGGATTAACCCGGTTGACGGATTCGAACCTGACTCCGTAGAGGGCGCGCAAGCCTTCTTTGCGCGCCCAGACCACTTCGCCGGTGACGTCGAGCACGCCCTTGTCGAGCAGGCGCAGGCGGGCCGTGAATCTTTCGCCCTTGGCGAAGGTCGCGTCGGAAGTAAAGGAAATGCCGCTCGCGGAATAATCGGCCAGCCGGCCGGTAGCCCTCAGCTTGCCGGCCGCGCCGAAGATCTCCACTACCGAGTCGTGCCTGTCGCGCTGCGCGCGGCGCTTGTCGTTGGTTCTTATCATATCTGTACCTTCTCCCCCCGCTTGTATTTTATAATATCGGGGGGCGCAACACGCTATGGCGCGGGATATTAAAACCGAATTAAAAACCCTGGAACTGATGGCCGGGATGCATTGCCGCGCCCGGCACGGCGGCGCCCCGCTGTGCCCGGCCTGCCGCGAACTGCTGGCGGAGGCGGCGCGGCGCCTGGAGCGCTGCCCGCGCGACCCCAAGCCGTCCTGCAGGCGCTGCCCCGCCAACTGCTGGCCCCCGGACCTGCGCGCGCGCATGCGTGAGATCATGCGCTACTCGGGGCCGCGCCTGCCGCTGCGGCACCCCCTGCTGGCGCTGAAGCATTATCTGAAAGATTTTTAGTAAGATACACCTTAGCTAGCCGTGGGGGCGCAGGAGAACTTTATGAAGATAATGATAGTGGACGACAACACGCTGACCCGCAGCATGATCAAGGACCTGCTGACCGAGATGGGCCACGAGGTCACCAACGAGGCGGAGAACGGCAACGAGGCCATTCAATTTTACAAACAGCAGAGGCCCGAGCTTACACTGCTGGATATGATCATGCCCGGCAAGACCGGCCTGGAGACCCTGGTGGAGATCAAGGGCTTCGACCCGGAGGCCCGGGTGGTGATGGTGACGGCCGTGCAGCAGGACAGCATGACCCAGCAGCTGCTGGAGGCGGGCGCGGCGGCGGTGCTGCACAAGCCCTTCATGTACGCCGAACTGGAAGCGGTGCTCAAAAAGTTCTGATATGGCCCAGCAGACCAACCTACACGCGCTGACGCTGGCCGGCATGGAAAAATGCCTGCAGCGGCTTGGCCGCAGCTCGGCGGGCAACTGGCGCCTGGCCGGCGTGGAGGTAACCAAGGGCACGCTGGCCGACGCCCTGGCGCCGTACGACGGCGTGCAGACGGCCGCGGTCTACATGGTCATGGGAGAGCTGCCGCTTACCGGAGTGATGGCGGCCAACCCAGCCGACATAGAGGACATCTCCAAAGCTTTCACCGGCCATTCCTTCCCCAGGGGCGCCCACATAACCGCGGCCGAGGAGGTCATGCTCACCGAGCTCGGCAACATCCTCATCAACGTGCTGGTGAACATCATCATCAACGCGCTGAAGCGGTCCATGCTGCCCGCGCTTCCTCTTTTCGTGACCGGCGACGCCGCGGCCCTGGCCGGGACCATAGGCGCCCCCGCCTGCCCCTGTCGCCTCATAGAGGCCCGCGTGGAACTGACCTGCGGCGGCCCCGCCTCAGAGCTCCACCTCTTCGCCCTGCTGCCTGAGCCCATAGCCGCCAGCCTGGACTAGTCTCGCAAAAATGGGGACAGGCTACTTTATTAAAGTAGCCTGTCCCCGTTTTTTACGCCCTTTACCCTTCGCGGTTATTAATAATATTATCTTGTATGCAGAAAATGTATTACCCTGAAGATAAACTGCCTCTTTCCAAGCTTATCCCCATGGGCATGCAGCATGTGGTGGCCATGTTCGGCGCCACGGTGCTGGCCCCTATCCTGATGGGCTTCAACCCGCAGACCGCCATCTTCTTCTCCGGCGTCGGCACCCTCATCTTCATCGCCGTCACGCGCGCGAAGGTCCCCAGCTACCTGGGCTCCTCGTTCGCCTTCATCGGCCCGGTGCTGGCTGTCACCGGCGGGCTGGCCGAGAATATCCCGCACGCGCTGTGCGGCATCGCCGGGGCGGCGCTGCTCTACGCGCTCGCCGCCGGGGCGACCATGCGCTACGGCTCCCGGTGGATAGACCGGCTGATGCCGCCCATCGTGACCGGCGCGGTGGTGGCCATCATCGGCCTGAACCTTTCCGCCTCGGCCGTCTCCAATTTCATCAACGCTGATTTCCGCCTGGCCACCGGCGAGGACGCCGTGCGGCTGCTGGTGGCCGGCGCCACCTTCGTGACCGCGGCCGCCGTCTCCATCTACCTGAAGGGCTTCATCCGCCTGCTGCCTATCCTCACCGGCGTGGTAGTGGGCTACGCGCTGTCGCTCGTTTTCGGGCTGGTCGGCCTGGAGCAGCTGGCGGCCATCCGGGCGGCTGCCTGGGTGGGCCTGCCGCCGTTCACAGCGCCGGTGTTCAGCTGGCAGGCGGTATTGGTCATCGCCCCGGTCTTCGTGGTGCTGGTGGCCGAGAACAAGGGCCACCTGGAAGCCATCGGCGGCTACATGAAGCGCGACATGAACCCCCACCTCGGCCGCGCCTACCTGGGCGACGCCGTCGCGTCCTTCGTGTCGGCCCTGGGCGGCGGCACGCCGCAGACCACCTACGCCGAGAACATGGGCGTGATGGCCATCACGCGCGTGTTCAGCGTCTACAACTTTATCGCGGCGGCCTGCATAGCGCTGCTGCTCGGGCTGTGCCCCAAGTTCGGCGCGGTCATCCAGAGCATCCCTAACCCGGTGCTGGGCGGCGTGACGGTGATACTCTACGGCCTGATAGCCGTGATGGGCATCAAGATCTGGACGGATGCCAAGGTGGATTTCTGCTCGCACAAGAACCTCATCATCGCGGGCTCTTCCATAATAATCGCCACCGGCCTCGGCGTGAAAGGCTTCACCGTCGGCAGCGTCAACATAGCCGGCATCGCCTTCGGCACGGTGTTCGCCGTGGTCATGAACCTGGCCCTCTCTTTCGGGGCTCCCGACGTCCAGGACGCCGAGGAATGCGCCTGCGCGCCGGTCAAGAAATAAAGGATACAATGCTCACCAGACTGCTCTCCCTCTACAAACCCGCAGCGCACATTGAGCGCCTGCCCAAGGAACTCCAAACCGCGCGCTACAAGGCGCTGCGGTGGCAGATGATGCTGTCCATCTTCTTCGGCTACGCCGGGTTCTACCTGGTGCGCAAGAACTTCTCGCTCGCCAAGCCCTACCTCATAAACATCTACGGCTTCTCTAAGAGCGATGTGGGCCTGATCGCCACGGGCCTGGCCGTGGCGTACGGGCTCTCCAAGTTCGTGATGGGCAACGTGTCCGACCGCTCCAACCCGCGCTTCTTCATGGCCACCGGCCTCATACTCTCCGGCGCCATGAACCTGCTGTTCCCGACGCTGGCCGGCTCGCTGTGGGCGATGGTCGCGCTGTGGTTCTGCAACGGCTGGGCGCAGGGCATGGGCTGGGCGCCCTGCGCGCGCACGCTGACGCATTGGTTCTCGGACGACGAGCGCGGCACCAAGTTCGCCATCTGGAACCTGGCGCACAACATCGGCGGCGGCGTGGTGGCCCCCATCATCAACGGCGCGCTGGCGCTGGCGGCCATCCTGGGCCTGACGGCGGTGCTGGGCGACGGCAAGCTGCCGTTCTACCTCATCTTCTACGTGCCGGCGCTGATGGCCATAGGCATGGGCCTGCTGATAGCGACTTTCCTGCGCGACACGCCGCAGAGCTGCGGCCTGCCGTCCATCGAGGAACATACGGGCGACAACCCCGACACCGGCGTGGCCGACCCCGAGCGCGAGATGACGGCCAAAGAGATCTTCCTGGAGCACGTGCTCAACAACAAGCCGCTGTGGATCATCGCTTTCGCTAACATCTTCGTCTACGTGATACGCTACGGCGTACTGGACTGGGCGCCAACCTATCTGACCCAGGTGAAGGCCTGCCCGCCCGACATGGCGCGCTGGCAGTTCTTTCTCTACGAGTGGGCGGGCATCCCGGGCACGCTGCTGGCCGGCTGGGCGTCGGACAAGTTCTTTCACGGGCGGCGCGGGCCGGTGTCGGTCATCTACATGCTGTTCGTGACCATAGCGGTCTATGTTTACTGGCAGAACCCGGCGGGGCGGTTCTGGGTGGATTCTCTTTCCCTCGGCGTGATCGGCTTCCTGATCTACGGGCCGGTGATGCTGATAGGCGTGAGCGCGGTGGACATGGTGCCCAAGAAGGCGGCGGGCACGGCGGCCGGGTTCACGGGCTTTTTCGGCTATATGTTCGGGGCGGTGATAGCCGAGGTGGGGATGGGGCAGGTGGTGGACCGCTGGGGCTGGGACGGCGGCTTCAAAATGCTGCTGGCCTCCTGCGTGCTGGCCATCCTGCTGCTGGCGCTGACCTGGAAGAAGCACCACGAGAAGGATTAGGCGAAAGTCTTTCGACCCTCCGGTGCCGCCGCGCTGACCGGGCCGCAAAACGCGTTCGCGCACACCGTGCGCTCACTCCGCATTCGGCCTCGGCGCTACGCAAGCCTCGGCCTCATGAGGGTTTTGCCTGCCCGGCCACCGCGTCAGCCCCGCGTTCACACTCGTTAAAAGGAGCCACTATGCGCTGCGCCTTAATACTCGCGTGTTTATTGTCCGCCAGCAAGGTAACCGCCGGCCAGGAAACCGTAAATTTCACCACTAAAGACGGGTGTAAGATAGAGGCTTTTTATATGAAGCCGTCGTCGGGCGCTTTGGTATTTATTAATGTGCACGGGCTGGGGTCGGATAGGAATGAGTGGGGCGGGTTCCAGGGGGAACTCGCGGCGCGGGGATATGGGTGGCTTTCTATAGATCTGCGCGGGCACGGCGGCAGCGTGAGCTGCGGCGGGAAGAAGGCGGATTACCGGAATTTCACCA
Source organism: Elusimicrobia bacterium GWC2_64_44 (assembly GCA_001799845.1). Taxonomy (GTDB): domain Bacteria; phylum Elusimicrobiota; class Elusimicrobia; order Elusimicrobiales; family UBA9959; genus UBA9959. Next base: position 112,122 of record MGUG01000041.1, on the reverse strand, counting down.
AGGCCGACTGGGGCAATGCCTCGCGGGATATCGAGGCGGCGGCGGGCTGGCTAAAGAAGAAGAAGCTCTCAAAGATTATTTTCTGCGGCGCGAGCGTCGGGGCGAACCTGGCGCTGAAGGCCGCGGCCGAAGGCGCCGTGAAGCCGGCCGGGGTGGTATTGCTTTCTCCGGGCATGGACTACGCTGGGATAAAGCCGGAGCTATATCTGGCTAAAGCTCCCCGGCTGCTGCTGGCCGCGGCCGCAGACGATCCTTACGCCTGGCAGAGCGCCGCGGCCCTGAGCCAGCTGGCCGCCAGGAGCGGCCTCGCCGTCTCCGCCATCGACGGCGGCCGCGGCCACGGCGCGAATATGTTCAAGTCGCCCGCCACGGCCGGGAAGGTCCTGGACTGGGCCGGCAAGCTCTCCGCGCGCGTCAGCGCCGCGGGCCAGAAATAAACCAAACAATAAATTAAAGTTTCGGCGGGCGTTTGGCGCGCACGGGCTTTTCTCCGGCGTTGAGCAGGGGGACAGAGGGCGGCGGGGGCTCTGCCTTCGCCGGTTCTGCCGCCTGGCCGCGCGGGGTTTTCCTGCCGATAGTTCCGCGCAGCTCGTCGTGCTTATGGGACACTATGATATCCAGCGCGGCCGTGCCGGGCCGCGTCTCGGCTATCACGCTCAGCTCGGCCCCGTCGACGTAAAAGACCACGCCGCCTCCGGGCCTGGGGCAGAACTCAGGCACGCGCAGCGGCGCGCCGCCCGGGGCGTTCAGCCGCACTCCCCAGCAGCCGTTTTTGCCCGGCTCGAAAGAGAAAGTGCCGCGCGAGGCCGCGCCCTTCGGCGGCAATACGCTATAGGAGCCGTAATAAGACTTGTTTAGGCCGGAGACTGTCAGCGTGACCCGGTATTTTCCCCTGAAGCCCTGCAGCTGGCCGTTCCAGAAACCGGTATAGTCGCCAAGCCCGGCGGCGGCCGACGGGCCGGCGCTGGCCGCGCACAGCGCGGCCAAGGCCAGCGCCAGGGCGGCGCGCTTCACCGGGGCTCTTCCCCGGCTAGCAGCTGTATGGCGGCGTTGGCGGCGGTGAGGCCGAAGATGCCGGTCAGCGTGGGCAGGCTGCCCAGCGCGGCGCGGCGGCGGCCCTGCTCGTGGAATTGTGTCTCGGGGTCCACCTGCCGCTTTTTGCGCAGCTCGCCCACCGGCTCGAGCGAGTAGACGCAGGTGAAATCCAGGTGAGTGCCGCTTTTGCGCAGCAAATTGCGCACTTTGGCGGCGAGCGGGCAGCCTATCACTTCTTTTATCGGGCCCACGCGCACGGCGGCGGAGTCGGTGCGCAGCGCGGCGCCCATGGACGCTATCAGCGGCAGGCCGAGCTTCACCGTAGCGGCTATCAGGCCGGCCTTGGGCCCCAGCGAATCTATGGCGTCTATCACCAGGTCGGGCTTCCCCTCCAGTATGCGGTCAAAAGTCTCGTCGTTAGCGAACACGTTGAGCTTTTCCACGCGGCAATGCGGGTTGATGTCCAGCACGCGCTCCGCGGCGACGTCGGCCTTGTGCCGGCCCAGCGTGGAACCCAGCGCGTAAAGCTGGCGGTTGATGTTGCTCGCGCGCAGCACGTCGAAGTCCACCAGCCGCAGCCGGCCCACGCCCGAGCGGGCCAGGCCCTCCACGGCGTAGCTGCCCACGGCGCCGAGCCCGACCACGGTCACGAAAGAATTTTTCAGGCGCTCAAGCCTTTCCTCGCCGAGCATAAGCCTGATGCGCGCCAGCCTGTCTTCGGTCATTTAAGCTCTCCTATGAATCTGAGCCCGTTGGCGTAAGTCAGTGCGGCGAGCTCTTCCACCGGCCTGTTCAGCAGCTCCGCCGCGGCCGCTACTACTTCCTTTACTGCGGCGGGTCTATGACCGTGCTCCGGGGCCTCCGTCTCGAACAGCAGCCTGTCCGGCGGCACGGCGGCCAGCGCGGCGCGCAGGCGCTCCCGGGCCGGGTCCGTTATTTCCGGGCCGAAGGAGAAATAGCCGCCCAGCGCCGAGAGGTCCTTCACCAGTTCGGCGGAGCCGCTGTAGGCGTGCAGCATGAAGGCGCCCAGATGTGCGGGCTTAAGCAGGTCCAGCATGCGGCCCCAGCTCTTTACGCAGTGCAGCACAACGGGCCTGTCGAAGCGCGCCGCCAGCGCGAGTTGTGCCACGAAAATTTCTTCCTGCCCCGGCAGGCCCTTCACGCCGTCCAGGCCGATTTCCCCGACGCAGCAGGGGGTCCTGCGGACGAACTCCTCGAGCTTCGGCAGCCAGCCTTCCTCGGCCGTCTGCCAGGGATGCAGGCCGAAGCAGGGCTTTATGCGCGCGTCGCGCCCCGCCAGCTCCAGCACGCGGCCCCAGTCTTCGGGGCAGGTGCCGCAGCAGAGCATGTCCTCCACGCCGGCCTCTCCGGCGGCGCGCAGGGCCGCGCCCAGCTCGTCTTCGGAGGCGAAATTCTGCAGATGGTCGTGCGCGTCGAAATATTTCACCTGGAAAGTTTACACCATAAGGCCGCGCCCAGGCAAAGACCTCTTTGCCGCCGCGGGGCCCAATATCCTATGATTGGAGCTGGAGGAACCATGAAAAAACTTATCTTTATACTTATTTCCGCCTGCGCCGCTCAGCTCTGCGCGCAGGAAGCGCACATAGTAGCGGTGCACGGCCACCGCGGCAGCCGCGGCACCGTGCCCGAGAACACCATCCCGGCCTTCGAGGCCGCGCTGATGGCCGAGGCCGACGTGCTGGAACTGGACCTGGGCGTCACCAAAGACGGCGTGGTGATAGTCTCGCACGAGCCCAAGGTCACGCCCGAGCGCTGCCTGGACGCCGAGGGCAACAAGCTGGAGAAAGCGGTCCCGATACGCTCGCTGACGCTGGCCGAGCTGAAGAAATACGACTGCGGCACGCTCCTCAACCCCAAGTTCCCCGAGCAGATCGCCGTTCCCGGCACGCCCATGCCAACGCTGGAGGAAGTTTTCGACCTGGTGAAGAAGTCCGGCTACCAGGCGGCCAAGAAAATGGAGTTCAACATCGAGACCAAGGTCTTCCCCTACGAGCCGGAACTCACCCCCACCGCGGCCGAGTTCGCCAAATTGGTGGTAGACACCGTTAAAAAGCACGGCATGGAAGCCCGCGTCATGGTGCAGTCCTTCGACGTGCGCACGCTTAAAGAGATAAAGAAGCTCGCCCCCGCCATCCGCACCTCGCAGCTCACCTACGAGGAACTGCTGGACATCGTGCCCGCCCTCAAGGCCGCCAAGACCGACATCTGGAGCCCCAATTACAAGTGGATAACCCCGGAAGCGGTTAAAGAGGCGCAGGCCGCCGGCATCAAAGTGGCCCCGTGGACCATCAACACCAAGAAGGAATGGGAACTGGCCATAGCCGCCGGTGTGGACGCCATCATCACCGACTACCCTGCCGCCCTCGTCGACTACCTGCAGGCCCGCAAAGCCAAACCTTAAAAAGGCAGCAGGAGCCTTTTTGAAGGCAGCAAAAAACCGCGCCTACCCGGCGCGGTTTTTTTATTGGCGGCGGCCGCTTACGGCAGGCCCTTGAAGCTCTTGGCCACTTTCTCGAAGACGGCCTGGTTGGCGAGGAAAGAATCCTTAGGTGCGCTGAAGTGGAGAACGTAAAAGCCCTCTTTGGCGGGCAGGACGTAGAGCTTCTCTTTCAGCTGCACGCTCTCGTCGGACTTGCTCTCGGGGTGCAGGAAGACCATGCGCTCGCGGGCCAGCAATTGCGCCTTGCGCCCGGCGAGGGAGATGTTCTTTACGGGGTCGTAGTTCTCCCGCGCGCTTTTCGTTTCGCCGAGAGCGTTCTTTGAATTGCTGTCCACAAAATCCTTCAGACCGTTGAAATCGAGATTATCTTTCGTGTAATAAGCGACATTGATGAACGTCGGGGCTTTGCCGGTCTTGGGAGCCAGCAGCTGTATCTCGTAGATCTTGTATTCTTCGTCTTTGTCCTTGTCGCGCTCCAGGCTCCAGGCCGCCGGGACCAGGCAGGAGAAATAATTATTGTCCATCGCAAAATTCTTGTACTGCGCGGCCCGGCTCTTGGCAGGCGCGCCGGCGCAGGCCGCCGCGGCCAGCGCTGAAAGTATGGAAAGAGTGAGAACTAAATTCTTCATAAAAATTTTATCAAGGCTTAGCGGTCAAAGATTTTAGGCCGGCGCTGTTCTGCCTGTCCGCGGCGTTATAGTGGCTGCGGTAGACGCCCAGCCTGGCCATGTCTCCCTGTATTTTAACAAGAACCGGGGTCTGTATTTCACCCACCGAGCCTGAGAGCTCTTCGGGCGACATCTCCATGGCGTCAGCCTGGTTCAGCCCGTTGGTGCGCAGCGCGGTCTGCTCGGCCGCGGGCAGGGCGGCGCGGCGCTCCAGCTCGCCGCTGACGGCGCCCAGCACCTGGGAGGCCGCGGCGTCCAGCGAGGGCAGGCCGGAGAAATAGCGCTGGCGGACGGTGGTAGAGAAGGCCTTACCACGGGAAGACTTAAACTCAGTGGCTATTTCCACGCGCTTCGAAGCATAAGTTGAGAACGCGCGGCTGTCGCTCATTATCTGGTTGAATCCGGTGTCCTTGGAAAGTTTCTCCGTAGTATAAAGCCCCTCGAGAGCCATGGCCTCTATCTCGTTCTCCTGCGTGCGCGGCAGGTAGATCCCCTGCGTGCGCGACCAGTCGGCCTGGGACTTATGCGCGGCCTCGTAAACCACGGCGGGCGACATGTACTTGGCTATCTCGGCCAGCTGCGCCGGGTTGCTCATCACGGTGGAAGAGGTATAGCCCTTCATGCGCATGTACTGCTGTATGGTCTCGGAATCCAGCACTATGGTGCCGGTGGCCGCGTCATAGCGGGAGTAGCCGCCCTCCACGGGCGCCACGGTGATGCGCAGCCCGCCGGGGAAGGCCGCAAGCGCCCTGTCGCCGGCCTGGGTGCCGCGCAGCTCGGAGGCCACAGCGGTGTTAAGCATGGTGCCCAGCACCTGGCGGTGCTGGCTCTGCAGCACCTCCTGCGGCAGCGAGGTGCGCGCCGAGTTGATGCGCGCCCTTAGGTCAGGGCTCGCGGTGATGGTGCTGTTGTCGAACATGTTGCCCAGCAGGTAGAGCTGGTCGCCGAAGGGCTTGCCCGCGAGCTGCGACTGCTGGTCCGGGGGCAGCGAGGCTATCAGCGCGCGCACGTCCACGTCCAGCGCGGAGTTCTGGCGGGCTGCGGCCAGCCGCTGGTCGTTATAGATCAGGAAATTAGGGTCAGCCGAGATCAGGCGCTCCAGCACGGCGTTGCGCTCGCGCAGCACCATGAGCCCCCAGGCCTCTTTGGTGATGTTGACGCCGCGGCCCCGCTCGGCGCGGGCCTGGCCCCAGCTCATATTGCGGGTGTCGGTCATAGTGCCAAACACTATCTCCCACTCGCGGATGGCTTTCTTCACCACGGTCTTTTTGGCCGCGGGATAGGTCGGGGCGAAGCGCCCCAGCCAGGTCAGCAGTTTCTCCGGCTCCGGGCCCACGCCCAGCCGGGACAGCGGCTTGTCCGCGTCTATACGTATGGAGAGGGCCTGGTTGAGTTGGTTGACGCGCGCGGCGTCCCAGGGCATGGCGAGCAGGTCTTTAAGGTCCTTCAGGGCTTCGGCCCGGCCCAGCACGGCCGCGGCGTCAGACCGCGCGTCCAGCAGCTCGCGGGCCTCGCCGTCGCGCAGCAGGGCGGCGGCGGCCGAGGGATCGGCGCTGGAGATGCCCAGCTCGTAGGCGGCCAGGCGCTCCTGGGGCTCGCCTTCGGCGCGGGCGGCGCCGGCCGGGGCGGCGCAAACGGCCAGGCCCGCCGCAAAGGCGGCCAGGCGCAGTAGTTTGGCGGCTCCCAGTTTCATATTATCTCAGCCTCTCGCTCATCACCTGCAGCAGGAAATCGTCCCACTGGGAATCGGCCGCGAAGGCCATTCCCTCGTAATTGGCGGAGTCGTAGCGCAGGTCCGGGATGTAAATGGCCATGCCGTTGGCCGCCGTGTAGCGGTTGTTGCGGGCGGGCTTCATGACATTGCGCACCAGCAGCGAGCGCTGTATCTGCGCCTTCAGGCGGGCCCCGGCGGCCTTGGCGCCGCTGCCATCCGGCAGGCGCGCGCCGACCATATCTATATAGTCTATAAGGTCTTTTGAATCCCTCAGCGTGAACTTGGACACCGCGCCTATCACGGCGGGGTCGGCGGCCGCGGCGAAGGCCCGGGGCTCGGCGCGCAGCGCGCCCACCCAGGCGTCCAGCGCGTCCCGGAAGCCTGGCAGCGAGGAGGTGCGCAGCGCGGAAAGCGTGGCATCGGTGGGATAGCTCGCGCCGAAAGCGTCCACTATCAGGCGGCCCAGGCCCTCGGCGTTCTGGCCGGGGTTGCCGGTCAGGCCGGAGAGTATAGCCGTGTAAGGGTAGCCGGGGCCGGAGATGATCTCCTCCGAGCCCACCACCACCTCGGCCGCGTCCTTCATCTCGTAGGCTACGCTAGCCATCTGCATCAGGCAGGCGTCGGTGGCGAACACATCTATCTTGCGGCCCAGCTCGCGGGCGGCCAAGTTCAGCGCGTAGCCCAGCTTGGGGATGCTCATCTGGTTGCCGGTGGCGTCGTCCGAGGCTATGCCGAGGCGGCCGGAGCCGTGGTTCCACAGTACCACGGCCACCTTGCGGGCGGGATACTGGCGCAGGCCGCGCTTTATGAAGCGCAGGAAATGGGCCTCGCTGCCCATGTCGGCGGTATTGGAATTGTAGACTACGGGGGAAGTGACCCTGTTGGCGTCCGCGTCGCGGGTGATGTAGACGGTCTTGGAGCCGCGCTGGAACTGCAGGTTGCGGTCCGTGTTATTGTCCATGCCCAGGATGCCGAACTCCACCAGCACGGCCACCTGGTCGGTGGAGCCCACGGCCTCCATCTCGTTGAGGTCGCTGTTGGCGAAACCCAATATGCCCAGGTCGTTAACGCCGTTGATGAAGACCATTACCAGCCATTCGCGCTGGGCGGCGGTGGCGGAGGGAGCGGTGTTGACGGGCGCGGGAGCCGAAACTACGGGGGCGGCGGCGGGGCGCGGCAGGTCGGAACCGAGGCGGCTGAAAGCGTCGTCCTGGGCGCGTAGGCCCGTGGCGAAGGCGGCTATTGCCGCGAGAGTTATCAGCCAGTTGCGTTTCATAGTTATATTTTCGCTTGCGGATTGACTTTAATCAAAGGTCCTAAGTCCCAGGCCGCAATGGGCCCTTAGTCCTATACCGAAGGAGCAATTACAGGGAGTATCGACGGCGCCCATATATAGTATAAGCATATATATTGACTTGTCAAGGGTGGCAAAGCACGCCTATCCCCTATTTAAAAATAACCTCTGGAGTCATGCAGACCTGAAACTTTTGGGCCTTTACCGCATCTCATTAGGGAAGCGAAAGGAGAAACACATGAAGTTTTCGATTTTAATACTCACCCTTATGCCGCTGGCGGCGCAGGCCCAGACCGGGCTGACGCTGGCCGAGGCGGTGGACCGGGGCCTCAAGAACGACAATATCGTAAAAGCGGAGGCCGCCCGCGTTAGCGGGGCGCGGGCCGGCCTGAAACAGGCCAAAATGAGCCGCTACGGCGGCCTGAAGCTAAAGGGCATGTATACGGACGGCACCGACCCCGTGTACGCCTTCGCCACGGCCATGAAGCAGGGCACCTTCAGCATGGCCTCCCTGGCCACCATCAACGACCCGGACCCGGCCCGCAACTATATGGCGGGCATTGAGGCCGGAGTGCCGCTGTTCACCGGTTTCGCCCTTACAAACGCCGCCAAAATGGGCAAATTGGGGGTGGAAGCGGCCGGCCACGGCTATGAAAGGGCCCGCTCCGGCATCACCTTCAAGATCACCTATCAGTGGCTGACCGTCCTATTGCGCGCCCGCCTGGCGGCCCTGGCCGCCGAGAGCGTGACCGCGGCCGAGACAGAACTGAAGACCGCCCAGATGCTGAAGGACAAGGGCATGGTGCTGGGTTCCGACTATTACGGGGCCGAAGCCATACTTTCCACTCTCAAAGGCTATAAACTCAACTGGCAGAGGGCCCTGGAGCTGGAGGAAGAGAAACTGGGCATAGCCATAGGCCTGCCTGGCGGCGCCGGGGCCTCCGGCGCGCTGGCCGCTCCCGCCTACGCCCCGCTGGAACGCGGCGGGCTTTCCGCCGCGGGCCGCCGCGACCTCAAAGCGCTGGAAAAACTGGCCGAGATAAGCGAAACCGCGGCCGCGACCCAAAAAAACTCCGTTCTGCCCGTGGTAGAGGCCTTCGGCACATGGGAGACCAACTCCGAAAGCCTCTCTGACTTTAAGAGCAACCGCCTGCTGGGCCTGCGGCTGACCGTGCCCATAGGCGATCCGGCCTACTACGCCAGGCGCGACGCCGCCGCGGCCGACACCGCCATGGCCCGCGCCAGGCTGGACGAGGCGCGCCGCGCGGCCGATACCGAGGTAGCCGAGGCGCTCAGCAACTACAGGGCCGCCGCCGAGAGCCTGCCCGTGGCCAAAGAGACCGTGGAAAGAGCCCGGCAGTCGCTGGAGCTGTTCCGCCCGCTCTACCGCCAGGGCCGCCAGAGCGTACTGGAAGTGCTGCGCGCCCAGGCCTCAGTTTTGCAGGCCGAAGGGGCCTACTACGAAACGCTTTATAAGCTGAACCTTTACCGCGCGCAGGCCCTGCTGGCCTCGGAGTCGCTCGACGCGGCCGCGGTCAAAGAAATTTCGGACAAGCTGGGGGTAAACTAATGAAAGATCCTGAACACAAGTACGGCATGGCCGGCCGCATGGCCGAAGCTTTCATCCGCTCGCGACTCACGCCCATACTCATCGTCACCTTCATCCTGCTAGGCGTCTTCTCCACCTTCAAACTGCCGCGCGAGGAAGAGCCGCAGATCAACGTGCCCATGTTCGACATCATGGTGCCGTTCTACGGCGCGGCCCCGGCCGAGATAGAGAAACACCTCGTCGAGGTGGGCGAGCGCAAGCTGTGGGAGATCCCCGGCGTGGAATATATCTATTCCATAGCCCAGCCCAACTTCGCCATGTTCACCGTGCGCTTCAAGGTGGGCACCGCGCCGGAAACGGCGGCGAACCTCATCTACACGAAGACCCTGGACAATAAGGACATCTTCCCGCGCGGCTCGGGCGAGCCGCTCATCAAGTACCGCGCCATAGACGACGTGCCCGTGCTGGCCCTGACCCTGTGGGGAGAAGGCAAGAACGGCTACGACCTGCGCCGCGCGGCGGCCCGCATCCAGACCGAGCTCAACGCCGTCGGCAACGTCTCAGAGACGCGCATCATAGGCGGCCACAAGCGGCAGTTCATAGTACATTTCGATCCGGCGGCCATTGCCCGCCACCGGCTCACCCCGCCCATGCTCGCCGGCATCATCAAGATGTCCAACGCCAGCCTGCCCGCCGGGCATTATAACCAGGGCGACACCGTGCTGCTGGCCGAGACCGACGCCTTCATCCGCAGCGCGGACGACCTGCGCAGCATCATAGTCGGTGTCTCCGACGGGCGCCCCGTCAGGCTTTCCGAGGTGGCGGACATCAAGGACGGCCCCGACGAGGAAGAGCGCTCGGTCACCATGCTGCAGGGCCCGGCCTCCGCCGTAAAGGCCGCGGCCGGCACCCCCGCCGTCACGCTGTCCGTGGCCAAGCGCCGCGGCGCCAACGCCACCGAGGTCTCCCGCGCCATCCTCGCCAAGGTGGAGGCCATGAAGGGCCGCGAGATCCCCGACGGCATCAACCTCACGGTCACGCGCAACTACGGCGAGACCGCCAAGGCCAAGTCGGACGAGCTGATCTACCACATGCTGCTCGCGACGCTGTCGGTCACTATCCTCATCGCCCTGACGCTCGGGCTGCGCGAGGCGGCCGTGGTGCTGGTGGCCATCCCCGTAACACTCGCGCTCACGCTGCTGGTGTATTATCTCTACGGCTACACCCTCAACCGCATCACGCTGTTCGCGCTGATCTTCTCCATCGGCATACTCGTCGACGACGCCATAGTAGTGGTGGAGAACATCAACCGCCACTGCGTGCTCAACCGCAAGAACTCCCTGTACCGCAACATCCTCAACGCCGTGGACGAGGTGGGCAACCCGACGATACTCGCCACCTGGACCGTCATCGCCTCCATCCTGCCCATGGCCTTCGTGAGCGGCATGATGGGCCCCTACATGCGCCCCATCCCCATAGGCGCGTCGGTGGCCATGCTCTTCTCGCTCGGCGTGGCGTTCGCGTTCGCCCCGTGGCTCTACGCCCGCGTGGTGGAGAAGTGGCCCCTGAAGCATTGCGAGCACAACAGGGAAGGCCTGCTGGACCGCCTGTACCGCGGCCTGATGAAAAAGCTCATCTATAACCCGGCCGCCGGCAAGAAGTTCCTGTGGTTCACCGCCGGGCTGCTGGCCGTGGTGCTCGCGATGGTGGCCTTCCGGCTGGTCATCTTCAAGACGCTGCCCTTCGACAACAAGAACGAGTTCCAGGTCATGATCAACATGCCGGAGAGCTCGTCGCTGGCGCGCACCGAAAAAGCGGCCGGCGAGATGGCCGCCTACCTGGCCTCCGTGCCCGAGGTGCGCGACCTGCAGATCTACGCCGGAGCCTCCGCGCCGTATAACTTCAACGGCCTCGTGCGCCATTACTTCCTTCGCCGCGAACCCTACCAGGCGGATATCCAGGTGAACCTCTCCGACAAGCACGACCGCAAGCGGGCCAGCCACGACATAGCCGTGGCAGTGCGGCCCGGCCTCAAGGAGATAGCGGACCGCTACGCCGCCCGCATCCAGGTGGCCGAGGTCCCGCCCGGCCCGCCGGTGATGGCCACCCTGCTCGTCGAGGTCTTCGACCCCAACCCCGCCAACCAGCGCGCGCTGGCCGAGGAGATAAAGAACGTACTCAGGAAAACCGAAGGCATAGTCGACGTGGATTCCTATATCCCGGAGGACCAGCCCATCACCCGCCTGCTCGTGGACCGGCAGAAGGCCACCCTCAACGGCGTCGCGGCCGCCGACATTGTGCAGACCGCCGCGCTGTCGCTGTCCGGCGCGGATATCGACTCCGCGCACGTGGCGGAGGAGAACGAGGCGGTGGACATACGGCTGCGCCTGTCGCCGGAGAAGCGCCGGGCGCTCTCCACGCTTAAAGAGATAAAGTTCTTCTCGCCCAACGGGACGGCCATCCCTATGGCCAGCTTCGTGCGCGCCGAGAACGGCCTTGAGAACCGGCCCGTTTACCGCAAGAACCTCCAGCGCGTCGCCTACGTTACGGCCGACATCGCCGGCGGCACGGAAAGCCCCGTCTACGCGGTGCTCGACCTCAAGAAAAAAATAGACGAGCTCTCCAAAGCGCGCGGCGGCGAGATCAACCAGTACTTCACGCGCCAGCCCGTCAGCGCCGCCGAGACCGCCATCAAGTGGGACGGCGAGTGGCACATCACCTACGAGGTGTTCCGCGACCTGGGCATCGCCTTCGCCATGGTGCTGGTGCTCATCTACATCCTCGTCGTGGCCTGGTTCGAGGATTTCCTCACGCCGTTCATCATCATGGCCGCCATCCCCATGGCCCTCATCGGCATCATCCCCGCCCACTGGGGCATGAACGCGTTCTTCACGGCCACGTCGATGATAGGCTTCATCGCCTCGGCGGGCATAGTGGTGCGCAACTCCATCATCCTCGTGGACTTCATCAACCTGAAGGTGCGCGAGGGCATGGAGCTCAAAGAGGCCGTGATAGAGGCCGGCGTGGTGCGCTTCCGGCCCATGCTGCTGACGGCGTTGGCCGTCATAGTGGGTGCGGGCGTGATCTTGTTCGACCCTATCTTCCAGGGGCTGGCCATCTCGCTTATCGCCGGGCAGATAGCCGCCACGCTGCTTAGCCGCGTGGCGGTGCCGGTGCTGTATTATCTCGCCTTCAAGGACAAGGAATATAAATTAAAGCCCGGCACGCCGGACCCGGAAGTGCGGGAAGACCTGCTGGGCGCTACTGGAGAATAAAATGAAACTCAACGACGCGTTGCATCTGCTGGCCGGGTTCATGGTGCTGCTGAGCGTGGGCCTCACCGTCTACGTCGACGGCCGCTTCCTGTGGCTCACGGCCTTTGTCGGGGCGAACCTGCTGCAGTCGGCCTTCACCAAGTGGTGCCCGGCCATCTGGCTGTTCAGAAAGCTCGGGCTTCAGGAGTGATATGAAAAATCTTGGGCTCTTCTTAGCCGCCGCCGCGACGGCGGGCCTGGCCTGGGCCGGCCATTACCGCAGCCCGGACTTCTACCCGGCGGCGCTGATAGCCTCCTTCGTGTTCTTCCGCCTCGCCACCGGCAGCGCCTGCCCCCTGGTCTGGCTGGCCACCAAGTTCGGCGCCAAAGGCCTGAGCTGCCCGACGGACTTCAAAAAATAGCCCTCGATGCTGACGGAGTCGTTCTATATTCCGGTGTATTTGGCGCCGGGGCTGGAGGCGGTGCGGGCGAGGTCGGCGAAGAGGGCGTCTAGTACGGGGTTGTCTCCGGGCAGCAGGCGGCGCAGGCGCTGCAGGAAGCCGCGCTCGGCGGCTACCCGGCGGGCCGGGGCGTAGTTAAGATCGTGGAACCAGCCGGCCACCATCACCAAAATGTCGGCCAGGGTGTTAAGGTTCTTCAGCGACAGCGTCTCCCCGCGCGCGGCGGCCTCCGCCACTCCCGGCGTGAGCCCGCCCTCCAGCTTGATATCGGGAATAGTATCCTGCAGGCCGCGGAAGTCCCCGGACTCGGCGCTGCCCAGCAGCGTCTCCATTATATCCACCTTGTCAGCGTCGCGCACCAGCAGCAGCAGGCTGTTATCGGCCAGCGGCAGGTCTTTGGGCAGGGCGTCGGGCCTGCGGTTATGGAATTCGGTGGCGCAGAGCAGGCGGCGGAAAATAACGGCATCGGGGAACAGCCCGGCGGCTTTCTCCTCAAGCACGCGGCGCCCCTCCAGCCCGTGGTCCAGGCTGCGCGCGTCTATGAACGAGGCGTGACAGGAAAATTGCCTGAACCGGCCCACGTCGTGCAGCAGCCCGGCGGCCCTGGCCACCGCGCATTCCCCCTCGCCCAGGCCCAGCCCGGCCGCTATCCGCGCGGCATTGGAGGCCACCCGGCCGCTGTGCGCCAGCTTAAATCTGAGCGGTCCCGGCAGCGTGCCGCCGCCGTCGCGGAACCCGTTGGTGTAGCTGACGAACCAGGCCGCGATGCGCGCGTATTCTTCAAGGGTCAGGATAGTATCCGCCATGCCATAAGTTTACAAATTAACAGCGCGGCGCCTCAGAACGAGAAGGTAAGGCCGAGGGAATAATAGTCGCTGCGTCCCGCCCCGCCTCCTGGGTTGAAGTTCTCCCACCCGGCCGAGAGTTCCGCCCTGCCGGCGCGCACGGAGACGCCGAAGTTCAGCGCTTCCGAAGACGGCTGGTCCAATAGGTAGGTGGTTTTTGCGTACCCTGCTTCCGGGGACAGCGGCAGGCCAGGCACGCGCAACCGCACAGAGACGGCCGTATCGGGAAAGCCGCTGGCGCCCACGCCGCCTATTTCTATCGGCAACTGGCGGGCTTCTTCCGTCACGTCCTTGTCGTAAGCGGTCTTGGTGAACCGCCCGCTGGCGCGCAGGCCGAAAGCCTTTAGGGAGGCGGATACGCCGTAGTCCGTCTGGTTGAGCTTGAAGGCATCCGTCAGGGCGGAACTGGATCCGCCGCGGCGGCCGCTGTACACCGTGGTGGTAGAGGTGGCATAGGCGTCCTCGTGCGCGGTCAGGCCGCAGAACACGCCCAGAGCCAAGTCCTCCAGCGCGGCGTCATCGGCGGGCTCGCCCAGCAGGCGGTAAGTGAAGTCGCCATACAGGCCCGTGTTCTTATAGCCCGCGGTTTCCGGCGTCAGGGAAAGTTCCGCGCCGGCGCTCCAGCGCTCCCGCTCAAGCCCCGCTCCGAAAGAGTAAATGGATTTCCTGTCGGAGAGGTCGCTTTTGTACGTATTCAGCGCCGGGCGCAGATAATAGGAGTCGTCGCCCCATTCCGCGAAGGCGCTCATGCCGGCGTAACCGTCGGGGCCTGCGGTATAGCGGCCGCCGGCGTCGGTATAGCTTTCGGCCGCGGCGGCGCCGGCCGTAAATAAAAAAATAAAGGCGGACAGTATCCGTTGCCTCATAGCGTTCTCCTTGGTTAAGCCGCCGCCCCTTTACCGGGGCGGCGGTCGCTGCCGCTGCTCGCTTACTTGCGGTTTCCCGCCCCGCCGCCGCGTCCCTGGCCGCGCTTCTCGGAACCTGAGCCGCGGGAGCCTGAGCGCTCTTCGTTCCGCAACTGCTTGCGCTCCTGCTTGCGCTCCTGCTTTTTCACCTGGTCGCCGGTGCCGTCACCGTTCTTCAGGCCTTTGCCCTCTCCCGAGCTGCCGGCCCGCTCCCTCACGGCCTCGCCCTTGGCGTTCTCGGCGCCTTTCATCTCCCGGGTCTGCTTCTTAAGGGCCGTCTTTTCCTCTCCGGCCGGCGCGCCGGCGTCCTTGCCGGTGCCGTCGCGCAGCTGCTTTTTGACCTGCAGCTTATCCCCGGTCCCGTCCTGCTTGCGCACCTGGTCGCGGGTCTGCAGCGTCTCCTGAACCAGCGCCTCGTCCGGCACAACCGGCGCGTCTTCGGCCTTTACGGCGGCCGTGACGGCAAAGATCGAAACCAGGCTGAGGGCGGCTATAGTCATTATCTTGGTCTTCATAACTCCTCCTTGATACTTGGGCGGTTCTCCGCCTCACCCATACTGACGCGCGGGCGGGGCGGAAGGTTTAGCCCGCTCAGCGCCTGCCCCTGCCGCCGCCGTTGCCGCCCTGCCCGGAACGCCGCTCGCCTTTCTTGTCCCGGCGGTATTCCTTGCGCAGCTCCTCGCGGCGCTCTTTGGAAAGCTTCTGCCATTTCTGGAATTTCTTTACCAGTTTAGAGCGCTCGCCGTCGGGCATGGCCTGGAACCGCGTCCAGCGGGTACGCAGTTCCGCCTGTTTTTCCTTCGGCATCGCGCTGAAGCGGGAGTACTTTTCCTTCACCTCGTCTTGCTTCGCGGCGTCCAGCCCTTTCCATTTTTCATAATTGGCCAGCACCCGCTTTTTCTCGGCTTCCGGCAGCTTCTCCCACGCGGCCTGCCTGTCCGCGGCCTTATCGTCCGCGGCGGACAGCCCTACAGCCGGCGCAGACAGCAGCAGCGCTATAAAGATAAAATTAACGCTTTTCATATACCCTCCAGGCCGTCGTGGAAACTTTCACCGTAACGCTCGAGCCCGCCACCGCGGCGGTAGAGGCCGCCGGCGCCGTGAAAACCAGCGGCGGCGCCTCCGCGGCCTCTTCACCTTCCAGCAGGTCCAGGTTGGAGAACATTTCGAGATCACTGAAGAATTCCAGGTTCGCCAGCACCTCGGCGGGCGCGCTCACGGCCCCCGCTATGGCGGTAGCGGCCAGAGCGCCGCTGAGCCACATGAATAACGTACGTTTCCTCATAACTCTTCCTCCGGCACGGCTTCCAGGACGTCCATATCGTCAAGCAGGTCCAGGTGCTCTATAAAAGCCGCGCTGACTACCTGCGGCTCGGTCTGCATCGGCTCCCGCTGCGGGCGCACCAGCAGCACGGCCAGCAGGGCGGCGGCGGCCGCCGGCGCCAGGAGCCAGGCCCGGGCCGGGCCCTTCCTTTCGGCCGCGGACGAAGCTATGCGGGCGCGCTGGGCGGCCCAGAAGGCCTCACTGCGGCGCGGGGCCAGCAGAGACAGCAATTTACGCTCTTTCTCGTCTTCGTTCATAAATATTCCCTCAGCGAGACCTCAAGCTTCTTACGGGCCTCGAACCAGTGGGCCTTCACGGTCCCTTCCGCCATGCCCAGCGCGGCCGCTATCTCCGCCCCGCTCAAGCCCTGCGCGCGCAGTACGGCCACTTCGCGCTGGCGCGGCGGCAGGGCGCTTATGGCGGCCTGCACCCGCCGCTCAAGTTCGGCGGCCTGCGCAGCCTGCTCAGGGCGCTGGCGCGGATCGTCGGGCAGCAGGTCTTCCAGCGCCGGGCTCTCCTCGTCACCGTTTGCCGGGTCCGAAAGGCTGAACCAGGTACGCAGCTTTTTCCAGCGCCAGTAGGAGCGCGCCTTGTTGGCCGCTATACGCAGCAGCCAGGTCTTCAAAGAGCTTTCACCGCGGAAATCCTTCAAGTGCCGCCAGGCCGCTATGAAGGTCTCCTGGGTTATATCCTCCGCGGCGGAGCTGTTGCCTGTAAGCCGGAGCGCTACCCCGTAGACCAGGCGCTGGTGCTCCTCCACGATCAGGGTGAAAGCCCCCTCCGGGTTTGCAGCCCCGGGGCTTTCAGAGCCTTTTTTTTCTATATCGGTCATCGTTTCCACATTTATACAGACGCGCGGAGCGCAGGAAGGGTTTAGCCCCCTACGGCCAATTATATAATTCGACGGAAGGCCATGATAGCCGACTAAACCTTTTCCGCCTCCCGCGCGTCCGTATAAGCGCGGCGGGAGGGGAAAATATGCCCAAAAAGATACTTGCTGTGGACGACGAGGCGTCGCTGCGGGAACTGCTGAAACGGGCCTTCAGTTCTTCCGACTACCATGTCACACTGGCCAGCGGCGCGGAAGAGGCGCGGGCGCTCATGACCGCCAATATCTACGACTTGCTGATAACCGACCTTATCCTGGCGGACGGGGCGGGTACCGAACTTGTAGAATTCTCGGCCCGCAGGCATGGCGCGACCAAATCCATCATGATAAGCGGCGCGATCGATCCCTGGGTTATGCCGCTCTTCGTGGAAAAATACAAACTGGAGGGGTTTTTCGCCAAACCGTTCAGGATCGACGCCCTGCTGGCCAAGGTCAAGGAGCTCCTTGGTTAGCCCTGCCGGCAGCAAGCCGCCGCCGTTATTTTTGGGCTGATCGCAGACCCGGGAGCAGAGACAGCAGCGCCAGCACGCCGAAGGCGCAGACTATGGCGGGGCCTGTAGGCAGGTCCCAGGCGGCGCTGGCGGCTATGCCGGCCAGGCTAGTCATTACTCCCAGTCCCCAGCCCAGCCAAAGGCGGCCCTTGAGGGATGAGGCGAAACGCCCGGCGCAGACGGCCGGGATTATGAGAAAAGTAAACACCAGCAGCACTCCGGCCAGCTCCACCGAGCTCGTCACCACGAAGCCGAACAGCGCGTAGAACAGGAAATCCCAAAGTCTGGTATTCGTGCCGCAGCCGGTAGACATGGCCGGGCAGAAGGAAATGGCGAGGAACCTCGCACGAAAGGCATAATGGGCCAGGCCTACGGCCGCGTAGAGCAGCGCGGTCTTGCCCACCTGGGGCCAGGTGACGAAGAGGATATTCCCCACCAGCATGCCCTTGAGGTGTTCGGCCTCGCCGGGCAGGCGGTCCAGCACCATCACGGCCAGCGCCGCCGACACCACATAGACTATGCCTATGGCGGCTTCCTGCATGGCGCCGGTGGTCTGCCGCCCCCGCGTCAGGGCGAACACACCGGCGCCGACGAAGGTGGCCGCCAGCGAAGCGAGATAAGAGCCCGTAGTGTGCAGCTCCAGGCCGAACAGCACGCCGGTGATGGCGCCGAGCGCCGCTATCTGCGCCAGCGCCAGGTCCACGAAGATCACCCCGCGCGCCAGTATGTGTATCCCGAGGTAGGCGTGTATACCCACCAGTATCACGGCGGCTGCCATGGCGGGCAGCATTATTTCAAGCATAAATTCCTTTTGAACGCCCCGGGGCGGCCAGCCGCCCCGGGAACGTATGACTATTTCTTCTCCGCGGCTTTTTCCAGTTCCGTTATTACCCTCTCGAACACGTCAAAGTAGGTCCCGACGTCCTTGGTTCCGCCGGCGCTCACCGCCGCGGTCACCACCGCCGCGCCAGTCTTGCCGGCCAGGAAATCCGGGCCTTTGCGCGGGTAATAGCTCTCGGTCAGTATCACCTTTACGTTCTCCGCCTTCATCTTCTTCACCAGGCCGTCCAGGTGGGAGGCGGAAGGCGGTATGCCCGGCTTGGGCTCCACGTGGCCGGCCACGTCCAGCCCGAAACGCGCGGCGAAGTAAGGCCAGGAACTATGATAGGTCACTACTTTCAGACCCTTTAGCGGCGCCATGCGCTGTTGCCAGCCTGCCAGCTTCTCGTCCGTCTCTTTTATGAAGGCCGCGTAATTGGCGTCGAACTCCGCGCACTTCTCCGGCGCGGCCCGCTTGAGGCCGGCCAGTATATTCTTTGCCATTGTCTTCGCGTTGGCCGGGTCCAGCCAGTAATGCGGGTTGCCGTAGATATGGATGTCGCCCATGGAGGCGTCCACCTTGCCCTCGGGTTTCTCCAGCAGGGCCATCCCGGCCGAGGCGTCAACATAACCGGCCGCGCCGTAGAACAGGCGCGGGTTGCGCGCGGCGTTTATCAAGCTGTCCACCCACATATCCAGGTCCAGCCCGACGCGCAACAGCAGGTCGGCCTTCTTGAGCTTGAAGACCATGCTGGGGCGCGGCTCCACCATATGCAGGTCCTGGTCGCCGGAAGAGAGGCTTTCAACCTTTACCTCCGCGCCGCCCACGCGTTCGCAGATGTACTTAAGGTCGGAAGAGGCGGTCACGACTTTTATTTCCGCGCGCGCGGCGCCGGCCCAGAGGGCCAGCGCGGCGGCGGTCAAGAATAGTTTTTTCATGGTTTCGTCCTTATTCCAGGTCATGGCTGTGCGGGCCAAGGCCGAAGGTCAGCTGCACCCAGCCCTCGTCCGTCTTCTCGCCGGAGAGGTTGATATGCTTGTACTGGGCGCGCAGCGTGGTGGTCTCGGTGAGGTTGCGCGTGGCTATCAGGGCATAGTCGCGCTCATAGGTTATAGCCGGGAAGGCGTTCTCGGCGTAGTCGAAGCGCGCCCCGAAGTTCCAGTACTTGGAGGCCCGGTAATTGGCGAACAGGTACAGGCCGTCGCGCTTGAGCGTGCCCACGGGCACCTCACGCGTGAGCCGCATATATTCTCCCTGCAGCGTAAAGCGCCGGTAGGCGTCGGGCCAGAACTTCAGCGTGAAGTCCGCGCCGGCGATCTTTATATTGTCCTCGTGATGCTCCCAATGGCTGCCTTTGCCCTTGAGGGCGCTGCCGCCCAGCTCCAGTTCGCTTCCGGAGCCGAGCGGGAAAGACATATTGAGGCGTGCGGTGTACACCTTGCCCGCCGGCGAGAAGTCCTCGGTCTCCTCCGGGGCCAGCACCACCGTAACGGTGCTTTGATCCACGTCCAGCACTTCGGCGGTATTGTCTCCCTCCACGTGATGCTCGTGGCCGGCCATGTTCCAGGCGCCTGCCTGCGCCTGCGCGTAAAAAGGCAGCGGCAGCAGGTACTTGAGCGCCGCGCCCTGCGGGTTAAAGGCGTGCGTGCCCAGGAAGTTGGTCAGTACCGCCGGCTGGTCTATCATCAGGCGGGTATGAGTGTGCGCCTTGTTCAGCTTGCCGAACTCGGCGTTCACCTTACCCACTTCTGCGGACAGCCCGTCGGCCAGGCGCAGGAAAGATACCTTGGCCTCGCAGATCTCGCTTTCGTACTCCGTGCCGTGCTTGTGAAGGGCCAGGAACACGTCGGCCTTCATCTCCGGGTAGATATAGCCCTGGAAGGCCGTCTCCACCTCGCTGAACTCCAATTTGTCGCGGGTGTCGTCGGCCTTGTTTGAACTGGTATGACCCTCGATAACGCCTATCACGCTGATGTCCGGCAGATTGGCTGGGGTGCCGCGCAGGCCCTGCGGCGGCGTGCCGGCCTCCTGGGCCAGGGCGGCGCCGCAAACTCCCGACAACAACGCTAAAACAATGATTTTCCTCATAGCTCTCCTCCCGATGTATCGATGCGCGCCTCAAAAGGCGGCAGCGCCTCTTGAAGGGTTGAAAACAAAAAAGGCAGCGTCGGCCTTTTTAGCGGGGAGGTGCGCGGCCGAGGAAGGCCGCTATGAACGGAGTTTCCGCGGGCAGCCCGGGGAGGGCGGCCACTGCGCTAACAAAATTATCAGGGCGGGCCAGCAGCTCGCTGCCGCAGTCGGAGTTAAGTTCCGGTGAGGCTGCCACGGCGCAGACCTGGCAGGGCTCACCCGCCTGGTGGGCGGGGCCGAGCATGTGCAAATCCCAGGCGCCAGCGGACAGGGCCGCGAACGCCAGGCACAGCAAGGTTTTGATAACCCGGAATTTCATTCAACTATATTCTAGCTTTTTGCGAATTTGCCAGGCGGCGGCACCTGGCGGCGTTCGGCCGAGAACGAGACGGCCCCGTGCGGGCAGGCGGCCAGGCAGTCGCCGCAGGAGAAGCAGTCGGGTATAGCCCGGTCGCGCTTCAGTATCGCGCCCATTACCGTGGAAGGGCAGGCCCTCTCGCAGGCGCCGCAGGCCGCGCACTTGTCGTAAGCCACGGTCACATGGTAAACGCTGATCTTTTCCGCCAGCCAGCCGGCGAGGCCGAAGGGGCAGAACAGGTGGCACCAGGGCCGGTAGACGAATAGGCTTGCCGCCAGCAGCAGCGTGACGAAGGCCCAGCCCCAGAGGCTCAGGATCACCGGGTTATAGATCTTGAACGGGTCTACCGCCCCGATAATGTCGCTGCCCAGAAAGGCGGAGACGATCACAGCGGCCAGCGCCAGCACGCGCACTGTATTGGTGACGGAGAAAGGCGGCTTGTACTGCTTCAGGCCGCCGCTCCGGCCGAAGCGGAACAGCAGGTCCTGCAGCACGCCGAGCTGGCAGCCCCAGGAGCAGATGAACTTGTTGGCCAGCACGACCAGCAGCAGAAAAACGCCGAAAGCGATCAGGCGGGGCGGGAAAACAGCGCCGCTGCCCGCGTAAAGCACGATAGCGTCCTTCACCGTACCCATAGGGCTGGGGTCGGAGCCCAGCGCCACGCCGAAGAGCAGCGCCGAGGCAAAATAGAGCCAGTTGCGCAGCACACCCGTCACCAGGCCGCGCCGCAGCAGCGTGAACACTACTCCCAGGAAGGCGAACCACATTACGAACTTCAGCGCTATCTTGCGCCAGTTCTTGGACGCGTGCTCGTTATGGAGGGCCAGCTCACGCTCCACAGAAGCGCGCAGGCCGTCCGGCGGCAGTTTGTCTGCGTCGTAGTACGGCATGGAGCCGCGGCTGTTGAAGGCCGCGGCGGCCACCTCGCCGGGCAGGGCGTTGGCCTCGGCGAACTGCGCCGCCGTCATCCCGGGAGTATAAACGAGCCGCAGTTCCGCGGCTCCGGCTTTTTCAGGTTTTTCCCCCCACAGGCCGGAGGACAGCAGCGACCCGCCTATCACCAACGCCGCCAGCCCCGCAGCCGAGGCGAAAGTTCTTAAGTGCTTCATCATTACATGTCAGTCCTTCAGCAGATGGTCCGCCAGCGCTTTGTATAGCGTGGTAGCGGCGAGGATGGCGCAGTGTCGGTGGTCCTCCGGGACGTTTCCCAGGGTCTTCAGGATCAGCCCGGGAGAGACGAACATGGCCTCTTCCAGCCGGCGCCCGTCGGCATAGAAGGCGGCCACGGCCCCGCAGGCGGAGGTGTAACCGCAGCCGTCGGCGTGGAAACGTATGCCGGAAACCCTGTTGTCGCTTATATTGAGGTAGAACTCCATCGTGTCGCCGCAGGGGCCGGTGACAGAGGCGGACGCGTCCGGATCGTTCAGGCGGCCGGCATAGGTTTTAAGGGCTTCTTCTAAAGCCATTTTCCTGTCTTCCATCATTCCCCCGCGGCGGCGCTGCGCATGAATTTCGCTTCCCCGGAGACTTTCAGCGCGCCGTCCTGGCTTAGCTCGGACCGCAATAAAAACAGAGGGTCGTGATCCTTCTCTATCCAGGCTTTAAGCGCTACTGCCCGGCCTATTTTAACCGGGGCCCTGTACTTTAGCGCCAGCTCCCCGGTAAGGGCCGTTACTCCGGCCGCGAACAGGCAGTTGGTCATGGCGCTATCGAGCATCAGGGCGGCCACGCCGCCGTGCAGCAGCCCGTCGTAACCTGTAAGGGCCTTGGCGCAGAAAGCCGCGCCTTCCACGGAACCGTCGGCCTGCGGGCTGAACTTCAGGCGCAGGCCAATGGCGTTCTCAGGCCCGCAGGCCACGCAGTGGCCGTGCAGGCGGTGGTTAATGGCAGCCATGCCCCTGGCAGCAGTCGGTGGGCAGTATCTCGGGCAGTTCCCGCTTCTTGAACATTTCAAGCGCCTGGGAGAGCGGCCCCTGCGGCGAGCGGTAGGCCTTTATGCCGCCCGCGTTCAGGTGCTGGAGCGCGCGCGCCCCTATGCCCCCGACGAGTATGGCGGAGACTTTTTTGCCGGCTATGGCCCCCAACGGGTTGCACTGGCCGTGCTCATGGTGCTGGTTGCCGTTATCCAGGAACTCCACCTTGGCGCTTTCCACCTCGCAGATGGCGAAGAAAGGCGCGCTGCCGAAATGGCCGAAGACCTTGGACTTCAGGCCGTCATTGTTTTCCACGGGTACGCAGATGTTCATTTGTGTTTTCCTCCGCAGTGCGGCCGGCTCAGTTCCACCGGGCCGCCCTCTATCTTTAGGGCCTTGCCGTTCACCACGGCGTCGGCCAGCTTCCGCCTGGCGGAAGCGAGTATATTGCCGAAGGTCTGCCGCGAGACCCGCATGGCGGCGGCCGCGTCCGCCTGCCCCCGGCGCTTCAGGTCGGCATGCTCCAGCGCCTGCAGCTCGTCGAGCTGCAGGGTTATCTCCTCCAGCTCGCAGAGCGGCACCGCCCGCGGTTTGAAATAATAGGCGCGCGGCGCGGAGGTGACTTTTCTTATTTTCAGGGGACGGGTCATAGTTATTGGCATATGCCAATAACTAATATTAACAAGTTGAAGCTCGCTAGTCAATGGCAGCGGCCAGCAGCGTCATTGCGTCAGCAGGGCCGGTCTTTCCGGCTTTCCAGACCGCGGAAGGTTTCAGGCGCCAGCGGGCCAGGACTTTCTCCAGCAGGTAGTCGCGTACAACCACGATAACCGGCGGACCGCCGGCCCCCAGCAGCGCGGTCAGCTCAGGCGCCCACCCGCCGCCCTCCAGCTCCAGGAAACCTATTTCATCCAGGAAGACGGCCGCGGCAGGCCGTACGCTTTCAGCAGACAGCGCCAGCCGCCCGGCGGCCAGCCCGCCCTCGAAGAAGCGAAACTCGCCGGCGCGTATTTTTCCGCCGGTTTCCCGGCGGCAGAGCGGAGTTTTCACGCCGGATGAGAGGTCCACCAGGTCAAAGCCGTCCCGGATGCCGGCCCGCCAAAGCCCTTCGGCCATTATCCCGGCGGGACGCAAACCGCGCTCTTGCAGCAGGCCGGCAACGCCTTTCACGAGAGTGCTTTTACCGGAACCGTGCCCGCCCGTTATTATGTACACCCTGCGGCGCTCGCGCTCCAGCAGGCATGGCGCCCGGCCTATGACAGTGCGCAGCGAGGCCGCCGGCCGCAGCAGCATGTCCCGGCCCGACGGCAGCGACCCCAGAACCAGCGGCAGCGAGGCGAAGGCGTATTCCAGCGTCTCGAAGAAGGCCCGCCCGGCCGCGCGCTCGAGCGCCAGCCGCACCGCCGGGTTCAGCAGCTCCTGCGCGATCGCCGCGAAGCCCAGCGTCAGCGCAAAGGCGCGCGCCGCCATGCGCAAGCCAGAGCCCCAGTCGCCGAGCAGCCAGCCGGCCAGCACCGAGGCGACAAGAAGGCCGGCCCAAAGGCCGCGCCGGCCCAGCAGCGCGGCCGAGCGCCGGTAGAAGACAGCGCAGGCCAGCCCGTAGCCGGCCGACAGCGCGGCGGCCAGTTCCAGGCGCACCTTGCCGGACACCATCAGCGCCGCCACGGCGGCCAGATGAACTATAAAAAAGAATACGGAGTAAGAAGGGGCGGACGCGCCGGAGCGGGGCTTGAAGACATCCGCGCCCCGGCTCTGCACAGGCACGATAGCTCCGGAGGAGGAGGCCCGCATCCCGATAAGTGCGGCCGCGGCGCCTGCAAGGAAATATCCGGCCAGCAGCGCCGCGAGCGGCTCCCAGGCCCCGCCGGGGCTGCCCAGCCAGGCCCGCAGTTTCTCCAGCCCGCGCGCGTATACCGCCAGCGCCTCGGGGCCGTAGAAGATGTAGAGTTTTCCTATCTTGTGCAGCAGCCCCCAGCTCATGGCGAGCCCGCCGGCAAGCAGATAGCCGGCTGCGTTGCCGCCGAGCAGCCGCACGCCGAGTTCGGCGCAGAGGCCCTCCGCGAAGATGGCCACCATGGGGCTAACCAGTACCGCGCTCGGCGAGACCGACTTCATAGCCGCGCAGACCAGCCCTGCGCGCCAGAGCAGGCCCTTCTCAGGCCAGAGCCGGTGCCCCGCCACGAGTATGGCTACGCCTATGCCGGTGAGCAGCAGCCCGGCGAAAGGTATATGCGCGTTCTTTAGAAAGCTGCCGAGGACTATCTCCGACGCGGCCCACAGGCTGCCTATGACTGCGGCCTTGCGCCAGAGCATGGCCCCTGAACCTTGCAGTTGCATGTTTTTATTCTATGAAATAAAAAGGCCCCGCCGGAGCGGGGCCTTTCTTTGGCTTCAGGTCCCTTAGAACTTGAAGGTGAGGCCGAAGTCGTAGGCGGTCTCGGAAAGTTCAGACTTCAGAGTACCGTCGGAGGAGACTTCCTTGATCGTCGTAGAGAAGGCTTTCTTGTAGCCGACGTTCAGCGCGAACTTGGGCGAGAACTCGTAGCCCGCGCCCAGGGTGAGGTGGTGTTCCACGATGCCGGGGAAGCCGATGACGCGGAAATACTCGTAGCCGAAGGTGTTCATCGCCATGCCCTGCACGTCGGTAGTGCCCATCGGGTTGAAGTTCTGGTGCTCTTTCACCGGGTTCTTGCCGTAGTTCCAGCCGGCGCGCAGCGTCAGCTTTTCGGTGGTCTTGTTCTGGACGCCCAGGCCGAAGACGGTCTGGGACTCCCAGTCGAAGTCGCTGTAGCCGTCGGCATTGCCCCAGTCAAGGTATTTCACCTCGCCGGTGAACAGCCATTTATCAAGGCCTTTGTAGGCTACGCCGGCGCCGTACTGGGCGGGATTCTCGAGCTTCAGCGGGTCATAGCCGTTGAAGGAACCCATGGCGCCTTCGCCGTCGAAGTCGTAGATGCGCTCATGCGTCACGTTCTGCGGGGTGACGTAGGTGGCGCCGAAATTCCACTTCTCGGTCTCGTAAGCCGCGCCGAGGCGCAGGCCCAGCGCGTAACCGTGCGAGAGGCCCTTGCCGAAGTCGGCGGCCTGGTAGTCTATGTCGAGGCCGGCGCCGTAGGAGAGCGCTCCGTTCTTGTAGGCGAGGGCGGGCACGAACTTCATGACGGAGACCTTGGTGTTGGTCTTCATCGGGTCCATGTTGCGGTAATCCACACCCATACCGGACACGCCATACGCGGCGATGCCGAAGGTGAACCTGTCGTTGACCGGGGTGGCCAGGCCGATAGCCGGGATGGCGTAAGGCTGGTCCTTGCTGTTGACCTTCCAGTTGCCGGCCATGCCGGAGACCACGGTAGCTTTCACCGCCGGCGCGAACCAGGTGCCGGCAAAGTTGAAACTGTCGCCTTTGACCTGGCCCAGCGCGGCCGGGTTGGAGAAGATGGCGCTGATGGCGTCCTGCGGGGCAGCCATGCCCGTGCCGCCCATGGCGCGGGAAGTGGGGCCCACGCCTATCATGTTGTCGCCGTTGGTGGCGAAAGCATTCAGCGAAAGCCCGGTAATTACGAACGCCGCAGCTAACAGGTTAACCGATTTTTTCATTTTGCCTCCGTTAATTTTCCAAAACTATATGAACAGCGAAGACTTGCTGGTACCGGCCTCGGCCAGGAACTTGCCCACGCCGGCGCTCTTGAGGTTGGGGTAATCTATCATCTCTTCCATCTTGTAGCCCATCAGGTCCATGCTCATCTGGCAGACGTAGATCTGCACGCCGGAGTCGGCGGCCGTCTTCATCAGCTGAGCGAGCGTCATCACGTTGTGCTTCTTCATAATGCTCTTGATCATGGCCTTGCCCATGCCGCCCATGTTCATCTGGCTGAGCTTGGTGCCGTCGGCGCCGTTCGGGAGCATCACCTCGAACATCTTGGAGACCACGTCCTTGGAAACGGTCTTGTTCGGGTCCTTCAGGGCCGGGATGGACCAGAAAGTGAAGAACATCACCACCTTCTCGAACATGGCCGCGGCGCCCGTCGCGATGATGAACGAGGCCAGCAGCTTGTCCATGTCGCCGCTCATCACTACCATGGAGAGCTTGTCCTCGGGGGCGTTGGCCTTGAGGGTCGCCACGTCGGCCTTGAGGGCCGCTATCTGCGCTTCCAGTTCTTTAATGTCAGCCATAGTTTCTCCTTAATGCGTGTAATCCAGAAATTTCACTTTCTCGCCGACTTTTTTAAGTATCGCCGTCTTCATGACCTCGGCGTGCGGGCAGGGAAAGCCGACGGGATTGCCGTTCTTTATGCAGGAGGCCAGCGCTATAACTTCCGCGCCGCGCGCCACAAGCTCCTCCGCGCGCATCACCGCGCGCTTGCCGGGGCAGCCGCCGCAGGAGACGAAACCGACTATCTCGACGGGGCCGGTCTCGGTGAAAGAGCCCTTGCCCGCGGCCGCGCACTTGAAGTCCGTGGTGCCCGGGCAGATATCCTCGGTCTGCTGACAGCGTATTATGCCCGCTTTTCTCATATCAATATGACATCACGGCCTTTGCGCCCGTGACTTCCTCGATTATCTTTGCGGCGCCGACTATTTTCGCGTTCGGCACTAAATCGGCCTCCGTATAGTTGCGGGCCTTCAGGCACGGCGAGCAGACCAGCAGTTGGCCGCCCTGCCCGGCGTAGGAATCAAAAAGTTTTTCCAGCGGGTCGAAGGGCGGGTGGGTTATCTCCGCGGCTTTGCCCTTTACGGCCAGGTTCACGCCCTCGGCCTGCAGGATGATCACAGGCTGGGCGTCCATGGCGTAGCTGGCGTTGGCCAGCACGAAGGGGATTATGGCCTTCTCAGGGGAATCCTTGAAATGCGTGGCGACGTAAACTATTTTTTCCATTATATGCTGAAGGCCGTGCCGGCTTCAGCCTCCTTTCTGACATGCTGAAAATAGACGGCGAGCGGCCGGAAGAAGATGTGTATCCACTTGGTGAACGGCACAATGAGGATTATCCACACCGTCTCTATGGCTATATTCAGGCGGTAGATCTTGGCGAGCAGAGGGTCGCCCGGGCCGTAGGCCACGTTGAGGAAATGCGTAAACAAGAGGCTCGCGCCTATCAGGAACATCGTCACCACGAACAGCCAGTCGCTCGGGTGCGAGAACTTGCTGGACTGCGCGCTTTTGAGAACGCGCCGCGAGGACATAATGCCGCCGCCTACGAGGATGGCGAGCCCCGAGTACCACACCAGCAGACTCACCGGGCCGAACGCCACGTACTGCTTGTCGAGCGGCGAGAGCAGATGCAGGTTGGAGATCAGCAGCGTCAGCACGTAGCCGCTCATGACGAGCAGGTGGGCTATCCAGCGGGTCCAGTCGGTCTCTTCGCAGCCGTTGAAGTTCTTCTGCGTGAAGCCGTGCACCAGGGTATCGTAGATATGCGCGGGCTTGAGCGAGGCCTTGATACCGCCGAGGGGCTTAACTATAGTGTGGCGGTACATGTTTATGATGTAGCCGCCCAGCGCGATGGTGACGTAGACGGGGAAGGCCAGTTCTATCTTGCCGGCGAGCGCGCCGAAGTCGCCGGTGTAAGAACTGTAGAGCCAGTAGAACGCCGCCAGCAGGCCGGCGGCCAGCCAGGCCTGCAGCCAGCCGGTCTTATAGAATATTTTCGACAGCCCGGTGATGTCGTATTTAGCTATGAGGTAGCGGCGCAGGGCCATCATGTACTCGCCGGGCTGGGCCTCGCGCGGGCAGGTGGCGGAGCACTCTCCGCAGTAGTAGCAATGCCACGGCTCCAGCGCCGAAGCTACCTTCTCTTCCATGCCCACGTGGCCGGCGCGGATCAGTTTGCGCGGGAAAGAGGCGTCTTCTTTTGAAAGCGGGCAGACCGCGGTGCAGTTGCCGCAGTTGAAACACGCGGAAATGTCGAAAGCGCCGTATTTCTTTATCTCGTCTATGAGCTCGGGGTTCACCTTCATTTGGCTTCCCCTCCCTTGAGTTCGTACTTCGGATAATCGCCCTTGCCAGGCACGTCGGCTATCTTGCCGTATTTGCGCAGGGCGGCCACGTACCAGAGCGCCTGATCTTGCGGCAGGCCCGCCGCGGCGGCGAGTTCCGGCACGGTCTTGGGGCCCGCCTTCAGCGCGTCGAGCACGGCCCTCTGCGCCTTGTTCTGCGCGGCCACGCGGTCGCGCAATTCAACCGGCACGGGACCGCGGAGTCCGGTAAGTTTCTTGAGCTGTTCGGCTATTTGTTTCACGTCGGCCATATTATTCCTTCGCGATGGCGTCCACCATCGCGTCGAACTGGTCCAGCGTCCAGCCGGCCACGTTTATGGCGCGGGTCGGGCAGACCGCCACGCAGGCGCCGCAGCCCTTGCACAGCGCCGGGTTCACTACGGCGACCTTCTTGCCGTTATGCTCGCCCATCATCAGCGCGCCGTCATAGGAACACTCGGCGGGGCACAGGCCGCAGCCGGTGCATTTGTGTTCGTCCACCACGGCCACAAAAGGCTCCAGCGGGATGTCCGGCTCGGCCAGCAGTATGGCGGCCTTGGCGGCGGCGGTGCCGGCCGAGGCCATGGCCTCGGTGGAATCCATGGGGTACTGCGCGGCCCCGGCGACGAAGATGCCGGAGTTGGCCAGCTCCACGGGGCGCAGCTTGGGGTGCACTTCCTGCAGGAAGCGGTCCGCGCCGGACGGCAGCTTGAGCTGGGATTTGATGAGCGTGATATCCGCGGGCGTCATGCCGGTGACCAGCACCACGAGGTCCGCCTTGAATTCCAGCTCCTCACCCCAGGTCAGCACGTCCTTTACTTTTACGGTATGGCCGGTGCGGTCGGAGGTCACCACGGGCTGGTCGGCCTCGTTATGCCGCATGAACAGCACGCCGTCCTTCGAGGCTTTGTCGTAATACTCTTCGTGCTTCATGCCGTAGGTGCGTATGTCGCGGTAGATATCGTAAACGCGCACGCCGGGGTACTTGTCCTTCAGCTGGTTGACGGTGTGCAGGGCGGAAGTGCAGCAGGTCCGGGAACAGTAGTCGTTTAGCCTGCCGTCGGCCTGGGGTTTATGGACCCCCTCCACCTGGCGCGAGCCCACGCAATGTATAAGGGCAAGGCTCTTTATCTCACGCCCGGAGTATTCCAGCCGGTCCGCCGGAGAGTTTTTGAGCAGGGAGATGAACTCCGGCAGCGTGACCACGTTGGCGTCTTCGCCGTAGCCGAACTCGCCTTTGGCGGGCTTATAATGCTCGTAGCCGGTGGCCATCACTATCGCGCCGGCCTTCACCTGGGCGGAACTCCCGTCGGTTTTCTTAAAGTTGATCTTGAAGTTGCCGACGAAGCCGCTGACGAAGTCTATCTCGGCGGACGTGTGCACCGTTATCTTCCCCTCGGCGAGCACCAGGTCTGAAAGCTTCTTCACTATGGCCGGGCCCGTCTCACCGGAGGGATACATTTTGCCGAGCTCGAGCAGCTTGCCGCCCAGGCGCGGGCCTTTCTCTATGATAACGGCCTCGAGGCCCTTGCCCGCGGCGCTAAGCGCCGCGCGCATGCCGGAGACGCCGCCGCCGATCACGGCCACCCTCTGTTCTGCCGCCACGCGGATGGCGTTCAGGGCGTCCTTGCGCAGCACCTTCTCCACGCCGGCCTGCGCCAGCTTTATGGCCTTCGCCGTAGCGCCGGCCTTGTCGAGCTTATGCACCCAGCTCGCCTGCTCGCGGATATTGACGTGCTCGTGCAGGTACGGGTTCACGCCGGCGCGCTGCAGCACGTTGCGGAAAGTCAGTTCGTGGAGGCTCGGCGAGCAGGCCGCCACCACGGTGCGGTTTACGCCCAGGTTCTTTATGTCCTCGGCGATGAGGTCCTGGCCGTTGGAGGAGCACATGAAGGCGTACTCGCGGGCCACCGTCACGCCGGGGTATTTGGAGAGCGCCTCGGCCACGGCCTTCACGTCTATGATGTCGGAGATGTTGCCGCCGCAATGGCAGACGTAGACCCCGACCTTTGGCTCCTGGCGGTAGTTATCTTTAGAGGCCGCTTCGGTAATTTTCTCGTTCATCACAGCCTCCTTATATAACTGGCGGCTTCTATAGCGGCGGAGCCGGCGTCCACCACGGAGTCGGGTATGTCGCGCGGCCCCTTGGCGGTGCCGGCCACGAACACGCCCGCGCCGTCGGTGACGGCGGAGGAGACCGTTTCGTCGGACAGTTTCACGAAGCCGAATTCGTTATTGGCCGCGCCGAGACCGAACTTGGAGCCGTCGCAGGCCGGCACGAGGCCCTGCGAGAGAATGACAAGTTCGTGTTTTATCTCCTCCGGGCCCGAGGTGCCTTCCTGTTTTTCTATGCGCACGACGGGGTTATGATTCTCGTCCTCGGTGATGCGGGCCACCTTGGCCTTCACAAAGTTTATGCCCATGGCCCGGGCGTTGTTATAGAACTGCTCGTAGCCTTTGCCGAAGGCGCGGATGTCCATGTAGTAGATGGTGATGTCGGCTATGGGCAGCGAGCCGGACAGCAGTATGGCCTGCTTGATGGCGTACATGCAGCAGACGCGCGAGCAATAAGGAATGCCGATACTCTTGTCGCGCGAGCCCGCGCACTGCACGTAGGCGATAGAACCCGGCGTCATGCCGTCGGAGGGGCGCAGCACGCGGCCGTAAGGGCCGTGCGGGGCCAGCAGCCGCTCGGCCGCCATCGGCGAGATCACGTTAGGCAGCGCGCCCAGGCCGTACTGTTTCTTGGCCGTCATCGGCGTGGTCTCGTAACCGGTGGCGAGTATTACCGCCTTGGCCTTTATCTCTACGGGCGCGGGCTCCTGCAAAAAGTCTATGCAGTCCTTGGGGCAGGCGCGGGCGCAGGCGCCGCAGCGTATGCAATGCTCCGGGTGCATGACCGGGAACTGCGGTATGGCGTTGGTGAAAGGTATGGAGATGGTCTTCTTCGCGCCCATTCCCTGTTCGTATTCGTCGGGCAGGAAGACAGGGCACACCTCCTCGCAGCGCTTGCAGGAGATGCATTCTTTTTCATCTATATAGCGCGGCTTGCGGGTTATCGCGGCGGTGAAAGTCTTGCCCTCGCGCCTTATGGCGTCCACGGTGCTGTAAGTGAGCGTGGTGATGCGCGGGTGATGCGAAACGCTGGCCATGCGCGGCGTGGTGATGCAGCTCGCGCAGTCGAGCGTCGGGAACACCTTGCTCAGGCTGATCATCTTGCCGCCGATGCTCGGGTTCCTCTCCACTATGGCCACCGAGTAGCCCTGGTCGGCCAGGTCCAGCGCGCTCTGCAGGCCGGCTATGCCGGAGCCCACCACCAGCGCGTCCACTTCTATTTTTTCCAGGCTCATATCACGGCCACCGCCTTTTCCATTTCCGAGATCTCCTTGAGGAAAGCCGCGCGGCAGACGGTGCAGATGGTAGTGAGCTTGAGGCGGTTCACCGCTATCCCCTTGGCCCGCATCTGCTCATAGACCCGCGCGATGCGCTTGGAGAGCCGCTCATAAGCGCCCTCGTAAGGACAATCGGACCCCGAGGACATTATGATGATCCCGCCTATCCCCTTCTCGTAGGCGCGCAGGTAGAAATCCTCCGGGAACATCACCGGGTCCGGCACGCGTATGATATAGGTATTGGCCCCATACCCCATCCGGGCCTGCCCAACCGCGTCCGCCCCCGGATAGGAGCTGTGATTAGTAGTAATAATTAGTATTTTCCGATGAGTCATACGGAAGAAGTCTCCATACAAGGCTTGCGGCGCGGACGGGGCAGGTGGTTCTGAGGGCCCTCCCGCAGGCCCGAGCCTGCGTAGCGCGAGGGCCGAGGGGGAGCGCTGGCGCTATGCGCCAGATAGCGTGCCCGAAGGGCCGCCTGCCCTGGACACGCCGCGTGAGTTCAGCTACTTTTTGCGGGTGACGAAGAGGCTGTCATAGCCGTCGCGCTCGAGCACGCCCATATACTCGTGCCCCGACTTGCCGCACCAGGCGGGGATATCCTCGCGGCTGCCCTTGTCGCCGGACTGTATCTCCAGCACGCCGCCCACCGGCACGCCGGCTATGCCCTTCTTGGCCTCCAGCAGAGGGCCGGGGCAGGCCATCGAGCGCGCGTCCACCGTCTTTGCGGGTTTTATCTGGCTAAGGTCCATACTATCTCCTCCTGGCTGGTTATAGATCGAAATTGGGGCAATACAGCTTCTTGATCCTGGTTATCAGTTCCGCCAGGTTGGGGTCCTTGATGCTGTAGAAGATCCGGTTGCCGTCGCGGCGCTTCTGGATGAGGCCGCGGTCCGCGAGGACGCGCAGATGCTGCGAGATGTTCCCCTTGGTCGTGCCGAGCTTCTCTATCAGCTCGTGTACGAACATCTCCTTCTTCAGGAGCATGCAGATCATCATAAGGCGGAACGGATGGGCGATGCAGGAGAGCATGGCGGCTATCCCGTTCGCCTTGGCGAGCATGGCTTTATTCATGTATAGTAGTTTAGCATATACTAAACTACTTGTCAAGGGTCCGCCGCCTCCGGGCGGGCCGGCGGTTTACCTGAGGATCTCTGCTGCGAAGGTCTTGGCTTCCTCTATGAAGGACTGCCAGGCGCTCACGGGCAGATGCCCGACGCGCTTGAAGAACACCACGTGGCAGGGCGCGCCCTGGGCCCACAGGCCGGGGTTGGCCTCGAACCAGGCCGCGCGGCGCGGCGTGAAGAACATGTGGACGGCGGCCTCGTCCGGGCCGGTCAGGCGGTACTTGTCGGAAAAATCGGGGAAGGCCGGCAGGTCTATATCCTTGAACCCGATGGCCTCGCCTATCTTGTAGAGAAAGGTCTCCGGCTTCAGCTCGAACTGCGGCACCTCGCAGCGCAAATTCGCCATCAGGGCCAGCGTAAAGGTGTGGGTCTGGCTGCTCTTGCCGCCGCCGATGGTATAGCGGTAGTCGAAGACGCGGATCTCGCCGGCGCCACCGCGAACCTTTATCAGATTTGAAGCCTTGCGCCCGCGCCCGAGGCGGAAGATCTCCAGGCCGCTGGCTTCCAGCTCGTGCTGCTCCGGGCCCTCCGGGGAAAATTCCAGCCCCATCGAGACCGCGAGCTCTTCCAGGTCCTTGCGCCGCCGCCAGTTAAAGTAAAAAGCCAGCCCTACGATGATAGCGGCCACGCCCAGGAAGACAGCTACAGGATGCGCTTGAAATAATTCCATTTCCCCTCCGTTCTCCGGAAAGCCCGCCCGCAGATCTCTCAGCCGACCGCGGCCGGGTGGCCGAAGGCACCGCAATTCCCGCCGCAGCCGGGCATCAGTTGCCGCCGGGGTCGTTGAGGTTGAGGCTTTCCAGGTTCTTCTTTTCCGTGGCCTCGTACAAAGCCTTGGCGTCCTTGGCCTGCTGCACGCGCCCGACGGTGGTCTTCAGGTAGGTGCCGGGCGCGGTCAGCGGGTTCTGGTCTATGACCGTGGCCGTGGAAACGGCGGCGGCCTGCGCCGGCTCCGCTTTGGGCTGCGGTATGTTTTCCGGCTGCTTCTTCTGGCAGGCGCCCAGCGCGGCCAGAGCCAGCACGGCGGTCAAATATCTTCCTTTCATCTCCCCCCCTCCAGCTCTTCTATCCGTTCGGCTATCTGCACCGAATTCAGGGCCGCGCCCTTGTAAAGGTTGTCCGACACTATCCAAAGCTGGTATTCGTTCTTCGCGGTCGCCGCGCGGCGCAGCCGCCCGGCGTAAACGATGTCGGTGCGGTCGCCGTTCTCTAGCGGCGTCGGGTAGTCTTCCGGCCGGGCGCAGAATTTCAGGCCCGGCGTGCGCAGGAAAATCTTTTTCAGTTCGGCCGGGGAGCAGGGCCGCGCCGTCTTGAACCAGGCGCACAGCGAGTGGCCGCGCAGCACCGGCACGCGCACGGCGGTGGAGCTGATCTTTATGCGCTTGTCGCCCCAGATCTTCTTCAGCTCGGCCGACACCTTGTTCTCCTCGCCGGAGTTGCCCTCGGCGTCGAAGCCGCCGACCTGCGGGAAAACGTTGAAGGCGATGGGGCGCGGGAACTTTCCCAGCGGCCGCAGCTCGGGCGCGCCGGTCTTCAGGTAGGCGCGCAGTTCTTCCACCAGCTGGCCCATGGCCGCTTTGCCCGCGCCGGATACGGCCTGGTAGGTTGCCAGGCGCAGTTCGGTCACGCGGAATTTTTTATGCACTTCGGCCAGCGCCACGGCGGCCCCGGTCAGGGTGCAGTTGGGCCCGGCGACCAGCTTTTTGGACGGCTTCAGCTCGGAGCCGTTGACCTCGGGGATCACCAGCGGCACTCCGGGCGCGAGGCGGAATTGAGACGAGTCGTCTATGCACCAGACGCCGGCCGCGGCCAGCCGCGGGGCGAATTCATCGGAGACCTCCTCGTTGGAGACGAAGAACACGATGTCGGCTTTTTTCAGGGCCTCGAAGGTCGGGGCGGTGCAGGGATATTTCTTCCCTTTGAAGGAGACCTTAGCCGCGCTCCGGCCGGAGTTGAAAGGATAGAACTCCCCGACGGGGAAGCGCCGGCTTTCCAGCAGGCCCAGTAGTTCGCCGCCGACCATGCCGGAGGCGCCGACCACCGCGATATTGAATTTTTTATTGTTCATCTTCGTTCTCGTTCTCTTCGGCCGCGGGCGGCGCGGCCGGTTTTACGGCCACGGGGGGCACCGTGATCTCCATGGAATAGCCGATGTTCTCCAGGCTGTCCACGGCGGCGGCGCGCAGGTAGAACATATCCTTGGAGATGGCGGCGCGCCCGAAGGTCCAGAAATACGGCGCCCGGAAGAAGTAGCGCGTCACGCGCTGCCAGTCGAACTTGTCGTAGGAAACTTCCAGCCAGGCGGAACGGATATCCTCCCCGATGG
Source organism: Elusimicrobia bacterium GWC2_64_44 (assembly GCA_001799845.1). GTDB lineage: Bacteria > Elusimicrobiota > Elusimicrobia > Elusimicrobiales > UBA9959 > UBA9959. The sequence continues at coordinate 77,190 of MGUG01000041.1, read as the reverse complement.
CGGTGAAAGAGACCCCTATTTCTTCGTCGGTCAGCTCTGCGGAAAAGCCTTTAATGAGAACTTTGTACCCGTTGACGGGCACCAGCTTCACGGCCATGGCCGGCTTGATGCCGGAGATCGGGGTCTCCAGCACGCCTTCGCCGGAGGGCGCGTTGCCCTTGATGGAGCGGTTCAGCCAGACGTCCTCTCCCCCGCCCTGGCTCATCGCCGCGGCGAGGATGGGCGCGCTGGAGGCGCTGATGAAATAGCGCGACGAGGCCCAGAGCGCGAGATAATTATCTTTCTCGGCGGAGACGCGGGAGAGGGGCACCTCCGCCCAGAGCCAGCGGGAGGAGTCCACTCCGTCGAGCGAATCGTTGGGCAGCGGCTCGCGCGGCAGGTCGGCCGCGTCCACGAGGAAGTAGGTGTGGTCGGAGTTGAAGGTGGGCGCCTGGTTGAGCGCCATGTAGATCTTGCCCGGGATAGGGTCGGTGTCCCAGGAGTTGGGCCACGATTTTATCTTGGCCCGGCCCAGCTTGGCGCCGATAAAGGCCTTGGCGTAGCCGCCGGTGGGGACCGGCGGCAGCTTTATCACCCAGCAGTTGTTGTAGCCCACGTACCAGTCGGCGTGAAACCCACCGTCGGCGTAGAGGTAATACCGGTTAAGGTTCCGCTCCGGGGCGAAGTACGCCGGCACCGGCGCGGAGCGGGCCGAGAAGGCCGGCTTACCGTCGTCGGGTGCCTGGGCCCCGGCCGCCGCGGTGGCGGCCAGCAGGGCCGCCGCGAGAAGGTAGCGCATGTTGCCCATCGTGTTACTTCTTAAGAATTCGTGTCACCCTGTCGAGATCGTCCAGCGAGAAATAATGTATGACTATTTTACCATTCTCCGGCCCGGGGCCGGGGCTGAGCTCCACCTTGGTACCCAGCGACCGCTGCAGCGAGGTTTCCAGTTCCACTACCTCCGGCGTGCGGCGCGAGCCGGCGCGCGGCGCTTTCTGGGCCCGCGGTTTATCGGCGTGGAAGCCCTGGGCGAAGCCCTCCACGTCGCGCACGGAGAGCTTCTCCACCACGATGCGCTGGTAGAACTCGCGGCGCTTGGCAGAGTCCGGAATGGAGATCAACGCGCGGGCGTGGCCTTCGCTGATGGCCCCGGACTGTATGCCCTGCCGGATCTCGGCGTCGAGCTCGAGCAGGCGCAGGGTATTGGACACGGCGGCGCGGGACTTACCCACCTTCCTGGCGATGTCGGCCTGGGAAGCCCCGAAAGCGTCTATCAGCTGCTTGTAGGCCAGCGCGGTATCCACCGCGTTCAGGTCTTCGCGCTGCACGTTCTCCACCAGGGAGAGCCCCAGCTTCTGCTCGTCGCTCAAGTCCTTGCGGACGATGGCGTCTATCTCGGCCAGGCCGGCCAGTTTGCTGGCGCGCAGGCGCCGCTCGCCGGCTATGAGCACGTAACCGCCGTCGCCGTTATTCTTCCAGACGGAGATGGGCTGCAGCAGCCCCCCCTCTTTAATGGATTCGGCCAGTTCGGCCAGCTTGGTCTCGTCGAAATTGCGCCGGGGCTGAAAAGGGTTGGCCTCTACCTTGCCCACGGGGATGCGCTGTACCAGGTCCCCGGTGATATCGTTGTTCTGCACCTTCGTGATCAGGGCGTCTATGCCCCTGCCCATTGCCTTTCTCATATGTTCTCCTTCCTTATATATAGCGCCGCAACGTCAACAGCCGGCTCAGCCGCCAAGGTCGTACTCAAGTTCCGCTTCCTCGGTCACGTAGAGGTCAGATTTGCGATGGCTGGAAACGTCCACGCCCCTGCGGGACAGGAACTCCAGCGCCAGTTCCTTGTAAGCCAGTGCCCCCCGTGAGCTGGGGTCATAGACAAAAATAGGCTGCCCGTAGCTGGGGGCTTCCGCCAGGCGCACATTGCGGGGGATAACGGTCTTATAAAGGCGGTCCCCGTAGTAGCGGCTTATCTCTTCTTTCACCTGGTTAGCCAGGTTAATGCGGGAATCGAACATGGTCACCACGCCGCCGTCGATATTCAGGCCGGGGTTAAGGGCCTGCTTGATCTTCTCCACAGTGTTCATGAAGTAAGCCAGGCCTTCCATGGCATAATATTCGCACTGCACCGGCGTAAGAACGGAGTTGGAGGCGTTGAGGGCGTTGACAGTAAGCAGCCCCAGAGAGGGAGGGCAGTCTATTATAATGAACTTGTACATCCCCCCAATCTTGTCCAGAGAGCGCTTAAGGACCGTTTCACGTGAAAACTCGCTAACCAATTCTATCTCTGCGCCCGCCAGGTTGTGGCTGGTAGGGATTATATCCAGCCAGTCCACCGAAGTCTGATGTATGGCCGATTCCACGGGGGCGCGGCCACAGAGCACGTCGTAAATGTTCTTGTTGTTCTTGGTGATATCCACGCCCAGGCCTGAGGTAGAGTTGCTCTGGGGATCGAAGTCTATCAGCAAAGTCTCATAGTCGAAGGCGGCCAAGGCCACGGCCAGGTTAATAGACGTAGTGGTTTTACCAACCCCGCCCTTCTGGTTAGCTATCGCAACGATTTCAGCCATATTAACTCCCCTTTCTAAACTGTTAGGTCAAGTTTCACGTGAAAACAACAACACCCGGCAACTAAAGGGATACATCTATTCTATTGTTTTGAGCCGGTATTGTCAAATGCCAACGGCAGATACGCTGATGTTTCACGTGAAACACAAAGGAACTGCCCCCAAAACCTGAGTTTTGAGGGCAGCAAGCGCTTCATGGTATTTTCAGACAGCGCTGTTTTCACGTGAAACTACGGGTGCCTATTCAATATATATCTCCACCCTGTCCCCCCCGTCCTTAACGTCCACTATGCGCATGGGTTCATGTGCCTCAATGGCTTCCTGTATCTTCCCCATGTCTACAGAGTAACCCTTGTCCGCCAGCTTAGCCTTTATCTTCCCCTCTATAAAGGGCGCCATGAATTTGGCCCAGGAGAGCGGGATATGTATATTAACCTTCGGCTCTTCAGTGCCCTCCTCGTAGACGCGAATGCGGAGCACCCGGCCCTTTACCTCGCCGGGGGCCCGGGGACCCTTGCCCAGGACCTCAAGGAGCTCCATTGCCTCGGCGGAGGTGATCTTCTTCAGTTCCAGCAATTTAAGTATGCGCAGTTTCTCCTCGTTCATAAAGCCTCCTACCCCTCCAGTTCCTTCAGCATAGCCACCGCTTCCTGGGCGCTTATCTCCCCCCGCTCCAGGCGGCTCACTATCTCAAGGCGGCGGCGCTTGGCCTCCGCCTGCAGGCTGCCCAGCCCCAGCTTGTTCAACAAGGACTCCAGCCGCCCCCTGACCGTAGGATACGAGATATTCAGCTGCCTCTCGACTTCCTTTATGCTGCCCCGCGCCGCCAGGAATACGCGCAGGAAACCTTCCTCTTCCGGGGACAGCACCGCGAAGACGGGCAACTCAAAACTTCCCTTCACGGAAGTTTTGCAGTCAGTGCAGGAAAGTTCGGTCACAACCACCTTACCGGAGCAAGAAGGACATTTATTAGGAATATTCATATTGTTAATGTTTGTATTGATTTTATTAATACTTATTATCTACTTAGATGAAGTATACCAGCATATATTGAATATGTCAATACCGACCATAAGCAGACGCGCAGGCCCGGCAAAAGAAAAGGCCCGGCTAACCGGGCCCTTTCATTTCGGATGTAGGAGTTAAAAATCAGTGCCGCCACCCGAACCATCCGGATCGGAGCCGCCGCCGGAACCGCCGCCCCCGCAGCCGCCGCCATCGTCGGTGCTGTCGGGACCGTCATCATTGCCGGAACCGCCGCCGTCGCCGTCATCGGTGCTGTCGGGACCGGGGGCAGGCTTGGGTTTAGGCTTGGACGAAGCCGCGTAAGCGTTAGAGCAGAGCAGGTCAGCGCCGGTCATGGCGCCGTAAGCCAGGGCCAGGAACATCAGGAGAACAGCCGTAAAAAGTTTTTTCATTATCCCTCCAAAAATAAACCGCACCTGAATTCTATAAAAAATCCAGGTGCGGCGCTTTGACCTTGGACAGGTCAGCGGTTCTTGTCTATGGACACAAAGGGCACGCCGCCTCCGACGTAACCGGGCAGCACGCCGTTCCATTTCTCGATGGCCTTCAGCTGGGCGTCCACCTTGCGCAGCTCGATGAGCGCGGGGGTGACCTGCTCACGCTGCATGCGCAGGGCCTCGGCCTCGCCCTTGGACTTGGCGATCTGCGATTCCGCGTCGCGCTTGGCCTTCTCGACGAGCTTTTCGGACATCTTGGCCTGCTGCTCGGCCACCTGCTTGTCCTCCACGGCCTTCAGGAACTGCTCGGTGAAGTCCAGGTCGGTCACGGAAATGTCGGTGACGATGATCTCTTTCTTGTTGAGGCGCTCCTTGACCTCCGCGTTAAGCTCCTCGACCAGCTTGTTGCGCTCGGAAATGATCAGCTCGGCCGAATACCGGGCGGAAATGGCCTTGAAGACCTCCTGTACCGCCGGGTCGACGATATTGGTGACATAGGCGGGCCCGAGGTTGCGGTAGATGCTGACCGCGGTCTCCTTCTGGATGCGATGATTTACCACGAGGTGCGCGTTCATGGTCTGCAGGTCCTTGGAGAAGGCCTGCGTCTTGATGTCCGCGCGCTGGATCTGGATGGAGAACTTGATGATGCTCTCGACGAGCGGCAGCTTGAAATGCATGCCCTCGCTGTAGGAGTCCACGATGGAGCCTACCCGCGTCTTGATGGCCACCTCGCCCGGCGCTATTATAAAGAACGATGAGAACGCTATGACCGCAACCACCACCGCTATGACCGGCACCAGCAGTTTACCAAGGTAATCTTTTTCCATCTTGCCTCCCTGACCTTGCTTGCCCATCTCGTCCAGGACGCTTTTCAGGTCCTCGAAAAAGGAATTGTTCATGGCAAGATTATATCTATAAAGCGGCGGGGGGGCAAACTAACGGCTTTTAATTTATAGAATATACCTCACGATGAAAAATTTACTCAGATCCAAGCCCGGCATACCTCTATTGTTCTTCATTTCAGGCGTCAGCGGCCTCATCTACGAAACGGTCTGGTTCCGCATGCTCATCCGCGTCTTCGGCGGCACGCTGGAGGCCACCAGCACGGTGCTGGCCGTCTTCATGGGCGGCCTGGCGCTGGGCGCGGTCATCGCCGGCAGAAAAGCCGACGGGCTGAAGAACCCGCTGCGGCTCTACGCCTGGCTGGAATTGCTGGTGGCCGTTTTCGCGCTGGGCGCCACCGCGCTGATGGCGGGCCTGCCCGGCCTGCTGGCCCCGCTGCTGCCGGAGGGGGGGACGGCCGGCGCCGCCGCCCTAACGGCGGTCATCCGCGTGCTGGTGTCGGCGGCAGTGCTGCTGGTGCCGACCGCGCTGATGGGCGCCACCCTGCCGCTGCTGGCCAGCGGCCTGGCGGCGGGCACGGGGGACTCCGGCGGCAAGATCTCCCGCCTCTACGCCCTCAACACGCTGGGGGCGGCCTTGGGCGTACTGGCGGCCGGCTACCTGCTGATAGGTCATGCCGGGGAAAAGGGCGCGGCCGCGCTGGCCGCGGCTTTGAATTTGGCCATAGCCCTGCGCATAGCCGCCTACGGCCCGCCCGACCGGGAGCCCAACGCCCCCGCCAGGCAGACCGAGGAAGGCACCCGCGGCTACCGCCGCCTGCTGCTGGTCATGGCGGCCTCGGGCTTTACGGCGCTGGCCTTCGAGGTGCTCTGGGCCCGCCTGCTGGTGCTGACCATAGGCAGCTCCGTCTACGCTTTCTCGGCCATGCTCTCGGCCTACCTGCTGGGCATAGCGCTGGGCAGCCTCTACGCCGGGGAACAGGCGGATTCCACCGCCGACCCGCTGCCTATCCTGGCCCGCACGCAGGCGGCCATAGCCGCGCTGGCCCTGGCGGGCCTGGCGGCCTTCTACTTCGCGGGCGCCGCGGCCGTGCACCCGAAATACATGTACTCGCCGCTGACGCAGGCCTCCGACGTGTTCAACCTCTTCGGCTGGTCGCTGCTGATAATCACCCCGGTCACTTTCCTGATGGGGTTCTTCTTCCCGGTGGCGGCCCAGGCCGGCATACGCGCGGCCGGCCGCGTGGGCGCCGTGGGCCCGCTCTACAGCGCCAACACCCTGGGCACCATCGCCGGCTCGCTGGTGACAGGCTTCATCCTGGTGCCGCAGCTGGGCACCAAGTTCAGCTTCATCCTGACGGCCATACTGGCCGCGCTGACCGGCACCGCCCTGGCGGCCCTGGCAGGAGCCGAGGAGAAAAAACGCTTCACGCCCTGGCTGGGCGCGGCGGTACTCGCGGCCGGAGCGGCCTTCATCATACCCGACCCGGTCTTCAGCACCATCGCGCGGCGCTTCGCGCGCAACGCGCCGGGCTTCATCGCCTTTCACGCCGAGGACCGGGCCGGGGCCGTCGACGTGCTGTTCCGGGACGGGGAGCGGTCCAAATCGCTGTATATCAACGGGGTCGCGGTCTCGGGCAACGGCGACGCCGGCAAGCTGATGTCCCATTTCCCGCTGATCTTCCAGGAAAACCCGAAGAGCATGTTCATCATCGGGCTGGGAGCAGCCAACACGCTGCGCTCCGGCGTGCTGCACGGCGTAAAAGTGACCGTGGCCGAGCTGCTCTCGTCCGTGCGCGAAGCCGCGCCGCTGTTCGCCGGCAACTGGGAGAAGTCCGAGGCCGCCGGGCGCTTCGAGATCCGCGTCAACGACGGGCGCAACGAGCTGCTGCGCTCGCGCGCGGCCTACGACGCGATCATAGTGGACGTCACGCCGCCCATCTACAGCTCCGGCGCCGTCAACGTCTACAGCCGCGACTTTTTCAAAGTGGCCAGCTCGCGCCTGACCGAAACCGGCGTGCTGAGCCTGTGGATACCCCTGCCCTGCTTCGAGAGCGACTATTACATGATACTGCGCTCGCTCAAGGACGTGTTCCCGCAGGTGAACGTGTGGAGTTTCCCGGGGCGCCCCGGCTACCTGGCGCTGGCCTCCAACCAGCCGCTGGAGCGGCGCCCGCAGGTGCTGGCGCAGCGGATAAAGAGGGGGAACGTGAACTACGAGCTGCCCTTCGTCACGCCGGAGTACATCATAAAGACCCACGTGATGAACGCCGCCGAGGTGGACGCCCGGTCCGCGGCCTACCCGCCGGTCACCGACGACAAGCCCTATACCGAATTCCCGCTGGCGCGGTTCATGGCGTACTCGCCGCTCTGGTTCTAAAGTAAAGAGGAATCGAGGTCCGCTTCAGGAGAAGGCGGGGGAACGGCCCCCGCCTCTTTCTTTGCCCGGGCGGGCTGAGACGGAGGGGGGGGAGCAACCTTTACAGGCGCGGCGGCGGCAAGAACGGCCGATTCAAGCGCCGAAGCGGGCACGGCCCAGTTGCGCCCGAACCGCAGCGCCTCCAGTTGCCCTTTCTTCACCCGCTTAAAAACAGCGATCCGGCTGATCCCCAGCCGCGCCGCCGCCTCAGGAATAGAATAAAACTCCCGCTCCATCCCCCAATGTTAACTTATGTTAACCATATTTAACAAGAAGAAAAAGACAGGTTGCGCCAGCCGCAGATACCCGCATAAGAGATGATAACAAGGTTAACCTGTGTTAACCGCGATTACCTTGTATTACGTGAGATTGCGGCTAACGGGCAGGACGGGTTAGCAAAACCCTCATGAGGCCCGAGCTTGTATAAGCGCGAGGGCCGAATGCGGAGCGAGCGCACAGTGTGCGCGAGCGCGTTTTGCGTTCTGTCCTGCCCGGTGGCCGCGAAACGCCACACCACAACAAGTAGGGCAGACAATTTATAAGTAAAAAAATTTATATACTATAAAAATCTTATGCGCATCCTGATCCTTGGCGGAACCAGCTTTTTCGGCAGAGAAGCCGCCATACGCCTGCACCAGGCCGGCAACGAGGTCACCGTCTTTTCGCGCCGCGTCCCGGTGGACGGCCTCCCCCTGGACATCAGGCAGACCCGCGGCGACCGCACCGTAGAAATAGACCTCAACCGCATGGCCGTAGAGCCCTGGGACGCCATAATAGACAATATCTGCTACAACGCCGAAGACGCCCAGAAGGCCATCCGCGTCTTCAGCGGCCGCACCGGCCTGTACCTTTACACCTCCTCCGCCTCCATCTACTCGGTTTTAGAGGGCTCCAACTCGCCTTTCCGCGAGAACCAGGCCGACTTGCTGCCCCTGAAGGCCCAGCTCAAGGAAAAATACGCCTACGGCCTGGGCAAATACGCCGCAGAGAAAGAATTCCTCGCCGCCTTCGTCGATAAGAAATTCCCCGCCGCCATTATCCGCCCCCCGGTGGTCATAGGCCCCAACGACCCCACCCTGCGCGCCTATTCCTACTGGCTGCGCCTGGCCGACGGCGGGCCGCTCTTCCTGCCCGGCGCCTCCTTCCGCAACCGCTTCATCTTCTCCAAAGACCTCGCACGCGCCATGGAAACACTGGTCTACGCCGAAAATCCCTACGGCAAGGCCTATAACTTCGCCGACTCTCAGGCCCTGACGTTGGAGGATTTCGCCAAGCTCTCGGCGCGCATCATGCACCGCGACTCCGGGCTGATCTGCCCCGACTACGCCTGGCTCAAAGAGCACGGCTTCGATTTCGAGGCCTCGCCCTTCTCCATGGGCGGCGACTTCGTGCTGGACATAGCGCGGGCGGAGAAAGACTTCGGCTGGACCTCCACCCCGGCCTCCGCCTGGCTGGAAGAGAGCATCAACTGGTACCTGAACACTTATACGGGGCCCGCCCCGAAAAATTACGCCTCGCGCAAACAGGAGTTTGAGCTGGCGAAAAAATGGACCCTCAAAGTATGAAAAACAACGCCGCCGCTACCGCGCGCGCCAAGAAGATAAGGATTTTCCTGATGGACGTCGACGGCGTGCTCACCGACGGTAAGATGTATTACCTCCCAGGCAAGGGCAGCGAGCTGGTAGAGGTAAAAGCCTTCCATTCGCTCGACGGCATAGGCCTACGCCTGCTTAACCAGTTCGGCGTGGTCACCGGCGTGATCACCGGCCGCGAATCCCCGGGCACCGAGGAGCGCGCCAAGAGCCTGGGCATGGGCTACGCCTACCAGGGCTTCCTCTCCAAGCTGGAGCCGCTGCGCCAGATCCTCGCCGACACCGGCCTCAAGCCCGAGAACGTGGCCTACATGGGCGACGACCTGACCGACATCCCGGTACTGAAGAAAGCCGGCCTGGCCGTAGCGCCGGCCAACGCTATACCCGAGGTCAAGAAGTCGGCCCACCTGGTAACCTCGCGGGAAGGCGGCGTGGGCGCCGTGCGCGAAGCCTGCGATTTTATCCTCAAAAGCCAGGGCCACTGGGGCACCGTGATGAACTACGTCGAGACCGCCCACTGGCCCGCCATAAAGAAAGACCCGATGAAGGTAGTGCGCGAATCCGACCGGAGGAAAAAATGAGGCTGATATTCATTGCGGCGCTGGGCTTGTGCCTGGCGGCCCCCGCGGCGGCGGCCTACGAGGACGAGGGCCTGCCCGAAACCGTGGCTTCCAGCGACACCGCCCGCGGCGAGGACGAGGAAGTACAGCCGCAGGTACAGGAGAGCGACGAGGACCTGGCGGCCTTCGTTACCGACTATATCCGCAAGGACATACAGCTGAAGGGCGCCTTCTTCCTGGAAGAGCAGCCCTCCAAAAAGATACTGAAGCTGGACCTCGCCTCGGTGGAACCCAGGGCCTCCGCCGGCAGCAACGGCGCGCGCGCGGTCATAGTGACTTTCAAGGACCCGGCCGGCAAGAAGCGCACCGCGCTCTTCTGGCTGCAGGGCGGCCCCTGGGGCGGCCTGGATATTTTCAAGATAGAGCTCAAGACGCCCGGCGTAAAACCCGTGCCCGAGCTGAAGCCGGCGCCGGCAAAGAAGAACTGATATGGGAGAACTGATCACCGCTTTCACCGCCGGCTTGCTGTCCTTCTTCTCGCCGTGCATCCTGCCGCTGCTGCCGGCCTACCTGTCCATGCTGTCGGGGTTCTCGGCGAGCGAGATCATGAAGGGCGACGCCAAGGTAGCCACGCGCAAGGTGGTGATCAGCGCGCTGATCTTCATAGCCGGCTTCACGCTGACCTTCGCGCTGATGGGCGCGGCGGCCTCCGGCATAGGCGGGCTGCTCAACGATTACAAGTACCAGCTGATGAAGGCGCTCGGCGTGATGATGGTGCTGTTCGGCGTGCACATGACCGGGCTGATAAACCTGAACTTCCTCAATTACGAGAAGCGCCTCAACACCCGCGGCCTCGCGCAGGGGCCCTTCGGGGCCTTCTTCATGGGCTTCGCTTTCGCGCTGGGCTGGTCGCCCTGCATAGGGCCTATCCTCGCCGGCATCCTCGGCCTGGCCGCGGTGTCCGGCACGGCCGGCAAGGGCGTGCTGCTGCTGGTGGTTTATTCCGCCGGCATGGCCATACCGCTGCTGATAGCGGCCGCGGCGGCGGCGAAATTCTTCGCGCTGATGGCGCGCTTCAGGACCGCTATGCGTTATGTGGAGATCGTCGCGGGCGTGGTGCTGGCCGCGGCGGGCGTGCTGCTCTTCCTGGACAAGCTGGCCTTCTGGGCCTGAACCTTACCTGTACTCCTCGTCGAAGTCCTTGACGCCGTCGGGCTCTATGCCGCCGGCGGCCAGGCGGAAATACCTTTTTTTTACCAGCCTGGCGTGCCAGTAGCCGTCTTTCTCGTTAAAGACCGTGCGGTCTTCCCAGAGCTCGAAGGCGGTCCCGTCGCGGCTGAACACCCGCGGCGCCAGGTGACCCGTGCCCTTCAGCTCGGCGCGGCCGAGTTCCCGGCCGGCCTTGTCGTAGATCACGGGGCGCCACGCGCCGTCTACGGAGAACAGCGCCAGCAAACGGCTGCCGTCGCCGGAAAACTTCAGGCCGGCCAGCCTCTCTTTGAATTTTTTATTCCACAGCAGGCGGCCGCTCTTCACATCGAACAGCAGGATGGCGCGCGCGCCGGCCTGCTCCGTGCCCAGCGCGTAAACGGAATTATCGTCGGAGAAATCCTCTCCGGCCGGGCCGTCCATCCGCACCTGGTGGCTGGCCAGCCGCTCGCCCGCCGAGGAGTAGACGTCCACGCCGAAGATCGAGACCGACTGTCCCCACGCGCCGAAGAAGAAGAACAGGCGGCGCCCGTCTCCGGAGAGGGTGACCGAGAAAGGGGGGCGGTCGGCTTCGAACGAAGAGATATTTTTGCCGCCGGCGCCGGTGAGCACGGCGCGGGCGCGGCCGGCGCCGCCGGTGCCCGAGTAGGAGACGGCGAGCCTGAAGGCTTTGTTTTTAGAAGAGAAGTCGCGGGTCTCTTTGTCGAAGTTCTCCGCGGAGGCGCAGGCCGGCAGCAGCAGCAGCGCGGCCAGCAGCGCCTTCACGCGAATTTCCTCGAGCCCGGCTTCACCGCCGGCAGACCGGCGCGGCAGAGCGGGCAGTTCTCCGGCGGATGCGTGTCGAGGCCCAGGCGCAGCAGCGAGAGCGCCGGGAACGGCAAAGTCTTCTCGCCCATGCGGTTGATGACGGACATCGCGCCGATGGTTTCGGCCCCGGCGGCGGCCGCCACCACGGCGGTCTCCAGAGTGGACTTGCCAGTGGTGAAGACGTCCTCCACTATGATGAGCCGGGCGCCTTTCTTCAGCGAGAAGCCCCTGCGCAGCGTCATAATGTTATCCTCGCGCTCGGTGAACACGAAATCCACCCCGAAGGCGCGGGCCACCTCGTGGCCGATGATCAGGCCGCCCATGGCGGGGGAGAGGATGAGGTCGGGTTTGGGCCCGGTCCAGCCGGCGGCCAGCGCCGCGCCCATGCGGCCGGCCCAGGCCGGGTTCTTCAGCGCCTGGGCGCACTGCACGTAGTTTGGGCTGTGCAGCCCCGATGAAAGCAGGAAATGCCCCTCGAGGAAAGCCCCGGAAGAGGTCAGGTAAGCCCTGAGCTCGGTTTCGTCGATCATTTCAGGTCCTCCAGTATGGCCGCCGCGGCGGCGGCCGGGTCGGCGGCGGCGGTGATAGGCCGGCCCACCACTATGAAGTCCGCGCCCGCCTCCCTGGCGGCCGCTGGCGTCACGGCCCGCTTCTGGTCGTCGCCGCGCGCCTCGGGCCTGATGCCGGGCGTCACCAGCTTCAGCTTCCCGTCGTGAATTTTCCTGAGCATCGCGGCCTCGAGCGGCGAGCAGACCACGCCGTCGGCGCCGTTGGCGGCGCCGTGCGCGGCCAGGTTGCGCACCGTCTTGTCTATGCCGCAGCGGTAGCCGGAGCGGAACAGGCCGTACTCGTCGAAGCTGGTCAGCACGGTGATGCCCCAGAGCTTGGGGCGCTTGTCCAGCTCGGCGCAGGCCCGCAGCATCTCGTTGCCTCCGGAGAGATGCAGCGAGACCGAGTACACGCCCATGGCCCCGGCGTGCTTGACGGCGTGCTTGACGGTGTTGGGGATATCGTAGAACTTAAGGTCCAGGAAGACCCGGCCGCCGCGCTTGTGCACCAGGTCCACGGCGGCGGGGCCGGCGGCGGTGAAGAGCACCGAGCCGACCTTGAAGAATTTAACGCGGCCCTCCAGCTTGTCCAGCAGGTGCTCCGCGGCTTTGAGAGTGTCGGTATCCAGCGCTGCGATGAGTTCGGTCTTATGCATGGTCGTCCCCCGCGCGGTCAGATCTGTTTCAGGCGCCGGCCCGCGTTCAGCGGTGCGGCGCGGCCCAATGCTTGCGCTCGAGATAGCGCAGGATCTCTTTCACCAGGAACGGGCCCTCGTAGACCAGGCCCGAATAGACCTGCACCAGGTCTGCGCCCAGGTTCAGCTTCTCCAGCGCGGTCTTCCCGTCGAAGACGCCGCCCGAGCCCATGACGGCCACGCGGCCTTTCACCAGCGCTGCGGTCTTGGCCAGCACCGCGTTGGACAGCTCCCGCAGGGGCTTGCCGCTGAGGCCGCCCTCGTAGCTGCGCCAGTAGGCCGGCACGGCGTCGCGGCTGACGGTGGTGTTGGTGGCGATAAGGCCGAAACCCTTCTCCACGGCGAGCGCGGCCGCGCCCTCCAGGTCGCTGTCCTCCAGGTCCGGCGCTATCTTGACGAAGAACGGTTTGACTTTTTTCTGGCCCGCGGCGAAGTCGAGCATCGGCTCCACCAGGCGGCGCAGCTTGTCGCCGCCGTGCAGCGAGCGCAGCTGCAGCGTGTTCGGGGAGCTGATGTTGACGGCGAAGTAGTCGCCGAACTCGTACATGACCTTCAGCGCCTCGAGGTAATTCTTCGGCGCCTCCTCGAGGGAGCAGTCGGCGTTTTTGCCCACGCTGATGCCCACCGGCACCGGCAGCGGCAAAAGCTTCTCCAGCGAGCGCGCGGCCTCCCAGGCCCCGGCGTTGTTGAAGCCCATGCGGTTGATGATGGCCTTGTCCTCGCGCAGGCGGAACAGGCGCGGCCGGGGATTGCCCGGCTGCGGCCGCAGCGTCACCGTACCCAGCTCCAGGAAGCCGAAGCCGAGGCCTGCCAGGAAGCGGGCCGCCTCGCAGTTCTTGTCGAAGCCGGCCGCGAGCCCGATCGGGTTGCGGAACTTGATCCCCGCCACCGTCACCGGAAAATCCTTGGCCCGGGCCAGGGCGCGCACCAGCGCGTTGAGTATTTCTACGCGCTGTGCCGCGCCGGCGCTCTTGATGACGGCGTCGTGGACAAGCTCGGGATTGAGGTTGAAAAGCAGCCTGCGGATCAGTTTGCGGTATAAGAAGCCCATGTTGTTTCTTAATTCTAGCAAAAGCCCCGCGCGCACGGGGGAGGGCTTTTTTTGCGCCCGCCGTCAGCGCACCGGCGCCCGGTAGACCGCGCGGCCGCCGACGATGGTCAGGACGGGCCAGCCCCGCAGGGCGCGCCCGGTAAAGGGGGTATTGGCCGACTTCGAGACAAAGCGCTCCGGCACGGCCGCGGCGCGCCGCGGGTCCAGCACCGTAACGTCGGCGTCGAACCCGGGGGCAAGGCGGCCTTTTTTCTTCAGGCCGAGCAGGCGGGCCGGGTTCAGGCACAGCAGCCGCGCGAGGCGGGCTTTAGAGACCACTTTTTTCAGCACCAGCTCCGACACGCAGAGCGGGGCCAGCGTCTCCAGCCCGGTGATGCCGAACGGTGCGCTCCGGAAACCGCGCGCCTTCAGCCGCGCCTCGTGCGGGGCGTGGTCGCTAGCCACCAGGTCTATGGTGCCGTCGGCCAGGCCCGCCAGCACGGCCGCGCGGTCGGCGGACGAGCGCAGCGGCGGCTTCATCTTGAAATTGGCGTCGTCGCTCTTTATGTCGGCGTCGGTGAGAGCGAAATAATGGGGGCAGGTCTCCCCGGTCACCGGCCAGCCGGCGGCCTTGGCAGCGCGCAGGGCGGCCACGGAGGCGGCCAGGCTCAAATGCTGCAGATGCACGGGCCCCGACGAGGCGGCGGCCAGGATATCCCCCAGCACGGCCAGGTATTCCGCCTCGGCGGGTATGCCTGGCAGTCCCAGGCGGCGCGCGGCGGGGCCGGCGTTAACGACGCCGCCTCCGGTGCGGCGAAAATCTTCGGGGTGGTCCAGGAGCGGCAGGCCCAGCGCGGCGGCCCGCTTCAGCAGCCCGGCCAGCAGGCCGCGGGGCAGGCAGGAGCCGTCGTCGGTAAAGGCGCGCGCCCCGGCTTTTTTAAGGGCGGCCAGGCCGGAAAGCTTCAGACCGCGGCGGCCGGCGGTAGCTGCGGCTGAGAAATACAGGTTCGAGGGGAGCCCGGCGGCGCGGCGGACGTATTTTTTAAGCAGCGCGGGCGTGGCCATGGCCGGGGAAGTGTTGGGCATCAGCAGCGCGGAGGTGACGCCGCCGGCGGCGGCGGCGGCGGCCGCGCTGGCGAGCGTCTCCGCCGCCTCGGCGCCGGGCTCGCGCGCGTGTACGTGGGCGTCTATAAAGCCGGGGAATACCCACAGCCCGGCGGCGTCGAACACTTCGCAGCCGGGCGGGTGGGGTGAATTTCGGGAAGGGAAGGCGAGGCGCCCGCCCGAGACCAGCAGGTCGCGGCGGCTTTCCCCGGAAACAGGGTCAACGAGCAGGCCGTTTTTTATCAGCAGGGGCATTTTTAGCCGGAACTTTGGCCGGCTGCACTTCGGTCGGGGTTTCCATGGTGACCAGCCGCGGGGCGAAGGTGCCCTGGGCTTCGCGGTAGGTCAGCAGCTGCAGGGCGGTGACCAGCAGCAGCGCCGCCCAGGCGAAGTGCAGCGCGCGGCGGGGCTTGAAAATATCGGCGGTCTTGGCGGCCACGGCCAGCAGCAGCGTGGCGCCCACGGCGGAGTGCCACACCAGCACCTGCCGCCAGGCCTCCTCGTTCACCCGGGAGGCCAGCATGAAATACAGCACCCCGGCCAGAGCCAGCAGCGCAAGGAACATGGCCTGCCAGCCGCCGCCCTGCCGGTCCAGCGCGGCCTGGGTCAGCCGGCTCATGCCGGCGGCGCTGAAGAGGCAGGCGAACGCGATGAAGAGGTAGAAGCCGCGGCGGAAACTCAGCGCGGCGCCAAGCTGCTCCAGGCTCCAGCCGCCGGGCAGCGCCAGCACGGCTAAGAACATGGCTACGCCCGACAGCGCCAGCGCGGCGGCGGCGGCCAGCACGAAGCGGCGGCCCTTGTTGTCCAGCGCGTAGGCCTCGGCGGCGCCGAGCAGCAGCAGCGCGCCGCCCTGGATGGAATGGATGATATTTGACGCTTTGGTGAAGTCCGCGTAATCTATGGTCATTTTCTCCTGCCCCTTTTAGAGCCGCTCCTGAGGTAAAAATAGAGACCGGCCAGCGCGCCGGCCACGAAGACAAGCCACGCCGGGCTGGACAGGGCCTGGCGTGACGCGGCCGCCGGGGCGGCGGGAGCGGGGGCGGTAGAGACCGCCGCCGGCGCCTGCGGAGCGCTCTCACTGGGAGCGGGCGCCTGCTTTAAGACCGGTACGCGGGAGCGCGGCGCTTCGTCCTTGGCGAGCGAAGCCGCGGCGAAAGGCGAAAGCTGTTTGGCGCCGGCAGAGCAGGCGTCGGTGCTCTTGGCGCAGTCGTCGGCGGCGGGGGCCGCGCAGGGCGTCAGCAGGAGGGCGAGCGGGAGCAAAAAGTTTTTCATGGCTTGTTATAGGAGCAATAGTCTTCTTTGGCTTTGCGCGGGCGCGGCGCCGGGCTTTCAGCCGAGTAGCCCACCGGGATGAGGACTTCCACTTTAGTGCCCCGGCCCAGCCCGAGGGCGCGGGCCGCAGCCTTGGCGTCGAACCAGCCCAGCCAGCAGGTGCCCAGGCCCTGCTCGGCGGCGGCCAGCACGAAATGCTCGGCGGCGATGCCGATGTCCACCAGGCGGAAATTGGTATCCTGCATCTGGTTGCCCAGCCAGGCGGTCAGCTTGCCGGTGTCCGAGACCACGGCGACCATGACGGGGGCGGCCGCGGCGAACTTGCAGGCAGAGTAGACGCCGCCGAATACGGCCGAGCAGAACTTCTCCTTCACCGCCGGGTCATCGAGCACGACGAAGCGGCAAGGCTGCGCGTTGCAGGCCGACGGCGCCAGGCGGGCCGCCTCGAGGCAGAGGTCCAGCTTCTCCCTCTCTACGGGATCCGGCTTGTATTTGCGGATGCTGCGGCGGGCGGCCGCCAGCTCCAGGAAGCGCGAAACGGGCATAGCCATATTTTATAATATAGGGAACGAGATTTAGGAGGAGTATGGAAAACTGGAAAGACGGCGTGAATTTCGCCATCACGGTCTGCGACGCGGAAGGCAGGATCCTTGAGATGAACGCCAAGTCTTCTGCCACCTTCGCCAAGAGCGGCGGGGGCTCGCTGATAGGCAAGAGCCTGCTCGACTGCCACCCGGAACCCTCCAGGTCCAAGCTGAAGAAAATGCTGGCGGAGCCCTTCACCAACGCCTACACTATAGAGAAGAACGGCGTTAAGAAGCTGATCTACCAGGCGCCGTGGCTGAAAGACGGCAAGCCGGCCGGGCTGGTGGAGCTGTCCTTCGAGATCCCGGCGGAGATGCCGCACTTCGTGAGAAAAGGCTAGAGGCCGCGGGCGCGTATTTTTGTCTATAATGGTAGCGGGGGTTCCCAAATTCAAGAAACGAGGCCGGATAATTCCCGGCGCTGGAGGAAAGATGAAGATCCCGTTCATTCTGTTATCCGCCCTGTTAGCCGCGGCCGGTACGGTCCAGGCTCAGGACGCCAAGCCGCAAACCGGCAGGCTGGGCTGCGTCTACGCCGCGTCGGGCAAAGTGGAGCTGCGCCAGGCCGGCCGGACCGACTGGCTGGTTTCCCCGAAGGGCCGGGCCATAGCCCAGGGCGACTCCATCAGGACCGCGCCCGGCGCCTGGTGCGAGATCCTTTTGAAGGAAGGCTCCTTCATTAAGCTGGAAGAGAACTCCGAAATGACGGCCGAGACCCTGCTGGCCGCCGCCGAAAAACGGGAATTTTCCTTCTCCTTCCTGAAGGGCAAGGCCCTCTGGATGGCCATGAAGCTGGGTAAAAAAATAAACTCCGCCTTCTCGGTGCGCACACCGTCTGCCGTCTGCGCCGTGCGCGGCACCGCCTTCTCGCTGCTGGTCTCCACTTCCGGAGAGACCGCGGTGGGGCTGTTCGAGGGCGAGGTGGCCCTCTCCGGAGCCGCCGGGGAAAAGGTCCTGCTGCCCGGCCAGGAGGGCCTGGCCGCGCCCGACAAGCTGGAAGCCAGCGACAGGCTCTCCAGGCTGATGAGCGCCGAGGAGCGCCGCTACCGGCGCGTTAAGAAGCGCGTGGACGACCTGCGCGCCCGGCTCGCGGCGCGCGAGGATTTTATAGACGATTTTGTGAACCGCCGGCAGAAGGCCGTGGCCGACCTGGAAAAACGCCAGCAGGAAAAGCTGAAAAAGCGCTGAGGCGGGCTACAGCACGCCAGAACGCTGGAAACGGCGGGCGATGTCGCCGCCGGAGAGGAAGAACAGCGTCGGGCGCCCGTGCGGGCAGTGGTAGCTGTCCTTGGTGCCCTTCAGGTCGTCCATCAGCCGCAGGGCCTCCTGCGGCTTCACAAAATCGTGCGCCTTGATGGACTTCTTGCAGGCCATCGTGGCTATGATATTGCGCTTGAGGTCCTCGGCGGCCTTCTCCGGCTCGCCGAGCACTTCGGACAGATACCCCAGAAATTCGCCGAAGGCGGCCTGCGTGAAGTAGAACAGCGCCGGGGCCGCGCGCAGCAGCGCCGTCTCCGGGCCGCGCTGGTCTATCTCGAACCCGGCCGACTTCATCCAGTCGCGCCATTTCAAAACCGTCTCCATCTGCGAGCGCGGCAGCTCCGCCTCGAGCGGCACCAGCAGCGGCTGCACCTTGACCGCGCCTTTGGAAAATTCGCCCAGGTATTTCTCGAACAGCACCCGCTCCTGCGCTGCGTGCTGGTCCACCACCAGCAGCCCGTCGCCGGACCCGAAGAGCAGGTAGCTCTTGGCCAGCTGGCCTATGTAAGAGAGGTCCTTGCCGCGCCAGTCCGGGTGGGCCTGCGGGGTGAGGGCCTCGGGAGCGGGCCCCGGGCCGAACAGGCTGCCGGTCTCCGCGGCCGGGGCCGGCGGGGCGGCGGCCTCGCGGTAGGCCGGCACGTCGGGGGGCGTGAACTGCCTGCCCGCCTCCGGCGCGGTCATCGTCACCGCGGCCGTCTGCTTGCTGAGCAGCTCCTCATAAATAGTGTTGGAGATGGTCTTGAAGATCTCGTTCTCCGATGAGAACTTTACGTCGCGCTTCTGCGGGTGGATGTTGCAGTCGAAGGCACCGGGGTCCAGCTCCAGGAACAGCGCGCAGGCCGGGTGGCGGCCGGTCAGCATGTGGCCGTAGCCGCGGTACAGCGCCTGCCGCAGCAGCGCCGAGCCGACGGGCCGGCGATTGACGAAGAAATGCTGGTTGACGCGCGTGGCGGCGAGGGCGTCGGGCCGCGAGAACAGCCCGTAGACGGCCATGCCGGGAGTTTTGCCCTCAACGCGGGCGAGCCCGCCGTAAACGCTACGCCCGAAGATAGCCGCGGCGCGGTTCTTGAGGTTCTCCCAGAGGCCGCCGGGCAGGGCGGGCAGGTTGAGAATTTCAGAGCCGTCTATGACCAGCCGGAAAGCGACGCCGAGGTTGGCCAGGGCGGCCTCTTCCACGGTCTTTATCAGGTGGGAGCGCTCGGCATTGTCGCTCTTCATGAACTTGGCGCGCGCCGGCGTGTTGAAGAACAGATCTGCGGCCTCTATGGTGGTGCCCTTCACCGGCGGCGCGGGCAGTTCGGCTATCACGCGGCCGCCCTCGCCCTCGAGGGTGTAGCCGGAATCGGCGCCCGCTTTGAAAGAGGTGATCTTCAGCCGGGAAACCGCGAAGACGGAATACAGCGCCTCGCCGCGGAAGCCGAAGGTGGCGAGCGAATAAATATCTTCGAAGACGTTGAGCTTGCTGGTGGCGTGGCGGCCGAGTGAGAGCCGCAGGTCCTCGCGGGCCATGCCGCGCCCGTCGTCGTGCACGCGTATCAGGCCGCGGCCGGCCTTCCTTATCTCTATCTCTACCTTCGAGGCGCCGGCGTCCAGGGAATTCTCTATGAGTTCCTTGAGCACGGAGGCGGGGCGCTCTATGACCTCGCCAGCGGCTATCTTGGAGACGACTTCTTCGGGAAGGACTTTTATTTCCGGCATAAGTTGATTTTACAATACTTCAACTGAACGTTCTAAAGAGCACAGCGAAAAAGTTGACCAGGCCGTGCAGCATGACGTTCGCCGGCAGCCGGCGCTCTTTTTCATAAACCCAGCAGAAATAGACCCCCGGCAGCAGCGTTACCGGGGCGCCGCCGCCGTGGAATAGCGCGAACAGGAGGCTTGAGCACAGGGCGCTGAACCAGAAGCCCTTCCTGGCCCTGAGCGAGGCGAAGACTATGCGGCGGAAGAAAAGCTCTTCAGCCAGCGGCGCGGCCACGCAGGCGAGCAGCAGCAGCAGGGCGAAGCGCGGAGCGGAAAAGGCCATCGCCTTCACGCTGGCCTCCTGGTCCGCGCCGGAGGCCGAGACGTGCTTCATCAGCGCCGCGAAAGAATCGTCCCAGATATAATAGGCGGCGGCGAGCACCAGCCCCATGCCCAGCAGCACCCCGGCGTAGCCCGGCAGATAGCGCAGCGCCTTGCGCAGGTCGGCCAGGGCATTGGCCTGCCAGTCGCTCCAGGCCTGGCGCCAGGAAACCCCGAGGTCCGCCAGCAGCGACCAGGAAGCGAGCGCCGTAAGGATAAACCCGGGGATGGACGCCTCGTAGGTGTCGAACTTGACCCCCAGGGCGCGGGCGGGTATCTCCATCAGCAGCAGCGACGCCACCTGGATAGCGAGGATAACGACCGCGAACAGCCAGAGGAGACCGAAATTGCCGTAAGTCTGAATTCCCTCGAAAGGGTTCTTAGGTTCCATAAATAAGAACCCGGGCGCGCGGCCCGGGTCCGTTGCAAAACCGCCGGCTCAATACTGCGGCGGCGGGGGGAAGACCGGGCCCTGGGCGCCGGCCTTGGCTATGTAGTCTATCGCGTAGGTGTAGGAGCCCAGCTCGCCGCTCAGCGCGGAGCCGACCACCGGCAGTCCCCCGGCGTTGAAGGCCGCCACCTTTTCGGCCAGGGCCTTCTTGGCCTCGCTGTCGAAGGTATAGGTCTCGGGGGCCTGGTAGGTCTCTATGGCCACGGAAGGTATCACGCCGCCCTGCTGGTAGATATTGCCGACGAGATAATCCACGCTGTAAGAATAGTCGCGGCCCTCGGGGCGCAGCACGGCCGACAGCGGCGGCACGCCGGCGGAGGCGAACTTAGGCAGCGCAGTTTTGGAGGCGGCCAGGGCTTCCTTGTCGAAGGTGAAGGTCTCGCGGGCGGCGTAGCGGGCGACCGAGTACTGCGGGCGCGGCGCTGACTTCCCGGTCTTGACCACGTATTCCACCTGCACGGCATAGTCGCGGCCGCTGGCTACGGCTTTGCCGCGTATGGCCGGCACGCCGGCCTGTTTGAAGAGCGCGAGGTACGAGGGCACGGCCTTTTCGGCCTCGCTCTCGAAGGTGAACTTCCCGCCGGTATAGGACTGGAACTTCACGTCGTATTCCTGCGCGGGGCGCAGCAGGTTCTTAACCAGGTAATCCACGGCGAAAGCGTTGTCGTTGCCGGCCTCGTAAAGGTAGGAGCCCAGCACCGGCAGCTTGGCCGCGCGGAAATTGGCCGCGCAGGCCTTCATGGCCTCCTCGGCCTCGCGCTCCAGCCAATAGGCGGCGCCGTTCTTATAGGTTTCCAGCAGCACGGCGGGCGGCAGGGCGGCGTTGCCCTTCACGGTCGACAGATAGTCGATGACGAAGGAATAATCGTTGCCGAGCTCAACCACGCGGCCGCCCAGCGTGGTGACGCCGGCGGCTTTCAGGGCGTTGATGCGCGCGTTCATGGCGGGTACCGCTTCGCTCTCGAAGGTGAATTCTTCGTCGGTGGTGTAACTGGCTATCGTCACCCCGGGCGGCGTTACCGCCGACGGAAAGGAAGGAGCGGCGACGGGAGCCTTGCGGATATCGTCAGCCGCGATATCGGCCAGCTCGGCCGCGGGCAGCGTCTGCGCCGACAGCGCCAGCGCGTACAGCAGGGACAGGAAAGAAGTTCTCTTCAGCATCGTTGTTCCTCCGGCTTATTTACCGCGGTAGATCCAGTTCAGGAAAGCGCCCCAGCGCGTCTCCCTGGCGAAAGGCAGGTCCCAGTAGTTGGTCTGCATTATCTGCGAGTACATCCCGTCCACGGACCCGGTCAGGATCTTCCTGGGCGGCACGTGTATGGCTATGCCGCGCGGGACGGAATAATCGAAACCGGTAACCGTGGCGCCCTTGTAGTAATACTTGTAGACCAGGCTTTTCTCAATATCTTCCATCAGGGCACGGCCGGCTTCAGCTGCCTTCAGTTGTTCTTCCGTCTCCCGCGGTATATTCTCGGTGGTCAGCCTGACGAAATCGTACAGGTCGCCGGAGATGGAATAGTTGACGGACTGGGCCGTAGAAAGGGTTACGAGGCCGAAAGAGTCGAATCGCACCGTTTTATGCCGGGCCTTCATCGCGGCGTCGCGGCCGTCGGCCTTCATTACGGCGTCGGCCCAGGCGTCCAGTTTCTCCGCGAAGCGGGGCAGGGCCGCGGTGGGGATCACCGACACGTGCCCGGTCTTGTCCTGCGGTAAGGTGGCCACGTAGGACTCCGCCATGAGATCGCCGACGGCGAGAGAAGGGAACTGCGGGTTTTCGTTGAGGGCCTTGAGCAGCGCGGGCGTGAAAAAACCGTTGGACCAGAGGAACTCGCTGGAGCCCACCACCACGTCGGTATAATCCTTGACCTGCCAGACCACCTCGGCCATCTGCATCAGGCAGGACTGCATCAGGAAAACGTCCACCTTGCCGATCTCCGCCATCATCAGGCGCATCTCGGGAATGGTCACGTAGTTCTTGGTGTCCTCATCCGCCAGCGTGCCTTTCTCCGCCGTCTTTTTGGCGTCAACTATGCCGTTGCCGTGGCCGAAGATAAGGAAGGCGTAGCGTTTGGCGGGGTAGTTAGCCTTGGCCCAACGGGCGAATTCCGCCACGTGGCGCCAGTCGCCGGTGTCCACTCCGGTCTCGCGGCTAACGATATCGCCCGAGAACTCCCGGAGGGCGCTCTCTTTCACGAATCTGGTCTTCAGGTCCATACCTTCATTGAAAACCGTCACGGCCTTCTCCAGGCTCCACGGCTCGCCGCCTATGGCCATGCGCAGCGTCGGCGTGGAAATGGAACCGTCCTCCGCCTGCGCCACCACGGAGCCTTCGACCACCACGTTAACCTTGCCGCTGGAGCCGGCCAGTTTGAGGTCCAGCATCTGGATCAGGAAGGACGGGCGCAGCTTGAAATCCTTGGTGGTAGAGTAATAGATTATGGTCCATTCCTTGGGCTCGGCCTGCGCCGGGACCGCGGCCTGGGGCATAACCGGGAGTTCCGCCGAGGCGACTTCCCCGGCCCGGACGGAGTCCAGGCTGAAGGGCCGGGCAAAAGAAGGAGCGCAGAAGGACAGCACCGAGAACATGGTTAGCAGCAGCGATTTGGTCATTAGTTTCCCCGTATTAAATTATAGTAACTGCGCGCATTATCTGTATGGGTCCAAGGGCCCCTTATCTTCTGGGCCAAAAGAGAACGGCCGCCCGGTGAGGGGCGGCCGCTTCGTCCGGAGCGTTGAGGCTAATCCTTCAGCCGCTTCTTCCAGTCGGTTATGGCCGATAGCGCCTGCATCGGCGTCATGTTGTCGGCGTCGCACATCTTCAGCTCGTCAAGCACCGGGTGGCCGGAGAAGATGGGCAGCATGGGGGTCTGGTTCTCGTCTCCGGACTCCACGTGGATGTCGCCCTTGGTCTCAAGGACGTGCAGGATCTCGCGGGCGCGGGCCAGCGCGCTCTCGGGCAGGCCGGCCAGCTGGGCCACGTGGATGCCGTAGGACTTGTCGGCGGGGCCGCTGGCTATCTTGTGCAGGAACACCACCTCGGTCTTGCCGAGGGCGTTGGTCCATTCCTTCACGGCGATATTGCAGTTCTTGATCCCGGCGAACTTCTCGGCCAGCTCGGTCAGCTCGAAGTAATGCGTGGCGAACAGCACCTTGGGGCCGCCCTCGGGCTTGTAGAGGTGCTCCACCACGGCCCAGGCTATGGAGATGCCGTCGAAGGTGGAGGTGCCGCGGCCCACCTCGTCGAGCAGGATCAGGCTCTTCGGGGTGGCCAGGCGCATGATGGCCGAGGTCTCGCGCATCTCCACCATGAAGGTGGATTCGCCGCGGGCCATGCGGTCCTGCGCGCCGATGCGCGTCATGATGCGGTCCACCACGCCCACCTCGGCCGCGCGCGCGGGCACGAAAGAGCCGATCTGGGCGAGGATGACCACGACGGCGGCCTGGCGCAGATAGACGCTCTTGCCGCTCATGTTGGGGCCGGTGAGGATGACGACGCGGGCGTCGGAGTTGCCGAGCTCGAGATCGTTCGGAACGAAAGCGCCGGCGGGCAGGAAGCGTTCCACCGCCGGGTGGCGGCCTTCCTCGACCTTCAGAGCGTCGCCGGAATTGACCCGGGGGCGGGAGAACTCGTAGCGCACCGCGCACTCGGCCAGCGCGAAGAAGACGTCCAGCTCGGCCGCGCCGGTAGCGAAGGCCTTGATCTCGCCTATGGCGGTCTTGACCCGCTCGCGCAGCTCGCCGAACAGGTGGGCCTCCAGCTTGGCCATCTTCTCTTCGGCGCCGAGGATCTTGTTCTCCAGGACCTTCAGCTCCTCGGTGATGTAGCGCTCGGCGTTGACCAGCGTCTGCTTGCGGACGAAATAATGGGGCACCTTCGGCGCCTGCGCCTTGGAGACCTCGATGAAATAGCCGAACACGCTGTTGAAGCCCACCTTCAGCGTGGGAATGCCCGTCTTTTCCTTCTCGGCCAGCTCGATGTCGTTTAGGAGCTTCTGGCTGTCGCGGCGCACCAGGCGCAGCTCGTCGAGCTCCGGGCTGTAGCCCTCCCGGATCACGCCGCCGTCGGAGAGGCGGGCGGGCGGGGCGTCGGACAGCGCGCGCTCCAGGTCGGTGCGCAGCGCGTTGAGGGCGTGCGAGGTGGCGTCCAGGCGCGAGGCCAGCTCGGGCGCGCACTCGAAGAAGCCCGCCGAGCTCAGCAGCAGCTTCAGGCGCGGCAGCTGCGTCAGCGCCTTGCGCACGGCGGCCACGTCGCGGGGCGAGGCGGTCAGATTTATCACGCGGCCGAGCAGCCGCTCGATGTCCGGCACCTGGGCCAGGATATCGCCCAGCTGCTCGCGGGCCTCGCGGCCCTCGGCCAGGAAGGCCGTGAAGGCCTGCCGGGACTGGATCTCGCGCAGGTCGGTCAGGGGCTCCAGCAGCCAGCGGCGCAGCAGGCGCGAGCCCATGGAGGTGCGGCACTGGTCCAGCACGCCCCACAGCGTCTTGGAATCGTCGCCGTCGGGGCTGGAGACCAGCTCCAGCGTCTTGATGGCGGATTCGTCGAGCTGCAGGCGGTTGGCGGGCTCGTAGTAAGAGGGGGCAAAGACTTCTTTCAGGCCGGGCTGGGTCTGGCGCACGTAGGAGGTGACCTTCAGCGCGGTCTTCATGGCCAGCCGGTGGTTCTGCCAGACCGGCTGCGCGGCCCAGGCGGGCTGGTGGGCGTCGGCGCGGGTGTACTCGGTCACCTGCAGCGGCGTGAAATCCAGGCCGCGCTTTTTGATCTCTTTCACCGTGCGGGAGTCGGCCAGGATCTCGGCCGGGCCGGTCTTGGAGATGAAGGACAGCAGCTGGTAGAGGTCCGGGTCGTTGAGGTTCTGCGTGGCCAGGAAATCGCCGGTGGAGGCGTCGAAAGAAGCCAGGCCCCAGCCCACGATGTCGAGCTCGAGGGCCACCAGGTAGCGGCTCGCGCGCGGCTGCAGCAGCTCGTCCTCTACCACGGTGCCGGGGGTGATCAGGCGCACTACTTCGCGCCGGAAAAGCTTGGTCTTCTTCGCGTCGCCGGACGGGGCGACCTGCTCGCAGATGGCCACCTTGTAGCCCGCGGCCAGCAGGCGGGAGATGTAGGTGGTGGCGGAATGATGCGGCACGCCGCACATCGGCACGCTCTGGCGCGCGGTCAGCGTCAGCCCCAGCTCGGCGCTGGCGGTTTTGGCGTCGTCGAAGAACATCTCGTAGAAGTCGCCCAGCCGGAAGAAGAGCAGGGCGTGGGGATAGGCGTTCTTCAGCGCCTGGTACTGCTGCATCAGGGGCGTCTCTGGGGTTTCAACCTGGGTCATAATGGGGCCTTTAGGCGGTTTTACTTCGTATATTGTATCAAAAGCTCTTCGGCCTCTTTAAGGGTCTTGAGGCGCATGAAGGCGCTGCGGGCGCCGGCGGCGCCGGGCAGGCCCTTGAGCCAGTAGCCCACCAGCTTGCGGGCGCGCGCCAGGCCGTGCTCTTCGCCGTAGAGTTCGGCGTTGAGCTCGAGGAAGCGCAGGAACAGGCGCATGCGGTCGGCGCCGGAGGGCGGCGGCACATCCCCGCCGGAGAGCCCCGCTGCGATCTCGCTGAAAACGGCCGGGTTGAAGACCGCCGCGCGGCCTATGGCCACCCCGGCGCAGCCGGCCTCCAGGAGGGCGCTTGCGCCGGCGGCGTTCTCCACGCCGCCGTTGCCGAAGACGGGAATGCGCACCGCCGCCGCGGTTTCGGCCATATATTCGAGATTGACAGGGCCGGTATGGAACTGCGAGGCCGGCCGGCCGTGCAGGGTGATGGCCGCGGCGCCGGCCTGCTCCGCCGCGCGGGCGAGCAGGGGCCCCAGGTTCTCGCCCGCCTCCAGCCCGACGCGAAACTTCACGGTCACCGGGATCTTTACGCTCCTGACCATGCGCGAGATGATGTCGGCCAGCAGCAGCGGCGCCTTCATCAGCTCTGCGCCCGCGCCGGAGCGGCGCACCTTTTTCACCGGGCAGCCGGCGTTGATGTCCACGATGGCGGCGCCGGCGCTCTCGGCGTCCCGCGCCGCCAGGGCCATCGAGGACGGGTCCGCGCCGAAGACCTGTATGGCCACCGGGCCCTCTTCGGGCCGCAGGCCGAGCATGCGGAAAGATTTCTTATTGCCGTACTTGAGGCTGTCGGCCGAGACCATCTCGGTGACCACCAGCCCGGCCCCGCCGCCCGCGGCCAGCACGCGGAAGGCCGCGTTGGTGATGCCGGCCATGGGGGCCAGCGCCAGGTTGTTCTTGAGTTCTACCCGCCCGACGGCGAGAGGTCGCAGCAGAGAGGTCACGGGTTTATGGCGTAGTTGCCGTCGTGCGACAGGTGGAAGTCGCGCGGGGCGCGGCGGAACAGCGGGCCGGTTTCCCGGGCCGGGGCGCCGACCTTCTTCAGCACGTCGAGCTGGAAGGCGGAGGCCTTGTCCTCCACGTAGAGTATGGCGGCCATGCCGCTGTAGTCGAAAACCATAGGGTTGGCTTCCACCGGCCGCTCGCTCTTCTCGCCGGGCGGGGGCGGCGGGGCGGTGCCGGCGGCTTTGCGCCGCTTCTTGCCCTGGGTGTAGGCCGCGTGCCAGGCCTGGTGGGCGATGACGCCGGCGCACCAGGTCAGCGAGCGGAAGGCGTGGTCCTTGGATAGGGCGGCCACGCTGCGGCCGTTCTCGAGGTAGAAGCCGGTCAGCATCTCGTTGCGGATCACGGCGAGATTGGTGCGGATGAACAGGAAGGTGGGGCGGTCGGCCTGCCAGACCAGCTTCAGCGCGTGGGTGACCTGGCTCTTGAACTCGGGCGGCCCCTGTATGTCGAGGCCGGCCTTCGGGTCGTAAACATCGGGCAGGCGGGCGGCGGCGGCGCCCAGGGTGGAAATGTCGTCGGGCTTAACGGCGGCGGCGGCGACGGCGGCGGGCTTGGACTGCGCAGCGCCGAAGATGGGCGCGTCGGCCGGCACGGGAGCTTCCTGCTTGTGGTCCGGCATCCGGCCCTGGATGTAGTACCAGACGCCGGCGCCCATAAGCAGCAGGGGCACGAAGGCCAATACCTTGTGCGTACTGAAAAAACTTTTATGTTCGATGTCCGGCATAAGTTAAAACGCGAAACGCGGCGAGCCGTCCTCCCCGCGTTTCGCGCCAGCCAGCCCGCGCTTACTTAAGCGCTTTCAGGTAGGACTTGTAGAAAGCCTGCAGCTCGCCGGCGGGGTCCTGGAACTCCAGCACATGCTTCTTGCAGCCGCGGCGCGAGCAGATCTGCACCTGGCCGCCGGCCTTCAGCTCGAAAGCTATCATCTGGGAGGAGCAGGCGTCGCACTTGCGGGTGCTCTTCAGGTCGGCCTTGCAGTGGGGGCAGCGGAAACCGGCCACTTTGCCGACGGGCATGTTGAGCTCTGTCTCGACCTTGTAGCTGCCGTAAAGGGAGCTGAGGTAAAGGGGGGCGTGCTTGCCCGCGTAGGTCAGGTTGACCTCTATCGAAGGGGCGCCTTCGAGTTTCTTGGCGGAATTCATCAGGGACTTCCCGCAATGGGGACATTTAACTTGAACGCTGACCATGTGTGCCTCCAGCAAACCTGTGATAAGAACGCGGGCCCTCGCCCGCGGTCCACATAATATATCAAATTAAGCGCTATTCGTAGCGGAGCGCTTCTATAGGGGAAAGCAGCGAGGCTTTCTTGGCCGGCCAGAAGCCGAAGACTATGCCCACGCCGGCCGAGAAGCCGAAGGCCAGCGCCACCGACAGCGGCGAGATATAGACCGCCCAGCCGGAGAGTTTGGAGAGAATGACGGACGCGGCCGCGCCCGACAGGATGCCCAGGATGCCGCCCACCACGGAGACGATGACGGCCTCGATGAGGAATTGCAGCAGCACCGCGCGGCTGGTGGCGCCGATGGCCTTGCGCAAGCCTATCTCCTTGGTGCGCTCGCTGACGCTGACGAGCATGATGTTCATGATGCCGATGCCGCCGACTATGAGCGAGATGCCGGCGATCATGCCGAGCAGCGTGCTGAAGGTCTTGATGGTGCCGGTCAGCATGGTCTGCAGCTCGGCCATGTTCATCAGCATCACGTCGTCGTCCTTGTGAGCGGGGACGTTGTGGCGCTTGCGCATCAGGGCCTTCACCTCGGTCTGCACCTGGTCCATCTTGGAGAAGTCGGAGACTTCCAGCCAGACGGAATCTATAAAGGTCTTGCCCAGCACTATCTTCATGGCCGTCTGCAGCGGGACGATCACCACGTCGTCCTGGTCCCGCGGGCCCTGCGCGCCCTTGAGCGGCAGCACGCCGATGACGGTGAAGTTCTTGCGGTTGATCTTGATGGTACGGCCCACGGGGTTCTCGGTCCCGAACAGCTCCTTGACCACGCTGTTGCCGAGCAGGGCCACCTTGGCCAGCCGCTGTCCCTCGGCGTCCGAGAAAAAGCGCCCGTAATACGGCTGGGAGTTGCGCATGGAGGCGTAGACGGCGCCGGCGCCCACGATGGAGGTGCGCTGGTTCTTCGCGCCGTAGACCACCTGCGCGTTGCCTGACACGTTCGAGTCGGTGCGCGTGATATTGTCTATCTCGGCTATGGCCTTGGCGTCCTCGGCCGTGAGGCGGCTCACCGCGCCCGCGCCCATGCCCGTGCCGCCCTGGCGGAACATGCCGGGCATGACCGCGAGCAGGTTGGTGCCCAGCGACGACATCTGCTTCTGGATGGCGCGCTGCGCGCCGGTGCCCACGGCGAGCATGGCTATCAGCGCGCCCACGCCGATGATGATGCCGAGCATCGTCAAGAGCGAGCGGGTCTTGTTGCTGATGATGGAGCTGACCGAGGAGGCAAGGTTCTCGGCCACCTCGCGCCAGCTCAGGAAGAAGGCCTTGGGGATATGGAGGCGCTTGGTCTCCCTGGCCGCGGCGCGCGGCGCCTTCCTGACCACGTCCTCGATGATCAGGCCGTCCTTGAGCTTGATCACGCGGTCGGCCCAGGCGGCGATGTCCGGCTCGTGCGTGACCATCACCACGGTGATGCCCTGCTCGTCGTTCAGGCGCCGGAAGATGCGCATGATCTCGTCGGCCTGCGCCGAGGCCAGGTTGCCGGTGGGCTCGTCGGCGAAGATGATCTTGGGGTCGTTGACCAGCGACCGGGCGATGGCCACGCGCTGCTGCTGGCCGCCGGAGAGCTGGTTGGGCTTGTGGCCCGTGCGGTCGCCGAGGCCCACCTGGTCCAGGTATTTCTTCGCCTCGTGGGGGCGGGCCTTCTCGCCCAGGTAGATCTGGGGCAGCGCCACGTTGGCGGCGGCGGTGATGCGCGGCAGCAGGTTGAACTGCTGGAAGACGAAGCCGAGGATGCGGGCGCGCAGGTAGGAGAGCTCAACGTCGTCCAGCTCGGAGACCTCGCGGCCGAACAGCCTGAAGGAGCCGGCGCTCGGCCGGTCGAGCAGGCCGAGGATATGCATCAGGGTGGATTTACCCGAGCCCGAAGGGCCCATGATGGCCACGAACTCGCCTTCCTTGACGGAGAGGTCCACGCCCCTGAGCACCTCGAGGGGCTCTCCGCCCATCTGGTAGACCTTCTTGATGCCTTTAAGCTCTATCATAATTGTCACACCCCTCGCGGCGGCCGCGGGGAAATCGCCTCCGGATCTAGCGCCCGCGCACGGCGCGCTGCTGCTGCCGGTTCATGCCGGGCCGCGTCGGCATCAGCGGGTTCTTGCCGGCGGAGTCCACCTGCGGAGCGTAGCCGCCCGCCCGGTAGAACACCGTCTCGCCCGCTTCGAGGCCGGAGGTTATCTCCACCTCGTCGCCCTCGTTCTGGCCCGTTTCCACGCGGGCGTAGACAGGAGCGCCGTCCTTCACTTCTTTGATGACGGCGGTCTGCCCCTGCGGGTCAGTCACCACGGCGGCGGCGGGAATGAGCAGCACGTCCTTGCGCTCGGAGATCTTGATCTTGATATTGGCGGTCATCTGGGACCGGAAGAACTCCGGCACGCGGTCCGGGCGTATCTTGACGGTATAGGTGACCACGTTGTTCTTGGTGGTGCCCTCGTCCAGTATCTTGAAGATGGCGCCGCGCACCTTCTTGTCCGGGTAGGAGTCCAGCACTATAGTGGCGGCCTGGCCTTTCTTCACGCGGCCGATGTCCGACTCGTCGAGGCTGGCGGAAACTATGAGCTTGTCGGAGATGGCGAACAGCACGGTGCTCGCGCCGACGGTCTGGCCCTGCACCACGTTCTTGAGGATCAGCGTGCCGTCTATCGGGGAGATGACCTTGATGGGCTTGTAGGTCTCCTTCCACTGCGCGTACTGGTCCTCGCCCGAGGCGCGCGCGGCGTCGAGGATGGCCACGCGGTCGGAGGAGCTCATCAGCGCCAGCACCTCGCCGGCCTTTATCCTCTCGCCTTCCTCAACTAGGATCTCCTCTATGCGCCCCGAGGAGGAGGGCTGGATCTCCACCCGGTTCTCGGGCTCCACTACGCCGGTGGTGTCCACCACTTCCGAGAGGTCGCGCAGCTCGGCCTGGGCCTGGCGGTAGCGCGGCTTGTTATTGGAGCCCTTCTTCTTGAAAGCGTACCAGCCGCCGCCGGCCAGCGCCGCGATCACGAGCACGATGATGAGTTTTTTCATATTTATCCTCTTACCGCTCCATGCCTACGCCCAACAGCTGCTCCAGCGACGCCTTGCGGCCGTGGGCCGTGCGGGCCAGGTCCAGCTGGTTCAGGTCGGAATCCACGAAATTCTGCTCTACGTTGATCAGGTCGATGAAGCTGATCTTGCCGGCCATGTACTTGATCTGGGCCTCTTTGTAGCGCTCCTCGTTGGCGCGCAGCAGCCCGGAGTTGGCCTGGGCGGTCTCGGCGGCGCTCTGGAAGTCCTCGTAGCCGGAGCGCAGCGAGGCCGCCAGCGAGATCTTTTCGGCCCTGAAGTTCTCCTCGGCGGCTATCTGCGCCTTCTTGAAGGCGGAAAGGTTGTTGAAATAGTAGGTGGGCCCGCCGGAGAAGAGCGGGAGGCTCAGGCTCAGGCCCATGGACCAGCCCTTGGAATCCGGAAATTCGTGGTCGCCGCTCCAGCCGTAGGAGCCGCTCGCGCGCAGCGACGGGTAGGAGTAGTAGCGGGCGGAGGCGGTCCGCTCTTTGGCGGACTCCAGCGTCTTCCTGGCGGCGGTAATGCGGGGGGACTTGTCCAGCGCGCCGGCCACTGCGGGCTCGTCCAGCTCGAAGACCGGCACGCCGATGTCGCCGGCGGCCCGCACGGCCCGGCCGTCCTCCAGGCCGATGGCCTGCAGGAGGCCGCGCTGCGCGGAAGAGAGCTGGCGCTCGGCCCTTTTCACGGAGACCGCGGCGTTGTCGGCCAGGGCCTGCGTGTAGAGGGCGTTGCCCTTGGACTCCATGCCGCTCTCGTACTTGAGCTGTATCAATTTTGCGTTCTCTACGCGGATGTTGAGGATCTTCTTCTGCACGTCCACGCGGCGCTGCGCGAACAGCAGGTCCGTGAAGGCCCCGGACAGGGTCTGCCGCGCGGAGGCGGAGGCGGCCAGGTAGTCGGCCTCGGCTTTCTCCTTGGAGATGCGGCTGCTCTTAACGCTGGAAACGGTGCGGAAGTTCAGCAGGTCCTCGGAAGCCGAGATGGAGGCGCTCCAGCTGTTGGACGCGTCCCGGCCGTCGCCGCCGCTGCGGCTGACGCCGTGGGACACGCTGACCGAGGGGAAATAGGAGTTGAGGCTGGCCAGATAGGAGGCGCCCGCCTGCTCCATGGAGGCCCGGGCCGCCTTTACCGCGGGGTTATGCTGCATGGCCAGCTTGCGCGCCTCGTCCCAGGTGAGCCCGGTCTCGGCCGCGGCCGGGACGGCCGGCAGCGCCAGGGCCGCGAGTAAGAGGATTTTTTTATAGATATCCATAGTTTTATAGACCGCTTCTAAAGCATAACGCGAGGGGCGGCCGTTTTATTGCAATTATTTTACCGCTCGGTAGATAATTATACCGCTTGCCGCCGGCCCCGTCAATGAAAACGGCCCTCCCGCGGGGGAGGGCCGCCACGGTCCGGCGGACCTGTTACTTCAGCTTCTCCTGGCCGGCGAAACTGCGCTCCAGCTTGAAGCCGGCCAGCATCTCGCGGTCGGCCGCCGAGGGCTTGCCGCCAAGGTGGGCCGCCAGCGCCTCGCCCAGGCCGGGCCCGAGCATGAAGCCCTGGCCGCACATGCCCACGGCCAGCACGTAGCCCTTGAGCGCGGCCGGGAAATCCACAACCGGGAAGCCGTCGGGCGTCATGGGGTACAGCCCGCGCCAGGTGCGGCGCACGCGCAGGGTGGCCAGGTTCGGCATCAGCGAGACCATGCGGCGCGAGATCTCCGGCAGGAACTCCGAGGTGGAGCGCCGGTCGTCGCCCCAGATGGGCGGCTGCGGCGTCAAGCAGAACACGATCTGGCCTTCCCAGTTCTGGTAGAAGTAGTAGTTCTTGGACTTGTCGCCGGGGCGGATGTCCACTACCATCGGGTCGAAGAAGCGCCCGGCGGGCTCGGTGATGCCGGCCTCGTGGCAGTCCGGGCGCACCGGCACCTTGACGCCGGCCAGGTCCGAGACCGCTGCGGCCTGGGCGCCGGCGGCGTTCACCACCCATTTGGCCTCGTAGCGGCCGCGGGCCGTGCGCACGCCCTTCACCTCGCCGCCCTCTTTCAATATCTCGGTGACAGGCTCGTTGAAGCGGAACTCTGCGCCCAGCTTTACGGCCCGGCGGTAAAAAGCGTTTATGGACAGCAGCGGCGAGGCCGAGCCGTCGCCGGGGGACCAGGTGCCGCCGCGCAGGTCCTTGTCGGCGATACCGGGCACCAGCGCGCGCACCTTCTCGGCGGGGATCCAGTCTATGTCGAGGCCGAAGCCCTTCTGCACCTTCAGCAGGTCGCGCAGCACGGCCTCGTCGCGCTCGGTATAGACGGGGAACAGGTAGCCGCCCTTTATCCAGCCTATGTCGTCGCCGTGCTTCTCCTTCCAGGTGGAGAAGATCTCGAGGCTGCGCAGGCAGGTCTTGATCTTGGAGCCGTCGGAATGCGTGGCGCGCAGCCCGCCGATGGCGCACTTGTTCTGGCCCTGGCCCGGAGAGGGCGCGGCGTCCAGCACCAGCGTTTTCAGTTCGGCCTTGGCCAGCGCCATCGCCAGCGGCACGCCTATGCTGCCCGCCCCGATTATTATGACGTCGTATTTGGTTTCAGCCATATGTCCTCTTTAGAATCCGCTCCAGCTGGCTTTCTCGTCGGCCTCGGTCTGGCATTTCACGCCGGAGAAGACGCCCAGCGGCGCCTCCACGAACAGCGGCCGGCGAGTGAAGCCGGTCACCTCTTTGAGGTCCACGCCCTCGCTGCGGAAGACGTTGAGCAGCAGCGACGAGCAGGTCTTGGAGCCGCAGGCGCCCATGCCGGCGCGCGTAACGGCCTTCAGCTGGTTCAGGTCGCGCATGCCGCTCCGGATGGCGCGGCGCACCTCGCCCAGGCTCACCCGCTCGCAGCGGCAGATAATGGTGTCGTCCTCGGAGCTGGCCAGCTCGGCCGCGGCCTTCACACCGGCCTCGCCGGCGTAGAGCTTCAGCGAGACGGCCCGGTCCACGACCCCGGGGTTACCCTTCACTATGACTATCATGGTGTTCTCGGCCTTGAAGTCCTTGACGTCCAGCACCTCGGCCTCGCCGAGGTCCGCGCCTTCCCAGCCCGTCAGGCGGACCTTATCGCCTTTCTTCACCAGGCCGCGGCCTATCTCGAAGGGTATCGCCACCGACGGGTTGGCCGGGTCCTTGCGGTAGTCCACTATGGTGACGGCCAGGCCGGGGCAGATGACCAGGCATTTGTAGCAGCCTATGCAGTCGCCGGTAAACTGCGGCGTGTTCATGATGCTCTCGCCCGACAGCTTGATGGACTTTTTCGGGCAGACGGTCACGCACGGGTTGCAGGGGATCTCCTGCCGGCAGTGCAGCACCGGGTAGACCTTCCGGTCGTGGTCCTTCGTCGCGGGCTCCTTGGTCACGCCGGGGCGGGACTTGAGCACCTCCAGCCGGTCGAACCAGAACGGCGGCACCGGCGCGGCCATCACGCCGAGCGACTTGAGCACCTTGTGCGCCGTGATCTTGCCGCTGAACATCGCGGCCGAGGCCTCGGCTATCTCCTCGGCGTCGCCGCAGACGAAGGCCTCCATGCCGGCCTCTTTGGCCTGCGCGTGGAATTCGTCGACGGAGGAGAGGCCCACGGCGATGAGCAGCGTGTCGGCCTCGAATTTTTTCTCGGTGCCGGGCACCGGGCAGAACTTCTCGTCCACGGCGGCGATGGTCACGCTCTCGAGCCCTTCTTTGCCGTCGGCGCGCAATATGGTGTGCCGGGTGTAGACCGGCACGCCGAGGCGCTTGAGCTTGTCCTCGTGCACCTTGTAGCCGCCGCAGCGGGCCTGGGCCTCTATCAGGCCCACCACCTGTATGCCGGCCTGCAGCGCGTGGTAGCCGGCTATCAGGCCCACGTTGCCGCCGCCGACGATGAAGAGCCGCTTCGCCGGCCGCACCAGGTCGCGGTTGACCAGCGTCTGGAAGGCGCCGGCGCCGTAGACTCCGGGCAGGGTGTTGCCGGGGAAAGCGAGGGATTTCTCGCGCGCGCCGGTGGCGCTGATGACGGCCTTGGGGCGGATCAGGTAATACTTGTCGCCGCGGAGCACGCCCACCTTTTTGTCGGAGAAGACGGCCAGGCAGACCGCGTTCTTCCAGGCCTGCACCGACGGGTATTCCTTC
Source organism: Elusimicrobia bacterium GWC2_64_44 (assembly GCA_001799845.1). Taxonomy (GTDB): domain Bacteria; phylum Elusimicrobiota; class Elusimicrobia; order Elusimicrobiales; family UBA9959; genus UBA9959. Next base: position 42,014 of record MGUG01000041.1, on the reverse strand, counting down.
AGCTGCTCCTCCAGCTTGGAGGCTATATCCACGCCGCGCGTGCCGGCGTAGCAGTCCTCCACCGAGCCGAAGAATTTATGGGTCTGCAGCACCAGCTTGCCGCCGAAACGGTCCTTGTCGTCTATGATGAGGGTCTTCACTCCGAGCTTGCCCAGCTCGGCCGCGGCCGCCAGGCCCGAAGGGCCCGCGCCGATGATGAGCGCGTCGAAATCCAGCTCCTCGACGCGGCCGAATTCCTGCACGCAGGCCACGCGCGGCAGCCGGGCTTCGCCGCGCAGCGTCTCCACGCGCATGCCTTCGCGCGCCGCGGTCACGCAGGATTTCACTGTCAGCCCGTCGGCTATGACCGAGCACTGCGCGCACTGGCCGTTGGCGCAGAAGATGCCCTGGGGCGCCGAGTCCTTGTGGTGGCGGCTGAAGATCTTGACGCCGTTGGCGTAGAGCGCGCTGGAGATCATCTCTCCCTCGAGCGCCTCGCAGGTTTTGCCGTCGAAAGTGAATTTTATGGCCCGCCGCTCTTCCGGCTGCAGCACTGGATGTTCGGTGATTCTTTCCATTTAACCCTCTCGTGCCTGAGTCTTGCCTCCATATACTATAATAAAAAGCGCGATATGAAAAAAACCCGCGGGGAGCCATTCCTCTTCTGGGCGCTGGCGGCGCTGGCCGCCGGGGCGGCCGCCTGGCTGGTCTTCGGCCAGCGCGCCTATTCCGTGCAGAATTTCGAGTTTTACGCCGACCGCGGCGAGTCGCTGTTCCACGCCGTGCGCAGCAAGGCGGTCAGCTACAGCATGCCGCTGCTGAGCCTGCTGGTCTCCGCGGCCCGCTACCATCTGGGGCTGGAGCCGGGGCTGCTGGCCAAGGCCGCGGGCGCGCTGATAGCGCTGCCGGCCTTCGCCATCGGCGCGCGGGGCGGAGGGCGGGCCAGGGGCGCACTGTTCGCGCTGGCGGCGCTCGCGGCCGGCCTGGGCGGCGGCACCATCGAGGCCGAGCAGGTGATCTATTCCCTTTCCGTGATGGTCTTCCTTTCGCTCGAGCTGCAGCGCCAGGCCTCCGGCGGAACGGCCCTCGCGGCCGCCTCGGGCCTGGCCGCCGGGCTGACGCTGCTGGTGCGCTCGCCGCTGTTCGCTTTCCCGGTGCTGGCCGCTGGCTTCCAGTTTTTCTCGCTCAAGCCAGGCCTGAAGCGCTGGCTGCCGGCCACGGCGCTGTTCCTGGCCTGCTCGCTGGTGCTGCTGCTGCCGTGGGTGCGCCTCAACCACTCCCTCTTCGGGCGGCTGATCCTGTTCGAGGAGGAGCGCTCCACCTGCAATATCATCACCGGCGCCAGCGGCGTCATCTACACGATAGAGGGAGACGCGCGGGCTTTCGCCGGGCTGTCGCGCACGGAAAGCCCGTATCCCTGGGCCTTCCGGAAGATCCTTTCATCGCCCCTGAATTACGCCGAGGCTGTAGTGAAGCGGCTGGTGCAGACCTTCCTGCTGCTGTGGCCGCTTTTCCTGCTGTCCGCCGCTGGCTTCTTTTTCTGGCGCGGCGCGGAGGCGCGCTTCCTGGCCTTCTTCTGCGGCTATTTCGTCCTACTGCACTGCCTGCTCTCGATAGAGGAGCGCTATTTCTACCCGCTTAAATTCCCGCTGGCCCTGCTGGCCGCCGGCGGCGCCTGGGAACTGCTGAAGAAGCGCCTGCCCGCCGCCGCGACCGCCTGGTGCGACAGGGTGACCCTGCCGCTGCTCGCCGCGCTGCTGCTGCCCGCCGCCGGGGCGCTGGCCATAGTGTGGCGTTATCCCGGCGCGGCCAAACCCGCGCTGATAGCGGTGGAAGAAGCCTTGAAAGACCACCCGGCCGATCCCTGGCTGCATAAAAAGAAAGGCGAGCTGCTGCTTTCCTTCGACCTGGCCGAGGCCGGCCGCGCAGCACTGCGCGAAGCCTGCGCTGCCGGCGGCGGCGCGGACCTGTGCTGCCTGACGGCGGCCCTGGAGAGCGCGGCCCCGCAGCTGTGCCCGGGCAGCGAAAGCCTCTACGAGCTGCTGCTGGTGAAGACACTGCGCGAGCTGGAGCTGGGGAATTACGCCGAGGCCGAAAAAACTTTCGCGCTCACTCGGACCCACTGGCTGGAGGAACGCAACGGCATCAAGGCCATGCCCTACGAGTCGGACCGCAAGCACCTGGAAAAGATACTGGAAACGAACAAGACCCTGTGGGACATGGACCTGTACGGGGCGCTGCTGTACTGGGAGCCGGCCGCGCGCAGCAAGCTTATTGAAAAACTGGAGCGCCTGACCCCGCTCACGCCCAAGCTGCGGGCCGTCATGCTGGCCGGCCGGCCGCGCCTCACTACTGTGAAAAAAGCCGAACTTGCCGCGCTGGAGCGGCGGCTCGGGCCGGAGCTGCAGGCCTCGGAATTCGAGTGGGGCCTGAACCTGCGGGAACTGACCCTGGCGCTGCTGCGGCGCGGCGGCGAGGGAAGCGCCGACGGGGCGCTCGGGCTGTTGCTGGACCTGCGCCTGGGTCCGGAGGAGCTCCTGGAAACTTTCGGCACCGGCAGCCCCGCCGACGGCGCCGCGCTGCGGGCGGCGGCCGAAGCTTTTCTGGCGGCTCCTGGCGACGCCGCCCCGGCGCGCCGCCTGGCCGCGGCGGCCCCCGGCAATTTCGCCTACGCCCTGGTACTGCTGAAGACCGAAGGCTTCAGCCCCGCGGCGCTCAAGACCGCCGCAGAGGACCTGCGGCGGCAGCCTTACCCGCTGGCCGCAGGCGCGGCGCTTTACGCCGGGCGCGGAGAAAAAGAGGCGGCGCTGGCGCTGGCCTCTGAGGCCGCCCGGCTGGGCAACCTCGGTGAGGCCGGCTGGCAGCGCGCGCTGCTGGCGGCGCAGATCTGCGGGGCTTACCAAGACGGCCTCGGTTTCGCCGCCCGGGCCCTGCGTGAGCATCCCGGCGCGCCCGAGCTGCTCAACGCGCGCGGCATGCTGAAGAAACTTTCAGGCGACGCGGCCGCGGCCCGGGCCGACTTCGAGGCGGCCGCGGCGGGAGGGACCAGTTTTTCGGCGCTGATGAACTACGCCGCCGAGCTCGAGGCGGCAGGCGAGAAGGCCCGCGCCGCTGACGCCTACGACCGGGCCGCCGCGGCGGCCCCCGAAGCGGCTGCCCGGCTGGCGGCGCAGGCGGCCGCGGCCCGCGCGGGCTCAGCCAGATAGTTTGGTATAATTAGGGCAGGTTTAGATGGAGGGTAACATGAAAAAACTTATTTTGACCGCCGCCTGCGCTTTCCTCGCGGGCAGCCTGCACGCCTCGGACTTCAAGCTCAACGCCGCCGACGCCCTCGACCAGGTGTCCGTCGCCGCCCCCAAAGTGGAGCTGCCCGCCGCCCCGAAGCCGGCCCGCGTGGCGAAGACCGGCCAGTACGTGCAGGTCTCCGGCTACGTGAACCTCAACGGCAACGGCTGGATGCCCGGCAACGACGGCGGCTTCACCAGCGTGAACCTGACCGGCTGGGCCACCTTCCGCGACTCCTCCGGCAAGGTCACCAGCAACAACACCTACGTCAACACCTCGGTCTCGCTGTGGGTGCGCCCCAACCAGCACGTCTTCCAGAGCGTCTGGCCCAACCTCTACGTCACCTTCTACCGCAACGGCAAGATGGTGGGCTCCACCAGCATGAACGGCAGCATCTCCGTCTCGGGCTGGCCGTCCTCCAGCTACTTCACCCTCAGCGGCTCCGGCTACCTCAACGGCTCCATCTACGTCGAGGACGAGGAATAAGCCGGCCGGCTTAAGCGCTAAGGGCGGCCAGGAGGCCGCCCTTTTCACAACATGAAAATACTCGAAGGCAAAACCCTCTCGGCCGAAATACTCGGCGCGCTGCCCGCCCGCGTCGGCGCGGTGAAGGCCCGGCTGGGCCGCCCGCCGTCGCTGGCCATCATCAACTACTTCGCCGACTCTCCGTCGGCCGTCTATGTGAAGCGCAAGATAGCGGCCTGCGAAAAGCTCGGCATCGCGGTGAAGCTGTTCGCCCCGCGGGCGGAAGAGGGCTACCCGGCCTTCAAGGAACTGCTGGCCCGCCTGGGCGCGGACCCCGCTTACGACGCCATCATGATAGAGCGCCCCCTGCCCGACGGCTTCGAGACCCGCGAGACCTGGGACGCCGTGCCAGCGGCCAAGGACGTGGACGGCCTGTCCACGCTGAACATGGGCCGGCTGTTCATCGCCAGGAAATTCCAGGAAGTGGAGGAGGGAGGGTTCTTCTCGCCCTGCACCGCCCTGGCCGTCATCCGCCTGCTTAAATTCCACGGGATAGACCCCGCCGGCATGAACGTAGCGCTGGCCGGGCGCTCCTCGGTGGTGGGCAAACCGCTGGCGCAGATGCTGGTCACGCTCGACGCCACCGTGACCATCTGCCATACGCGCACGAAGAACATAGCCGAGATCTTCGGCCGCGCCGACCTCGTCATCACCGCGGCCGGCAAGGCCAAGTGGCTCAAGCGGGACATGCTGCCCGCCGGGGCCACCGTGATAGACGTGGGCACCAATTTCGACGACTTCGGCAAGATGTGCGGGGACGCGGACTACGCGGCCCTGGAAGGGCACGCCGCGGCCGCGACGCCGGTGCCCGGAGGCGTGGGCCCCGTGACCCTGGCCTGCCTGCTCGAGGCCACGGTGCGGGCCGCGGAGCTGGCCCCGAAAAAAGAGAAAGGAATAATACTCACATGAAGAAAAAACTCATCCTGCTGCTAGCCCTGCTGCTGCCGGCCGCCCTGTGCCTGCCGGCCTTCGCCGAGGACGCGGCCGCGCCCGCGGGCGAGACCGCCGCCGAGGACGCGCCCAAGCCTGCCGCGAAGAAGCCCGCGCCCAAGAAGAAGGCAAAAAAGAAGAAGAAGCCCGCGCCCGTCTCCGAATATAAGTTCAACTCCGTCGACAAGACGGAGACCTACAAGTTCGACAGGAAGGCCAACCCGATACTGAAGCCGGCCAAGAAAAAGGCCGCGCCCAAGAAAGCCGCGCCCAAGAAGGCCCCCGACAGCGTCGGCGTGGGCGGGGACGCCTCCGGCGCCGCGCCTGACGTGAACTGACATGGCGGACCTGCCCGGGCCCGGCGTCTGCAAGAACCTCGTCAAAACAGGCCCCCGCTAGCGCGCGCGACCATGAGAGCGCGCCGCGACTGGCACGGGGATTTTTTCAAGAACTCCTTCTACAACCCCGCCTCCCCGGCGGCCCTGGCCCACGCCCCCGCCGAGGCGGCCTTCATCCTCAAACAGCTTAAACTAAAAAAGGGCTCAGCCCTGCTGGACCTGTGCTGCGGGCCGGGAAGACACGCCGCGGAATTCGCGCGGCGCGGGCTGGCGGTAACCGGTTATGATCTCTCGGCCGAGTACCTAAAGGAAGCGGCGGCGCTGGCGAAAAAACGCAGAATATCGCTGCGCCTGCTGCGCGGCGACATGCGGCGGCTGGAGTTCCTGGGCGAGTTCGACGCAGTGGTGAATTTATTCACCAGCTTCGGCTACTTCCTGAACTTCAACGACGACCTCAGGACGCTCAAAGGCGTCGCCCGCGCGCTGAAGCCCGGCGGACTTTTCCTGCTGGACGTGATCAACGGCGCCTATGTGCGCAAGAGCTTCAGGTCGCGCGAATGGTGGGAGATGGAGGATCATTTCCTGCTGGAGGCCGTGGAGCTGACCGCGGACGGCACGCACAACACCTGGACCCGGCTGCCCAAGCGGGGCGGGCGGGCCGTGAGCCGCACTTTCTTTACCCGGCTCTACGACAGGCCGCGGCTGAGCGCCGCGCTGAAAGCGGCCGGGCTCAGGCCGCTCAGGTTCTGGGGGGGCTTCCGCGGCGAGCCGCTCAAGAGCGGCAGCGTGCGCCTGATCTGCCTGGCGCAAAAAGCCTGACATGAAGACACGGCTAAAAGATTTCCTGCTGATCCTGCTGGTGTTCGCCGTAATGGCGGCGCTGCTGGTCCTCGCCTATAAATTCCGCCGCGAGGGCTGGCTGTTCTGGGCCCTGGTGGTGCTGGCCGCGCCCAGCCTGGCCGCCTTCATCTTCGGAGCGCCCTTCGTGCCGGCTTCCATGGAGGCCGCCCGAGCCATGACCGAGGCGGCCGGCCTGAAGCCCGGCGAGACCGTCTACGACATAGGCTGCGGCGACGGGCGCGTGGTCTACCTGGCCGTCCGTGACTACGGGGTGAAAGGCGTCGGGGTGGAGCTGTCGCCGCTGGTCTACCTGCTGGCGCGCGTCCGCGGCCTGCTGTGGCGCTCCGGCGCCGAGATAAAACTGGGGGATTTCCGCTGGCATGACCTGTCCGGCGCGGACGCCGTCTTCTGCTACCTCAGCGGCGAGGTACTGGCGACCCTGGAGGCGAAGCTTCAAAAGGAACTGAAGCCCGGCGCAAGGGTGATCTCCCTCGTCTACAAATTCCCCAACTGGAAAGAGAGCCGCACCTGCGGCTGCGGCGGCCTTCCTATCAGGGTCTACATCAAAGAATAGCGCGCCCCCCGGCGCGGAAAAGAAAAACCCCGCGCCGAGGGCGCGGGGTTCGTCTTTTGCCTCCGGATCAGCGGATCTCGAAGTATTCCATCGTGCTGGCTTCGGCGCCGGAGGACAGCGGGCCGGAGCGGAAGAACTTCAGCGTGACCACGTACTTGCCGGGCTTCGGCGCGTCCAGCAGCTTCAGCTCGTAAGCGGCGGCCGTGTCGAAAGCCTTCGTGACGTTGAACTTCACGAAGGAACCCAGCAGCTGATCTACGGGCATGTTCTGGTTTATCTCGGGGATATTCATGCCGTCGGCGGTGATGGTGATCCTCTCGCCGCGGAAGTAGTCGGCGCGGTTATCCTTGAGGATCAGGCGCACGTCGCCGGAGGCGGTCACGCCCGCGAACTCCATCGACAGCTCCTTCGAGGAGGGCTGGGCCGGCTTCTTGGCGCCGGGGGTCAGCGTGAAGATGGTGGCGCGGCGGAACAGCCCGTCGTCTCTGCGCTCGGTCACGGCGTACTCATAGACCATGCCGGCGGTGTCCACCGTCACGTACTTGGGGCCCTTCATGCAGACTTCGAGGCGCTCCGTCTCCCAGGCCTCCAGGTGGCGCGGACCCACGTTCACGGTCACCTTGCGCTTGTGGTAGTTGGAAGAGGGCCGGCAGTGCTGGTAGCCGCCGTAGTGGGACGCCTGGCACTCTTCGCCGTATTCCTCGAGGAGCAGGTCCAGCGTCTGGCTGAGCGGGCTCTGCGCGTTGAACTCCATGGTGCGGCAGCTGTCGCGGTAGCCGCCGAAGTGATACTGCGAAGGGGGCGGGGGCGGCGGGTTATGGTTCCAGCCGGGATTATACGGGGGCGGCACCGGGTGGCCGGGGTTGTAAGGCGGGGGCGGCTGGTGGCCGCCGGGATGACCGGGCTGCGTATGCCCGGGATTCCAGGGCTGCGGGGGAGGAGGCGGAGGGGGCTGATGGCCGCCGGGATGACCGCCGGGGTTGCCGCCGGGGTGCTGGGGCGGGGGCGGATGGCTCCCGGGATGGCCAGGCTGGGGCCGGTCGCCGGCCAGGTCGGCCACTATGGCGGCTACGTCCAGGAAAGTGTCCAGGCCGCCGGACTTGGCGCCGTCGAAATTAACCTCCGCGGCGCGCGCCGCGGCCGATACCGTCATCAGCGCCGCGAAAACCACTGCGATTTCCTTCTTCATTGAATTGTCTCCTTGCGAAATGCTTCCGGTTAAAAGGACTTACCCTGGGTTGCTTTCGATAATTTTATCCAATAGCGGCAGGAGACAAATAGAGGCGGGAGGCCCAGCCGACCGAAGTATTATGACCCAGGCCCGGCTGGGCCCTTTAGGAACGCGGCGGAGCCGGCGCGATCGGTCAGGCGCCGGCCGCCAGCTGCCCGCAGGCGGCGGCTATGTCTGCGCCTTTCTCCGGGCGCAGGTAGGTGCGCACCCCGGCGCGGATGAGCTCCAGCTGGAATTCCTTGACGCGCGGCGTCTCGCCGCCGGGCCCGCCGGGGGGGTTGTAGGGAATGAGGTTCACGCGGCCGGGGATGTCGCCTACCAGCCGGGCCAGCAGCGCCGAATCGGCCGGGCGGTCGTTGACGCCTGGGAACAGGATATATTCGAACATCACCAGGGCTTTGCGCGCGGCGCAATAGGCGCGCACCGCCTCCAGCACCCGGCGCAGCGGGTAAAGTTTCTCCATCGGGGCCAGGCGGGCGCGCTGCTCCTCGTCGGCCGCCACCACGGAGACGGCCAGCCGCACCCGCAGGTCGGAGGCCGTTAGCTCCTCTATCACCGGGATCACGCCCACGGTGGAAACCGTCATCTTGGCCTGCGGGAAATGGCGGCCCCGGCTGTCGGATAGGATCAATATCGCCCGCTTCACGTTCTCCCAGTTCAGGAACGGCTCCCCCATGCCCATGAAGACCAGGCTGTTCAGCGTTCCCGCCTCCTTCAGACAGGCCTCGAACTGGGCGAGGATCTCTACCGCGGTGAGAGAGCGCTTCAGCCCGAGGGCGCCGGTGGCGCAGAAGGTGCAGCCGCAGGAGCAGCCGGACTGCGAAGAGAGGCAGGCCACCAGCCGGTCCTTGGCGGGCAGCACCACGCATTCGGCCGGCGTGCCTCCCGTGAAGCGAAAAAGCAGTTTTTTGGTGCCGTCCTTCGAGACCTGACGGCGCTCGGGCACCGGCAGCGGAGACAGGGAGAAAGCTTTGTCCAGCGCGGCGCAGACCCGCGGCGGGACGTTCCAGAGCGCGCCGCCGGGCGCGGTCTTGCCGCGGTGCACCGCCAGGAAGACGGCCTCGGCGTGTGAGGGCTTCTCGCCCAGGGCCGACAGGGCGGCGGCCAGCTCGAGGCGGGTCAGGCCGCGCAGGTCGGGCAGGGCGGGCGTAGTCATCCCTCTATTCTATTAAAAAGCGGGGTTGCCTTTCGTCAATGGCAAAATCCCTTTTATTATGAGAGAATATACTCACGGCGTTTAAGCCCCTGGCTTCCGGCCCGGCGCAGGTTCAAAGTTCTTCTTAAGGAGCACTCCATGAAACAGAACATCGTCGAAAAGATCCTGGTTTCCCATCTCAAAGAAGGCGAGTACGTCAAAGGCCGCGAGATCGGCATCCGCATCGACCAGACCCTGACGCAGGACGCGACCGGGACCATGGCCTACCTGCAGTTCGAGGCCATGGGCCTCAAAGATATCAAAACGGACCTCTCGGTCTCCTACGTCGACCACAACACGGTGCAGGTCGGCTTCGAGAACGCCGACGACCACCGCTACCTGCGCACCGTGGCCGCCCGCTATGGCGTGGTGTTCTCCCGCCCGGGCAACGGCATCTGCCACCAGGTGCACCTGGAGCGCTTCGGCAAGCCGGGCACCACGCTGCTGGGCTCGGATTCCCACACCCCTACGGGCGGCGGCATAGGCCAGGTGGCCATAGGCGCGGGCGGCCTCGACGTGGCCGTGGCCATGGGCGGCGGGCTGTTCTACACGGCGGCCCCGAAAGTTTACCTGGTGCACCTCACCGGCGAGCTCAAGCCGTGGGTGACCGCCAAAGACGTGGTCCTCAAGATGCTCGAGCTCCTGACCACCAAGGGCAACGTGGGCGTGATGCTGGAATACGGCGGCCCCGGCGTGAAGACCCTGTCCGTGCCGCAGCGCGCCACCATCGCCAACATGGGCGCCGAGATGGGCGTGACCTGCTCGGTGTTCCCCTCCGATTCCGTGACGAAGAAATTCATGAAGGCCCAGAGCCGCGAGGACGACTGGACCGAGCTGAAGGCCGACGAAGGCGCCGCCTACGACCGCGTCATAGAGCTGGACCTCTGCGAGATCGAGCCGCTGGCCGCCGCGCCCCACAGCCCCGGCAACGTCAAGAAGATAGCCGACCTCGCCGGCACCGCCGTGGACCAGGTCTGCATCGGCTCCTGCACCAATTCCTCCTACCGCGACATGATGACCGTGGCCGCGATCCTTAAGGGCCACACCGTGACGCCCGGCCTTACGCTGGGCATCGCCCCAGGCTCCCGCCAGGTGCTGCAGATGCTCGCCAAGAACGGCGCGCTGGCCGACATGATAGGCGCCGGCGCCCGCATCCTGGAGAGCGCCTGCGGCTTCTGTATCGGCAACCACTTCTCGCCCAAGAGCGGCGGCGTCAGCCTGCGCACCTCCAACCGCAACTTCGAGGCCCGCAGCGGCACCGCCGACGCGCAGGTGTACCTTGTTAGCCCCGAGGTGGCCGCGCTGGCGGCCCTCACCGGCAAGTTCACCGACCCGCGCAAGTCGCACGTGAAATTCCCGGAGGTCCACGAGCCGCACGAGTTCCTGGCCGACGATTCTATGTTCATCAAGCCCACGGCGGCCCTGAGGAAGACCGAGGTGTTCCGCGGCCCCAATATCGGCGAGCCGCCCAAGAACGACCGCATGCCGGAGTCCCTCAACGGCGAGGTAATGATACACGTCGGCGACAAGGTCACCACCGACCACATCATGCCCGCCGGCGCGCGGCTGAAGTACCGCTCCAATGTCCCGAAGTACGCGCAGTTCGTCTTCGAGAACGTGGACAAGACCTTCCCGGACCGCTGCCTCAAGAGCAAGTCGCATAACATCATAGTGGCCGGCGAGTCCTACGGGCAGGGCTCGAGCCGCGAGCACGCGGCCATGTGCCCGATGTTCCTGGGCGTAAAGGCCGTGCTGGCCAAGTCTTTCGAGCGCATCCACGCGGCCAACCTCATCAACTTCGGCATCGCCCCGCTGACGTTCAGCAACCCGGCGGACTACGACCAGGTGCAGAAGGGCGACAAGCTGACCTGCGCGGTCTGGCACGACGCTTTCGCCAAGGGGCTGCCCGTGGTGCTGCGCAACGAGCGCACCGGCGCGGAGATAGACTGCGTCTGCGCCCTCTCGGAGCGGCAGCGCGGCATACTGGCCTCCGGCGGCCTGCTGAACCATACTACCGGCAAATAAAGGACACCATGGCACAAAGAGGAATAAGAGAATACGAAGGCAAGAAGATACTGTTCGACGGGCTGGCCAAGACCATACCGTCCTTCAAGGGCAAGTCGGAGAAGCTGGCGCTCGTTACGCCCGCCACCGACCCCAAGAAGCTGGTGAAAGACCACCCGTGGCTGCTTAAGGAAAAGCTGGTAGCCAAGCCCGACCAGCTGTTCGGCAAGCGCGGCAAACACGGCCTGCTGTGCCTGAACAAGGACTTTAAAGCCGCCTGGGCGTGGATCGCCGAGCGCATGAACAAGACCGTCACGGTGGGCAAGACCACGGGCGAACTTAACGTCTTCATGATAGAGCCGTTCACCCCGCACTCCGAGGACGCCGAAGAGTGCTACGTGGCCATCCGCGCCTACCGCGACTACGACACGGTATATCTTTCCAACAAGGGCGGCATCTACGTCGAGGAGAACTGGGACAAGGTGAAGGAGACCCGGATCCCCGTCCTCTCCTCCATCGACGAGGTGAAGCTCAATATGCCCGAGTTCGGCCGTCGGAAAGACCAGATAGAGGAATTCGTGCGCGCCCTCTACAAGGTCTACGCCGAGGGCCACTTCACCTACCTGGAGATCAATCCCTTCACCTTCAGCGGCGACGAGATAGTGCCGCTGGACCTGGTGGCCCGCGTGGACGACACGGCCGCTTTTGAATGCACCAAGATCTGGGGCGACCTGGAATTCCCGTCCTCCTTCGGCCAGAAGCACACCAAGGAGGAGGAATTCATCCGCAAGATAGACGAAGGCACCGGCGCGAGCCTCAAGCTGACCATGCTGAATCCGGAAGGCCGTGTGTGGAACATGGTGGCCGGCGGCGGCGCATCCGTGATCTACGCGGACACCGTCTGCGACCTGGGCTTCTCCAAGGACCTCGCCAACTACGGCGAGTACTCCGGCGACCCGTCGGCCGAGGACACCTACCAGTACGCCAAAACCATCCTGGACCTGATGACGCGCAAGAAGGACCCGCGCGGCAAGGTGCTCATCATCGGCGGCGGCATAGCCAACTTCACCGACGTGGCCAAGACCTTCAAGGGCATCATCAAGGCCCTGACCGAGTACAAGGCCAAACTGGTGGACGGCAAGGTGAAGATCTACGTGCGCCGCGGCGGCCCCAACTACAAGGAAGGCCTCGCCAACATGCGCAAGCTGGGCGAGACGCTGGGCCTGCCGATAGAAGTGTACGGCCCCGAGACGCACATGACCGCCGTGGTCTCCATGGCGCTGAACCCGGCGCCCGCCGCCCCGGCCTGTAAGCCTGCCAAAGCGGGAGGTAAGAAGTAATGAAACCCGAACTTTTCACCAAAGACACCACGGCGATAGTTTACGGCTACCACGTCAACGCCATACAGCGCATGCTGGACTTCGACTACGCCTGCGGGCGCAAGGTCCCGTCGGTAGCGGCCATCGTGAACCCCGGCAGCGAAGGCGTGCACAAGGTCTTCTTCGGCAAGGGCGAAGTGCTGCTGCCGATGTACAAGAACTTCGCGGCCGCGGCGGCGAAGCACCCCAAGGCCGACGTGGTGGTGAACTTCGCTTCCTACCGCTCCGCCTTCGACAGCTCCATGGAAGCCCTGAACCACCCGAATATCCGCACCGTGTGCGTGATCGCCGAGGGCGTGCCGGAGCGCCGCGCCAGGATACTCGCCGCCACCGCCGCCAAGCTCGACAAGATGGTCATCGGCCCCGCCACCGTGGGCGGCATCAAGGCCGGCTGCTTCAAGATCGCCAACACCGCCGGCACCTACGAGAACATCGTCGAGTCGAAGCTCCACAGGCCCGGCTCGGTCGGCTTCGTCTCCAAGTCGGGCGGCCTGTCGAACGAGTGCTATAACATCATAGCCCGCAATACCGACGGCCTCTACGAGGGCATAGCCATAGGCGGCGACGCCTACCCCGGCTCCACGCTGCTGGAGCACATACTGCGCTATGAGGCCATCCCGGCCGTAAAAATGATCGTGGCGCTGGGCGAGATAGGCGGCACCGAGGAGCTGCGCATAGTCGAAGCCCTCAAGGCCAAAAAGATCACCAAGCCGCTCGTCATCTGGGTGACCGGCACCTGCTCCAAGATGTTCCCGGCGGGCGTGCAGTTCGGACACGCGGGCGCGAAGGCGGGCTCGGACCTGGAGACCGCAGACGCCAAGAACGCGGCGCTGAAGGCCGCCGGCGCGGTAGTGCCGACTTCCTTCGACGACTACGGCGTGAAGATCAACGAAACCTATGAGAGACTGGTGAAGAAGGGCTCGATCAAGCCCGCGGCCGACGTGGCCGCCCCGGTCCTGCCGATGGACTTCGCCCAGGCGCTGAAAGAGGGCAAGATCCGCAAGGCCACCACCTTCATCAACACCATCTCCAACGAGAAGAAGGAAGAGCTGGAATACCTGAACATCCCGATCTCCAAGGTGCTCGAGAGCCAGATGGGGATAGGCGGCGTGATAGGGCTGCTCTGGTTCAAGCGGCGGCTGCCGGACTACGGCAACAAGTTCCTGGAGACCGCGCTGATGCTGACCGCCGACCACGGCCCCGCCGTGAGCGGCGCGCATAACGCCATAGTGGCGGCCCGCGCCGGCAAGGACATCATCTCCTCGCTGGCTTCCGGCCTGCTTACCATCGGCCCGCGCTTCGGCGGCGCCATCGACGGCGCGGCGCAGCAGTTCAAGCGCGCCTTCGACGCCGGCCTCACGCCCGAGCAGTTCATCCGCGACATGAAGGGCAAGGGCGCCAACATCCCCGGCATCGGCCACAAGGTGAAAAGCCTGACCAATCCCGACATGCGCGTCACACAGCTGAAGGCCTTCTGCAAGAAGAACTTCAAGAAGACCGACCTGCTGGACTACGCGCTGGCCGTGGAGCAGCTGACGACGAAGAAGAAGGGCAACCTGATCCTCAACGTCGACGGCTGCATCGGCATCGCCTTCGTGGACATGCTGTCGAGCAGCGGGCAGTTCACCAAGGACGAGAGCGACAATATCGTCAACATGGGCTGCCTCAACGCCTTGTTCGTGGTGGGGCGCTCCATCGGCATCTTCGGGCATATCTTCGACCAGAAGCGCCTGAAGCAGCCGCTGTACCGCACCCCATACGACGAGATAGCCTACATGACGGACCTGTAAGCGTCCGCCAGGACAGAGAAGAGCCCCGGGCCGCCCCGGGGCTCTTTTTTTGCCGCGGAGGCCGCCCTTCGGTAAAATTTGTATACTTTTTTCCGTTAAGCTAAGGAGCCCTATGCCAGGATACCAGCACCCGTGCCGCTATTGCGGCGAACTCGCCCCGCCGGACGCCGCCGCCTGCCCGGCCTGCGGCAAGGTCAACCCTTGCGGGGACCTGCGCTGCCATAAATGCCGCGCCCCCGTGAAAGAAACCTGGAAGGCCTGCGCGGGGTGCGGGCTCAAACTGGAAATAGTCTGCCCTAAGTGCGGCAAAACCGTTTTCTTCGGGGATTACTGCGCCTGCGGGGCGCGGCTAGGAGAGAAATAACATGTCCAACCTGATAGGCTTCACAAGCAACTTCGCTGACAACAGCACCGAGGCAGGCTTCCAGTTCACCTTCTTCTGCGACACCTGCCGCGAGGGGTACAAGACCCGCTTCACCGAATCCAGCACCTACAAGAAGAAGAAGTTCTTCAAGGGCCTGGGCGACGTGATCAGCGCGGTGGCGAGCATCGCCGGCCAGAGCGGACTGGGCTCCACTCTGGAGCGCGGCACGAACGCCATCAGCGCCAAGTTCACCGGGATGTCCCCGGAGTGGCACAAGGAGCACGAGGCTGCCTTCGAGCTGGCGCAGAACGACGCCAAGGGACATTTCAAGCGCTGCCCGAAGTGCAATAAGTGGGCCTGCGACAGCTGCTGGAACGAGCAGGAAGGCCTCTGCATCCAGGACGCGCCGAGGGCGAACGTGGAGATAGCCGCCGCGAAGGCGCAGAAAATGGTGAAGGACATAGGGGAGGCCGCCGCCGCGACGCCGGTCTTCACCGGCAAGATCGAAAGCAAGCAGACCATCTGCGCCAAATGCGGCAAGCCTTCGGGCGAGGGGAAGTTCTGCAATAACTGCGGCGCCTCTCTTGAGCTGCCCAAATGCCCCGCCTGCGGCAAGCCCAGCCAGCAGGGCGCGCGGTTCTGCGGCGAGTGCGGCGCCAAGTTCTGACGCCGCCTTAAAAGCGAAGAGCCCCGGGACGGCCCGGGGTTCTTTATTTTGCGCCGAGGAAGGAAGGCTGGCCGGGAGCGATTTTAGGCCGTAGGGCCAAGGTCCGTAGCGGACCGCCTATCATTAGGGCGGCGGCAAAGAATGTTTGAGCGAGGCACTGTGTGCCGAGCGAGTTCTTTGCCGGCGGAGGACCGCAGGCCCTCTTCCCCCACGGCCGCTTATGAGCGAGCGGCCAGCCTTCCTTCCGCTATCAGATCTAGGCGGCGAGTTCGAACATTTTGTCGATGGAGCGTTTGGCGCGGGCGGCGATGGCTGCGGGCACGGTCACTTCTTCGGGGTGAGGGTCTTTCAGCAGGGCCAGCACGCTGTCGAGGGTGATGGACTTCATGTACGGGCAGAGCCGGCACATGGCGATGAAGTTCTTCTGCGGAAATTTAAGCTTTGCCAGCTCGCCGAAGCCGCATTCGGTCACCAGCAGGTAGGCCGCGGCGTTGGTGCTCTCTACGTAGCGCATCATGTCGCCGGTGCCGCCCATGAAGTCCACCGCGGCTATCAGCTCCGACGGGCACTCCGCGTGCGCGAGCACCGACAGGCCGGGGTAGCGCTGCCGGTAAACCTTTATCAGCTCGGGGTTGAAGTGCTCGTGCACTATGCAGGTGCCCTTCCAGAGAATGATGTCCTTGCCAGGCGTCTTGCCCAGGGCTTTAGCCAGGTTGGCGCCCATGAAGCGGTCCGGCACGAAGATGACCTTCTCGTGACCTTCATACATCTTGCGCAGGATCTTCTCGGCGTTGGCGCTGGTGACTATGCAGTCCGACTCGGCCTTCACTTCGGCCGAGGTGTTTATATAGGTGACTACCGGGAGGCCGGGGTGCTCGGCTTTCAGCTTCCTCACGTCCTCTCCGGTGATGGCCTCGGAAAGCGAGCAACCGGCGTTCTTCGACGGGACGTAGACTTTCTTGGAGGGGTTGAGGATCTTGGCCGTCTCGGCCATGAAATGCACGCCGCAGAAAATTATGACCTCGGCCTGCGTCTTGCGGCAGTCGTCAGCGAGCTTGTAGGAATCCCCGACCAGGTCGCCGACTCCGAGGATGATATCCGGCGTCTGGTAGACGTGGGCGCAGATAACGGCCTTCCTGGCCTTCTTCAGCCGGTTGATCTCCAGCGTCCGGGCCGCCACCTGCTCCAGCGCGCCCTCGGCGCAGCGGCGGTGCAGGCCCAGCGCGGTCAGTCTCTTTATCTCTTCTTCCAGCGCTCCATCCATATCAGCCCTTCAGGGTCCACTTGCCCAGGATGTCGGGGTGGTTGGTAAAGATGCCGTCCACGCCTATGGCCTGCATGCGCTTCGCGTCTTTTTGGGTGTTGACCGTGTAGACACACGCGTTGAAGCCGGCCTTCTTGATGCGCGAGATGTTAAGCTTGAAAGCGATGCGCAGCGCGAGGTGGAAGTTGACGGCACCGACGGAGCGCGCCTTGCGGAGGGCGGGCAGCAGCAGCATGGTGCTGAGGCCGTGGCCCAGGTAGGCCAGTTTTACGGTGTGGGACAGCGCCCGCAGGCGCTTCAGCGTGCCGTGGTCGAAGCTGGAGATCAGGGATTTCTCCAGCAGCCCGGCGCGGTGCTTGATGAAATCGAGCAACTTTTTCTCGATGCCGGGGTAGAGGTTGCCGTCGTTCTTCACCTCGAAGTTGAGGCCGTCGGCGTGCGGGGCGATGATATCGATTACGTCGGCGAGCAGCGGGACGTGCTGGGGGCGGCGGTCGGCCCGGTAATGCCAGGCCACGTTGAACTTCTTCAATTCCTCATAGGTGCAGTCAACTATCTTCACGTGCTTGCCGGCGGTATGCTCGAGGGTGTAGTCATGGTGCACGACCAGCTCGCCGTCCTTCGTCAGGTGCACGTCGAACTCGAAGTCCCTGGAGCCCATCTCCACGGCCAGCTTGAAGGCCTTCAGCGTGTTTTCGGGCGCGTAGGCGGAGGCGCCGCGGTGAGAGATTATTTTCATATAAAAAGTTTTCTTATCTCCGAGAAATATTCTTCCTGGTACTCGAAACCGCCCATGTCGCCGCGCTCCGTGCCGGGCCCGTGAAAATCAGTGCCCGCGGTAACGAATAGGCCGTGGCGCGCGGCCAGCGCCACGAATTCCCTGGTGGCGGCGCCGGTATGCGCGGGATAGAAAGCCTCGATGCCGGCGAGGCCCATGTCCTTCCACGCGCCGAGGTCGATGACCTTGCCGACCGCGCCCGGGTGGGCCAGCACGGCCTTGCCCCCGGCGTCGGTGACGGCGCGGATGGCTTCTTCCACGGGAGGGCCGTTGGGGGCGACGTAAGCCGCGGCACCCGGGCCGAGATAGCGTTTGAAAGCCTGGCTGCGGTTGGAAACCACCTTGCGGGCGCGCAGCACGTCGGCCACCTGCGGCCGGCCCACCGTGCGGTTGCCCGGGACCGGCAGGTCTTCGAAGGCGATCTCTATGCCCAGGCCGCGCAGCAGCTCCAGTATCTTCTTTATCCTGACCACCCTGCGGCCGCGGAATTCCGCCAGCCGGGCGTTCAGCGCCGGGTCGGCGGGATTCACGCCGTAGCCGAGGATATGCAGGTTCTCGTGCAGGCCGGTGCTGAGCTCCACGCCATAGCAGTAGGTCAGGCCGGCCTCTTTCAGCGCCGGCTCCATCTCGCCCCAGCCGCCGGTACCGTCATGGTCTGTCAGGGAGAAGTACTTCACGCCGGCCTTCACGGCGGCGCGGGCCAGCTCGGCGGGGGCCAGCGTGCCGTCGGAATAGGTGGAATGGGTGTGCAGGTTTATCAGCGCCATAAAAACGCGCAGGCCGGCCAGATCGGCGCCGCGGGGGCGCGTCAGCCGGCCTGCTCGGCCGCGGAAAGGCTCAGCCTACCGCGATCTCTTTTACTTCGGGAACTTCTTCCTTGATCATGCGCTCGACGACGTTCTTGAGCGTCATGGTGGCGTGCGGGCAGCAGCCGCAGGCGCCGGTAAGGCGCACGGTGACTATACCCTTAGCTTCGTCCACGCTGACCAGCTCCACGGAGCCGCCGTCGGCCGCAAGCATGGGCTTTATCTTCTCTATAACTTTGGCAACTTTGTCTTTCATAGTGATACCTCTGCGTAAATTATACCATTCGGGACTGTAAAAAGGCCCCGGCCGAAGCCGGGGCACTTTTCCCTGCGCGGCCGGTTAAACGGCAGCGGCTTCCGCTTTCTTCTGCAGGGCGCCGATGATGCCGTTTAGCGCGGCGCTCGGGCGCATGGCCGCTCCGGTCTTCACCCGGTCGGGGTGGTAATAGCCGCCCATGTCCACGGGCTTGCCCTGCGCGCCGATCAGCTCGGCGGTTATCTTCTCCTCACCGGCCTCCAGCTGCCTGGCGGTCTCGGCGAAGCGCTCCTTCAGCGCGGCGTCCTTATCCTGCGCGGCCAGGGCCTGCGCCCAGTACAGGGCCAGGTAGTAATGGCTGCCGCGGTTGTCTATCTCGCCCACCTTGCGGGCCGGGGACTTGTTATTGTCGAGGAACTTGGCGACGGCGGAGTCCAGCGTCTCCGCCAGCACCAGGGCCTTCTGGTTCTTGAACATGTTGCCCAAATGCTCCAGCGAGGCGCCCAGCGCGGAGAACTCGCCCAGGGAGTCCCAGCGCAGGTAGCCCTCTTTCTGGAACTGCTGCACGTGCTTGGGGGCCGAGCCGCCCGCGCCGGTCTCGAAGAGGCCGCCGCCCGCGAGCAGCGGCACCACCGAAAGCATCTTGGCGCTGGTGCCGAGTTCGAGTATCGGGTACAGGTCGGTCAGGTAGTCGCGCAGCACGTTGCCGGTGACGGAGATGGTGTCGAGCCCCTTGCGGATGCGCTCGTTTGAGTAGCGCAGCGCATCCACCGGCGGCAGGACCTTTATAGTCAGGCCGGCGGTGTCGTGGTCCTTGAGGTATTTCTCGACCTTGGCGATGACCTGCGCGTCGTGAGCGCGGTTTTTGTCCAGCCAGAACACCACGTGGGCGCCGGTGGCGCGGCCGCGGCGCACCGCGAGCTTCACCCAGTCCTGCACCGGGATGTCCTTCACGCGGCTCATGCGCCAGATGTCGCCCTTCTCCACCTTATGCTCCATCAGCACGCCGTCGGGGCCGGTGACGCGCACGACGCCGTCGGCGGGTATCTCGAAAGTGGTCGGGTGCGAGCCGTACTCCTCGGCCTTCTGGGCCATCAGGCCGACGTTCGGCACCGAGCCCATGGTGGCGGGGTCGAAGGCGCCGTGCTCGCGGCAGTCGTCGAGCATGGCCTTGTAGACGCCCGCGTAGCAGCGGTCCGGTATGAGGGCTTTGGTTTCCTGCAGCTTGCCTTCGGCGTTCCACATCTTGCCGCCGTCGCGCACCACCACCGGCATGGAGGCGTCTATGATGATATCGCTCGACACGTGCAGGTTGGTGATGCCCTTGGCGGAATCCACCATCGCGAGCGCCGGGCGGGCGGCGTAGACGGCTTTAATGTCGGCCTCGATCGCGGCCTTCTTGTCGGCGGGCAGGGTCTCCAGTTTCTTGTACAGGTCGCCCAGGCCCATGTTGGGGTTAAAGCCGAGGGTCTTGAGGGTTTCGGCGTGCTTGGTGAAGACCGGCTCGAAGAAGACCGACACCGCGTGGCCGAACAGCACCGGGTCGGAGACCTTCATCATGGTGGCCTTCAGGTGCACCGAGAGCAGCAGGTTTTCCGCCTTGGCGGCCTCGATCTGGTCGGCGTAGAAGCGCCTGAGCGCGGCGGCGCTCATGAAGGTGCCGTCCACGATCTCGCCCGCCGCGCCCTTCACGGCCTTCAGCAGTGTGGTTTTGCCTTCGGAAACCAGCTCTATCTTCAGCTCGCCGGCCTTCTCCAGGCAGACGGATTTCTCGTTGCCGTAGAAGTCGCCGGCGGTCATGTGCACAACGTGGCCGCGGCAGTCCTTGGCCCACGGGGCCAGCTTATGCGGGTGTTTCTTCGCGAAATTCTTTACCGACAGCGGGGCGCGGCGGTCGGAATTGCCCTCGCGCAGCACGGGATTCACGGCGGAGCCCAGCACTTTGGCGAAGCGCTCCTTCAGTTCTTTCTCCTCGGGGGTCTGCGGGTTCTCGGGATAATTCGGCACTTTGTAGCCCTGGCTCTGCAGTTCCGCTATGGCGGCTTTCAGCTGCGGCACGGAGGCGCTGATGTTGGGCAGCTTTATGATATTGGCCTCGGGCTTGAGCGTCAGCTCGCCGAGCTGCGCGAGGTTGTCGGGGAGGCGCTGCCCGGCGGTAAGGTTTTCGGGGAAGTTAGCGATGATGCGGCCGGCCAGCGAGATGTCGCTGGTCTCTATTTCCACGCCGGTGCCTTTGGTGAAGGCGCGGACCAGGGGCAGCAGGGAATAAGTGGCGAGGGCGGGGGCTTCGTCTATTTCAGTCCAAACGATCTTGTGTGCGGGCATGATGTCTCCTTAAATGTGTGGCGCAGTTTCGTCTGTAAAAAGAACGGCTGAAAAGAGCAGTCAGGCGGTTCGAGGACCAGGCCTGCAAGACTAGTTTAATGAAAATAGCATTTTTTGTCATTGACGGGCGACAACCCGGGCCCTGCCCGCAGGGCCCAGCCGCCGGGGGGCCCAAAAAACGGGGCCGGGCTAGGCCCTGCGCACCTGCCCCGCCGCGCCGCAAGCCGCTATAATATAATTAATGAGAAAGATCTTCCTCGCAGCCCTGACCCTTTCCGTCTTCCCCGTCTTCTCCGACGCCCAGGACCCGGCCCTGGCCCAGCTGATTGGCGAGCCGTCGGCCATTGAAGTGCCGCAGGCGCCGCTGCCCGACCGCGGCGGCGCGGTGGACTACACCCTGGGCTGGGACGAGTCCGCGCCGCTCTCCTACGCGCAGCGCCCCGCCGAGATAGTTCCCGGCAAAGACGGCCTGGCCGTCATAAGGACCGTGCGCACCGGCCGCACGCCGGCCGACCACAAGAGCTACGCCTGGGAGACGGTCACGGTGAACGCGGCGCTGATAGACAAGGCCCTCTACGCCTACAAGACCTTCGGCACCGGCCACACCTTCCTGGTCTTCACCTTCAAGCCCGGCGGCGCGGTGGATTCCCGCGGAGTGAATATCCCCGCGCTGACCTTCGGCGCCGAGGGCTGGAGCCGCGAGCCCAAGGGCTACAATATCACGCACGCGCTAGCCGGCAAGTACCCGCTGATCTGGCTGGTCACCACCTTCGAGAGTTACGCCGACTATACCGTGAACTTCAAGCAGAAGGAGATATTCTTCCGGAACATCAGCATAGGCCGGGAGGAGACGCTGCGCCTGTTCGGCCTGCTGCTGGCGCGCATAGACGAGACCAACCGCAACAAAGAAACCTACAACCTCTTCTCCAACAGCTGCACCAACAATCCCGTCAACCTGCTAAACCAGGTGCTGCCCGCCGCCCGGCGCATCTCGCTGGAAGTGGCCGGGCTGATGAACCCCAACGCCTCTATCCCCAAATACGCTGTGAAGAAATATACGGAGAAGGGCGCGCTGCGCGCGGAAGAGTTCTCCGTCGCCCCCGGCAGCTTCGCCTCGTTCGACATAACTAAGATATAATCGGGCTATGCTTAAAGAAGCAAAGCAAGTGATGCAGCACAAGGGCGAGCCGCGGCGGCGCTGGTTCGAGGACGAGTATTTCGACCTGATAGTCTGGTTCGAGCCTGGAGACGAGATCTTCGGCTTCCAGCTCTGCTACGACCGGGAGCGCAAGCCCCGCGCGCTGACCTGGACCCAAAAGCACGGCTACAAGCATACCGGCATAGACAACGGCGAGCGCTGGGGCGCCTCAAAAGCGTCGCCGGTACTGGTGGAGGACGGCCTGTTCGAGACCGGGCCCGTAGGCAAGAAACTGGAGGCCGCCTCCGGAGACCTGCCCCGGGAGGTAGCGGCGTTCGTGCTGGAAAAAGTTAAGGCCTACAAACTCTGATGCCGAATAATTTCAAACCCCGGCTGGGCGCCGGCGACGACGGCCGCACCGACCTGCTCGGCGGCCGGCGCGTGCCCAAAACCCACGCCCGCATAAAGCTGAACGCCCTGCTCGACGAGCTCTCCGCCCTGCTGGGCCTGCTCAAGACCGGCCTGCGGGACCGCGCGCTGAGAACTGAACTTACCGCCACCCAGGCGGCTCTCGTCAAAGCCTCCGGCTTGATAGCCGGGCTGAAGGGAGACCTGAAGCCGGAAACAGCGTCGCTGGAGGCTCTCATAGCCGCGCGATCGGCCGCGCTGAAACCCCCGAAGCGCTTCGTCCTGCCCGGCGCCGGCGAAATCGAGGCCCTGGCCCATTTGGCCCGCGCCAGGACCCGCATCTGCGAGATCCTCGCCTGGGAACTGAAAGCCAAAGAGCCCGCCGTATACCTCAACCGACTTTCCGACCACCTCTTCCTCGCCGCGCTGAAAGCAGCTAAAAAATAGGAAGCCCGCACATGGAATACACGAACCCCGGCCCCCCCGACGGTGAAAAGATCTACAAACTGCTGGAGCTGCTCTACGAAGGCCACATAGACGGAGGGCTCAGGCAAGTCATGACCGAGTACCTGGCGGACGATAACTACTTCAAAATAGCCGCCGTGGACCCGGCTACCGGGGCCTTCGCCGGTTTCCTGCTTGGCTCCTGCCGCCTGGAAGTGGATTTTGAATGCCGGGCCGGCATAATAGAGGAGCTGGTGGTACTGCCCGAGCACCGCAAAAAAGGGATAGCCAAGACCCTGCTGGAAGCCCTGGAGGCCTGGAGCAGGAAGAAAGGGGCGAAGGGCGTCCTTGTTCCTTGCGGCCGCGAAGGTTTCTACGAGGCGATGGGATTCGAGAAATATATGGTGCGGCGCTATTGGAAAGACCTTAAAGATTGAACGGCCCCAAATAAAAAAAGCCCCGGTTTTCCGCCGGGGCTTTTGTTTTCCTACGGCCGGGTTATTTCGTGACCGAACCGCTTACCGTCTTCACCGACGGGTTCTTTATGTCGCAGCCGGCGTAGTCGATATCCCCGCTGACGGTCTTGAGCACCGCGCTCTCAGCCGAAGAATCCTTTATCTCCACGTCGCCGCTGATGCTCTGCGCGGTCAGGCCGCTGAACTGCGAGTCCCGTATCTCCACGTCGCCGCTGACCGTCTTCACCAGCGCCTCCCCGGCGCTCTTCAGCGAGGCGAGGGTGATATCCCCGTTGACGCCCTTGAACGAGGCCTGGCCGTCGGTGGAAAACCCGCTGATCACGACGTCGCCGTTGACGCTCTCGGCGCTGAGCGCGGAGAGCCGGGCCGGCAGGAACACCGAGGCGTCGCCGATGACGGCCTTGCCGCCGCTCTTGGTTTTGATCTTTATCTCGCCGCCCTCGAAGAAGGCCTCGGCGTCGCCGTCAGACCGCTCCAGGATCTCCACGGTGGCCCTGGCGCCCGCTTCGGCATGGCCGGCCAGGGTCAGGTCGCCCGACAGGGTCTTGATCCTGAAGGAGCCAGCCTCGAACTTGTCCACCGAGATCTCCACGGTGCGGGAGTTCA
This sequence comes from Elusimicrobia bacterium GWC2_64_44, assembly GCA_001799845.1. Classification (GTDB taxonomy): domain Bacteria; phylum Elusimicrobiota; class Elusimicrobia; order Elusimicrobiales; family UBA9959; genus UBA9959. The sequence goes on along the minus strand of MGUG01000041.1, from coordinate 18,412 downwards.
TCTTGCCCAGGTTCCCCAGGCCGCTCAGGCCGCCCAGCGCGCTGAGGGCGCTCAGCCCCTTTAGGCCGGTGAGGCCCTTCAGCCCGCCGCCCAGGCTTTCGGCCGCGCCGGTGCCGCGCTTGATGGCGAAGATGGCCACCATGATGCCGGCCAGGCCCAGCAGGGTAATAGACACAATGGACAGCGCCGCGAGGCCGAGGGCGCCGAGGCCTATCCACTTGAGCATGACCTTGGTGTCGGGGCCCAGCGGGCCCACATGCTGCATCAGCAGCACTATCCCTATCACCATGGCCGTCAGCAGCGATAATTTCAACAGGAACTTGAGCATATTGTTATTCTCCTATTCTTCCTACCCGGGGCGGCCGCGCCGTCCCCTCACTACCTATGACACATCTGCCGCTAAAATGTTTCACCTGTTTCGCCTAATTTTTTACGGAGCTGGTCCTTGGCCCGCAGCAGATGCACTTTAACGGTGTTGATGGGCAGGCCGAGGGCATCCGCTATCTCAGCGTAGGACCTGTCCTTGAAATAATAAAGGTCGATGACGGCCCGGTACTTTTCCGGCATTTCCGCGAGGACTTCGGCTATCCGCGCCAGCTGTATTTCGCGGTCGAAGAGCTCGTCGGCCAGGCTCGCCGGCTCGGCTATGCTCTCCGCCAGCTCGTCGTCGAGCTGGGTTTCGCGGCCGGCCCTGCGCTCGGACCAGTTCATGCTGAGATTGTAGGCTATGCTGTAGAGCCAGGAGGACACCTTGGACTCGCCGCGGAACTTCTCTATGTTCTCGTAGGCCTTCAGAAAGACCTCCTGCGTGAGGTCGCGGGCCTCTTCCTCGAACCGGACATATTTGGATACGACGTTGAAAATGAAGTCCTGGTGCCTGAGCACCAGTTCGCCGAAGATCTCTTTCTCTCCTTCGGCTATCCTTTTGAGGAGGCCCTCTTCATTTTCCATCTATTGTTTTCAGCCCACGCAGACCGCGCCCGCGCTTTCGCCGCCGACCGGCGGCGTGTAAATATACTTGTATTCTATATCTTTCGGAGCCGCCGCCCGCTCTACCGCCGCCAGTTCCTTGGTCGTCTTCATGTTTTTTTCCTTTTAAGCCGTCACCCTTCACAGGATATGACACGGCCGGTGCCGGAATGTTTCACGCTTACGGGGCCGGCGCCTAAAAAGGTATAATTGACTAAAGAAGTGATACATCTGACCCCTCAATTTTAATTCCCGACAAAATACGATCAGCAGCCGGGGCACCCCCGGCCGAAAGGAACTCAGCCCATGCCCGTCTCTTCATCGGTAAAACAGCAGGTCTTCCGCAGGACCAAGATCATCTGCACCATTGGCCCCGCCTCGGAGAACCCGGACTGCATCCGCGAGCTCATCCGCGAAGGCATGAACGTGGCCCGCATCAATTTCTCCCACTGCAAGTACGACGAGGCCCTGAAGCGCGTGGACATGCTGCGCGAGGCCCGCGCCGAGCTGCGCGTGCCGCTGGCCATCATGCTCGACACCAAGGGCCCAGAGGTGCGCATGTTCGGCTACAGCAAGCCCGTGACGCTGACCGCCGGCGAGCGGCTGCTGGTGGAGAGCTTCGAGGGCGCGCCCGAGGAGGCCCCCGAATTCCCGCCCGAGCAGCGCCACTACTACACAAACCTGCCGCGCATCGACAAGCTGGCCCGCATCGGCACCCGCGTGCTGCTGCAGGACGGCTTCATAGAGACCGAGGTGACCGAACTGCACCAGGGCGCCGTGACCGTGCGCGTGCTCAACGACGGGCGCCTCAAGGACAAGGCTCACCTGGCCATCCCGGGCGCCGACTACCCCATCCCCTTCATGTCCGAGAAGGACCGCAAGGACATCGCCTTCGCCGTGGAGAACCGCTTCGAGTACATAGCGCTCTCCTTCGTGCGCACGGCGCGTGACATAGCCGACGTGCGCGAGCTGGTGCGCGCCGTCCGGCCCGATTCCCCGATCCGCCTGATCGCCAAGATAGAGGACAAGCAGGCCCTGGCCAACCTCTACGACATCATCCGCGACTCCGACGGCGTCATGATAGCCCGCGGCGACCTGGGCATCGAGGTGCCGATAGAGGAATTGCCCGGCCTGCAGAAGGACATCATCAAGCGCTGCTACCTGGCCGGCAAGCCGGTCATCGTAGCCACGCAGATGCTCGAGAGCATGACCGACAAGCCTTACCCGACGCGCGCCGAGGTGACAGATACCGCCAACGCCGTGATGGACCTTACCTCGGCCGTGATGCTGTCCGGCGAGACGGCCAATGGCGCGCATCCCGCGCGCGTGGTCAACATGATGGCCCGCATCATCGACAAGACCGAGTCGTCCATAGATTACCACACGATGGCGCGCGTCACGCACGACTACGTGGACCGAGACAATATCACCAACATCATGGCCTACAGCGTGGTGGAGACCGCGCACGACTGGAACGCCAAGGCCGTGGCGGTCATCACCGCCAGCGGTATCGGCGCGCAGGCGCTGTCCAAGTTCCGCCCCGGCGTGCCCATCTACGCGTTCACGCACCGCGAGGCGCTGTGCCACCAGCTGGCGCTGAACTGGGGCGTGGTGCCGTTCCTGATCGGCAACCCGGACGACCAGCTCTTCAGCGAGGTAGCCCGCACGACCATGGACGACCTGCTCGCCTCCGGGCTGGTCTCCAAAGGCGACCGCCTGGTGTACATGGCTTCTAGCCCCCTGGGCAAGCGGCTGCCGACCAACACCATACGCTGCGAAGTGGTGGGGGACAAGGCGTTCCACGACGAGCCCTGAGCCGGGCCGCGGGGACAAAAAAAAGCCGTCCGCTTCAGCGGACGGCTTTTCTCTTTGGCGCGGAGGCTACATCCGGTCGGGGGCCGAGACGCCGAGCAGGGCCAGGCCCCTGGCGATGACGCCCTTCACCGACTTCAGCAGGAACAGCCTGTAGGCGGTGACTTCCCTGTTCTCCGGGTCCAGCACCTTGTGCTGGTCGTAGAAGGAGTGGAAGCTCGCCGCCAGCTCGGTCAGGTAGGTGGTCAGGTGGTGGGGGGACTGGTCGCGCGCACAGTCGGCCAGCGTCTTCTCCAGCCAGAGGAGCTTGAGCATCAGCGCCCGCTCTTCCTTGTTTATCACTGCCTTCGCCTCGTCGAAGCCGGCGGCCGGGTCCACGCCCTTGGCGGCGGCGTTGTCGAAGATGGAGGTAATGCGCGCGTGCACGTACTGCACGTAGTAGACCGGGTTCTCGTTGGACTTTTTCTTGGCCAGTTCCACGTCGAAGGTCAAATGCGTGTTGGGGCCGCGCGAGGCGAAGAAGAAGCGGCAGGCGTCCACGCCGACATCGTCCACCAGCTCCTTCAGCGAAATAAAATCGCCGGCGCGCTTGGACATCTTCACCACTTCCTTGCCGCGCAGCAGCGCCACCTGCTGGTGGATGATCACCCTGAAAGCGCCCGAGCCCAGAGCCTTCACAGCGGCCTCCATGCGCGGCACATAACCGTGATGGTCGGCGCCCCAGATGTCCACCAGGCGGTTGAAGCCGCGGGAGAACTTGTTGAGGTGGTAGGCGATGTCGTTCAAGAAATAAGTATTGCGCCCGTCGGCCTTTACCAGCACGCGGTCCTTGTCGTCCGATTCCAGCTCCGTGGACGAGCCGAACCAGACCGCCCCTTCCTTGTCGTAGGCCATGCCGCGCTCCCTGAGCGTGGCCAGGGCCTTGGCCGGGCCGCCGGCCTGGTGCAGCTCGCTCTCCAGGAACCAGCGGTCGAACTTCACGCCGAAGGCCGCCATGTCGGCTTTGTGCAGCTTGAGCATCTCGGCCACGGCGTAGTCCGAGAACTGCGCGTCGGTCCAGCCCGCGGCTTCTTTGGGGAGGCCGGCCGACAGGTCTTTAAGGTAGTCGCCCTGATAGCCGCCTTCCGGGGGCTCCTTGCCCTCGAAGCGGGCCTTCAGGGAAAGACCCAGCTTCTCCACCTGGCGCCCGACGTTGTTGACATAAAATTCCGTCGCCACTTCGGCGCCCAGCTCTTTCCAGATGCGGGCCAGGCTGTCGCCCAGCGTGGCGCCGCGGCCGCTGGCCAGGTGCATGGGGCCGGTGGGGTTGGCCGAGACGAACTCCAGGTTTATCTTTTCGCCGGCGTATTCGGGCCGCGCGTAGCAGCCGGGCTTTTCCAGCTCCTTAAGCGCGGCAAAAAGGAAAGCGGAGGTAAAATTGAGGTTCACGAAGCCGGGCGGCACTGTCTGCGCGCCGAACTCCTCACCCAGCGCGTCCTTCAGCTCCCCGGCGATCTGCAGCGGGGCCTTCTTCAGGAGCTTCGCGCTGGAGATGGGCCAGGCTATGCAGGCGTCGGCTTTGACGTGGGGCGGCGGGGCGGACAGGGAGAAGCCGGCCATCCCGGCGTCGTCGAGGGAGAAGGCCGCCTTGGCGCGGTCCTTGAGTTCTGTTTCCAGCGTTGAGATCTTCATTTGTGCCACCTGTCTGCCGGTAGGGGGAAATAAAAGCGCCGGCCCGCCTGAAGGCTGGGCCGGCGCTGGAGCGGACTACTTCTTTTTAGCGGTCTTTTTAGCGGCTTTCTTAGGCGCGGCTTTCTTGCCGGGCTTGGCCTTTTTCACGGCCGCCTTTTTGGCGGCGGGCTTCGCTTTTTTCGCGGGGACTTTTTTGGCCGGAGCCTTCTTCGCCGGGGCTTTTTTAACCGCGACTTTTTTCACAGGAGCTTTTTTCACCGCGGCCTTTTGGGCGGCGGGCTTCGGGGCCTCTTTCACGGCCTCGGCGGCCTTCGGGGCCGGCGCGGCGGCGGGCTTGTCCTCCCACGGCACCTGCTTGCACTTGTCGTAGATCTTGTCTATCGCGTAGAACTCCGAGGCCTTCTGGTCGTAGACGTGCACCAGCGTGCCGCCGTAGTCCAGCACCTTCCAGTTGCGGGAGCGCATGCCGTCCTTGTGCAGGCAGTAGACCCCGTCCTGCTTTAGCCGCACCAGCACCTCTTCCTCGACGGCGTCGAGCTGGGGCGCGGACTCCACGACCATCAGCACGGCGTAGTCGGCCAGCGGGGAGGTCCCGGCCAGGTCGAAGACCGTCACGGGGCTCGCCTTCTTGGAGTCGCCGGCGCGCGCGGCCGCTATCGCTATCTGCTTGAAGCTGCTTTTAGGGTTGGTCATATGGTGTTCTTGCTCTGCCTCATCCTCGCCATCATCGCGGCCTCGGCCTGGTGCTCTATGTTCACCATGGCGGAGCCGGCGATGGAGGATATTGTATTAAATATGGTAGCCATGCTGTTCTTCTCCACCGCCGTCAGGGGCTTGTCGGTCTCGAAGACGGCGCAGGCCCGGGGCTTGCCGTCGGCGGCGCAGAGCATGGTATAGGCGCTGTCGCCCTGCCAGCCGGGCTCGGGCCGGGCGGGCAGCGGGCGCGGCTCGCCCTGCCGGGGGAAGGCGTCCCAGGAGTAGATCTCCTCGTACTCCTCGTTGAACATGTTCCAGACGTAGGCCTTCACGTTCCAGTTGCCTTCCAGGTAGATGCGGGCCTCGTTGATGGCACCTGCAAAGAAGTCGGCCGGGGACTTGTGCTGCTGCGTGAGCATGCGGCTCAGGTCGAAGAGCATGGTCAGCTCGCTCGAGGTGTGCTGCAGGCGGCGCATCGTGACGCGCATGATCTGGCTGAAGAGGCTGATGCCCGTCCCCGGGTGCTCCTTGATGAAGGAGAAGAACTGCGCGCGGTTCACTTCGTAGACCGCCGTGTCCTTGGCCGCCCGGGCCTGGGCGAAGCGCGGCTGGCCTTCTATCACGGCCATCTCGCCGAAGAACTCGCCGCCGCCGAGGATGGCCAGCGTCTTGAAGGCGGCGCCCTCGGCGTCCAGGGCCTTCTCTATGACCACCTCGCCGGAGACGATGATGTAGAGGGAGTCGCCTTCGCTCCTCTCCTTGAAGATCACGTCGCCCGCCGCGCAGGAGGTCTGCTTGAAGTAGGAGGAGAACTCCTCCAGCATCGAGTCGGAGAGCCCTTTGAACAGCGGTATTTCCTTGAGTTTTTCTATATCGGACATGGCGCCCTCCCTCAACCCGCTACGAGTTTCTTGAAGCCTTCCTGGTCGTGCGCCTTGGCGAGCGCCACTTCCATAGCTACGATATTCTGCTTCACGAGCATCGCCATCGCGCGGTCCATCGGCATCATGCCGAACTTGGCGCCGGTCTCGATAGCGCTGTAGATCATGTGCGTCTTGCCCTCGCGGATCAGGTTGGAGATGGCCGGAGTCATCACCATGATCTCGCGCGCGGCCACGCGGCCATGGCCGTCCTTGCGCGGCAGCAGGATCTGCGACACCACGCCCTGCAGCGAGGCGGCCAGCTGCACGCGCACCTGCGTCTGCTGGTGCGGGGGGAACACGTCGATGATGCGGTCCACGGTGGACGGCGCGTCCTGCGTGTGCAGCGTGGCGAAGGTCAGGTGGCCCGTCTCGGCCGCGGTGATGGTCAGCTGGATGGTCTCCAGGTCGCGCATTTCACCAACCAGGATGACGTTCGGGTCCTGGCGCAGGGCGCCGCGCAGGGCGTTGTTGAAGGAGCGGGTGTGCTGCCCTATCTCGCGCTGGCGCACCACGCAGGACTGGGCCTCGTAGGTGAACTCTATAGGGTCCTCTACGGTGAGGATGTGCTTCTTCTTCTTGATGTTGATCTGGTTGATCAACGCGGCGAGCGTGGTGGATTTGCCGGAGCCGGTGGGGCCGGTGACCAGCACCATGCCCTTGGGCAGGTCCGCGAACTGCGTGATGGTCGGCGGCAGGCCCAGCTGCTCGGGCGTGGGGATCAGGGAGGGGATGACGCGCATGACGGCTTCCACGCCGTTGCGGGCCGCCAGGACGTTCAGGCGGAAGCGGGACACGCCGGTCACGGCGAAGGAGCAGTCCAGCTCCCAGTCCTTCTCGAACTTGGCGCGCTGCTCGTCGGAAAGGGCGGAGTAGATCAGCGTCTTGGTCTGCTCGGAGCTCAGCGGGGGCTGGCCGTCTATCACGGGGATGACCTCGCCGCTCTTGCGCATCAGCGGCGGCTTGCCCACGGAGATGTGCAGGTCGCTCGCGCCCGCGGCCACAGCGGCCTTGAGAATGCTGACAATATCCATTTTGCCTCCCGATCTGTTTACTTGCCCGGTTTCCCGGACTCAAAATCCTGCCCCAGCACCACCGCGGCGCCGGCCACGCTCTTCTGCGCGGGCTTCACCCGGATCTCCAGTTCTTCCAGCCCCAGGGCCTCCCGCAGCCGCAGGGCCGCGGCGGTATCCCTGGAAAAACCCAGTATGCGCGTGGACCGCTGCAGCGGCAGCGTGCCCTCTGTGATCACGTCGAAGCCCAGCGCGCGCAGGCGCTTGGCCGTCCGAGAGGCCAGGCCGGCCCGGCCGGAGGCGTTGAACACCTCCACCAGCGGGGCGGGCGGGGCCGCCTCTACCTCCTCCTGCGCGGGGGCGCGGCGGGCCGCCTCGGTCAGGATAAAATCGCTCTTGCCCAGCCCGGAGAGTTCGGAGAACAGCGTGAACAGCTCGAAGCCGGAGAGGTTGGTGGTTCCGTCCCGGCGCAGGGCGCGGGCCCAGGCCGCCGCGTGCCAGAGCTGCCGCGGGTCGGCGCGCCAGCCGTCCAGCGGCGCCCACAGCGCCTCGAGGTCGGGCGCGGAAGAGAGGGCTATGTAGAAGACGCTCTCGCCGGGCTGCACGCCGCCGGCAGCGAGCGCCAGGTCCGAGGCGCGCTGCCAGAGCGAAACGCCCTTGCGGGGCTTGGGATGGTTAAGGGAGAAAGCGTTGACCGTGCCCGAAAAAGGATGGTAGACCAGCAGCGCCGAAGAGCGCTCTCCCAAAAGGGCCACCGAGACGTCGCGGCCGCGTACTAGGAGATCGGAGGCCGGGGAAAGATGCTGCCAGGCGGCGACGGCCGTGCCGAGCGCCAGGCAGGCGGCGAGGATCAGCTGAGCTTTTTTTCCTGTAGGCTGTTCCATAATCCGACGCTCAGCGGGTGCACCCAGCCCCCGCCGGCGAACGCATAGACAAGTTTAACATAATTGGCCGCCTTGAAGGCCGCCTGGAAATCGGCGTTGGCCAGCTTCCTTATCAGCCCCGCCTCGGGGAAGTTCCGCCCCTCGTTAGCCACGTCGGCCAGGTAGACCAGCCGGGCCAGCGGCCCCATGCCGGGCGCGCCGGTGATGTGCAGCTCTATCGCCTCCAATATCTCCGGGTCGGTCACGCCGTATTTCTTTTTAGCCAGTGCGGCCCCGGCCCAGGCGTGCAGGAGCACCGGCGCCGAGCGCAGGGAGGCGGCCAACCGCTTCGGGGCCAGGCGCAGCTGCCCGGCCGTGGGGAGGTCGCGCGCGCAGTCGTGCAGCAGCGCGGCCGCCGCGGCCTTCTGCTGCGGCACGCCGGCGGCGGGCGCCAGCCGCAGGGCCAGCGCGGCCACGCTCAGCGAATGCGCGTAACGGCGCGGCGTCAGCTCACCCTGCAGCAGGGCCCTCTCTCGGGCCAGATAGAGTTTCCGTTTCCCGATGACCTCCAGCACTCCTGGCTGGAGGCGGGCGGGCCGCCGGCCCAGGAAAAGCTCGGCGCGCAGGGCGGTGGAGTCGGCCTCGGGGAAGCGGCCGGCCAGCGCCGTGAAGGTAGCGCCGCCCCGGCCGATGGAGAACCCGGGGCGCAGCCCCACCAGCAGCCTGGCGTTCTTGAGGATATACCCGGGGCGGCGCCAGCCGGAAAAACCGGCCAGGCAGTCGGAGCCCATCAGGAAATAGAGCGGCGCGCCCGGATGCAGCGCGCGAAAATGGGCCACCGTCTCCCAGGTGTAGACCACCCGCCGCAGGCCGGCCTCGAAGGAACTTATTTTTATTTCGCTCCTGCCGCCGAGCCCCGCGCCGGAGAGCGCCGCCTTCAGCATGGCCGCCCTGTCGGCGAAGGGGACGGGCCGGTAATCCTTGAAAGGGGTGCGGAAGCCGGGCACCAGGTACAGGGCCGCGGGGCGCAGCTGGCGCAGGGCGGCGGCCGCCAGGGCCGCGTGGCCGCGGTGCGGCGGATCGAAACTGCCGCCGTAAATGATAACAGGTTTATTCTCTTGCGCCATAGCTAAATGCCACATTTAGTATAATATACTTCTATTATCCGAGCAAAGCGCCGCAACTATGGGACAAAAAAGAGATAACGCTATCATCCTCCTCGTGGACCCGCCCGAGGCAGACAAGATAAACCAGGAACTGAAGACCGCCTTCGGCCCCGAGAGGGCGGCGCACGTCAACAGCGACCTGCTCTCCGCCGCCTACAAGCTGGCCAAGAATTTCGGCGAGGCCATCCTGATCCTTTCCTACGCCAAGACCAACCGCCATCCCGACCTGACCTGGCTGGACCCCGAGGACCCGGGCTTCCTCGAAGTAAAGAACCACGCCTACGAAGACCGGCTGCAGGACGCCTTCCGCCTCGCCTTCTTCACCGGCGCCAAGAAAGCCGTGCTGATCAACCACCTCTCACCCGAGCTGAAGACGGACTGGCTGGGCCAGGCCTTCGAGGCCGTCAGCGACAAGGCGGTAGCGCTCGGCGCCAACCAGGACGGCTCATTCTACCTGATAGGCCTCACCCAGCAGAACCTGCGCGTCTTCGACACGCCCGGCTTCTCGCGCGGCAAGAGCGCCGAGGCCCTGGCCGAGCGCGCCAAGAAGCACAAGCTGGCCGTCACCGCCACTCCGGAGACCTACGCCGTCACCGGGGAGGAATCCCTGCTGAAGTGGATGGAGTCCAAAGAAACCCTGCCGCCGCTTTTCCACGCGCCTCAGGCGGCGTCACCTGCGGGAGACCAGAAAAAGCAGCAGCGGCGCCGGGACCGGCACCACGAAAACCCGGCCCTGCCGCCTGAAACCCCGGCCGTTTAACCGCGGCCCCCGACCATGAAGACGGACCTCCTCCTGCTCTCGCAGGAAGAAACTCATCCATTCTATTCCCCCGTAAATTCCTATTTCCTCGAGCCCCTGCTCGCGCCGCCGGCGCTGCCTCTGGGCAAGTTCTCCGCCGCGCCGCCGCTGGGCCTGACCCTGCTGGCCACGGCCGCGAACGCCGCCGGCCTGCGCGCCGTGCCGCTGTATAATTTTTTCTCCTCCGAAAAAGAAAAGGCCAGGCTGGTCGCCGAGCTGGAGAATAAACCCTTCGCCGCCGGTATCTCCACCACCCATACCTTCAGGCCGGAGACCGCGCGGGAGATAACGGACCTGGTAAAGAAGCTCTCCCCCGGAACGCACCTCGTCGTAGGAGGGCCCGGCGCCGAGTGGCGCCCGGCGCTGCGGCCGCCCGGCTGCTATACCGTGGCCGGTCCCGGAGAAGAGACCCTGCCGGAACTCCTGGCGGCGCTGAAAGCGGGCACGGACCCGGGGCTGGTGCCGGGGGTGATCCTGCCAGGCGCAGACGCGCCGGGCAGGCCGCGCGCCGCCGCCCCCATGGAAGCGCAGCCGCGGCCCGACTGGGGCCTGTACCCGGCGCCGCCGTCCGGCGTGGCGGTGCAGGGCTCGCGCGGCTGCCGGCGCCGCTGCGGTTTCTGCTCCTACAGCGCCCCTTACGCCGCCCGCAGCGCCGCCTCGGTGCTGGCCGAGCTGCGCGCGAACCGGGACCGCTGGGGCATACGCCGCTTCCGCTTTACCGATTCCGATCTCACCTGCGACCCGGCCCGCGCGCTGGAGCTCTGCCGCGGCCTGGCCGCCGACGGGGACTTCTCTTGGACCTGCTTCGCGCGCGCCGACGGCCTGCTGACCCCCGGCCTGGCGGAGGCCATGCGGCGCGCCGGCTGCCTGTGGGTGTTCATCGGGGCGGAGTCCGGCTCCGACGAGATCCTGAGAAGAATGGACAAAGGCTGCACCACGGCGGAGCTGCGCGAAGGCGTAGCGGCCGCCCGCGCGGCCGGCCTGGGCGTCCACGGCAACTTCGTGACCGGCTACCCCGGCGAGACCCGCGCCACGCTGGCCGAAACGCTGGCCTTCGCGAAGACCTCCGGGTTCGACACGGTCTACTTCTCGCCGTTCCAGGTGCGGAGCCCCGGCATCCCGGCGCTGGCGCAGGGCGGCCTGGAGCTCTCGGGGGAGGGCTGGCGCCACGCGACAATGTCGTCCGAAGAAATGCTTAAATATACGCAGGCGCTGCTGCGGGAATTTTCAGCCGACCCGGCCGCGCCGCCGCCGGGCAGCGAGGCGCTCTTCCTGTTATTCTCGGAGCTCTCGCCGGGCGCGTTCAGGAGCGGCGCGCTGGACTTTTTCGGCGCTTTCAAACGATGGCACGCGGGCGGGCCGGGAGACAAGGCCGCCGCGAGAAGGACGATGGAAAAATACTTATGAAAAATATCGAGACCGTGCTTAAAAAGATCTTCAAACTGGCGGGGCGGGTGCAGTGCGAGGTCCTGGTGGACCACAAAGACTGGGCGCTGACGCGCTTCGCCGACAACGTGATCTCGCAGAACGTGGCTTCGAACGCCGTGAACTACTCGGTGCGCCTGCTCGACGACGGCCGCTCGGCCAAGGTCAGCTTCAACCAGGACTCGGACGAGGCGCTGAAGAAGGCCCTGTGCTCCGGCCTGGAGATCCTGAAAAAACAGAAGAAGGACCCGGCCCTGCTGCCGCTGCCCAAGACCAGGCCGCTGCCGGCCGGGCAGAACCTCTATTTCAAGGAAACGGCCGCGCTGGAGCCGGCCTGGCGCGCCGAGCGCGCGGGCGAGCTGGCCCGGGCCTGCAAAAGGGCCGGCCAGGTGGCCTGCGGCACCGTCGAGAACGGTTCGACGGAACTGATCGTGGCCAACAGCCTGGGGCTGCTGGCCCGCTACCGCGACAGCAGCGCCGCCTACAGCGTTACCGTGCGCGACCGCGACGGTTTCGGCTGGGCCGAGCGCACCGCCTTCGACGCGGACGACATCCCTTTCGCCGAGCTCAACGAGACCGCGCGCCGGAAGGCCGCCGCCAGCCGCAACCCCAAAGAAGCCAAGCCGGGCCGCTACACCGTGGTGCTGGAGCCGCAGGCCGCCTCCGACCTGCTGGCCTACCTCTGCGTCTACGGCTTCGGCGGACAGCTCTACGCCGACGGGCGCAGTTTCGCCTGCGGCAAACTGGGCAAGCAGGTGCTGAGCCCGCTGCTGACCATAGAGGACAACGCGCTCGACGGCGGCGCCCCGGGCCTGCCCTTCGACTTCGAGGGCCAGCCGCGCTCGCGCGTGACGCTGATAGAGGGAGGCGTGCTGAAAAGCCCCGTGCACGACCGCAAGACCGCGAAGAAGTGTAAAACCGCCTCCACGGGCCACGCGCTGCCCCAGCCCAGCTATATGGGCCCCATACCCCTCAACCTCTCCGTAAAGCCCGGCCGCGGCACCCTGGCGGACCTTATAAAGGGCACCGAGCGCGGCGTGCTGGTGACGCAGTTCCACTACACCAACCTGCTCAAGGCGCAGACCGTGGAGATGACGGGCATGACGCGCAACGGCACCTTCATGATAGAGAACGGCCGGGTAACGCACCCGGTGAAGAATTTCCGCTTCACGCAGAACATGGTGGAGGCGTTCAAAAACCTCTCCGCCGTGGGCGGCGACGCCGTGCCGGTGGGCGGCTGGGGCCTGATGTCCTGCCCCCCGATGCGGCTGGACAACTTCAACTTCTCCTCGTCGACGAAGTTCTAAAGGAAAAAGACCATGTTCAAACTAGCCTCGAAAGCCATAGAGATAGCCGGCAAGCACGGCGCCGACTTCGGCGATATCCGCATAGTGGAAGCCCGCACTCAGACCGTGGCCATGAAAAACGGCGAACTGGGCGGCCTCGACGACCAGACCACGCTGGGCTACGGCGTGCGCGTGCTCTACAAGGGCGCCTGGGGCTTCGCCTCGGGCAGCGTGATGACCGAGCGCGGGGTCGCGGACACGGCGCTGAAGGCCATAGCCATCGCCAAGGCCAGCCGTCTGCTGATGGCCGTGCCGGTGCGCCTGGCCCCCGAGCCGGCCTATACCGACATCTGGCAGACCCCCTTCCTGAAGGACCCGTTCCTGGTCCCCGTCGAGGATAAGCTCGCCATCCTGTCCCGCGCCGACGCCCTGATGCGCAAGAGCAAGAAGGTCCGCGTGACCTCTTCGGAGATGAACTTCTTCCGCGAACACCAGTGGCACATGACCACCGAGGGCTCGCGCATTGAGCAGGTGCTGCTGCACTCCGGCGCCAGCATGACCGCCACCGCGGTGGAGAACGGCCAGTCGCAGCTGCGCGGCTACCCGTGCTCGCACGGCGGCCAGACCCTCTCGGGCGGCTGGGAGATCATCGAGGCCATGAACCTCGAGGACCACGCGCAGCGCGTTGGCGAGGAGGCGGCAGCGCTGCTCTCCGCCCCCGTCTGCCCGGCCGGCACCAGGGACCTGATCATTTCCGGCAACCAGATGGCGCTGCAGATCCACGAGAGCGTGGGCCACGCCAGCGAGCTCGACCGCGTGCTCGGCTACGAGGAATCCTACGCGGGCTCGAGCTTCGCCACCACCGAGAAGCTGGGCAAGTTCCGCTACGGCTCCCCTATCGTCAACATAGTGGCCGACGCCACGCTGCCAGGCGGCCTGGCCACCGCCGGCTACGACGACGACGGCGTGAAGGCGCAGCGCTGGCACATCGTGAAGGAGGGCGTCCTCTCCGGCTACATGACCAACCGCGAGTTCTGCGGCCGCATCGGCCAGAAACGCAGCTGGGGCTGCAGCCGCGCCGACGGTTACTCCAATATCCCGATCACCCGCATCTGCAACCTGAGCCTGATGCCCGGCTCTTCCTCCACGGCCGAGCTGGTGGCGGGGATCAAGGACGGCGTGATGATGGAGAACAACGTGTCCTGGAGCATAGACCAGAAGCGCCTGAACTTCCAGTTCGGCTGCGAGATAGGCTGGCTCATCAAGAACGGCAAAAAGGGCCGCATGGTAAAGAATCCCACCTACCAGGGCATTACCCCCGAGTTCTGGGGCTCCTGCGACGCCATTGCGGGGCCAGCCGAGTGGCGCCTGTGGGGAGTAGCCAACTGCGGCAAGGGCCAGCCGGGGCAGCGGGCCATGATGTGCCACGGCTCCAGCCCCGCGCGCTTCCGCAAGGTCAAGATAGGGGTGCACGGCTAAGCGCCGCCGCACTATGAAAAAAGCGCCCCGGGTGGCGCTTTTTTTATTTGACTTGGCTTTATAAAATATATAATATATAGATATCCTATAGAAAAGCCGCTATACTGAACGTTTTTGGGCCCGTTTTGTTCATCTTTTTGAAACCTTTTTTCCCGTAAAACACCCCGGACCGACGCTTATTGGAAAAGTTATTAACACAATAAAGGCATATAAAATAAGCGTTTTTAGGGTGCGACAAAAATCTATTAACAGTTGTGGATAACTTGTGGATAACTTAACCGATATCAAGGAAATCTGGCAGGAAGTACTGCGAAAACTGGCCACTGAAGTGGGCAGCAACGATATAGACCTCTGGATACGCCCTGTCAAGGCTATTTTGATCGAGGGTGACACTCTTAAGCTGGAAGTGCCGGACGCCATTTACTACGACACCGTCAAGCGGCGCTACGAAGACAAGATCGTACAGCTGCTGGCCGAATTCACCGGGCGCCAGCTCAAGATAAGCTACTCCATGCCCGTCTCCCCGGTAGAGCCGCTGCCGCAGTCCAAGGCGGCGCCCGCTTCCGCGGCCCTGCCCGCTAATTATTATTCCTTCAACCCTAATTACACTTTCGATTCTTTCATCACCGGCACCTCCAACCGCTTCGCGGTAGCTTCGGCCGAGAACGTAGCCAAGGCTCCCGGGCAGAGCAACCCTTTCTTCATCTACAGCCCGCCCGGCCTGGGCAAGACGCATCTGCTGCACGCCATCGCCCACGGCATCCTGAAGGCCAACCCGGCCGCGCGCATTCTCTACACCGCCAGCGAGAACTTCGTCAACGAGTACATCGACGCGGTGCGCGGCAAGGCCGACGGCGCGGACGCCTTCCGCAAGAAGTACCGGAACCTCGACTGCCTGCTCTTGGACGACATCCAGTTCCTGCTCGACAAGGAGCGCAGCCAGGAGGAATTCTTCTACACCTTCGACTCGCTGTTCCAGTCCAAGAAGCAGATAGTGCTGACCTCCGACCGGCCGCCGCGCGAGCTGGCCATGGACGACCGCATCATCTCCCGCTTCCTGGCCGGGCTGCGGGTAGAGATCACCCTGCCCGATTTCGAGACGCGCGTAGCCATCCTGCGCCAGAAGCGCGACCAGCACAGCTACGGCATCCCCGACGACGTCATCACCTACATAGCCGAGAACGTCAAGAAGAACATCCGCGAGCTGGAAGGCTGCCTCATCACCGTGGGCAACTTCTGCTCCTCCATGAAGATGCCCCCGACCATAGACACGGTCAAGGACATCATCAAGGACTACACCAACCCGCTGGACCACGAGGAAAAGAAGATCCCGATAGAGCTCATCAAGCGCGTGGTGGCCGAGAAATACAACGTGGAGATGCGGGACTTCAACTCCAAGAAGCGCACCGACAACATCGCCTTCCCGCGCCAGGTGGCCATGTACCTGGCCTGCGAGATGACGGACATGGTCCTGAAAGATATCGGCAGCGCCTTCGGCAAAGAGCACGCCACCGTGCTGCACGCCAAGGGCAAGATCAGCCACATGGTGGTAACCGACCCCTATTTTAACGAGGCCCTGAACCAGATAATAGCCAAGATAAAGGCTGTTAATAACCAGGCGTAAAAAGTCGGGAAGTTGTAGAGAAGTTATTTTTTTGTAGGCATTGTCGGTAAATCGGGACGGACTGTTGATAACTTTTCCCAATGATTTGAACAGCTTCGACACTATCAACAGCAGTCTTATATAGAGGATGAGTGTGATGAAAATAAACAGTAACCGTGAAATCCTGATCAAAGGCATCCAGACCATACAGGCCGGAGTCTCCGCCAAGACCGGCACCATACCGATACTCCAGAACTTCCTGATGGAGACCGAGGACAAGGGCGTGAAGGTCGTCTTCACGGACCTGGAGATGGCGATCAAGCACTATATCCCCGTGGAAATAAAAGGGGAAGGCAGCATCACCGTCCCGATAAAGAAATTCATGGAGATAGTGCAGAACCTGGGCGAGGACTCCCCGGTGAACATCGCGGTGGACGAGAGCAACCGCATCTCCATCCTGAGCGGCAAGTCCCGCTTCAAACTGGGCGGCGCCCCCAAGAACGATTACCCCGTCATCCCGGACCTCGACGAGAGCAACTCCTTCAAGGTGCCCGCCAAGCTCCTGGCCGAGATGATAGCCAGCACCATCTTCTCCGCCTCCACCGAGGACGACAGGCACTTCCTCAACGGCCTGCTGTGGAAGTTCGAGAAGGACGCCTTCTCGCTGGTGGCCACCGACGGCCGCCGCCTCGCCATCGCCTCCACCAAGAAGGTCAAGGCGAAGAAAGATTTCAAGGTCATAGTGCCCTCGAAGATCCTCGGCGAGCTGGCCCGCTTCATCAAGGGCACCGGCGTCAAGGACGCGGACGAAGTGACCGTGGGGCTGTCCTCCAACCAGATCGGCTTCCGGCTGGGCAAGACCGTGTTCATCTCCCGCCTCGTGGAGGGGAACTTCCCCGCCTACGAGCAGATAATCCCCAAGAGCCACGAGATGGAGATCCCGATCAACGCGGAGAAGCTGATGGCCGTCACCAAGCGCGCCGCCATCTGCTCCAACGAGCGCTCCGGCGCCGTGAAGTACACCTTCAAGAAGGACGCGCTGGTGGTTAATTCCGCCTCCCAGAGCATGGACTTCGAGGACGAGGTGGAGATCGATTATAAGGGCAAGGACTTCCAGATCAGCTTCAACCCGAAGTTCATCATGGACATCCTGAAGGCCGCGGGCGAGGGCGAGATCATCGCCGAGTTCACCTCGCCGGCCACCCCGGCGCTGCTGCGGCTCAAGGGCCGCGAAGAGCAGACCTATATAGTGATGCCGCTGCGGACCCAGTAATGTTCCTCAAGCGCAAGAGTTCCAACTGGAACAAGGCGGGAGACATCTGCTCGTCGTGGAAAACGCTGGGAGTGTCAGGCCTGGACCGGCTGGCCATCCTGGACGCGGTCTGGAAGAAGGAGATGGGCCGCCTGGGCGAGCACTGCGTGCTGCTGGGCGTGGACCGGGACGTGATCCTGGTGAAGCCGACCTCCGCCGTGGCCGCGAGCGAACTTTCCCTGCGCAGTTCGGTGCTGGTGAAGGGACTTAACAAGTATTTCAAAAGACCGTGGATCACGGCCATCCGGCCCGCCACGAAGATATAAAAAACAGGAGTTAGACAGCCATGACCAAGACAGCGAGCCCCAAAGAGGGCGGTTACGATTCCTCTAAGATACAGGTAATGGAAGGCCTTGAGGCGGTGCGCAAACGCCCCGCCATGTACATCGGCTCCACCGGCATACAGGGCATGCACCACCTGGTCTACGAAGTGGTGGACAATGCCATCGACGAGATCCTCGCCGGCGGCTGCGACAAGATAGAGGTCCTCATTAAAGAGGGCAATATCTGCTCCGTCAGCGACAACGGCCGCGGCATCCCCGTGGACCCGATGAAGGACGTGAAGGACCCGAAGCTCAAGGGCAAGAGCGCGCTGGAAGTGGTCATGACCGTGCTGCACGCCGGCGGCAAGTTCGAGGCGGGCGCCTACAA
The DNA here is from genome assembly GCA_001799845.1 of Elusimicrobia bacterium GWC2_64_44. Lineage (GTDB taxonomy): Bacteria > Elusimicrobiota > Elusimicrobia > Elusimicrobiales > UBA9959 > UBA9959. The sequence goes on along the minus strand of MGUG01000041.1, from coordinate 747 downwards.
GGTGTCCGGCGGCCTCCACGGCGTGGGCGTCAGCTGCGTCAACGCCCTCTCCGACCTGCTCGAGGTCACCGTCAACTCCCGCGACGGCAAGGTCTACAAGCAGGAATACAAGCGCGGCAAGCCGCAGTACGACGTGAAGGCGGTCGGCACCACCGACGGCCACGGCACCACGGTGCTGTTCCACCCCGACCCGGAGATCTTCGGCGACTGCGTCTTCTCCTACGATACCATCTCCAACCGCCTGCGCGAGCTGGCGTTCCTGAACCCGGGCTGCCGCATCAACATCATAGACGAGCGCGAGGAAGGCAAGAAGCACACCTTCTTCTTCGAGGGCGGCATCAAGCAGTTCGTGAAGTTCCTCAACACCAACAAACAGGTCATCAACGAGGACCCGATCTTCGTGACCAAGTCCGAAGGCGACGTGATGCTGGACCTGGCCATCCAGTACAACACCGACTACAGCGAGACCATGTTCTCGTTCGTCAACAACATCAAGACCATAGAGGGCGGCACGCACGTGACCGGCTTCCGCTCTTCGCTGACCCGCGTCATCAACGATTACATAAAGAAGTACGACCTGCTCAAGGACAAGGAATATAACGTCACCGGCGACGACGTCCGCGAAGGTCTCACCGTAGTGGTGAGCGTCAAGATCCCGCAGCCGCAGTTCGAGGGCCAGACCAAGACCAAGCTGGGCAACGGCGAGGTGGAGGGCATCGTGAAGACCCTCACCGGCGAGGCGCTCAG